>CAYUIF010000006.1:11478-128891 GCA_964444755.1 uncultured Alphaproteobacteria bacterium | reverse complement strand
ATCCGTTGGAGGTTTTCCAGAAGGCGGTTAAGAACGTCGCTCCGGTTGTCGAGGTAAAGAGCCGCCGTGTGGGTGGTTCGACCTATCAGGTTCCGGTGGAAGTACGCCCCTCGCGGCGTCGGGCGTTGGCAATCCGCTGGTTGATTTCGTATTCCATGAGCCGTGGCGAAAAGACGATGGCTCAGAAGCTGGCCGGTGAATTTATGGCGGCGGCAAAGGGTGAAGGTTCGTCCATTAAAAAGCGCGACGATACCCACCGCATGGCGGAAGCGAATAAGGCGTTTGCCCATTTCCGGTGGTAGAATTGTCCGGCATGATTCGTTTGACATTTTCAGAAAGCATTTCAGATTAACGTGGCCGTTCCGAACGTAAAAGATAAAAAAGGTACCCGTTCGGCGTCGAAAGATTCGACGTCGCGTTTGCCTTTGACGATGACGCGTAATATTGGTATCATGGCTCACATTGATGCCGGTAAGACGACGACCACGGAACGGATTCTATTCTATACGGGTCGCCTCCATCGCATGGGAGAAGTCCACGAAGGCAGTGCCACGATGGACTTTATGGAGCAGGAAAAGGAACGCGGCATTACCATTACTTCCGCCGCAACCACCTGCCACTGGCGCGACCATCGAGTGAATATTATTGATACGCCCGGACACGTGGACTTCACGGTCGAAGTTGAGCGGTCATTGCGGGTGTTGGACGGTGCGGTAGCATTGTTCTGCGCCGTTGGCGGGGTGGAGCCGCAATCGGAGACGGTGTGGCGGCAGGCGAATCGCTACAACGTGCCGCGGATTTGTTTTGTGAACAAAATGGATCGCGCAGGTGCCGATTTCTTCCGTGTGGTGGACATGATTCACTCACGGCTGCACGCCAATCCGGTCCCCATCGTGATTCCGGTCGGAGCCGGTGATATTTTTACCGGTGTGATTGATCTGATTACCTTCAAGCTGGTGGTGTGGGTGGAAGAGTCGCAGGGACTTCGCTATGAGGAATACGATGTTCCTAAAGATATGTACGATGTGGCTCACCACTGGCGGGAAAAACTCCTCGAATCGGTCTCGACCTACGATGACCATTTGATGGAGAAGTTTCTTGAAGATAAGCCGATTCCAGCCGAAGAAATCCGTGCTGCCCTTCGCAAGGCGACCATTGATCTGAAGATATTCCCGGTCTTAGCCGGTTCTTCCTTTAAGAATAAGGGTGTTCAACGGCTATTGGACGCGATCGTGGATTTCCTGCCATCGCCGTTGGATGTCGGTTCGGTAAAGGGCATTCATCCGAAAACGGAGAAGACGGAAGAACGCCAGCCGGATGCGGATGAACCGTTCTCGGCATTAGCTTTCAAGATCATGACCGACCCGTATATGGGCAAGTTGACTTTCTTTCGAGTCTACTCCGGTCGGCTTGAAGCAGGCAGCAATATTCTGAATGCCGCCACCGGCAAGCGGGAACGGATTTCCCGGCTGTTGCTGATGTCAGCCAATAAGCGTGAAGACATCGCGGAAGTGGCGGCGGGGGATATCGCAGCCACAGTGGCATTGCGGGAAGTGCGGACGGGGGATACCTTATGCGCAGAGAACAAACCGATTCTCCTCGAACGCATGGAGTTCCCGACCCCGGTTATCGAAATCGCTATTGAACCGAAATCCAAGGCCGATCAAGATAAAATCGCCGAAGCGTTGTCCCGTTTAGCGGATGAAGATCCCACCTTCCGGGTTGGCTTCAACGATGAAACCGGTCAAACGGTCATCGCGGGGATGGGCGAACTGCATCTGGAAATTATCGTGGACCGCCTGCTACGCGAGTTTAAAGTGGATGCGATGGTGGGGCGTCCGCAAGTGGCTTATAAAGAGTGTATTCGTAAGTCCGCTCACCAGAATACGAAGTTTGCCAAACAGACCGGTGGGCGTGGTCAGTATGCGCATGTCGTGATTGACATCGAACCGGCACCGGCCGGCAGCGGCTTAATCTTTGAGAATAAGATTATCGGCGGGGCGATTCCGAAGGAATACATTCCCGCGGTTCACAAGGGCTTGGAAGCGGCGATGAAAACCGGCGTGCTGGCCGGATATCCGCTGATGGATATTAAGGTCTCGTTGGTGGACGGATCCTATCACGACGTAGATTCCTCGGAATTGGCATTTAATGTGGCGGCGACCATGGCGCTCAAGGATGCCGTTCGGGCTGCGAGTCCGGCATTGATGGAACCCATCATGCGAGTTGAAGTCGTTACCCCCGACACCTATTTGGGCGGAGTGGTCGGTGACATTAATTCCCGTCGCGGCCGGGTCAGCGAAATGCACCCGCGCTCGGACGGGCAAGTCGTGAATGCGATGGTCCCGTTGTCCGAGATGTTCGGTTATGCGACGACATTGCGCTCCTTGACGCAAGGTCGAGCGATTTTCTCGATGATGTTCGACCACTTCCAGGAAGTGCCGCAGTCGGTATCTGAAAAGTTGTTGGAAAGAAGATAAAGTGCGTCCCGGTTTCGCGGACGATATGCGAATCCGGATCGCCGAAGCGAGAACAAAGCGGTTCCCACGGTGAAAAAGGGCTTTATAAGAATTCGGTTGAAAAGCTACGACCATAATCTGGTCGATAAATCAACTGAAAAAATCATCCAGACGGCGAAATCCACCGGTGCCTTGATATCCGGTCCGATTCCTCTGCCGACGCGCCGCCAAGTGGTTACAGTCAACCGCTCGCCGCACGTGGATAAGAAATCTCGGGAGCAATTCGAAACCCGGGTTCATAAGCGCCTGATTGACATCCTGAACTCGACTCCGAAAACGGTGGATGCGCTGATTCGCATCGAACTTCCGGCCGGAGTGGATATCGAGATCAAGACATGATTGGACTTATCGGAAGAAAACTGGGCATGACCCGGATTTTCGATGCCAAGGGACAAGTGATCCCGGTTACGGTCATCGAACTGGGCCCCAATCAAATCACAAATCTGCGTTCATCCGACGGCAGCGGCAACGGCTATGTTGCTACGTGCCTGGGATTCGAGCAAAAGCGGGACAAGCTGGTCAATAAACCTCAGAAGGGGCACTATGCCAAGCTGGGGATTACCGCTCCCCGTGTTGAACGCGAAATTCGCGGCATGCAATTGGAAGGCAAGCGCATCGGCGATACGCTGAAGTGCGACTTGTTCGCGATCGGTGATAAAGTGAAAGTCACCGGCCGTTCCAAAGGCAAGGGCTATTCGGGTGTAATGAAGCGACATCACTTCGCCGGCGCGGTGAACACTCACGGTACTCATGAGTTTTTCCGCCACGGCGGTGCCATCGGTGCGCACACGTTCCCCGGACGCGTTTGGAAAGGACTGCGCATGTCGGGCCGCATGGGCGGCGAACGTGTGACCGTCAGCGATCTCAAAGTGGTTCGCGTTGACGTGGACGCTAATTTGATTATGGTGAAAGGCGCCGTTCCGGGACCGGCCAAGGGAATCGTCCTGGTTCGCAAGTAGCTGAGAATATCATGCAACTGCCCGTTTATAAACGCGATGGTTCCAAGTCCGGCGAATCGGTGGAAATTCCCGATACGCTGATGACCGGTGATCCCAGCGATCACGCCATTTGGCTGGCTGTCCGCAGCGAAGAGGCCGCCAAGCGGCAAGGCACCGCGGCGACCAAAAACCGCAAATTCGTTCGCGGTGGCGGTAAGAAACCGTTCCGGCAGAAAGGCCGCGGCGTCGCCCGTCAGGGTACGTCCCGCTCGCCTTTGAATCCCGGTGGTGGAACCATTTTCGGACCGCAGCCCCATACGTATTCGGTGAAGATTACCGATAAAGTGAAACGACTGGCTCGGCGGAGCGCGCTGCTATACAAACTGCGCGAAGAGAAGGTCAAGATTGTTGAGGATTTCGTTCTGGATGCGCCGCACACGAAGGAGGTGGTCGGCGTCCTCAAGGCATTGGGACTGGGTGAGGAGAAAGTCCTGCTGCTGATTCCGGACTATGATGGAATCCTGAACAAGAGTGTGCGTAATCTGAAACAAACCATGCTGCAGAAAGCAGAAGCGGCTTCGACCCGCGATCTGATGAACTGCACCACTCTGCTCTTTCAGAAAAGCGCGGTATCCAAACTGGTGAAGGTGCTCGACCATGCTGCATAAACGATCCGTTCTTCGCAAACCGCTGCTGACCGAAAAGGTCGCGGGTTTGCAGGATCAGCGGAATCAGTACGCCTTCATGGTTGATCCCGCTGCCAATAAAATCGAAATCAAGCGTGCCGTTGAACTGAAATATTCCGTGACCGTTCTTCGTGTCAACACGCTGAACGTGCGCGGCAAAGTCAAACGTTTGGGACGTTTCACCGGTAAACGGGCGAATTGGAAGAAAGCGCTGGTTACGTTGAAAGCCGGCGATTCCATCGAACTGGCGCAGAACGTTTAGTGATTTCCTGCGAGCGATAGCATTATGCCTGTAAAAAAATTCAGACCCCTGACCCCGACCCTGCGTTTTCGCACGGTGTTGATGCGGCCCGAACTCTCGAAAGAGGGACCGGAAAAAAGCCTGCTCGCACCGTTGAACAAGTCCGGCGGTCGGAATAATAACGGACGTGCTACCAACATCAATACCGGTGGCGGCCACAAGCGGCAATACCGGATCATTGACTTTAAGCGCGATAAATTCGATATCCCGGCACGGGTAGCGCGTCTCGAATACGATCCCAATCGCAGCGCCAATATCGCTCTGCTGTTTTATGCCGATGGGGAAAAGCGCTATATTCTCGCTCCCGACGGTCTGAAAGCGGGCGATCTGATTAAGTCCTCCCGTACTGAAGCCGAAATCCGGGTCGGCAATGCGCTGCCGCTGGAGAAGATTCCGCTGGGCTCGTTCGTTCATAACGTCGAAATGAAAGTCGGAAAGGGCGGACAGATTTCCCGTTCGGCGGGTGCTGCTTGTCAAATCTCGGCCATTGATCCGAAGTATACGCTGCTAAAGCTGCCGTCGGGCGAAATCCGTCGTGTTCCGTCCCAATGTCTAGCGACGATCGGTCAAGTGGGGAATCTGGATCACGAAAAAGTGACCAGCGGTAAAGCGGGTCGCACCCGGTGGATGGGGCGTCGTCCTCATGTTCGCGGGGTCGTGAAAAATCCGGTGGATCACCCGATGGGTGGTGGTGAAGGTCGTAGCAGCGGCGGACGTCATCCCTGTACACCGTGGGGCAAGCCCACGAAGGGTTATAAGACCAGAAACCCGAGAAAATTGTCCAACAAACTGATCGTTCGCCGTCGTAACGTTCAGACTCGAGGCTCGTAAGAATGGCCAGATCGCTCAAAAAGGGGCCTTTCATTGACCCCAAACTGGAAACCCGCATTCTAAAGATGAATGATGCCAACGAAAAGAAGGTGTTGAAAACATGGTCACGTCGTTCCATGATTTCCCCGGATTTCGTCGGCCATACTCTGGCTGTTCATAACGGCAAGAAGTTTTTGCCGGTTTATATTACCGAAAACATGGTTGGCCATAAGCTGGGTGAGTTCGCTCCTACCCGGACTTTCAAAGGGCACACGGCCAAGAAGGCCGAAAAAACCGCGGCCAAGAAGTAGGAAGAGTCATGGAATCCCGCTGTGTCGCAAAATATATCCGTGTGACTCCCCGCAAAATGCGGCTGGTGGCTGACATTGTGCGCGGTAAGTCGGTTAACGAGGCTATCGGCCTGTTGAAGTTCACCACCCGTTCGGCGGCCAAGCCGACGTTGAAGGCGATTCAATCGGCGGTTGCGAATATCGTCAACAACGACGAAGCCCGCAACGTCAATCCCGATGAATTGCTGGTGAAGACGATTTTCGTGGATGAAGGACCGACCTATCGCCGCTTCTTACCGCGGGCAATGGGTCGCGCCACGCCGATTCGCAAGCGTATGAGTCATCTCACGGTGTTGGTGGGGATGCCCGAGGCGGCGGTGGAAGAAGCGGAAGCACCGGTCGAAGAAGCCGCTCCCGAACAAGTAAAAAAATCACCGGCCAAGAAAGCGGTTAAAACCGCTGCCAAGAAGCCGGCTAAGTCGAAAAAGACGGAATAGCCTGTGGGTCAGAAAGTTAATCCGGTCGGCATGCGTCTGGGTATCATCCGGACTTGGAACAGTGCTTGGTTCGATGAACGAAGCTTCGCCGACAAACTGCATGAAGATCTTTACCTTCGCAAGTATCTCACTCAGCGTCTGAAGGGCGCGGGTGTCGCCGGGATCCAAATCGAGCGAACGCCCAAGCAATTGACCCTGACGATTCGCACCGCGCGTCCCGGTATTGTGATCGGCCGTAAGGGTGCCGAGGTGGATAAACTGAAGGCGGAGTTGCGCAACCTGACCCAGCGCGACGTCCAAGTCAATATTTTCGAGATCAAGCGCCCCGAGCTGGAATCCAAACTGGTGGCCGACATGATCGCCCAACAGCTGGAAGGCCGCGTATCCTTCCGTCGCGCCATGAAAAAGGCGATGCAGACGACGATGCGGATGGGGGCTGAAGGTGTAAAGATTATGTGTTCGGGATGCTTGGGCGGCGCCGAAATGTCCCGTACCGAAGGCTACATGGAAGGCCGCGTGCCGCTGCACACGCTGCGTGCCGACGTCGACTACGCATTATCCGTCGCCAAGACATCCTACGGAACGGTCGGTGTGAAAGTGTGGATTTGCAAAGGCGAAGTGATTGGAAAGAACGCCTTGGCCAGCGGTCAGATTCGCGCCCGGGATCGGGAACGCGAACGGGATCGCGGCAAATAACGAGACGTAACAAGAAATGCTTACTCCTAAGAGACTTAAATTCCGCAAACAGCAGCGCGGCCGCCGTAAAGGATCGGATTACGCAGGCAGCAAGGTTTCCTTCGGCGAATTCGGATTGAAGGCCATGGGCGACTGCTGGATGTCGTCGCGACAGATCGAAGCGGCTCGTGTGGCGCTGACTCGTCACGTCAAACGCGGCGGCAAGATCTGGATTCGCGTATTTCCCGATAAGCCGGTTACCAAGAAGCCTCTCGAAACCCGTCAGGGAAAAGGCAAAGGTCCGGTGGATTTCTACGGTGCGATCATTCGCCCCGGACGTATTTTGTTCGAAATAGAAGGCGTGGAAGAAGCCATTGCTCGCGAAGCGATGCGGTTGGCGGCTCAGAAACTGCCGATTAAAACGAAATTTGTTGCGCGCGATATCGCGCACTCATAACCGGTTTGAGAACGATTGCTATGGGTACAGGAGCCGCAAGACCTCTGAAAATGACCGAGCTGAAGGAGTTGTCCATCGTCGAGCTGGAAAACCGGCTCCACGAGTGGGAGGATAACCTTGAACAACTGCGCTTCCAGCTCGATTCCGGTCAGCTTCCCAATACGGCGCGCGTGCGCCAGCTTCGCCGGGATATCGGCCGTATGAAAACCATGATGCGAGAATACGAGATCGGTATCCGCAAGCCGAAAGGAGCCTCCGCATGACGGCGGGTGCAGTTGAAACCACGTCAAAAACCACTCGCGGTTTGCGTAAAACCCGCGTCGGCAAAGTGGTATCGAATAAGATGAACAAGACGATCGTGGTGGCGGTCGAACGTCGTGTCAAGGATCCGCTTTACAAGAAGTACATCCGCCAAACGCGCAGATTCATGGCTCACGACGAGAATAATCAGTGCGACATCGGCGATTGGGTGCGGATTATGGAGACCCGCCCGTTGTCCAAACGGAAAAATTGGCGCCTCGTACAGATTATCGAGAAGAGGAAGTAGTCTCCGATGATTCAGGAGTATACCATACTCAACGTCGCGGATAATACCGGCGCAAAAAAAGTTCGCTGTTTCCGCGTTTATGGGGGTACGGGACGCCGTACGGCTTCGGTCGGCGATATCGTTATGGTTTCCGTGCGTTCGGCGATCCCCAACGGCTCCGTCAAGAAGGGCGACAAGTCGCGGGCGGTGATCGTTCGCACGACCAAGGAAGTCCGCCGCAAGGATGGATCCTACATCCGCTTCGACGAAAACGCCGTTGTGCTGATTGACAAGGAAAACGAACCGCGCGGCACCCGCATTTTTGGACCGGTTGCGCGCGAGTTGCGTGAAAAACAGTTTATGAAGATCGTGTCCCTGGCGCCGGAAGTCGTCTAATTTGGCACAGCGGAATTGCGATAGACCGAAATACGAGTAGACAAAATGGCCACCCAGACTCACTTAAAAATTAAAAAGAATGACCTTGTAATGGTCATTGCCGGAAATGACCGCGGCAAGCGCGGCAAGGTCTTGAAGGTATTTCCGGAGAAGCGGCGTATTGTGGTCGAGGGCGTGAACTTCATCAAGAAGCACCAGCGGCCCACTCAGACTCAGCCGCAGGGCGGCATTGTCACCCGTGAAGGTTCCATTCATGTTTCCAACGTCATGCTGCTCGATCCCAAGAGCGGTAAGCCGACCCGTGTGGGACGCAAAGTCCTGGCCGGCGGTGAACGCCAGCAGCGTGTTCGGTATGCGAAAGTATCCAACGAGATGATACGCGATGAGCGCTGATCAGGCGAAACCCGGCAAGCAGGCCAAAGGTGGCGGAGCGCCCGCCGGAAAAAAGGGCGGAAAAGAGCAGAAGGGCGCCGGTTTCCAGGCCGGTGAACGTCCGAAGCTGCCCGCGGGTTACATTCCGCGGATGAAGACCCATTACGCGGACAATGTTCGGCCCGCCCTCGTGAAGCGGTTTCAATATGCGAATCCCATGCAGGTTCCCCGCCTCTTGAAGGTGGTGGTTAACGTCGGCGTGGGCGGCGATGCCGTTGCCAATCCCCGCGTGATTGATTCGGTCACCCGCGAAGTGGCGCAGATTACCGGACAACGTCCGGCCGTGGCGAAAGCGCGGAAATCCATTTCGAATTTCAAGCTGCGCGAAGGCATGCCGATCGGCGTGTTCGTCACCCTCCGCCGTACGCAGATGTGGGAATTCGTGGATCGGCTGATTGCCCTGGCCGCTCCCCGTATTCGCGACTTCCGCGGTTTGCCGGATAAAGGCTTCGACGGCCGCGGCAATTACACGGTCGGATTTAAAGAGCAAATTATTTTTCCCGAAATAGACATGGATGCCGTCGAGAAAATTCGCGGCATGGATGTGACTTTCGTTACTACCGCCAAAACCGACATGGAAGCCTATGAATTGCTGAAGGAAATCGGGCTGCCCATGCGCAAGCGGGAAACGAAAACACCGGCAGCGGGAACCGCTGTCACTACAGCCTAACTTTCTGGACGCGAGTTTATGGCGAAAACCTGCCTGATTGCGAAGTCGAAAAAGAAACCGAAGTATTCGGTGCGCGCATACAACCGTTGCCGCCGCTGCGGACGGCCGCGAGCCTATATTCGTAAGTACGGCCTGTGCCGTATTTGTTTCCGCGAACTGGCCCTGTCCGGTGAAATCCCCGGCGTCGTGAAAGCCAGCTGGTAGTAGCCGCACGAAGGTACCAACAGAAATATGCCAACAACGGATCCCATTGCGGATTTTCTCACCCGCATTCGAAACGCCCTGAAAACGCGCAGTCCGCGAGTGGACATTCCTTTCTCGCGGTCGAAGGCGGAAATTGCGCGCGTCCTTATGGACTGTAATTACATCCACGATTTCGTTCATGTGGATGAAGGTCCGCAGGGTTATTTGCGCCTCTATTTGAAGTATAACGCGGACGGGCAACCCGCGATTCAAGGATTGAAGCGCATCTCCCGTCCCGGACTGCGCCGTTACGTTCCTGAACGCAGCATACCGCGGGTTCTGAACGGCTTGGGCGTTGCGATTCTAACCACATCCCGCGGCATTATGACCGGGCATGAAGCCCGTCGTCAGGGTGTCGGCGGTGAAGTGATTTGTCACATTTGGTGAACTGAGTATTGAGATTGTCTGCAAGCGCAGAGTTCCGAGGAGATTGAAACGTGTCACGAGTCGGTCGAGCACCCATCGCGGTCCCCAAAGGAGTTGACGTTCGGATCGAGAATATGGCCATCACGGTCAAAGGTCCGAAAGGGGAACTCTTGCGGCCGATCCATCCGGAAATCAACGTCGAACTGACGGATAACGTCATTAAAGTCACACGACCTTCGGATGAGAAAAAGCATCGGTCATTGCATGGGCTTACGCGTGCTCTGATCAATAATATGATCATCGGTGTTACCTCCGGTTTCCGCAAGGAATTGGAAGTGGTGGGGATTGGTTTTCGTGTGGAAGCGAAGCCGCGCGGCGTATTGCTGAATGTCGGTTTCTCCCACAGTGTTTTTGTGACGGCACCGCAAGGGATCAAGATTGAAGTGCCGCGACCGACCGGAATCGCCGTTTCGGGAACCGATGCGGAGTTGGTCGGTCAGGTGGCGGCGGAAATCCGCGCCGTCCGTAAACCCGAACCGTATAAAGGCAAGGGGATTCGTTACGTAGGCGAAGTCGTCCGCACCAAGGCCGGAAAGACGGCGAAATAACGGCGGAATGGGATAACTCGAACAGCTATGGCTACGATATCTAAACTGAAAATCAAACGGCGCATTCGCCGCAAGAAGCATATTCGCAAGGTGGTATTCGGAACGGCTGCACGTCCGCGCTTGGTGGTGTTCCGTTCGATCCGCCAGATCTATGCTCAATTGGTAGATGATGAAGCCGGGAAAACGATTTCGGGAGTCTCGTCCATTTCCCCGGAAATGCGCGATCAAGTCAAAGGTCGCAAACCCATTGAAGTGGGGACCTTGGTCGGCGAAGCTTGCGCCAAAAAGGCTCTTGAAAAAAACATTCGTCAAGTGGTATTTGACCGCAACGGGTTTCCCTATCACGGCCGCGTAAAGGCGGTGGCGGACGGGGCTCGTAAGGGCGGTCTTGAATTATAAAGGACGATATGAACGGACAATCGGAACGAGCACCGCGTCGGCGTGATCGGGACACCGGCGGCGAATTCGCCGGCGAAGCGCTGATTGAGAAAGTCGTGTGTATTAATCGCGTCGCCAAAGTTGTGAAAGGCGGTCGCAATTTTTCGTTTAATGCGGTGGTCGTCGTCGGTGACGGTCGCGGCCGCGCCGGTTTCGGCATGGGTAAGGCCAATGAAGTCGTGGATGCAATCACTAAGGCTACCCAGCAGGCGAAACGCTCCATGAAACGCTATCCGATCATCGGTGCAACGCTGCCCCATACGGTGTACGGAAAATTCGGCGCCGGTAAAATTTTGCTCCGTCCGGCGTCCCCCGGTACGGGAGTCATCGCCGGCGGTTCGGTTCGTCTCATCATGGAATGTCTGGGCGTTCGCGACGTTCTCACGAAGGTCATGGGCACCAACAATCCTCACAATGTAGTCAAGGCTGTTTTTGCCGCATTGGGATCCATGCGCGACGCCCGCTTGGTGGCGGAAACACGCGGCATTTCCCTTCGTGAAGTTTTCGCGGGCTAATTAACCGCACGACCCTATTCGCTATGGAAAAGAAACTGAAGATAACGCTTAAGAGAAGCACGGTTCGTCGGCCGCAAGTGCAGAAACTGACGGTGAAAGCCTTGGGTTTTCATCGCCTGCACGAGACGCGTGTGCTTCCTGACAATCCCGCCACTCGAGGCATGATCAATCGCGTATCGCACCTCTTGGAGTGGGAGGAAGTACAGGAATAGTTCCATGAGTCTGAATCAACTCAAACCCGCCCCCGGATCTACTCATTCGAAAAAACGCGTCGGACGCGGCTCCAGTTCAGGTGCCGGTGGCAGTGCGGGACGCGGTGAAAAGGGCTATCTTTCCCGCAGCGGCTCCGTGAAGAAACGCGGTTTCGAAGGCGGTCAGAAGCCGATTCACTTGCGTCTACCCAAGCGCGGTTTTAAAAACATCTGGGCTGAAGAGGTCCAGGTGGTCAACTTGCGCGATCTGGCGAAAATTCCCGAAGGAACCGTTGTCGAACCGGAAACGCTGAAGAAAGCCGGACTCATCCGCAAAGCCGATGCCCCGGTGAAGATTCTGGGCGAAGGCGCGGTGGAACGGGCTTTCGAAATTCGTTCCTGCAAGTTATCGGCGACTGCTGAAAAGAAAATCAACGAGGCGGGCGGCAAGGTGGTAACAGCCTGATGTTTGATCGCTTCACGAACGTCTTCAAGATCCCTGAACTGCGGGATCGCATTCTCTTCACACTGCTGATATTCCTCGTTTACCGGATCGGCGGTCACGTCCCGGTGGCGGGAATCAACGCGTCCGCGCTCGCGGAGTTCTTCCAGCAGAATCAGAACACCCTGTTCGGACTGTACGATATGTTCGTCGGCGGGGCGTTCCAGCGAGCGACGATCTTCGCGTTGGGCATTATGCCCTACATTTCGGCTTCGATTATCTTCCAGCTCATGGGTACGGTCGTTCCGTATTTCCAGAAGCTGCAGAAAGAGGGCGAAGAAGGGCGAAAGAAAATCAATCAGCTAACCCGTTACGGTACGGTGGTGATTTCCGCGCTGCAAGCGGGCGGTGTTTCGGTTTTCCTCGAGCGGCTGATCGCATCCTCCGGAACCCCGGTTGTTCCCACGCCCGGTTTCGGATTCCGCTTCCTGACCATGGTCACGCTGGCGGCGGGAACGACACTGATCATGTGGCTGGGTGAACAGATCACCGAGCGCGGGATCGGCAACGGTATCTCCCTGCTGATTTTTATCGGCATCGTGGATCGTCTGCCTTATGCGATCATTGAAGAAGCACAGATGATCCAAGCCGGCAATCGTCACATTATGGTGGATGTGTTGTTTGCGGTCATGCTGTTCCTGATCACCATGGCGGTGGTCGGTTTGACGCAGGGAATGCGCAAGATCCCGGTGCAATATGCCAAACGGGTCGTTGGTCGAAAAACCTACGGCGGCCAAAGTACGCATATTCCGCTGCGCGTGAATTCGGCGGGTGTGATGCCGATCATTTTTGCGCAGTCCATTATGTTTATTCCGTCGTCGCTGGCGACCTTCCTTCCCGAAGGCGGCTTCCGCGAGACGCTGGTGAACGTTTTCGCCACGCAAGGCGCGTTCTATTTAACGCTGGAATTCTTGCTGATCGTCTTCTTTACCTATTTCTACACGGCGATCGTGCTCAACCCGGTTGATTTGGCCGATAATATGAAGAAAAACGGCGGATTCATTCCGGGGATTCGTCCCGGCAAGCAAACGTCCGATTTCATTGACTCGATTCTATCCCGTGTGACGTTACCCGGCGCCATCGCGCTGGCGTTGATTGCCGTGATCCCGACGATTATCGTTTCGCAGTTTAACGTATCCTACAATTTTGCGTCGTTCTTTGGCGGAACGACCATCCTCATCATTGTAGGCGTGATTCTCGATACGCTACAGCAGGTTGAATCGCATTTGGTGATGCGCCATTATGACGGTTTGATGAAAACCGGGCGCATTCGCGGTCGCCGCCGTATGTGACGTTAACGTCGTGAGGTCGGGCGAATCAGGTTGGGTCGAATGAACAAATACACGCTGATTCTATTTGGTGCAGTGGGGGTGGGAAAAGGGACGCAAGCCCAGCGTCTCAGCCAGCATTTGAATATTCCGCAGATCTCTACCGGTGACATCCTCAGGGCGGAGGTTCAGGCCGGAAGTGAATTAGGTCAGCGTGCCAAAGAAATTATGAATCGGGGGGAACTGGTTCCGGATGACGTCATCATTGAAATGGTGCGTCATCGCTTGGGGCAGGATGATGCGATCCGCGGTGCGATCTTAGATGGTTTTCCGCGTACCGTACCGCAGGCCGAGGCATTGGGGGAGCTTCTGAAGGAGATGGATCTGCCCACCCCTTATGTCGTATCCATCGAAGTTCCGGATGATGTGATCATTAAGCGACTATCATCACGTCGGGTTTGTACGACCTGCGGCGCGGTCTTCAATCTGGAAGTCAATCCGCAGGCTCCGGAACAGCATCGCTGTCCGAAGGGGACTCCGAACATCATTCAGCGCGACGACGACCAGCCCGAAACGATTCGTCAGCGCTTGAATATCTATCAGGAAAAAACCCTGCCTTTGGTAACATACTACAAGGAAAAAGGGGCTTTCCGCGACGTGTCCGGAGTCGGCACGATGGATCAGGTATTTGCAAGAATCATCATCGCGATGGACGCGGAGCTTGCATGATTATCGTTAAGTCGAATCATGAAATCGAGCTGATGCGTCTAGCCGGTAAGATCCTTGCCGATGCATTTGAAGTAGCGAAACCGTTGATGATCCCCGGAACCATCGCTCGCGATGTGGACCGGGCGGTGGAAGATCATATTCGGGCGTGCGGGGCAGCTCCGTCATTCAAGAATTATCCGAATGCCAACGGAATCCCGTTTCCGGCGTCGGTTTGCCTTTCGATTGATGCTGAAGTCGTGCACGGTATTCCCGGCGATCAAGTGCTTCAGGAAGGCATGATTGTCGGACTGGATATTGGTGTGCAGTACAAAGGATATCATGCCGATAGCGCGCGGACTTATGCCATTGGGGAAGTGGATGACGAACGCAAGCGCTTGATGGAAATTACGCTGCGGGCTTTGGAATTGGGATTGGCACAGGCGTTTGAGGGCAATCGTCTGTCCAATATCGGGCACGCTATTCAGAGCTATGTGGAAGCGCAGGGATGCGGAGTGGTGCGGGAACTGGTTGGTCATGGAATCGGCCGCAATCTGCACGAGGATCCGCAGATTCCCAATTACGGACAGCCGAATCACGGTCCGGTCCTGCGAAAAAATATGACACTCGCCATCGAGCCGATGATCAATCTCGGCACGTGGGAAGTGGATATGATCGGTGATTGGCAAGTGCTGACTCGAGATCGCAGACCTTCCGCTCATTTCGAGCATACGGTCGTGGTCAGAGACGGCGAACCGGAAATACTGACGAAATCCTGATCTCAGAACGGAGAAGCAGTTACGGCAAAAGAGCAGGCGATTAAGGTAGATGGTGTGATTGAGGAGTGCCTCCCGAATGCGACCTTTCGTGTCGTCCTGGAAAACGGTCATAAAGTCCTGGCGCATATTTCGGGCAAAATGAGAATGCACTTCATCAAGATTCTCCCCGGCGATCGTGTCACGGTGGAGCTGTCTCCTTACGATCTGCACCGTGGCCGCATCACTTATCGGTATAAATAAGTTCGAGTCGCGATCATCGCGGCTTCAGAAGGATTGGATCCATGAAAGTTCGTACCTCCGTCAAGAAAATATGTGAACACTGCAAGATCGTGCGCCGCCGGGGCCGCGTTTACGTGATCTGCTCGCGCACGAAAAAGCATAAGCAACGGCAGGGTTAGACTGCCGTCGTGTTCTTGTGTCCGTTTGTTTTTTTGAATCTCAAGCATAGGCATTTTCCCGTATGGCTCGTATAGCCGGAATTGATATCCCGCGTGACAAGCGCATCGAAGTCTCGTTGACTTATGTGTTCGGCATCGGTCGTCCGTTGTCGCAAAAAATCCTCACCGAGTGCGGTATTGACTGGAACAAGCGTACCCACCAGCTCACGGATGCCGAATTGCAGGCGATCCGCGGCAAGATCGCGGATTTGAAGGTGGAAGGTCCGCTGCGCGGCGAGATTCAAATGAATATCAAGCGGCTGATGGATATCGGCTGCTACCGCGGCATGCGCCATCGGCGCGGGCTTCCCGTACGCGGGCAGAACACGAAGAACAATGCCCGCACCCGCAAGGGCAAGAAAAAAGGACAGTTGATTCGCAGCAAAGGTAAATAGCGCACGACTGTGCCGCTAATGGGAGATTCTCGATTTGGCAACCGGAAAAAAAGAGACCAAGAAGAAGAAAGAGCGCGTTGAGGCTACCGGCGTAGTCCATATCAAGTCCTCTTTCAATAATACACTGATCACGATTACCGACAACTACGGCAATACCATTTCGTGGGCGTCCGCCGGGAAAATGGGACTCCGTGGTTCGCGGAAGAATACGCCGTTTGCCGCGCAGTTGGCCGCCGACAACGCGGCCAAAGCCGCGATGAATCTTGGTCTCCGTAAGGTAACCGTCGAAGTGCGCGGACCGGGCGGCGGACGCGATGGCGCGATTCGCGCGCTGGCCGCATCCGGCTTGCAGATCATCACGATCCGCGATGTCACTCCATTGCCCCATAACGGCTGCCGCCCTCCCAAGCGGCGCCGCGTCTGATCGGTTCGTATTCGATATTTCGACTTGAAGTGTATTTGAGATACTCAGAGGCCCATGGCTGTTAATCACAATCCAGTTTGCAGAATCTGCCGCCGCGAAGGCAAGAAGCTCTTTCTCAAGGGCGATCGTTGCTTAGGTGTGAAGTGTGCCTTCGAAAAGCGCGGATACGGTCCCGGTATGCACGGCCGTTCCCGTCGCGGCAAGATTTCTCAATACGGAATTCAGCTTCGCGAGAAGCAAAAAATCCGCGAATCCTACGGTCTGCTGGAACGGCAGTTCCATCGCTTCTTTACGGAAGCCCAGCGGCAAAAGGGCGTAACCGGCGAAAACTTGTTAGCCATGCTGGAAAGCCGTCTCGACAATGTCGTCTATCGGATCGGATTCGCCGGATCGCGGCGTCAAGCCCGGCAGCTTGTCCGTCATCGTCATTTCCTCGTCAACGATCACATCGTGGACATTCCGTCGTATATTCTCAAGCCTAACGACCGCATTCGGGTCCGCGAACGTTCCAAGAAGTTGGCGGTGATCCATGAGGCGATGCAAAAGGCTCGCGATGCGAAGATGATGCCCAATCTTCAGCTCGATAAGGCGCGCATGGAGGGACTTTATTTAACGGTGCCCAACCGCGCGGAAATTCCTTTGGAAGCCAACGAGCAATTGGTCGTCGAGCTCTATTCTCGTTAATCATTCCGCGAGGAGATACATGAACGGTTTGAATTTCCAGATGCCCGAGGCGGTTGAGATTGATGAAACCACCCATACCGATACTTATGGGCGTTTCATCATTCAGCCACTGGAGCGCGGCTATGGTACAACCATCGGCAATAGCCTGCGTCGTGTACTCCTGTCTTCGCTGCAAGGCGCCGCGATCATTTCCCTTAAAATTGACGGAGTTCTTCACGAATTCTCGACGATCCCCGGCGTCACCGAAGATGTGACTGAAATCGTACTGAACTTGAAGCAGGTCCGGTTCAAACTGCTCAATAAAAAACCGGATAAGGTCGTACTGCACTTACGCGGACCCAAGGAATTCACCGCGCGCGACATTCAAGTCGGCAACAACGATTTTGAAGTGTTGAATCCTGATCATCACATTGCTACGCTGAATCGGGACGCCGAATTGAAGGTCGAATTGCAGATTCGCAAGGGCCGTGGTTATGTGCCCGCGGAAGAAAATCGCCCCGCCGATGCTCCCATCGGTACGATTCCCCTCGATTCCGTTTTCTCGCCGATCCGCAATGTGACTTACACCGTGGAAAATACTCGCGTCGGTCAACGGATTGACTACGAGAAACTGACCATCGAAATCTGGACGGACGGTTCCATTACGCCGGACGATGCGTTAACCTACGCCGCTCGGATTTTGCGCGATCATATCCAACTCTTCATTAACTTCGATATTCGGCCCGAGAAGGAAGAAGAAGAGGATATCGACGAAGAAACGCTGCATATTCGCAAGCTGCTGCGCAAGCCCGTCGAAGAATTGGAACTCTCGGTACGCAGCGCCAATTGCCTTAAAGAAGCGCGCATCCGGACGATTGCCGATCTCGTGCGGCGGGAAGAGCCGGAAATGCTCAAATTCAAGAATTTCGGACGCAAGTCGTTGGTGGAACTGACCGAGATTTTAAAGGCCAAAGGGCTGCATTTCGGTATGGATGTGGAAAAATATCTCAACCCTGAATACGAAAAGAAATGAGACATCTGAATAAAGGACGGAGTCTGAGCCGGTCTACCAGCCACCGCAAGGCTCTTTTGAATAACCTCGCTCAGGAGCTGTTTCAGCATAAGCGGATCCGCACAACTTTAACTAAAGCACGCGAGCTTCGTCCCTTTGCCGAAAAACTGGTCACGACCGCCAAGAAGGGCCATATTGCAGCCCGTCGTCATGTTCTGCGCTATATCAGCCGCAAGTCGGTGGTAAAGAACCTGTTCGATGAAATTGCCCCGTCGTTTGCGGATCGTAATGGCGGCTATACTCGCATCATCAAGATGAATCCCCGTGTAGGCGACAACGCTCCTTTGGCGATCATCGAATTGGTGGGTTATGAAGGTGTAAAAGCCACGGCATCGTCTACCGATTCCGCCAAAGCTAAGCCGGCCAAGAAGGCTTCCGGCACGAAAGCCAAGAGCAAGCCGCGCCCGAAGGGTGAAACCGGCGATACCGCCAAGAAAGCCAAGCCGAAGGCGGAAAGCAAGGCCAAAGGAAAAACGGCAACCCGTCGCAAAACTGGCGAGAAGTAATTTGGATATTTCAAGAAGGCCACACCTGCCGGTGTGGCCTTTTTTGTTTGTGAACTTGACCGTTGCATTTCGGATCATAGGTTCTTATATTTAGAAGATGCTATAACTTCGCCCGAAAATAGCGGGCGCAATACGTGACGGCCAATTTTTATAAATATATAATAAATAATATATAAGAAACTGTCTGTGATTCCCCGACTTTGATCAAACCAAACTCCCTTCAATGACTACCCACGAAATCCCTCGCACTCCCACTGGCACGACGCTATCTTGCAAAGGCTGGATACAGGAAGCCGCCTTGCGCATGTTGCTCAATAATCTCGATCCGGCCGTGGCCGAAAACCGTGAAGAACTGGTTGTTTATGGCGGTACTGGCCGCGCCGCGCGTTCGCACGAGGCTTTATTCGCCATTTTAAATGCGCTGAAGAAGCTAACGGATGATGAAACGCTCTTGATTCAATCCGGTAAGCCGGTCGGAGTCGCTAAAACTCATCCCGATGCTCCCCGTGTGTTGATCGCCAATTCTAATCTGGTTCCGCAATGGGCTAATTGGGATTATTTCCATGAACTCGAAGCCAGAGGTCTGATCATGTACGGTCAGATGACCGCCGGTTCGTGGATTTATATCGGCACCCAGGGAATTCTGCAAGGAACTTACGAAACCTTCGCCGCGTTGGCCGCTCAGCACTATGGCGGATCGCTGAAGGGTAAATGGGTGCTTACCGGCGGTTTGGGCGGTATGGGCGGCGCGCAGCCCCTTTCCGTGACGTTCAATCAAGGTGTCGCGTTAGTCGTAGAGGTTGATCCCGCCCGCATTCGTCGGCGGGTGGAAATCGGCTATTGCGATCGTGAAACTACGTCGCTGGATGAAGCCCTGACCTGGGTGAAGGACGCCGTCAAGCGCGGCGAACCTCTGTCCATCGGGTTGTTGGGCAACTGTGCAGACGTGCTGCCGGAATTGCTCAAGCGTAATGTCATTCCCGACGTCGTTACCGATCAAACCTCCGCGCACGATGAATTAAACGGCTACGTTCCCAACGGCATGCCCTTCGAAGATGCTATGAAACTGCGCAAGAGCGATCCCAAGGACTACATCCGCCACAGCATGCAGGCGATGGTAACGCATACGCAAGCGATGGTGGAGTTTAAAAAGCGCGGCGCGATTGCCTTCGATTACGGCAATAATCTGCGCGGTCAAGCGCTCAAGGCGGGCTATAAGGACGCCTTCGCCTATCCCGGCTTCGTTCCGGCTTATATTCGACCGCTGTTTTGTCAGGGTAAAGGTCCGTTCCGCTGGGCGGCGTTGTCCGGCGATCCTAAGGACATCCATACGATTGATGCCGAAGTTCTGAAGCTTTTCCCGCACGAAAAGGGCATCGAGCGCTGGATTAAGGAAGCCTGTCCGCGGATTCCGTTCCAAGGCTTGCCATCGCGGATTTGCTGGCTGGGACAGGGCGACCGCGCCAAATTGGGATTGGCCATCAACGAACTGGTGCACTCCGGTAAGGTGACCGCGCCCATTGTCATCGGTCGCGATCACCTCGATTGCGGCTCGGTGGCGTCGCCTTATCGTGAAACCGAAGCCATGAAGGATGGTTCCGATGCCATCGCCGACTGGCCGGTACTCAATGCGCTGGTCAATACCGCGTCCGGCGCGTCGTGGGTGAGCTTCCATCATGGCGGCGGCGTGGGCATCGGCGCTTCGCTGCATGCCGGTCAAGTGATCGTGGCCGACGGCACTCCGGCGGCGGCGGCCCGGTTGCAGCGGGTGTTGACCAACGATCCCGCTATGGGATTGTTCCGCCATCACGATGCGGGCTACGGACTGGCCACCGAGACTGCCAAAGCCAAGGACATCAAAATCCCCGGACTCAATTACTGATCTTCAATAGAAGGCGAGGAGCCGCTATGGAAAATCTGCTGCTGGAACGCGATGGAGCCATCGCAATTGTCACGATCAACCGTCCGAAAACACTTAACGCGCTGAATGTCGCTACGATCTGTGAACTCGATGAAGTATTTGCAAGTTTATCACAGCCGGATAGCGGTGTTCGGGCGATTGTGCTGACCGGAGCGGGGGAGAAGAGTTTCGTGGCCGGAGCCGATATTCAGGAGATTCGCGAACTGGATGTGGTCACCGGGAAAGCCTTTGCCGCGCGCGGGCTGGCGTTGTATTCGCGCATCGAAAAAATGCGCGTACCGGTCATTGCCGCTGTCAACGGCTTTGCCTTGGGCGGCGGCTGCGAATTGGCGATGGCTTGCCACCTTCGTCTCGCTTCGGAAAACGCCAAGTTCGGTCAGCCGGAAATCAACCTCGGCATTATTCCCGGCTACGGCGGCACGCAGCGTTTGCCGCGGCTGGTGGGTCGCGGTCGGGCGTTGGATTTGCTTCTCACCGGACGCATGATCCCCGCCGTGGAAGCGTTGGGCTGGGGACTGGTTAGTGCCGTGTATCCTCCAGCGGAATTAATGGCGGCCGCCCGCAAACTGGCGGCTGAATTGGCCGCTAAAGCGTCACTCGCGGCAGCGGCGATTCTGGAAGCGGTAGATACCGGATTGCAGCTTGGTCTCGATCAGGGCCTGAAAACGGAAGAGAATCTATTTGCCTATTCTTGTGGGACCGAGGATATGAAGGAAGGCACGTCGGCCTTTCTCGAAAAACGTAAAGCGGAGTTTAAGGGTCGCTGATTTGAATGTCTGATCTTTGTATTTACAATATCGGCCTGCTGGTCACGCCGCTCCAGTGCGAGCGCGAGAATCCGGGTCGGCCGGTGCATACGATTTCTCACGCGGCCATTCTCATTCGTGATGGCCGCGTCGCCTTGACGGGACCTGAAGACGAAGTGTGCCGGGCGATCCCTCCCGCTATTCCGACTCACGATGCGCAAGGCGCTTTAGCTCTACCGGGATTAGTGGATTGTCACACGCACCCGGTGTTTGTAGGCAATCGTGCTGTGGAATTCCATCTTCGCAATGCCGGAAAGACTTATCTGGAGATTGCTGCCGCCGGAGGTGGAATTGCCGCTTCCGCCGAAAAGGTACGCCGCGCTTCCCTCGAGCAGATCATCGAAGAATCGCTTCCGCGGTTCCATCGTTCGTTGCGTGGCGGTGTGACGACCATCGAAGCCAAGTCCGGTTACGGCTTGGATTGGGAAGGCGAACGCAAGCTGCTTGACGTACTTTCGTCCATTGAAACGATGATACCGCAGCGGATGCACAAGACGTTCCTCATTCACGCGCTTCCGCAGAGCTATGCCGAGCGTCGCGCCGATTTTACCCGGCAGGTCGTGGAAGCGATGATTCCTGCCGTTGCGGAGGGCAAGCTGGCATCGGCGGTAGATGTCTTTTGCGAACAAGGAGCGTTTACCGTAGACGAATCGCGTGAATTCTTGTTGGCGGCGAAGCGCTCCGGCTTGAATTGCATGGTACATGCCAATCAATTCGGGCATTCTGGGGGAGCATTACTGGCAGCCGAGGTCGTGGCACGCAGCGCGAACCATCTGGAATATCTGAATGATCAGGAAATCACTGCGCTAGCGCAGGCGAGAGTTGTCGGCGTGGCCTTGCCGGGTTGCGTATTCTTCCTGAATTCGATACCGTATCCGCCGGTTCGCCGAATGATCGAGCTGGGAATGCGCGTCGCAGTTGCCACCGATATGAATCCCGGTTCGGCCATGACCGAATCCTTGCCGTTCTGTATGACGGCGGGCGCTATCTATTGCAAAATGTCTCCGGCTGAATTACTATGGGCGGTGACGCTGGATGCCGCACGCACGCTGGATGCCGATACCGAAGTCGGTTCGTTGGAACCGGAGAAAGCTGGTGATGTGAGCTTGTGGAATGTGCCGGACTTGGAATCATTCTTCTATTATTTCGGCAATATGCAGGCAACAGCGGTTGTGATTGACGGAAAGTTAGTTTGGGAAGACAAGGATGCGACCCGCCGATATTAAAATCGGAACATCGGGGTGGAAATTTGAGGACTGGGCGGGGGTCTTTTATCCGCATCGGGTGCCGCAAACCAAATGGCTGGAATACTACGCCGCACGATTTCCGGTTGGCGAGATTAACAGCACTTACTATCGCATCGCTCGCGTGGCTACCTACGAAGCCATTGCGAAGCGGACTCCGGCTCGTTTTCAAGTGTTGGCAAAGGTTCACGGGGATGTCACCCATATCCGCGATAATCCGGCGAATTCGTTGCGCCTGTTACTGGCCGCTTTTCAGCCGCTGATTGAATCGGAAAAACTAATCGGGTTATTGGCACAGTTCCCTGCGAGTTTCCGTTATTCGCCCGTTAATGTGGATTATGTTTTTCGGCTGCGGGATTCCTGTCAGAGTATTCCGCTTTGCGTGGAATTCCGGCATAAAGAATGGCTCTGCGACGAAGTGTTTGCTTCGCTGAACGACCATAATCTTGTTTGGGTGACGCCCGATGAGCCGCCGCTTAGCGACCTGCTGCCGTTCCGGCCGCTGGTCACGTCGCATTTCTATTATATCCGGATGCATGGCCGCAATGCGAATACATGGTATAATTCGCAGGCCGGAAACCGCTATGATTATAATTACTCAGAAGAACAATTAAAAAAACTTGGTAACTGGCTGCTTGCCCCGCAAACTGATGGTGTTAAGGGGTATGTCCTTTTCAATAATTGCCATTTGGGGCAGGCTCCGAGTAATGCCTGGTGGTTGAAAACGTGGTTGGAAGAGCAGGATTCATCAAACACGGATCGTGAAACGGATATTGGATTCGATCTTTCGTCAGATTAGCCTGTCCGCTAATGCGGATCATTGGCGGCGATTTCGCATCGTTTCGGCGCGATTTACTCATCTCTTGCAGACCATGCGCGATCTCGGCTGCCAAGCTTGCGAGATCACCGAGAACGCGTCGAATAATCCTGTATTGTTCGATGTTTCGAACGAGACAAACTTACTGTGTATCGCGGAACCGGCGCCGGCGGCTCCCTCGCCGTTCTATCTTAAGCCCGAATCCTTTAGTATTGCCTTTACCAATAATCCCGAGATCATTGCAGAATACCGTCGTTCGGCAGAATACCAGAACGTTGCCGTGACTACCGAACTGTGCCCGATGGCACTTTGGTCGCTGCTGCTCAGTGAAGAACGCTTGGCGTGGACGGATCTCGAATGTATTGTCTTGCGGGCGATTCAATCCTTCGGTCAGCCTGACTTGGAAGGCGAGCCGCTATTCGCCGGTTTGAGCCGGATTATCCGCGATCTGCTTTCCCCTGATCAATTGGAGCTGAGCCTTGAATCGCCGGGAGACTACTGGCCTGAAAAAATCGCGGGCTGGACGTGGATTGAGTCAACCGGCAATCCGATTACCACAACACTTACACCGCGCTTGCAACGATTGATTTATCGCCGAGAACGTGTGCTGTTCGTCGAAGATTTGGAATCAGCTTACGATGTTCAGATCAGATACGGCGCGAGCGATGTACCGTTCCAATCCGCCGTGCTGCTGCCATTGGTGTGCGGTGCAAAACCGCTGGGTGTTTTAAAACTGTTTTATCGGCTGTCATTGTCACCCCTGCCGGGCGACGTCGAGGCGCTTGAATTATTGCGCCGCGAACTTAGCGTCGTGATGGATCGTGGTCGCGCGCGATTACTGATGCAGCGGATGGCTACAGTGGATGGATTGACCAATTTGTTCAACCATCGCTTCTTTCTCGAACAAGTGCGCACTGAGTTTCAGCGTGCCTTGCGCTATCAGAAAAAGATGGCCGTCATTATGATTGACATTGACGATTTTAAGGGCTATAACGATTCCTACGGACACTTGGCAGGTGATCGTGTTCTGGCCGAGACGGCCCGCACGATTCGCAGCGCGGTGCGGGATATTGACTTTGTGGCGCGCTATGGCGGCGAAGAGTTCGGTCTGATTCTTCCCGAAGTGGATGCGCAAAGCGGGATGATTGTCGCCGAGAAAATCCGCAAGGCGGTGGAAGCACTAAGATTCATTTCTGAAGATGGTGAAGCAGTCGGCTCGATTACGATTTCCTGCGGGGTAACGGACAACTCCGACGTAAAGGCGGCGGAATTCATGATTGAACGGGCGGATCGCGCGTTGTATTGGGTGAAACGGCACGGACGGAACTTTGTAAAACTTGCATCTGATGGTGATGAGTCATAGACCACTCGATATTCTTTTTATTTCGTCGGAGGTTACACCGTTCAGCAAGACAGGCGGATTGGCCGATGTCAGCGGGGCGCTGCCTCATGCGTTGGCGAATCGCGGGTGCCGTGTGCGAGTTCTTTCGCCCCATTACGGTACCATCAATCACAAGATATTTGAGATTATTTATGCCCAAGAAATCGGAACATTTTCGATTGATATTTCCGGACGTTCGCTGCAAGGATCATTCAGCCGCTTGGAAAACAGTGATAGCTCGTGTGAATTATTCTTTGTAAACTGTGATCCACTCTATAATCGTCCCGGTATTTATAATGACCCGGAAACGAACACTGATTATATTGATAACGACTATCGCTTTGATTTCTTATGCCGAGCAGCGTTCGAGTTCTGCCGCCTGACTAATAGTGTACCGGATATTTTTCACTGCAATGATTGGCAATCAGCCCTTATTGCCTATTATCTGAATGCTGCTCGCGATGCTCACGGTTTGAAGGATAGCCGTTCGCTGTTAACGATTCACAATATTGCGTATCATGGGAGTTTTCCGCCGGAAGCGGTTAATCGCATTGTCGGTGCAGCGAAGCACTATTATCCGGGCGGTCCGTTTGAATATCATGGACGAGTTAACCTGTTGAAAACCGGGCTCGAGTTCGCCGATGCACTGAACACTGTTTCGCCGACTTACGCGCAGGAAATCCGCAGCAGTTCGGAGTACGGTTACGGAATGGAATCCGTTTTGCAGGCGCGGCCGGATGGAGTTGCCGGGATTCTGAATGGATTGGACGTCGAAGTATGGAGTCCGGCCAATGAGCGACGGATTCCCGCACCATATTCTGCCGATAACCTTGAACGAAAGGTGTTGAATAAGAAAGCACTATGCACGCGCATCGGTCTTCCCTACGAAGAGAATACATTGCTGATCGGCATGATTTCGCGGATTACCGTACAAAAGGGATTTGAAATATTACTGCAGGCGTTGCCTGAATTGATGACGATGCCGTGCCGTTTTGTTTTATTGGGTAGCGGTGACCTGGTCTATGAAAGTGTATTGCGTGAGTTGTCGCTGGCGCGTCCCGATCGGTTTCAACTCCGCATCGGCTACGACGATGATCTGGCTCATTTAATCGAAGCCGGTGCCGATGCCTTTATCATGCCGTCGAAATATGAGCCGTGCGGGCTAAACCAAATGATGAGCATGCGCTACGGAACGCCGCCGATTGTTCGTGCCACTGGCGGTTTGGCGGATACCGTAACGGACGCGGATGCCGATCCCGCCGCCGGAACCGGATTCGTCTTCACCAACTTCGATAAAAATGATCTTCTCCATGCCGTCCATCGAGCGCTTTCGGCATTTTCGAATAAGTGGCGCTGGCGGCAAATTCAAAAGAATGGCATGGCACGTGATTTTTCGTGGAATCATTCGGCGGAACAATATATTAACCTCTACGAACAATGTTTGGAGAATCCGCCACGAATCGTATCCGGTGCATAAGTGTCATATGGATTGCTGCGGGATTGCTCTGTTCTGCAGTATTAGCCAATGATCAATGGACGCGTATTGTTCCTTCCGCCGAAGTTGAGCTCCGCGATCCGCGGAGCATTTCTGTTTCTCGTGAAGGATTGATTTATATCGCCGATACCGGCCATAATCGAGTGATTGCGGTTGACACGACTGGTCACTTGATTGCCGAAACCGGCGGTTTTGGATCCGCGCACGGTCAATTCCAATGGCCGCGCATTGTCGTGGCGGATCAGGGAAATGCCGTTTGGGTGATGGACTACGGCAATCGGCGGATCGAGAAATTCACGCGCCTGCTGGAATATCAGGGAACATTGGAAATCACGGTTTCCGGCGATGAAACTAAACGCCAGCCGGAGGCACTGGCGACTTCGCCGCAGGGTGATGTGTTTGTGTTTGATCGCGACGGCAGTCGGATTATCCGCTATGATCCGTTATTCCGTCCGCAAGCGGAATTAGGCAGCGGTTCCGGGTCGCAGTTTGTGTCCAATATAGCAGCGATGACCTTTCTATTGGGAAAAGGTCTGTTCTGGTGGACGCGCAATAGCAAAGAGATCGGTCGAACCGATCCACTATTGAATCCGTTGCCGCCTTTGCGATTGGAAAAATCACCGATCGATTTAATTCTGGCGGATGCAGACACCTGTTTATTGTACGGCACAATCCATGGAATAGTCCGTTGGTGCGGTCTGGCGGCGTGTGATACTCTGATCAGCGCGGATGAGATGACGAACGTACCGATCCGGCAGCTTAAATCGCTTGCCATCGCAACCAATGGAGATTTATATCTGTTGGACGGTAGGGAAAAGGCAATCTATCGGATGCGAACCGGTCGCGAGTAAATGCGAACTGTCATAGCGGAAAAGTCCGTTCTCAAGCTGCTTCGCTTCGCACTGTTGATCTGGATTGCCGTTATGCTTCCGAATGCTGCGTCGGCTTTCCCACTGCGGCGGGCTGCAGCAACGTTTACGGCTTCGGCTCCGCGCGATACGTTATTAGTTCTTCCGCAGAATTGGATCGTATTGGATTCGTTAATCGTTCTGCGCAATGGGGAGCCGCAAAGCGAATTTGCCCAGTGGCGGGTGGTCGAGCCGGGCAATCGCCTCTGGATTTATCGTCCGTTAGGTCCGCAAGATACCCTTTGGGTAGTGTACTATTATCGTCCGTTTCCGCTATTGCGTTCCTACGTCCGGCGCAGCTTGCGCGAATTGGGACGCGAACTGCCCGGAACCGCCGATTCCGATACGACGCGCATTGTGACCGCCCCGCCGTTGGAATCGCCCGTTCAGGAAGGGTGGAGCCGGTTGAACAAATCCGGATCGTTGATTCGCAGCGTGCAGGTGGGAACCGGTCAGGATTTGGAAATGGAATCGGCGCTGAATTTGCAGATTCAAGGTCGAGTCGGCAAGAATGTGGACGTGGTCGCAGCGCTCACCGATCAATCCACGCCGATCCAACCCGAAGGAACCACTGAAGCCATCAACGAACTCGAGAAGATTTTCGTTTCGGTGCGGTCGCCCCATTTGGCAACGACATTGGGCGACTATAACCTGAATCTTTTGGGCGGACAGTACGATACGTATGCCCGCAAACTTACGGGCGTGATGGGGGAGGCGAACTATTCGCATTTTTCAGCTACCGCTTCCGGTGCGGTCAGTCGGGGACAGTTCTACAGCTACTCATTTACCGGTCAGGAAGCCAATCAAGGACCGTACCCGCTGCCCGGTCGGACCGGCGAAATTGGAATTGTCGTTCTGGCCGGTACGGAAAAGGTTTGGTTGGATGGCGAATTACTGCGGCGCGGCGAGGGCAACGACTATACGATTGACTACGCAGCGGGCGAGATCACGTTTACGTCCCGTCGAATCATCACGTCCGATTCACGCCTTGTAGTAGATTACGAGTATTCCAACGAAGATTACGAGCGATTTTACGCGGCAGGACGGGCGGACGGGAAATTCGGTGATGATCGGTTGGGGGGAACGTTCACCTGGATCACCGAATCGGATGATCGCGCGCGTCCCATCAATATCGGTTTGACCGACGCTGATCGTGATGTCCTGGCTGCCGCCGGTGATGATCCCAATGCCGCCGTAGTCTTCGCCGCGGATTCCATTGGAATCGCCGGGGGAGACTATGTTCAAGCGGATACGAGTTGGGTGGACAGCACTTACTCGCTCTTTCGGTTCTCGCCCCGCGATTCGTTGAATCAGCCGACCGGTCAATGGCGGGTATTATTCGACGATTTTGGAGTGGGCAACGGCGAATACGCCGCCTCCGCCGATTCCTTGGGGTTGACGTTTTTCTATTGGGTGGGACCGGGGGCGGGACGATATCGCCCGTATCGCCGATTACCGCTGCCGGCCAAGCAGAATCTGGCGGATTTCCGACTGCACACATCGCCCGCTAAAGGGCTGCAAATCTCGGGGGAAATTGCTTCCAGCCAACGTGATGTCAATACGTTTTCCAATATGGACGACGGCGATAATAACGGCATGGCATTAACGGGAGCGATACAGTTTTCGCGAGACGACCTGAAACTTATCGGCATCACGCCGCATCGCATCATCGCTGATACTCGCGTACGGCATCGTGATCGTCAGTTCGTTGAGATGAGCCGTTCGTCCGAAGTCGAGTTCAATCGTGAATGGGACACTCAAAGTAGTTCCGGAGTCGAGGAGACAATTCGTGAAGCGACATTGCGTCTCAATCCCATCGAGCCGTTATCCGTTTACGGCGGATACGGCGATTTGGATCGGCCGGATCGTTTCGCTTCGCAGCGCCGTAATATCGGCTTATCCGCCCGCGTTCTTAAAAGCTGGCAATTATCTGCCGATCATCTTTCACTGCAAAGTCAGGATTCGCAAACGCGGCGACGCGGGAATTGGATTCGGCAGAATGCCGGATTGATTGGGACGTGGACTCGTTTCGCGCCGCGAGTGCGACTGGAACGGGAGCGCAAGCGCGATCGCATCGGAACCTATTATTCGGGTTATCGCTATCTGGACTATCTGGGGGGAATGGGTGTCGTTTTGCCCGGCAATGTCACGATGGACAGCGAGTATCGCCGTCGCACGGACGACCGGTTGACCGCCACGAATGCCTTTACTCCGGCTTCCCGCGCCTATACGATGACCACCGAAGCGACGTGGTCGCCGCCCGAGCAGGGGCGGATCTCGGCGCGCTATGCTCATCGTGAAAAAGATTATTCGTCGCTGGATTCAACTGATGTCGTTTCCGATATCGGGCGGCTGGAAGCGTTGCTTCTGTCGCAGAATCGCCTCTTTGAAGCGAATGTCGTTTACGAGGTGGCGAAGACGCGTTCGCAGAATCAACTGTTGGTTGCGGTCGAGGTACCGGAAGGTACGGGGAGTTATCGCCGGGAAGGCGATCAGTATATTCCTGACGATCAAGGGAATTACGAATTGGTTCCGCGCTTCACTGGAGTCTATGAACCGGCGACTGAAGTGACCCTGAATTCGCTGTTTTGGTTGCGACCTGATGAACTGAATCCGGGCGCAGTGGGGGATTGGCTGCGGGCGTTATCGTCGGAAACCGAGTTAGTCATTGAAGAACGGACGCGAAAATCGCTTTCGCCCGCGCTATTGATGCTCGATCAATCTCAGTTTCGAGGCGACTCAACCTTATGGGGAACGGTCTCACTGCGGCAGGATTTGCATGTGCGTCGCCTTAGCCAGAAGTTGAGTACGCGATTGCGCTATCGCTATTCGCAGTCGCTGCAAAACCAGTATCTGAACGGTGGGCAGGGGCGCACCGTGCGCGAGGGGGGAATTCGGGTGCGGGCAAAATACTTGTCGTTTTGGCGCGGCGAAACCGAAACCAATCTTTCGCGGGAGACTCAGCAGTATTTCTCGGGAACATTTCCTGATCGCGATATCAATCGGTTCGAATTATCGCAAGGCAATACGATTATTCTATCCTCGCGTTGGGAAACGGGGTTGGATGTGGATGCCGTCGAAGCGAACGATGAACGCACCGCCACGCAGGTCAGTTTGCGTGAACTTCGTCCCCATGTCGCTCTGAATCTGGTGGGCAAGGCGCGATTCGATGCGAATGTCTCATGGATTCACGCCACGTCCAATAAAGCCGCCATTCCCTATGAATTGAGCCGGGGCTCCAATCGCGGGGAGAACTACCGCTGGTCGTTACGCGGCACTTATCAATTCGGTCAGATGTTGTCCGGTTCTTTGAATTATACGGGCCGTCAGGACGCGGGTGAGAAGACTTATCACACCGGTCGGCTGGAAGTCAGGGCCACCTTTTGATGAAACCGCGCATCTTCATTGTCGTGGCTCTTGCCTGTTTGATCGGAACATCATCACTGATTGCCGCCGAGCGCGTGCTGTTTCACGGCAACCGTGTGTTCTCAAACGGGGAATTGCAGAACTTCCTAGGCAGGGATGATTTTTTCAAATTGTCTGCCGAGAGTCTTGATGTTCAACTGCAATCATTACAGGATTCTCTGATTGCTCATGATTTCCTGTTCGCGAAGGTGGATAGCGTCGTCTTGCAGACTCGCAGACGAGATCGCACCGATTTAGCCATTTACCTTCACGAAGGAGAACTGGCTCGAATATCATCGGTGGAATGGCTGGGCGACAGTACATTGATTCCCGAAGCGGAATTCGAGCGAGTATTGACGACCGCCGGAGCGATGTTCCGTTGGTCGAATCTCGTCTATGATATCAACCGGCTGTTGGACTATTTCGAAAATTTCGGTTATCCCTTTGCGCGGATTGATATTCATCAAATCGCTGCCGATTCCGTTGACCAAGCCGTTGCGCTGAAGCTGGTGGTTCATTCCGGTCCGCGCACAGCGCTGGAATTCGTGTCCTTTCCCGGTGTCCGGCAGACTCGTGAATCTTATCTGTTGCGGGAGTCACGGCTGAAAACCGGTGGATTATACGATCAGCGTCAAATTGTTGCAGCGCGGCGACGGTTAGGTCGCTTAGAATTTGTGAAGTCGGTGGGAACCGAAGAAATCGCGGCGGATGAATCGGGACGAACGGGCGTGCGTGTACCGTTGCAGGAGATGCGTTCCACGCGACTGGATATCGTCGCCGGTTATCTGCCGGAAACCGATACGCGTCCCGCACTGCTGACCGGCTTGGTGAACGTTGAACTCCTGAACTTGTTCGGCGTCGGACGAAAGGCGCGGGTGCATTGGGAACGCCCTGACCGCCGCATTCAGGCGGTGGAAGTGTCCTATCGCGAACCGTGGATTTTGGGGCAGCCGTTGGCGCTGCGGGCGGATTTCGGGCAGCGAATCGAAGATACTCTGTATGTCACGCGCAAGCTGGGAATTCGCGCCGAATTAGATCTCTTCGCTTCGGTGAACGTGTGGGGACTGGTGCAGCAGGAGGAGATTCTGACCGATTCCGTTTCTTCTTTGCTGCTGGATCTGCCTGATAGCCGCACAACGTATCTCGAATCGGGATTCGCGGTGGATAGCCGCGGTCACCCCACCAACCCGCGCAGCGGCGCATATTTTTCGACTCATGCCGGAACCGGTTGGCGCAAACGTTCCCAGGCCGTCAACCAAGAACCGGCGGGGTCGTTCCGTCATCGGCGCGGCGGGATTGATGCGGAAGTGGCTCAAGAACTGTTTCCGTTTTGGATTGCCGATCTCAGTCTTCATGCCCGTGCCTTGGAGACGACCGAGCCGCAAGTCTTGCTGCCGGATCTGTATCGCTTGGGCGGTGCGCGAACGCTGCGCGGCTATCGTGAAGAGCAGTTCCTCGGCTCGCGGGTCGGTTGGGCGTCGGCGGAGTTGCGCTATTGGTTGGGACCCGCCTCCCGCGTCTTTGTCTTCGGCGATGCGGGCAGCGCGTATCGAAAACAACGAGTCAATGAGACTCTTAAAGAATCAACAATTTTCCGCATGGGTGCGGGAGTCGGTCTACGGCTCGATACCGATATCGGAATCTGGGGCTTCGATTACGGCGTCGGCGAAGACGACCGCTTATTAAGCGGCAAACTCCATGTCTCCCTGTTGAGCACGTTTTAAGATTTAGGATGAAAGCAACTGGTGAAACGAGAACTGATTATTAACTCGACGGTCACCGAAACGCGAATTGCCCTCGTGGAAGACGGCGCGCTCATCAACTTGTTTGTCGAGCGTCCCGAACACGAGCGGCACAGCGGTGACGTCTACAAGGGAATCATCCGCAAGGTGATGCCCGGCATGCAGGCGGCGTTCGTCAATATCGGTTGGGAGATTGACGGCTTCATTCACTTCTCCGATTTGTTTCAATCGGCGGTGGATATGGCGGAAGGCATCGAAATTGACGAAGTTTCAATGCCCGAGAAGAAGACCGGCCGACGTCGTCCGTTCAAGCAGCGCCCGGAATTGAAAGCCGGGCAGGAAATTCTGGTTCAGATCGTCAAGGAGCCGATCGGCAAAAAGGGACCGCGTCTCAGTTCGCAAATCTCATTGCCGGGACGATTTCTGGTTTTGGTTCCGGGGGACAATCTGGTCGGTGTATCCAAACGGATTCCCGATTTCAAAGAGCGCAAGCGGCTCAAGAGTATCCTGAAGGAAATCCGCCCGGATGGATTCGGACTGATTTGCCGTACCGTAGGGGAGGGGAAGACTGAAGACGAAGTTCGCCGCGATTTGCGCGTGATGGTTCGCATGTGGAATCTCATCGAGAAGCAGATCGAAAAAAGTCCCGCGCCCTCCCGCGTCCATAAGGAAGCGCCGATTACTTCCAGTATTATTCGCGATCTCTTCGGACCAGAAGTGGATCGCGTCGCCGTGGACAACCATAAACTCTATCGGGAAATCCGCGCGTACGTGCGTTCGGTGGCCCCGAATTATCTCGACCGCATTCAATACTACGATGGCAAGGAACCAATTTTCGATTCCTTCAACATCGAATCGGAGATCGAGAAGGGCATCGCCCGCAAAGTGTGGTTCGGTGGCGGAAGTTATCTGATTATCGAGCAGACCGAAGCGGTCGTCACCATTGACGTCAACTCCGGACGGTTCATCGGCAAGGAGAATCAGGAAGAAAATAGCCTCCGGGTGAACCTGAAAGCCATCCAGGAAATCGCGCGGCAGCTCCGATTGCGCGATTTGGGCGGCATTATCATTATAGACTTCATTGATCAATTGGAAGAAAAGAATCGCCGCAAGATCTACGAGGCGATGCGGCAAGCCATGAAGGATGACCGGGCCAAATGGGACCTTGCCCCCATCAGTCAGTTCGGAATCATGGAGATGACGCGCCAGCGCACCAAGCACAGCCTGCTTTACACCTTTAATGAATCCTGCCCGACTTGCCGAGGCACCGGTATGGTGATCGTGAAGGAATCGGTCGTGACCCAGTTGCAAACGTGGGTGCGTCGGTTCCGGGCGCGGACCGGCGAAATGGGTCTCACCGTAAAAGCTCATCCCGAGGTTGTTGATTATATTACGCAGGGCCTAAAATCTCACCTCCGCCAAATCATGTGGGAGTCCTTCACCTACATTAAACTGGAAGCTGATCCGACTCTAAAGCTTGAAGAATTCAAGTGTTATAGCTGGAAACAGAAGAAGGAAGTCACCGACGAGTACAAAGGTCGGGTCTCTTGACAAAAACGCCGAATTTCCATAAATTATGAGCCTTTGAAGTAAAGGTAAATCCACGAATGTATGCGGTATTCAGTATTGGTGGCCGTCAGGTCAAGGTCGAGCCGGATCAAACACTTAACCTTGACTATATAGACGAAGCTCAAGAAGGCTCCAAGGTCGTTTTCGACAAGGTTCTGCTGGTCTCGGACGACAAGGGCACCCGGGTCGGGAAGCCGTATCTTGAGGGCGCGGTGCACGCGACGGTCGTCGCCCACGGACGTGATCGGAAGCTGATCGTTTTCAAGAAGAAGCGCCGGGTGGACTTCCACAAGAAGCACGGTCACCGGCAGCGTTTTACCACGATTCATATTGACTCGATTAAAGCCTAACCGCCCACGAGTCGAGGACTGATAAGGACGAACGATGGCGCATAAAAAGGGACAAGGATCATCGCGTAACGGCCGCGACAGCCAGCCGAAAATGCTGGGTGTTAAGCGCTTCGCCGGACAAACCGTTCAGGCCGGAGAAGTTCTGGTACGCCAGCGCGGCACGCGCATTAAGCCCGGCAAAAATGTCGGCTTGGGCCGTGATCATACGTTATTCGCGCTGACTCCCGGCATCGTCAAATTCGTGACGAAAGAAGCCGGAACGCGTAAATTCGTGCATATTCTCCCCGTCGAAGTTTAAGCTTTTTTCGATCCGGTACCGCCGAGGTCCGGCGACGTTTTTTTCCGCTTCCTCTGCGCGGTCCCGTTTGATGAGACCGCGCATTTTGTTTGTTCCGGACGGGTTTCCCCGCGGAACGATCTCTCGAATACCCCCCTTTGTCACAATAACAATCACTCTAAAAACAGAGAGCGGATCCCATGAAAGTCACTGTCATCGGAGCGGGAAACGTCGGCGCAACCGTTGCCTACGTTCTGGCTCAAAAGGGCATTGTCAATGAAATCGCGTTGATTGACGTTCTTGAGGGTGTTCCTCAAGGGAAAGCGTTGGACATGTACCAGTCGGGAGCCGTCGAAGGCTACGATACGCGGATCATCGGAACCAACGACTACGCCGACACCAAAGGCTCGGATATTATCGTGATGACGGCCGGCAAACCCCGTAAGCCGGGAATGTCCCGCGAAGACTTGCTGAATGTCAACATCGCGATCGTTAAGGATGCGGTCGGTCAGGCGGCAAAATTGTCTCCCAATGCGCTGATGATCGTCGTCTCCAATCCGTTGGATGCCATGTGCTACGGCGCGCTGAAGATTTCCGGCTTCAAGCCCAATCGTGTCTTCGGTATGGCGGGAATCCTCGATACGGCGCGGTTCCGAGCCTTTATCGCCATGGAAACCGGTATGTCCATGAAGGATATTCAAGCCATGGTGCTGGGCGGTCATGGCGATACGATGGTTCCGCTGTCCCGGATGACCACCGTCGGCGGTGTTCCATTGACCAGTCTGGTTTCCAAAGAACGAATTGATGCGATGGTAGATCGCACCCGCAACGGCGGCGCGGAAATCGTGAAGCTTATGGGTACCTCGGCCTGGTATGCTCCCGCTTCCGCCACCGTTGAAATGGTTGAGAGCATCGTACTCGACAAGAAGCGCGTCCTGCCATGCGCGGCTTGGCTGCAGGGTGAATACGGCCATAAGGACCTCTATATGGGCGTCCCCGCGGTGATCGGCAAGAACGGTATCGAGAAGATTCTTGAGATTCCGCTCAATGACGAGGAAAAGCGGATGTTCAACGAGTCCGCAGATAAAGTTCGCTCCACCGTCGCGGAGACCAAGCTGTAATCCGTATCGCAGATGTTGGAAGTTTTTCGGAGGCGATCATGAAAACCGTCGGTGTCGTGCTGGCCGGTTGCGGCTATCTGGACGGCGCGGAGATCTACGAATCCGTACTTACTCTGCTGGCCCTGGATCGCGCCGGTATTCCCGTTCAATGTCTGGCGCCCGATGTCCCGCAGTTGCACGTGGTCAATCATATGACCGGAGAACCGACCGGTGACAGCCGTCGCGTGCTGATCGAGGCGGCACGGCTGGCGCGCGGTAATATCCAACCGTTGGACGACAGCTGGGTGAATAAGCTGGATGCGGTGATCTTTCCCGGCGGTTTCGGCGCGGCCAAGAACTACTGCGATTACGCCGTGAAAGGTGACGATTGTTCGATCAATCCGATGGTCAAGTCTTTTATGGTGAAAATGGTGGAAGCACGCAAACCGGTTGGAGTCATCTGTATTGCACCGGTGGTATTGGCACGGGCGTTGAAAGGGAAAAGTCTGCATCCGCGACTGACGGTCGGTGCCGCCTCCGGAGCTTCTGCCAGTGTGGACAAGTTCGGTTCAAAACATATCGAATGCCCCGTCACGGATTGCGTTGTGGATAAAGAAAACCTCATTGTCAGCACTCCGGCATTTATGTACAATACGCATATCGCTGACGTCGCCCTGGGCATTGATAAGCTCGTCAACGAAATTATCGCAATGTTGAAAGAATGAAACCGATTCCCTACAGCGTCCTAAAGGGGAAATCGAATGGAACGGCATTGTGATCATGCTGAACGGCTGATGACAACGTTGGGCACAAGTTTATTCACAGGGACCGCGAAATAACGTCGGTCCCTGTTTTCAGTTATCAACATGGACTGCATAATGCCTGAAAACGGGCTTAGCTTTTGCATTCTTTTGGGAATTAACGAAACATGAGCAATTTTTTTCCTATTGACCTCCGCAGTGATACGGTCACCAAACCCACTTCTGCTATGCGAAAAGCTATGGCGGATGCTGAGGTGGGTGATGATGTATTTGGTGAGGATCCGACCGCCAATCGCCTGCACGAGCGGGTAGCGGAGTTACTGGGTAAGGAAGCTGCGCTCTTCGTACCCAGCGGCACCATGGGCAATCAGGTCTCGCTGGCGGCGTTGACGCGCCCGGGGGATGAAGTTCTGTTGGATGAAAATGCGCACATCCTGAACTACGAAGGCGGCGCGCCCGCTTTGCTGTCCGGGATTCAACTCCGCTCGCTGCCTGGTGTGCGCGGCTTACTCAAGGCGGAACAGGTGTCCGCCGCCATCCATCGCGGGGGCGATCATGTCGCTCCGACCACCGTTATTGCGGTGGAAAATACTCACAATCGGGGTGGTGGTGCCGTGTATGAACTCCGCGAGCTGGAACGCATCGCTGACGTCGCGCATTCCAGGAATATCTTGGTGCACTTGGACGGAGCGCGGATTTGGAATGCCGCTGTGGCAAGTAAATGCACGGAACGCGATATTGCAGTCCATGCGGATACGGTTTCAGTGTGTTTCTCGAAAGGATTGGGCGCGCCCGTTGGCAGTGCGGTAGCGGGATCGAAAGAATTCATTAAGCGCGCGCATCGATTTCGCAAGATATTCGGCGGCGGGATGCGGCAAATGGGAATTCTGGCCGCCGCCGCTCTCTTTGCGATAGATCATCATCGGGAACGTCTGGCCGAAGATCATGCCAATGCGGCGGAACTTACGGGTTATTTGAATGACAGCGAACTGGTACAGGTGGACATGCCGGTTCAAACGAACATCTTAATGGTCACGATTACTAAGAGTCAGCTGAAGGCTCCCGAATTGGTTCAAAAATGCACACAGGAGGGAGTGCTGTTCTTCCCGGAAGGGGAGAAGCGATTCCGTTTGGTAACAAACCTTGACGTGCCGGCTAAGTCGATTCGCCCGGCCGCAGAAATTATCATCAAGAACTTGAAAGCTTGATCGCTTGAACGAAAAGCCGATTACCGTATTAGTGGTGGATGACGACCCCCATGTTCGCGAACTGCTGAAGAGCTATTTCGAGCAGCGCGGCTTGCGCTCGTTTATCGCGGAATCGGCCGAAGAGGCGCTCGCCCTCAAAACATTGGATCAGGTGGATGTGGCGCTGTTGGATTTGCGGCTTCCGGGCGCGATTGACGGTCATGCCTTGCAACAGGAGTTAAATCAGCGCTATCCCGATATGGCGAAGATTCTCATGTCCGGCCAAGCGGATTTGGAAGATGCCATTGCCGCACTCTCTGATCAGGCTTTCGCTTTCCTGAAAAAACCGTTTTCTTCACTGAAGGAAGTCGGGGTTCTGATCGAGCGCGCCACGCAGGCGAAGCGGCTGGAAATCCAGAATCGCGAATATGCGCAGCGGTTAGAAGAGGCGAACTACGCGCTGGCCAACCGCGTTACCGAAACCACCGCCGAAACTCAGCGTTATCAAGGCGTATTATCGCATCTATTTCAAGTCAGCCTGCATATCGGTCGTATTCAGGATCCCGATGCGGTCTTGGATTTCATTTGCAAAGCTGTGGTTGAAGCGGGAGCGTTTCGTCAGGCAGTATTGCTGCTGGCCGACGAAAAATATCTGATCCGTTACATCGGTGTATGGCGGGAAGGTGAGATTCCCGCATCGCTTCGGGAGTCGCTGCGGGACATGCGCGGTCGTCCGCTGCGTCCGTTCGAGTTCGAGCGTACGACGAGCGATATCGGCCCGGCTACATATGTACGCACTACAACTTCAAGTACCAAGGCCGCGGATTCGGGTGATGGTCAGTGGCGGTCTGGTGATCAGTTGTTCATTCCGGTGATGCGCGAGGATGGATCGGTTTTCGGTTTTCTGTCGCTGGAAGCACCCGTGGACGAAGCTCGCCCCAAAGCTGAGATTATGCAGCTTCTGGATGTTCTGCTGACGCATGGTGCGCTGCATTTGCAGGCGCAACGGCTGCGGGATGAACTGAAAAAGCGTGCCGCCGAATTGGAATTGCGGGTTCACGAACGTACGCGTGATTTACGGCTGTCCGAAGAACGCTTTAGCCGGTTGGTGAATTCGACGACTGATATCGTCTATGTTACGGATGAGAATGATAAACTGACGTTCTTGAACGAAGCATTTACGAAGACGCTTGGTTATGTCCGTGAGAACTATATCGGACGCGCCCTAAAGCGCTTGCTGGAAGAACTGACGACCGAAAATCCCATCAATCATCGCGCTTTACAAGAGCTCGCGCAACTCGCAGGCGAGCATACGCTGCATCACGTGGAGGTTCTCACCCGGCAAGGAGATAAGCGCACTCTCGAAATTAACCGCACAATCGTTCGGCAAGGCGGCATCGTCACCGGAACACAGGGCATTATCCGTGATATTACCGAACATCGCGTCTTGTTGCAGCAGTTAGTTGCATCGGAGCGGCTGGCGGCGACGGGACGGCTGGCGGCGGGAATCGCGCATGAGATCAACAATCCGTTGCAGGGGCTTTCATCGCAGATCAAGACCATTGATGAGCGGGCGAAAAAGAAGGAAAACATCTCCGAAAATGTCGAACTTCTGCAAGATGGGATAGACCGTATTCGACATATCGTACGCAGCCTGCTTGACCTTCACCGCAGTCCGTCGGCAACTCATGCGCCGGTTCAAATGAATGAATTGGTACAGAAGGTAAATGCGTTGATGGGGCAGCAAATTCGCGAGCGAAATGTGACTGTCGCTGTGGATCTGGCCAAGAACCTGCCGTTGGTATTGGCTTCGCCGCCGGAAGTGCAGCAAGTTCTCATCAATCTCATTCTCAATGCGCTGGATGCCATGCCCGATGGCGGCGATCTCACGATTAAAACCCGTGTCTCTGAAAATTCGGTGCAAATAAGCGTCCGTGATAACGGAATCGGCATTGCCGCCGAACATTTGCCGCAGTTGTTTGAACCGTTCTTCACCTTCAAACCGGCGGGGTCGGGAACCGGTTTGGGTCTTTATCTCAGTAAGAATATCATGGATTTGCATAACGGTAAGATCAGCGTTGAGTCGGAAAAAGGTAAAGGCGCTTGCTTCACGCTGACATTTCCGCGCAATTGAAATGCGTTGATAACAAAAAAGGCGCGACCGATCGGACGCGCCTTTTCTATTTATGGTGAGATCTAATCAGCTTACATTAGCCCCGGAGACGACATCGCCGTCAACGGTGAGCAGTACCAACTTGCCGTCGGTCTTGGCGGCTAAGAGCATTCCTTCGGAAAGCTCACCGCGCAGCTTGGCCGGTTTCAAGTTCGCAACAACTACGATTTTTCTGCCGATGAGTTCTTCCGGTCGGTAATGCTGAGCGATTCCGGCGACGATCTGACGGCTTGTACCGCCGACGTCAATTTGCAGCCGCAGCAATTTATCCGTCTCGGGAATGCGTTCGGCTTTCAGCACTTCGGCAATTCGCAGTTGGATTCTCGAAAAGTCCGAAAATTCGATGAGGTCGGCGGTCGCTTCGGCAGGTTTGGCGGTTTGCGGTGCTGATGTACCCGTAAACAGATGAGGCAGCGTTTTCATCATGGCGGTTTCGTCAATGCGTGGAAACAGCGGTGCACCCGGTTCCAGTCGCGTACCAGCACGTAACTGTCCCCATGCCGCGGCGCTTGCCAATTGGAAAGTCTCGACTGCTTCGCCCATTCGTGCAAGCAGTTCCGCCATTTTCGAGGGCATCACTGGATAGAGAATCACCGCCGCAATGCGAAGAGCTTCCGCGCATTCATATAGGACTTCTCCGCATTTGCGTTTATCGGTCTTTGCCAACGACCACGGGGCGGAGGTTTCGAAATAGCGGTTGGTCGAACGCACGAGCTGCAGCGTTTCCTCGATCAAGGTATGGAGCTTCCACTCGGCTAAGTATGCAGGAATCTGTGATACTAATGTTCCGGCTTGATCTTTCAACTCACAAGCTGTAACCGGTGGTTCAGAAATCTGACCCGAAAAATGATCCTGCACCAGCTTGGTAATGCGCGAAAGGAGATTTCCCAAATCGTTCGCCAAATCGCTGTTGATTCGTTGCACCAGCAGATCAGCCGTAAACTTGGCATCCAACCCGACAACCATATCCCGCATCAAAAAATAGCGCACGGCGTCCGCGCCGAAAATCTCCACCAACGGCAGCACATCCACCGGTTTTCCGGAAGATTTTGATATCTTCGAATCGCGAAAGTTCCAATAACCGTGCACGGTCAAATGCCTATACGGCTCGATCCCGGCGGCTTTGAGCATGATCGGCCAATAAATCGCATGGGGTTTAAGAATATCCTTGCCGATCAAGTGCTCAGCTGAGGCCCAATAGCGGGTCGCCTGCGCAGATGTACCCCACGAAATTGCGGTTAAATAATTCAACAGCGCATCGAACCAAACATAGGTCACAAAGTCCGTATCAAATGGTATTTCGATTCCCCATGACAGGCGGGTGCGGGGACGGGATATGCAAAGATCTTCCAGCGGTTCGCGCAGAAATCCTAACACTTCATTGCGATAGCGTTCCGGCCGTATGAAATCGGGATTGTTGTGAATGTATTCAATCAACCAATCCTGATATTTACTCATCCGGAAGAAATAATTCTTCTCTTGGACGAATTCGGGGACGGTCTGATGATCCGGGCATTTCCCGTCAACGAGCTCTTTTTCGGTCAGGAAACGTTCGCAGCCTGTGCAATAATGTCCGCCATACTCGCCGAAATAGATATCGCCGCTATCGTGAATCCGTTGCAGAATCGAGCGCACCAACGCCTTGTGGTCGGAATCTGTGGTACGGATAAAACGATTTGGGAATACATGCAGCTTCGGCCACAACGCATTGAACTTACCGCTGATCTCATCCACGAATTGCTGCGGTTCGATTCCTTTGGCGGCGGCTGAACGAGCGATTTTGTCGCCGTGTTCATCGGTGCCAGTCAGGAAAAAGGTATCATCACCCAGCATCCGATGGTAGCGCGCCATCGTATCTGCCAGAATCGTCGTGTACGCGGTTCCGATATGCGGATTAGCGTTGACGTAATAGATGGGTGTGGTTATATAATAAGTGCTCATAAGCTTGGTGATAGTTAGGCAGACGGAGTTTCAGATTGAGGGGGATTCCCGCCGGAGCTCCCTGGGGGCTTCCGGTGTCCGCGCCGCCGTTTACGCTTTTTCTTGGCCGGTTGATCACCTTTTGGGGTGACGCTCAAATCCGTTCCAACCTGAACATCTTCGCCACCCGTGCTGGATTTTATGCCGATTCCGCCGCCGGGGAGCAATGTGACGCGCTCGGCGCCTTCGCTTCGAATCGGTTGGATTTCCTCTTCTTCGCGCGATTCTTCGGTCTTGGGAGGAGGAGCGCTCGGCGGTTTCCGTCCACAAATGCAGATGCATTCGTTCTTCGGCATTTCCGGCTTCCAATTTGTATTCTGACGGAACTCCTCGGTTGACATCTTTTCCAGATCGCCGTTCCCGTATTTGATTTGGATCTGCTCGCGAATCAAATCAAGCTTTTCAATAACACCGTCGCCGCGCGTTTCATCCTTAACGGCATGACCGAGCTTCGGACAGGACCGCTGAAACTCGCGGTAGACATCCAACTCATATCGCAAGCAGCATTTGAGACGACCGCATACTCCGGACAGTTTGGACGGGTTCAGCGGTAAAAACTGATCCCGTGGCATCTGCGTCGTAATCGGCTTGAATTCGGTCAGAAAAGTCGCGCAGCAGAGTGGTTGACCGCAGACTCCGTAGCCGCCGGTTCGCTTTGTTTCATCGCGTGCGCCGATCTGCCGCAGATCAATGCGGGTCCGAAATGACGAAGCCAAATCTTTTACCAACTCGCGAAAGTCTACTCGTCCGTCAGCGGTAAAGTAAAAGGTCATTTTCCGTCCGTCCCACTGCAGCTCGATGTCCACCAGCTTCATGTCCAGTTTATGGTGGGCGATCTTCTGCTTAGCCAGCGAACGGGCGTCCTTTTCGCGATGACGGTTTTGTTCGAGGATTATGATGTCGGCCGGTCCGGCCTTACGGATTACGGTCAGCGATGGTGCTTGTTCATCCGTAACCTCGGCTCGCTGACCTAAATAACTGATTTTGCCTAAATCTTGACCGCGTTCCACTTCAACGATGGCTAAATCGCCGACGATGAAAGGAAACTGCAGGGGATTGCGGGCGAATTCCTTGCGCCGCCCTTTAAAATCTATTTCGAGAATATCATGCATGAGCGGGGGTTTTCCGTTTCGTCGAGGCGCGTGGTCCTAAGTGTTGGCGAAGCCGAATCGCCAATCCATACAGCACGTAATTTTCCGTATAGCCGCGTGCCAGGTATCCGGCTGATTCATCCAATGCCTTGGCCGCTTCCTCCAAGTTAGCTTGGGGAAATGCGGCAACAATTCCTTCAATACTCTTTTGAAAAGACTGAAAGGTCAGCGAAATACTGCTGTTTCGTTCTTGGCTACGGCACAATGCCACATCCCGCAGCAGCATAGCCAGAAGTTCCAACGTAGTCTCACTCGGCAAACCTTCCGTTTCCAGAAATGTTTCCGTAGCCTCGGGCAGCTTCAGCGGGTCGCACATTGCGGCAGCTCGAAAAAAATCAATAGTACGAGTCTGTAGAGCTTCCAGATTGCCGCTGGCCAGTTCGCGGGCATGGGTGAAGCTGCCTCCAGCCAAATGTGCCGCCGTTTTTGCCGATTCCGCCGGTATCCCATCGGCAATCAAGGCTTCAGCAATCTCGGCGGCTGTCAACGGTGGTATCGCCACCCGCTGACAGCGGGAGCGAACGGTAGTACGCAAAGCTTGTTCATTTTCGGTCGTGAGCAAAAAAAACGCGGCGTCCGGTGGTTCTTCCAGCGCCTTCAAAAATGCGTTTTGGGCATTGACGTTCATGGCGTCTGCATGAAGCAGCACAAACACTTTTTTGTTTGCCTGAAATGGTTTCAGCGACGCTAAACGAAGCATCGAACGGATCTGACCGATTTTAATGATCCGATCCTGCATCCGTAGAGCGCGGCTGTCCTTCCGTCCTTTGGGTTTCTCAACTACGAGAGACGCATAAGGATCGCGGGCCAACTCTTCTATCAGAGTATTTTGTTGATCAGCATTAACTCCGCTGTCGTCGTCCTCCGCTTCATCGCCCGATGCTTTCTTTCCGGGCGGTGTCGGTAAAACCAAATGCAGATCCGGATGCTGCAACGTGAGTGATAGACGGCATTGTTCGCACTCTTCGCAGGGCTTCGGTCCGCTTGATTGGCAGAGTAGCAGCCGGGCGAATTCTAATGCTATAGCAGCTTTGCCGACACCGCGTGGTCCCGTCAGCAAATAGGCATGAGCCGTGCGGTCGGAGCGTACGCTTTCCGCCAACGAATCGCGAATGCGTTGCTGGCCGATTATACTTCGTTGTTGATCTTTCTTTACGGCTGTTTTAGCCACTGCAACGGATCTCTTTTTGTTTTACCCGACCATATTTCGAAGTGCATTCGGTACGTGCCGGAGGCCGCGTCAAATCCCGGATAACCGATCATTCCTGACATGGAAATGTCCTGACCGGCAGTTACGAGAACCTGTCCCAATTTGGCATAGACCGTATAATACGAGCCGGGATGTTCGATGATGCACACGTTGCCGAAACCGCGCAGCCAAGAAACCGAGGATACTTTGCCTTCCGCCACTGCGGTAACAACCGCATTGGGATCGGCTTCCAGTTCGATCCCCGGATTCTCAGTCAGCGTTGCCAAATCGCGATTACGGACCATTCCGAACTTCTGAACGATTTTACCGTCTACCGGCCACGGCAGTGCGCCTTTAAGTAAGCTTAATGATACTCCGGATAGCGGTTCTCCGCGTGTAACCTTGTTTATGATGTTCTCGATCTCTTGCTGCGCGGATTCCAAGTCATCGCGCTGTGCCGATAGCAATCGACGATCCTTGCGAACACGCTTGAGTTGGCTTTGCAGCCATTTCCGGTTGTCGGCCAGTTCGTCAAGGTCTTTTTGAATCGTCTGCCGTAGTGCCAATGCCTGTTGGCGGTTCGCATTGAGACGGTTTTGTCGTTCCCGGAGCGTTTGCGTGCGGAGGAAAATATCGTCTTCCCGAACCTTGAGCGTATCCACGGTTACCCGCATTGCCGCCAATGAACGCCGTCCGGTGATTTCCAAACGTGACACCACCGATCTCCTCGCCAACAACTCCGGCCAGGTATGTGCGCCGATCAAGAATTCCAATAACGCCCAATCCGATAAGCGACGATTCGCCAGCATGGATCGCGCCACCGCCCCCGCTAATTTAGTCTCTTCATCTTCAAGTGCAAGAATCTCTGTTCCCAAGACCGACAGTGTATCCTCCTGTGTGTCAATCACTGTCTCCAGTGAACGGATACTGTCCTTTAAGGTCGTTTCCTGTTGTTGCTGATCTCGCACCATCTGCTCTAGTAACGTCAGACGCTTCCGCACGGCATCCATCTCCTGAAGCAGGTTTTGCTCCTGACTTGTGCTTTGTTTGATGGTTTGGTCTACGCGTAACAACTCTTGACGAAGGGAATCCAGCGTTCGCTCCGGAACTGGCTGGGTCGTCTGAGCGCCGACCAGAGACCCCAACACCAAAACATAAATAATTGTTATTATTGATTTTATTGTCATGTGGCGCGCAAGAATCACAGAAATAAGAAGATAAAATAGTCTTATGGAAAATGCAAGCAGTAAACCGGTAGGTGAAATTGCATTTTCCTCCAATGACTCCTATATTGCGCTATCCAAAAGAACCTGGACATTAAAAGTGAATCTAAGCATTGTAGCCGTTGGAAAACTCCGCGAGCCGTATTTTCTGGCTGGCGTTGAAGAGTATCTAAAACGGATTCGCCGTTTTCTACCTATTGAACAGATCGAGGTTCCGGTGGGAACCGGCGAAGAGACCAACGGTAAAGGTCGCGGCGCAATTATTCGTGAGGCAGAGGCCATTCGCAAGCATTTGTCCGCCGATAGCCGAATTGTCGTATTAGACCCAACCGGGAAAAGCCTCACTACCGAGGAATTCTCCAAATGGATTGAAGAATGCATGAATTCAGCGGTTTCACGAATTTCGTTTGTGGTTGGTGGAGCATGGGGACTCGATAAGGAGTTGTGTGACAATGCCCATTTGAAATTGAGTCTTTCGGCCATGACATTTCCTCATGAACTGGCTCGCCTAATGCTTACCGAACAAATCTATCGTGCACTGACCATCTGGAAAGGACTCCCTTATCACAAGTAATAATATACAATTAATCCATAAATATCGCCATTCCTAGAGATTTCCGATCGGCTTGACTTGCCCACTGCGAATGCCTATATTGACATGATTTCAAATTACCAAAATCCCGGTTTATTGGCATGCCCACCCCCGAACAGATTCTTGAAGTCCTTAAAAAAATAAAATTTCCAAATCTCTCGCGGGATATCGTGTCCTTTGGTTTGATCAAGGACGTTGAAGCCGAAGATGGTCTGGTTCGCATTACCGTCAAGGTCTCAACTCGTGATCCTAATATTCCGCGTATCATCGAGGAAGATATCAGTCGAACTCTTGGTGCGCTTGAAGGTGTTCGTGAGGTTCAGGTGGATATGAACTGGGTTCAACCGGATGCGGCACCAGCCCACGGCGCGAATCCCCATGCGATGCCCGAACCGACAGAACCGATCCTCCCCGGTGTTAAAGCGAAGATTGCGGTTGCCTCCGGCAAAGGGGGAGTGGGGAAGAGCACCGTTGCGGCCGGTTTAGCGATTGGTTTCCAAAAGATGGGATTGAAGGTCGGGCTGGTCGATTTTGACATCTACGGTCCCAGCGTTCCGACAATTCTTGGCATTCATGACCGTCCGCGCGTGATGGACAATAAGATCATTCCCCTTGATTGGGAAGGAATGAAAGTTATGTCCATGGGCTTTCTGGTGGAACCGGAAACTCCCATGATCTGGCGGGGGCCGATGGTACATCAAGCGACGGAGCAATTCCTCCGCGATGTCAGTTGGGGCGAGCTGGATATTCTGGTGGTTGATCTGCCGCCCGGTACCGGCGATGCGCAAATGACATTATCACAGCGCGCCGACTTGAATGGCGCCGTTATCGTATCCACCCCGCAGGATTTGGCTCTGACCGACGCCCGCAAGGGTGTGGCGATGTTTGAGAAAATGGAAGTGCCGATTCTCGGTATCGTTGAAAATATGTCCGGATTCGTCTGCCCGCATTGCGGCAAGACAACCTACATCTTCGGTCATGGCGGCGCCGCCCGTGAAGCGGACCGATTGGGCGTGCCGCTCCTGGCTCGCGTGCCATTGACCCCGTCATTGGTGGATGCATCCGATAGCGGTGATCTCGGACTGGCCATTGACAAAGATCCGCACTTGAAGGAAGTGTTTGCTTCAATGGCAGCGCAGATTTCCGAATCCGTTGGTCTTTCGGTATCCCGTTAATTCGATTACTTACGAAGGTTCGTTATGCCGACTCCCGATGACGTCTATGCCGCTTTAGCGAAAGTATATGATCCGGAATTGGGTCTTCCGATTACCGATCTGGGCTTGATCTACGATGTTAAAGTCGAAGGAAACCGCGCGGACATCAAACTGACGCTGACCACCATGGGTTGCCCCATGTCACAGACAATTACCGAGTACGCCAAGCGCGCGGTTCTGGAAGTGAACGGGATTGATGAGGCCAATGTGGAGATCGTCTGGGATCCGCCGTGGTCGGTGGATATGATGTCGGATGAAGCTCGCATGCGCCTCGGCATGTTCTAAATTTTTCTTCTTGTACCATTTCTTTTTCCCTTTAATCGGTTCCCTGTGAGAACGGAAAGGGTCGGTCATGAAACTATCGCGAATAAAATCTATCCCTCCGTACGGGTACGGCGGGATTTTCTCTTTTCTGAACATCATTAATCACATAGGATGACCATGGACTACCAAGTTAAAGCAGTTCTGGTGGACTCCGCAGGCTTCAACCGTACCATCACCCGCTTGGCACATGAGATTATCGAACGAAATCGCGGCACCGAAGCGCTGGGTTTCGTCGGTATGCAGACGCGCGGGGTATTTTTGGCGCAGCGGTTGGCGGCGAAAGTGCAGGAGATTGAGGGCAGTACCCTGCCGGTGGGTGTGCTGGATACGACGATGTATCGCGACGATTACCGAACCGCACTGAAACAGCCGCAGGTCCAGATCACGCAAATCCCGTTCGATCTGTATGACATGAACGTGGTACTGGTGGATGATGTGTTGTACACGGGCCGCACAGTGCGGGCGGCGTTGGACGCGCTGATGGATTTTGGTCGTCCGCGCCGTATACAGTTAGCGGTGTTGGTGGATCGCGGTCACCGGGAGCTGCCGATTAAACCGGATTTCGTCGGTAAGAACGTACCGACCAGCATGAACGAAGAGGTCCGGGTTCGCATGACCGAAATTGATGAGGAAGATGCCGTTTTATTAGTGGAGGTGCAGTCATCATGAGCCTGCTTCCCCATAAGCATTTGCTGGGTTTGGCTGATTATTCCGAGCCGGATATCACGACTATCCTCGATACCGCCGAGCGCATGAAAGAAATCCTTGAGCGTCCGGTGAAGAAAGTACCGACGCTGCGCGGCGTAACGGTTGTGAACCTGTTCATGGAACCGTCTACGCGCACGCGGATCAGCTTTGAGTTGGCGGAAAAGCGGCTTTCGGCTGATACTTTAAATTTCTCCGCTTCCGGTAGCTCGTTATCCAAAGGTGAGACACTCCTCGATACGGCGTTGAATATCGAGGCAATGAAAATTGACGTGGTCGTCATGCGGCACAAATCGCCCGGCAGTCCGCATTTCCTATCGCGTCATCTGGATTCCATCATCATTAACGCCGGTGACGGCGCGCATGAGCATCCGACCCAAGCACTGCTGGATATGATGACCCTGCGCGAGAAATTCGGTACGCTCAAAGGGCTGCGCGTGTGCTTGGTGGGCGACATTTCCCACAGCCGGGTGGCTCTGTCGAATATTATCGGATTGAAGACAATGGGCGCGCAGGTGACATTATGCGGTCCAGCAACACTGATTCCCCGCCATGTCGAGCGGTTTGGAGTAGAGATTACGCACAATCTGGATGAAACCATTCGCAATTGCGATGCGTTGAATATCCTGCGAATCCAACTGGAACGCCAGACCAGCGGATTATTTCCGTCTTTGCGTGAGTATCAGACCTATTTCGGCTTAACGCGGAAACGGCTTTCGCAAGCTTCCGCGCCCCTGACGATTCTACATCCGGGACCGATGAATCGCGGCGTGGAAATCACCTCCGATGTCGCTGACGACGAACATTCGGTTATTTTGCAGCAGGTCACCAATGGCGTGGCTGTGCGCATGGCAATTCTATATCTATTGGCCGGAGCGCAGCCTCAGGCCGTTGAAACCAAAGGATGAGCGCACCTATGAAACGATCTTATTCTAATTTCGAGCACCCTGTGCGGGCGCGTAATCTGGTGCTGGAAGGCGCTCGCGTGCTGGATCCGCGCAGCGGTTTAGACCAAATGACCAACCTGCTGATTCAGGATGGCATCCTCACCGTTTCACCGGCTGCCATTCCTGATGAGGCAGATGTTATTGACCTGCGCGGTCATATCATCACACCTGGATGGTTCGATTTACACGTGCATTTGCGTGAACCGGGGCGCGAAGTCGCCGAAACTATCGATAGCGGCTGCCGGGCGGCGATGAACGGCGGTTTTACCGGTGTAGCATGCATGCCCAATACCGAACCGCCGCTGGATGATGCCGGTCGTGTTCAATGGGTCATGGAGAAAGCCACCGTTTGGCCGGTGGATGTCCATGTCATTGCCGCCGCCACGCGCGGCAGAGAGGGTAAGGAACTGGTGGAGATGTCTGAGTTGTGGGATATCGGAGTTCGCGGATTCAGCGATGACGGTTCCCCCATTAAGGACACGTCGGTTCTGCGCCATGCGATGGAGTATGCCCATATGCTGGGGGCGCGGATTTTCGAACATGCCGAAGATGTATATCTTTCCAAAGGCGGCGTGGTCAATGAAGGGGAATGGTCAACCCGTTTGGGATTGCCCGGCATACCGTCCGTCAGCGAGACGATAGACGTCATGCGCTGCATCCTGTTGTCCGAATATAACGGCACGGCGGTTCACATCTGCCATGTTTCGACTCGTGAAGCGGTTCATTGGATTCGCTGGGCGAAGGAGCGCGGATTGCCGGTTTCGGCGGAAGTTTGCCCCCATCACTTGCTGCTGACCGATGCTGACTGTCAGACATTTGACCCTGATTTCAAGATGAGCCCGCCCTTGCGCAGTGAACAGGACCGGGCCGCCTGTCGTGAAGGATTGGCTGACGGAACGCTTGATGCCTACTGCACGGACCACGCTCCGCACGCTTGGGAGATGAAGGCTCAGGAATTCGATCTGGCGCCCTTTGGAATAGTTGGATTGGAAACTGCCCTTGGCCTTGCTTTTTCCCATCTGATTCCCGATGTTATTAACTTGAGCCGTATGTTGGAGCGGGTGGTTTACGCACCCCGTGAAATTCTTTCGCTGCCAATTCCGACCATTGCCTCCGGCGTTCCGGCTAATCTGACCCTTATTGATCCGGTGGGTAGCTGGACGGTTGATCCGTCGAAATTCATGTCCCAATCACGGAATACCCCCTTTAAGGGTTGGGAGCTGACGGGGCGGGCACGGGGCATCGTAAATGACGGCTTTGCCGTAATTAAGGATGCATGAGGGGAACTGTCGGTAGACTGACGCGTAAGATAGTTTAGTCAATATCCTGAAATCTGGCGTACAATGAGGTTCTGCGCATGAACGTTTGGACCAGATTGGCTTTGTTTACAGCGGCTTTCGGGTTGCTGTTCGGTGCTGTCGGTTGTGGTTCGAAGGAAATCCCCGATGGAACTCTGGTTACAATCCTCTACTCGAATGATGTCCGGGGTAAGCTGGAAGGCTGTGGCTGCCGCCATAATGGAGGAGGAATCACGAGGCGGAGTGCCGAAATCGCTCAAATTCGAGAAACAGACCCGACCGTCGTGTACTGCGATGCGGGCAATTTCTTGACCGGTACTGCCGAGGTGGATTCTACCAAGGGACTGCTCTCGGTTGATGTGTATAATCACTTAAAAGCGACCGTGGCCAATGTTTCCGAACGCGAACTGGCGTTTGGAATGGATACTTTCAACGAAGCGCGCAAGCATGCTGATTTCGCGTTCGTTTCGGCAAATCTTCGATACAAAGGAAGTTCGATTGCCGATCCGTATGTGGTGCGCAATGTCAAGGAAGCGAAGGTGGGATTCATTGGCTTGTGCGGTACAAAGGATGTCATGCGCTATGACAGCCTGAAGCTCCCCGAAGGGATTTCGGTCGAGAATCCGCTGGCTGCCGCGCGCCGTGAGGTTGCTGCATTGAAGGGAAAGGCTCATTTGATCATCGTGCTTTCCACCTGTGGCGATAAAATGGATTCCTTAATTGCCCAGCAAGTGCCGGAGATTACGGCAATCGTTGGTGGACGGACCTATCGGCCTAATGCCACCGAACCGTGGACCATTGGACCAACCCGCGTTCTGCGGACGATGCGAGACGGCCGGACGCTGGGACGACTGGATCTTGTTTTCGGTGGAGCGGACACGCTTAAAACATACCGTGCTACCGAAATCTCGATGGAAGCGAGCGGTCGTTCCGATCCCGAAATGCTGGCTTTGATTCGGGGACATATTCCGTCTTTCATCGACAATCCGACGGATGGTGTGCGCATGACTCGCGAATAAAGCGAGCAGCCGAATGGGGTAAAAGAAAAGCCCGGTCGAGTTCTTCAACCGGGCTTTCACTATTAATTGGATCCCGCTACAGTGTATCGCCTAAGACGTAGCCGGAACCTTTGGCTGTCTCAAGGTACGCCGCCAATAGGTTGATGGACGCTTCCAGATCGTCTTTGTGCACCATCTCCACGGTTGAATGGACATAGCGCAGTGGCACCGAGATAGCTCCGACCGCGCAATGTCCCGTTACCTGACGGATCGCTCCGGCATCGGTCCCGCCCCGCGGGAGAATCTCCATCTGGAATTTGATTTTCTTCCGTTTGGCAATTGCCCGCAACTCTTGAACGAGTTTCGGATTGGAAATGGACGCTCCGTCCATGATCTTGATCGCCGTACCTTGTCCGAGCTTGGTAATATGATCCTTTTGATCGGCGCCCGGTGTGTCGCAGGCGATGGTAACATCTAATGCCAATCCGACATCGGGATGCACGTCCCGCGCCGCTGCCAATGCCCCGCGAATACCCACCTCTTCCTGAGTCGTAGCCACTGCGTACACGTCAACATCGTGTCGTTTGACTTTCCGCAGCGCTTCAATCATCAGCCAGACGCCGATGCGATTGTCCAACGCTTTCGCCGTGATACAATCGCCGAGTTCATCCATCTCGCGTGCCATCGTAATCGGATCGCCGATTTCCACTAATTTGTTGACTTCCTTGCCGGGCAAACCCAGATCAACGAAGTAATCCGTGACCTTCAATGGCTTCTTGATTTCGTCTTCCGTCAGGACATGGATCGGTTTGGCTCCCATCACACCCAGCAAACGCTTTTTAGAAGCATGCACAAAGACCCGCTGACTCATCAGTGTGCGAGGGTCGAATCCGCCGCAGGGCTGGAAGCGAATGAAACCTTCTTTGTCTACGTGACTGACGATGAAGCCGATTTCGTCCATGTGACCAGCAAGCATGACCTTGGCTTTGCCTTTACCCTTGCGGAAACCGATCACATTGCCCATGGCATCCGTAGTGACTTTACAGCCGACAGCAGTCATTTCTTTGCGAATCAGCGCACGGATGCCTTCCTCACGACCCGACACGGCGTGGCTTTCCACCAGCGCTTTCAATAGCTTGAGATTCATGATAAACTCCCTAAAGGACTGCGGCGAACGGTTGCGGCAATCCGTTAATCCATTTGCCGGCGGAGAAACGTCGGCACTTCAAAGGTATCCTCACCGACCACCAGCGGCTCCATGCGGCCGTTATTCTCGCGCATGAGCGGTTGGATATTCGCCTCGGCGGTCTTTACAACTTTTGGTTCTACGACGCGCGGTTCCAGCACGGGTGCCGGACGCATCGGCTCGTACGTTTTCGTGGTTGTCGTAACCCGGCTGACCTGTTTTACCTCTTCTTGATTGAATCCGGTAGCGATCACCGTAACGCGCAATTCGCCGGACGCTTCGGTATCGGTCACCGCGCCGAAGATCACTTCTGCTTCTTCACCGGCGGCTTCGTAAATCGTCGAAGTCGCTTCCGATACGTCGTGCAAGGTCAGATCGTCACCGCCCGTGATATTGATGAGAATCGCCCGTGCGCCGCGGATCGAAACCTCTTCCAGCAGGGGCGAGGAGATCGCTTGCTGAGCGGCTTCCATAGCGCGATGTTCCCCGCGTCCGACGCCGACTCCCATCAGCGCGTCGCCGCGCTGAGCCATAACGGTTCGGACATCGGCAAAGTCTACATTCACGATACCGGGAATAGCAATCAAGTCCGAAATGCCCTTGGTGGCCTGTAACAGAACATTGTCGGCCATTTTAAACGAATCAATCAGCGTGGTTTCGCGTTCCACAATGGATATCAATCGTTGATTGGGGATCACGATCAGCGTGTCCACGTGTTCTTTGAGTTCGGCCAATCCGCGTTCGGCTTGTGCCATGCGCTTGCGGCCTTCGAAGGCGAACGGCTTAGTGACGATGCCTACGGTCAACGCGCCGGACTCTTTGGCGATTTGCGCGACAATCGGTGCTGCGCCGGTGCCTGTGCCGCCGCCCATGCCCGCCGTGACGAATACCATATCGGCGCCGTCCAAGGCGGTACGAATATCGTCACGATTCTCGTTGACGGCTTGCCGCCCCACGTCGGGATTCGCGCCGGCGCCCAAGCCCCGTGTCGTTTCGTGGCCGATTTGGATCTTCTTGGTGGAATTGTTGCTTTGTAATGCCTGGGCATCCGTGTTGATTGCGATGAAGTCAACAGATGTCAATCCCGATTCGATCATGCAATTCAACGCATTGCCGCCGGCGCCGCCGACTCCGACAACCTTCATCTTGGCATTGCCGAAAATCTCTTCCGCAAATCGAAATTTCATGGAAGTCATCTCTCCTGCTCCTCGGATATATTAAAATACACCTTGTAACCATTGTTTGACACGACTGGTCGTTTGTTGCGCCCAGGCGCGCTGTCCTCTGTCCGCATTCGCGCGGTTAATCGTTTGCCTACCGGCATATCGTGCCAAGCCGACGGCCGTCGAGTATTTCGGTCCCAATGCCAGTTCGTCATTGGGCACGATATCTCGCGGTGCACCGATGCGTACCGGCATGGCAAATATCTCTTCGGCGATTTCCGCCATGCCCGGCATAGAGGCACCCCCGCCGGTAATGACAACCCCCGCGTTGATATGCTCCAGCGTGCGTGAACGAATCAATTCTTCCCGGGCCATCGTCAGAATTTCCTCCACCCGCGGCGCGATAATCGAGACCAGCATCGAACGGCTCATGACGCGCGGTTCGCGGCCGCCGACTCCGGGAATCTCCAAAAATTCATTTTGTCCGATCGCGCGGAGGTGCGCTGCGCCATGTTCGATCTTGATATTCTCCGCTGATTCAACGGGAGTTCGCAAACCTACGGCAATGTCTCGCGTGATATAATCCCCCCCGAAAGCAACAATCGCGGTGTGACGAATAAACCCGTTGTGAAACGCGGCGATATCTGTGGTGCCGCCGCCGAAATCCAGCAGCACCACACCTAATTCTTTTTCATCGGAAGTCAACACGCTGGCTTCGGAAGCCAACGGCTCCAACACGATATCGGCGATTCCCAATCCCGCCCGCTTGCAGCACGTAAGGATATTCTGGACGGAAGAGACCGCACAGGTCACGATATGCACATTCGCCTCCAGCCGCACTCCGGCCATTCCCACCGGAGCACGAATTCCGCGTTCGGAATCCACCACGTATTCCTGCGGCAAGGTATGCAGGATGCGACGGTCCATCGGCAACGCAATGGCGCGAGCGGCTTCCACCACGCGATCTACGTCACTCTGCGTGACTTCGCCGGTAGGGTCGCTCCGCGATTTGCTGATCGGAATCGCGCCCCGCGAGTTAATACTTTTGATATGCTCGCCCGCCACGCCGACACATACCGAGTGCACACTCGATCCTGCCATTTCTTCGGCTTGCTGCAGCGAGTATTCGATATCTTCAGTGGTTTGCTCTAAGTTGATGACCACGCCGCGCCGCAGTCCCCGCGACGGAACGCAACCGATACCCAGCAAACGAATATCGTCTTGACCGATCGGTTCGGCGATAACTGTTGCAATTTTCGTTGTTCCGATGTCAATTCCGCACAGCAGATCATTATGAACGGGTGCTCGTTTCATCCTTTAGCTTGCTCCTCGGATATCGTGGGATCTTTGGTAACGATGATTTTTCCCGGAATTCGCGTGTCCAATAGAATATGTTCGACCATTTGATCGCGGGGCCCGCGATTCAAAAATTGCAGCAGATATGACCATGTATACTCGGTACCGCCGCCGCCCAACATGATTTCCACTGGCGGCTGGGAAAACGATGCCAACAGTTGATTACCGCGAAAATAGAACTCATTCAGATTGCGCCATGCCGGCTGCGACTGCCGGCGCAAGATGAGGATTTGGTTCAGCATCAGCAGCGTGAGGCTGTCGGATATCTGCGATCCGGCCGATAAGGTCAATGTATAGGGCGGCGAAAGCAGCGGAAGATTCCATACCCAAGTTTCGGAGATTGGCCGGAGTGCCGTGCCGTCGGCGGTCACAATCAATAATTCCCGTCCCCGCAATGCGGCAACCGGCTCGCGCTCGGTAATGCAAATCTCCACCTCACTGGGAGCGTGTCGGTAAATCACCGCATTTTGAACCCACGAATGCCGTTCAACACGCTGTTTGATATCGCGAGTGGAGAGGCTATATAACGGCAATCCGAGCGGTACATCCGCCAGTCTGCGAACGGAATCCGGTGACACCCAATGAGTTCCGGTTACGGTCACGCGCTCCGCTCGAAAATGACTGCTACGTTGGATCATCCACTCCGAAAGCAGCGATGCCATTGCCGTACTCCACAACGGAGTACAAAGCAGGACTGCAGCGATGACAACCAGAATGATAATCCGGGTGCGCCGGACGTGCCGCCGTTTATCGGTTCTCGATCGTGAACGGGTCTTCCGCGAACCCAACCGCTTTCACCTCCGGTTCGAGTAGAATTCCGAACCTGTCGTATATCTGCTTGCGAACCTGTCGAATCAATTGGCTGACGTCGGCTGCCGTTGCGCCGCCGACATTAACGATAAAACCGGCATGCTTAGGCGAGATCTGCGCTCCCCCGATTTGCATTCCTTTAGCACCCACTGCCTCAATGAGCCGTCCTGCATAATCTCCCGGCGGGCGCTTGAATACCGAACCGGCGGACGGAAATTCCAACGGTTGTTTGGCGCGGCGCAGTTTCCAAACGCGCCGCATCTCGCCATAAATGTTTTGCCGGTCACCGGTCTGAAGTCTGTATCGGCTTTCCAGAATGATAGCATTTTCGAAGGCTGGTGCACTCCGATATCCGAAACCGATCTCATCCTTAGCGAGTGTCACGATTCTACCCGAGCCATCGAGCACATCAGCATCAAGGAACGTATCCGCGATTTCTCCCCCGTAAGCGCCCGCGTTCATGTAAAGACCGCCGCCGACCGAACCCGGAATCCCGCACAGCGGTTCCATCCCCGACAGACCTCGGGCGGCGGCAAAAGCCGTTAAATCCAGTAACCGTACGCCCGGTCCGGCGTGTATCACGTCACCCTTCATTTGAATGGCTGTCAATTCCCCCTGTACCCGAATGACAACCCCGTCGAATCCTTCATCAGAAACCAATATGTTCGAACCCAATCCCAAATAGAAGCACGAGAGCGATTCGCTATGTACAATCCGTAGCAGCGCGATCAATTCTTGGTGATTGCGTGGTTGTGCCAGAATCGCCGCCGGACCGCCGATGCGAAAGCTCGTCAACGGCGCAAGCGGCGCTTGCGCTGCCGCCGGGCACAGTAACCGCTTCAGCAGATGGTCACGGACGTTCGGATCCATGATCCGCTTCGATGAAATCCCGGGCGATTCTCGTAACGGTCCCCGCGCCCATCACAATCAATGCATCATTGGATTTCGTGTATTTGCGAATATCTGCACTCGATTCCGGCTGCCCGACACCGATAACTTGCGTATCTTTCTGTTTGCGAATTGCGTCAATGATCAGGTTTGATGTCACCCCGGCAATCGGTTTCTCGCGGGCCGGATAAATATTCGCAATCAGAACCACATCGGCTTCCGCCAACGCCTGACCGAATTCCGCCGCGAAATCACGGGTTCGGGTAAACAGATGTGGTTGAAACAGCGCCACAATCCGGCGTTCCGGCCAGCATTGACGGGCCGTGCGAAGCGTGTTATAAACCTCGGTGGGGTGGTGGGCATAATCATCCACTACGACCACGCCCTGCGACTCGCCTTTGATTTCGAAGCGGCGGTGTACACCCGTGAAATCTCTTAGCGCTTCGCAACTGGTTGCAAACGGTACGTCCAGTTCGTCCGCCACGGCAATCGCTGCCAATGCATTAAGAATATTGTGGCGTCCCGGCACTTGCAGCGTAATTTCGTCACGCTTGGTGACGGCGGTTTGGATGCGAAAATGCGAATGAATGCCGTCATGCCGAATTTCCACGGCCCGCAGGTCGGCGCGCTCGCTGAAACCGTAGCTGATCGCGGGGCGTTTAATGCGCGGCAGAATCGCCGTGATATTCAGTTCGTCCGCGCATACAATCAGGCTGCCGTAGAAGGGAATCCGGTTCGCGAATTCCACAAATGCATCCTGCACCCCCGCCAAATCCGTGTAGGTATCCAAATGCTCCGGCTCGATGGTGGTAATTACCGCCAAGGTCGGAGTTAATTTCAAGAACGAACGGTCGAATTCATCAGCCTCGACAACGAGTAATTCCCCGGAACCCATTTTTACCCCGGACTGCAGCGACCGCACGATGCCACCGACGATCAGCGTCGGATTCAATTCGGCGTGCTGTAAAATTGCGCCGATCATCGAAGTCGTAGTGGTCTTTCCGTGCGTTCCCGATACCGCAATACCGACTTTCAACCGCATCAGCTCCGCCAGCATCTCGCTGCGCGGAATTTGCGGGATATTGCGCGCGCGGGCGGCGCGGATTTCGGGATTTTCGGGCTTTACGGCTGATGAGTAGACGACCACATCGGCGTTGGCCAGATGCTCCGCGGCATGACCCTCAAAAATTTGTGCGCCCAATCGCACCAATCGCTCCGTCACATCCGATTGCTGCAGATCGCTGCCGCTCACTTGAAATCCGAGATTGAGCAGCACTTCGGCAATTCCGCTCATGCCCGCGCCACCGATACCGATCATGTGCACGTGCCGCACACGGCGAAATAGCTTGGGACCGCTCATGCTTTACCTGCGATAGTCAGGGCGATTTCGGCGATCCGCTGCGCCGCTTCCGGATGCGCCTGCGATTTCATCTTATTCCGCATATCGGATAAAGTATTTTCAGACTGCAATACTTGATGGATAGCATCTACGAGACTATTCCCCGTCAAATCGGCGTCTCGAACCATAATCGCGGCACCGGCTTGAACGAAGGCGTTGGCATTGGCGGTTTGGTGATCATCTGTTGCGAACGGGTAGGGGACCAGAATCGCCGGAACTCCCGAAACCGCCAATTCCGCCAGTGTCATCGCCCCCGCCCGGCACACCGCTACGTCCGCTGCCGCATAGGCACGCGGCATTTCGTGGATGAACTGATGCACGACAATATGGTTACTGCGGTGCGCCTCAGCTAAAACAAATTGATTGACCGCTTGCGGGACTCCCAATCGTCCCGTCTGCCAGATTAGGTTGTAGCGGCCGGTTAGCTGCTCCAAACCTTGCGCTACGGCTTCGTTAATCGTTCGGGCGCCTGCCGATCCGCCGAAAATCAGAATCGTTTTTCGCGATGGATCCAAGCCCCAGTGCGCCATTGCCTGTTCGCGACCGATGGTTTGAAATGAAGATCGCAATGGATTGCCGGTACATTCTACTCGGGTCCGCGGCAGTCTGGTATGAGTATCGGCAAATCCCGCACACACCACCGCAGCCCGTTTCGCCAGTTTTCGTGTCGTATAGCCGGGATGGGAATTCTGTTCTTGAAGCAGCGTCGGGATTCCCAGTCGCTGTGCCAGCCATAGGACCGGTCCCATTACATAACCGCCGGTACCGATCACCACTTGCGGTCGAAATGTAATCAATAACCACAGGCTCCGCAGGAAACTGCTGACAAGCTTCAACGGCAACAGAAGATTTTTCAACAGATGACGGCGCGAAAAACCGGAAATCCATAACGTAACCAGTCGTTCGCCCATCGGCGGCAGCAAGGAGTATTCCAGACCGCGCCGGGTCCCGACGAACACAATCCTGGCATCCGGCCGCAGATTCCCGACGGCTTCCCGAATCGCTATTGCCGGAAAGACATGCCCCCCCGTTCCGCCCCCGGCAATAATGATACGCAGCGACTCAGGATGCGCGGCGCTCATTTAAAATCCGAAGGATTGAGGTATTGCACTTCGCTCTTATGCGCCTGCTTCGAAATATTCAGCAGAATTCCGACTGCGCCCAGGTTCATCATCAGCGCCGAGCCGCCGTAACTAATAAACGGCAATGGCTGTCCGGTTGCCGGGAGTACCCCTAACGTCACTCCCACGTTGATAATGAACGGCAGCGCCAATGCGAATGTAATTCCTGTCCCGAGATAATAGCCGAATTGATCGGGAGCGTTGCGGCTGATGCGCCAGGCGCGAGTAAGCAGTAGCAGAAACGCCAGCAACAATAGAGTCGCGCCCCAGAATCCCAATTCTTCGCCGACGATGCTGTAGATGAAATCCTTGTAAGGCTCCGGCAGGAAGAAATGCTTCTGCGTCGAGGAGCCTAAGCCGATTCCGAAGACTCCGCCGTGACCGATTCCTACCAACGATTGCTTAACATTGTATCCCGCTTTCAACGGATGCAGCAGCGAATCGACATAGCTGATCAGCCGCTCGTGCATATAGGGTGTGAACCATGCCACCAGTCCCATCGGAATCGCTAATGCTGACCCCAGCAGTACTAACGGTTTAAGCGGAAATCCGAAAATGAACATCATTAAACTGACGGTTGCAAAGATCATGAGCGCCATTGAAAGGTTCGGTTCGAAGACAATCAGGCTGAGCATAATCACCGTCAGAATGGCAATACCGGTGAAGATTTTCCGACGATCACTGCTGAACGGATCGTCGTCATGGGCGGCGAATCGCATGGCGATATAACTGATCAACGCAAATTTAGCAAGTTCCGCAGGTTGAAAACTGAAACCATAAATATAAATCCAACGATGTGCGGTGGCTCCATGCGGCTGCGGCATGAACAGTACGGCTATGAGAGTTGCCAACGCCAGAACAATAACACCGCGCGCGATCCGAGCAAAAACGCGATAATCAATAAACGATAGGATTACCATAAGGACCAAACCAATCATTAACCGGATCATATGGCTCTGGAAGATCGCGTAGGTGTTGCCCTTAAAGGATGCCCATGCGTGAGCGGCGGACGAAGTGAGAACGAAAATTCCTCCCGCTGTACATAGTGCCAAGGTTACGATCAGCAGCACGACATCGTAGCCAACACGTTTTTGCAGTTCACCGGTCGGGCGGGGGACGGATACGAATTCAAAATCCATTAGCTTAGAACCAATGATTTATACACCGTTCCGCGCTCTTCGAAATTGTTGAATTGATCGAATGATGTGCAGCCCGGCGACAACAGAACGGTATCACCCGAACGGGCAATAATCTTGGCTTTGGCAACCGCGGTGTGCATATCGGCAACCGTCTCAATGTTGGGCGAGTCAGGGAGTTCCGCCTGTATTTTAGGCACAGCTTCACCGAACGCAATCAAATGCCTGATCGGATTGCCGAAACGTGTTGCCAACGGAGCGAAGGATTCCTTCTTGGGTCGCCCGCCGAACAGCAAAATCACGCTGTCCTTAAATGAATCGAGGGCTGTCATGGTGGCTACCATATTCGTGCTCTTCGAATCATTGTAGAAGGCAACGCCGTTGCGTTCGGTTATGAATTCAATGCGATGTTCGACCGGCTGGGCGGCCCGTAGGGCGGCTTGAATTGCCGGCAGATCAGCCCCGAACCGACTGGCGGCGGCGATTGCGGCGGATGCGTTCAATTCGTTGTGCTTTCCCACCAGCGGAAATTCACTGCGCGAGAGGATTGCCACTTCCGCGCCTGCAATTCGCCCCATGAGCCTGTTTCCGGCAGACCAAAAATCGTAATCAGGCGTTTGACCGAAATAGACCTTCCGCGCGCGAAAAACCGGTTCCATGCGTCTGATCCACTGGTCATCGCCCTTCAGCACCACGTAATCAGTAGCCGTCTGATGGGCCGCCAGACGCGACTTCAGCTCCGCATAGGTGGCCATATCGCCATGACGGTCCAAGTGATTCTCGAAGAGATTCAACAGCACTGCTACCCGCGGTCTCAAATCCGGACAATGTTCAAGCTGAAAACTGGACACTTCAACCACAAACACTTGATCCGGCTTCGCGGGAAGGAAATTCGACCATGCCTGTCCCACATTGCCGACCAATTGCACACTCATTCCTGCCTGCCGCAGCATGCCGGTAATGAGATGGACGGTGGTTGTCTTGCCGTTCGATCCGGTTACGCCCACCCACGGAACATCACAAGCGTATGCCGCCAACTGCAATTCGGACCAGACCGGGACGCCCTCGGTTGTCCACCGCTGCTCCAACTCCCGCGGCGGCACCACTCCCGGCGATAAAACGATCACATCAAATCGTTCGCTAGCAATGCGGTGGTGACCGCCGGTTTCCGCTTCGATGCCCTCGCTTTGCAGCTCCTCAATTGCAGAAGCGAGGGTTGGTGCGGATTTTAAGTCGGAGATCAACGCTCGCCCGCCGAGCCGATGAACAAGCTTTGCGGCGCCGATCCCGCTGCGCGCCATTCCCAGGATGGCGACGCGTTTGCTGGTCAAATCCAGCGGCACTTAACGTACCTTGAACATGGTTAGACTCACCAATACCAATAAAACCTGCACGATCCAAAACCGAACTACGACTTTCGATTCGTGCCAGCCCAACTGTTCGAAATGATGATGGAGGGGAGCCATCCGGAAAACGCGTTTCCCCGTGCCGAATTTCTTCTTTGTATATTTGAAATACAATCGCTGAATAATCACGCTTAATGCTTCCACTACAAAAATGCCGCCAATTACGATTAGAAAGAATTCTTTCTTTAACAAAATGGCCATTGTACCTAGTGCCGCACCTAACGCCAACGCTCCGGTATCGCCCATAAAGACTTGGGCCGGAAAACCGTTGAACCACAAGAAGCCAAGCCCTGCGCCCAGCAGCGCCGCGCAAAAAATGGTCAGTTCACCGGCTCCGTCCAGATAGATGATATTCAAATAAGATGCGAAGCGGATATTGCCGGTAACGTAGCTCATGGTCGCGAATGCGGCCGCGGCAATCGAAGTAACCCCGATCGCCAAGCCGTCCAGACCATCGGTGAGATTGACGCCGTTGGAGGTTCCGGTAACGACCAGCAGAACCATCAACGGATAGAATATGCCGAAATTGAACATCACGTTCTTCAGAAACGGCATCGTCGTCGTCGTCACGTGGTTAGAAAAATTCAAGCCGAACAAGTTGGGATAAGCCAAAATAAATAATGCGATCAGCGCTCCAATGCCGAATTGCCCGATCAGCTTATAACGTGCGACTAATCCCTTCTTGGTCTTGCGAACCGCTTTAAGGTAATCGTCGAAGAACCCGACGGCTCCCATCCATAAAAATGCCAGCAAGGTCAATAAAACATAGAAATTCGTGAGATTCGCGAATAGGAGAGTGGGAACTGTCACCGCGAATAAGATCATCAAGCCGCCCATCGTCGGTGTTCCCGCCTTAGCCAAATGCGTCTGCGGACCGTCCGTGCGGATTTCTTCACCGATTTGATATTTGCGAAGCTTGCCGATCATCCACGGGCCGATTAGAAACGAGATCAATAACGCAAAGAGCGCCGCCATGGCCGAGCGAAATGTAATATAGCGGAATAGATTTGCGCCGCTAATTACATCACGAAGCGGAAGAAAGAGATGGTAGAGCATCAGCTGATTGCCTTTGTGAGATATTCGACCACTCGCTCCAAACGGCTCGACCGCGAGGCTTTTACCAGAATCGCTCCCGTTTTCGGAACAAGGTCCGGTAGTTCTGCGGCCAATTGTTCGAAATTCTCGTGCCAATGCACGGTAATTCCAACCTCACGCGCGGTTTCGGCAATTAATCGAGCCTGTCTTCCGACTAAAATCGCCTGATTAAGCCCGTATTTTCCGAGATCTCGACCCAGAGCACGGTGCTCATGGTCCGATTCGGTGCCCAACTCATTCATATCGCCCAGCACGGCAATGCGCGGTTCGATATTGATCTGCGCGAGCGTTTCCAGTGCCGCACGCATACTGGCCGGATTTGCATTATAGCTGTCGTTGATGATGAGCACTTTACCGCGGCGAAGCATTTCGAATCGCCCCGGTACTCCCGGCCAATCCCGAATGGTGGATTGACATTTGATTGCCGGTATACCGAAGATTTTAGCCACCGTTAATCCCGCCAGCGCCGTCAACGCCGGTGCGCGTCCGGGAACGGAAAGTGAAAAGCGGACATTCTCAAACGTAAAATGTGCGCACCCCGTTTCATCGAACGTTACATCCGAGCCTTGGCAATACGCGGTTGACCAATCCGCCGGCGGCACTGAGAATCCATAGCCGATCTTATTCGTGCAGAGGGCTGCCTCCTTGCGGCACCGTTCATCCTCTGTCGGTACAAACGCAACGCCCTCAGCGGCAATGAAATCGTACAACTCTCCCTTGGTACGAGCCACGGTTTCGATATTATGAAAACCTTCCAGATGTGCACTGCTGATAGAAGTCACTAATCCATGAGTGGGACGACAAATCTCACACAATTCAGCGATTTCTCCTTCATGCGATGCCCCCATTTCAATCACGGCAACTTCCAGATCGCTCGGCAGACCGAGCAGCGTTAGCGGTACGCCAAATTGATTGTTCAAATTGCCTTGCGTTCCTGCGGTACGCAATTTTCGCGCAAGCAGCCGAAGAACGATATCCTTTGTCGAAGTCTTGCCGTTGCTACCGGTGATCCCCAGCACATCGAAACCGCATTGGGTTCGCCAGGCTTGTGCGGCGTCCGTCAGTCCTTGCATCGTATCCGATAATCCGATCAACTGATCATGGAAGCGCCGGGTTTGAGCGGCGTTTTTCCACAGGGAATTAACGATGGCTGCCTTAGCTCCCTTCTTAAAGGCTTCCGGCACGAAGTCATGACCATCGCGGGTGCTTTGCAGTACCCAGAAGGTATCCCCCGGTTTGATGGTCCGTGTATCAATGGAAATCGGTCCCAACGGAGTATCGGACGGCAGATCAGGTGCGTCGGCATGGAGAGTTTGACACAGCCAGCCGAGAGTGGGCATTGTCATGATGTGTAGCCTGTTCGGATTAACCACTCGCGTGCGACTTCCAGATCGTCAAAGGGATGCTTCACACCCGCGATTTCCTGATATGTTTCATGTCCTTTGCCCGCAATCAGAATAATATCCCCGTCGTCTGCTTCTGCTAAAGCCTGCTCGATTGCCACACGACGGTCGGTATTACGCACATATTCAGCGCCCTGATTCAATCCCGCCGCCATGTCATCAAGAATCATTTCCGGATTCTCGTCACGGGGATTATCACTGGTCAAGTACAGCCGGTCACTCAACCGATAAGCTGTCTCTGCCATCAGTGGTCGTTTTCCTTTATCGCGATTTCCACCTGCGCCGATTATCACGAAGATTCGCCGATGCTCAAGCCCCTGCAATGTTGCAAGTATCTTCTCCAAGGCATCCGGTGTGTGTGCATAATCGATGACTATTGTAAACGGAGCGGAGGTGGGAATGACCTCGGCGCGACCGCGAACTGGTCGAACCGCGGGCAATGCCGAACCAATGGCATCCGGCGAAAGGCCCAGCGCTTCCGCCGCGGCGATGACCGCCAGCAGATTATAAACGTTGAATCGACCCACCAACGGCGCGAAAATATCCTGCGTGGAACCGCTCCTGGATAACGTGAAATGAATGCCGTTGCGTTGCAGTCGCAGATTCGTCGCGCGGAAATCGGCCTCCTGATTGATGCCGTACGTCACCACCCGTGCATTTGCTGCTTCCACAAATAGTCCGGCTTCAGGATCATCAGCATTGATGATCGCAGTCCCATCGGAATCTTGCTCCCGGAATAATCGGAGCTTGGCGGCACGATAGGTATCCCACGATCCATGATAATCCAAGTGATCGCGAGTCAGATTCGTGAAGATGGTCGTTCGGAACGGAAGCTTGTAGGTTCTTTCCAGGTCAATCCCGATCGAGGTAGCTTCCATGACCGTGTGCGAGATGTTCTGCCGCACCATCTCCGCAAAATGCGCCGCCATATCCACCGATTCGGGCGTGGTGCGCGGCGAATCGAGATTCACCTTACCATATCGAATCCCCAGTGTTCCGATAATTCCGGTTCGTAACCCGGATTTTTCCAGAACCGATCCCAGCAGTGTGGCGATGGTCGTCTTCCCGTTAGTGCCAGTTACGGCAGTCATAATCAACTGCTGTTCAGGATGGTCGAAAAACGCCCAAGCCAGTTCCGTTAAGGCTTTGCGCGCATTGGGAACAATGGCATAGGGAACGGAAACGTCATCCGGAACAGTCTCCCCGACAATGGCCGCTGCCCCACTCCTAATAGCGGCGTGAATGAATTCGCTGCCGTCGTGCTGTAAACCACGTAGTGCTACGAATAAACTTCCCGGTTTCACGCGCCGCGAGTCATAGTCCACTGACTGAATGACCGGATCTCCCCCGCCGTGAATGCCGTGATTGGGAATCGCCTCAATCAGTGACCGGAATCGAATTTCACGGGCTGCGTTCACGGAGCTCGTTCCTATTCAGCCATGCCGTAAAGTTCGCACAGCGTACCCACCGGAACCATTGTACCCGGGGCGGGCGACTGCGTCGTGACGGTGCGGACTCCGATAATCCGAAAGCCCAAGCGCGATCGTGATAGTTCTTCCACGGCGCGCCGCATGCTCATTCCTTTTAACAGCGGTACTCTCACCATCGTCGAATCGCCGAAAGTATTGCCGATAAACATCGCATTGCTGGCCGTTGCCGGCATAGCCTGGATCGCCGCCAACCGGATCTGCTCCGCTTCGGCCTGCGCCGCCGAGTCTTGAGGAACCTCGACCATCTCCGAAGGCGGAGTGGGCGGGAGGGGAAACTCGCCGGGACGAACTGCAGCAATTTGTTCGACGATTGCTTTAAACACGGGTCCCGCTACCGTACCTCCGTAGTGTTCGCCGCGCGGATCATCCACGATTACCAACAGTACGTAGCGCGGATGATCTGCCGGGAAAAAACCGGCAAACGATGCCACATAGCGGTTCGAAAAATATGTACGGTTGACGAAATCCACTTTTTCGGCGGTTCCGGTTTTGCCGGCGATGGCGATTCCTTCGATCTTTGCCGTGGTTCCAGTTCCATGTTCGACCACTCCTATCAGCATATCGGTCAACTGGTCGGCGATCGGCGCCGGTACGGTTCGCCGGATAACCTCAACTGGAAAATCTTCACTGGTTCCGTTGGGATAATGGACTTCTTTTATCAGGCGGGGTTTAAGGAGCAGCCCTCCGTTAGCGATACTGGCGTAGGCCATCGCAAGCTGCAGTGCCGTGCACGACATTCCATGACCATAGGCGAGAGTCGCCCGAGTCGGTCCGGACCAGCGCGATGGCGGAGGAATCTCACCGGCTTGTTCACCCGCGATGCCTACGGAAGTCAGATTACCAAATCCGAAAGCGCGTAGTTTGTCGTAGATTATATTAGGTGAGAATGACGAATTAACCTTGGCTGCACCGATATTTGACGAAAAGGCCAGTACATCGTCTAAAGTCAGTTCACCATGCGGGTGAGAATCATGGATGACGGTTCCCGGTACTTTATATGATCCGTTTTCGCAGAATATACGTGAAGAGCGACGATATCGGCCGGATTCGAGGGCGATCGCCACCGGAATGATCTTCGCCGTCGAACCGGGTTCGTAAACGTCGGTAATCAGCCAACATCGTCGGACTTCCGGTCGAACATCGCCCGGAGCATTCGGGTCGAAGGTCGGCCATGTCGCCAATGCCAGAATATCTCCGCTCTGCGGATCAATGAGAATTGCTCCGGCGCGCTGGTAGTCGCGTCCCTGTAATCCTTGCTGCAAACCTTCATCAACGATTGATTGAAGCTGCAGGTCAATTGTGGTCGTAACGTCTGCGCCATGCAGTTCGATCGCAGCGGGAGCGATGGGAGCCGGAGCCTTCCGCAACGCATCCACCCGGCATAGTTCGCGGCAGGCTTCACCGGATAGTTCCCCATCCATATAAGCTTCAATACCTTCTACACCGTGGCCTTCGCGATTTGTGAAGCCTAACACCGTGGCCGCTGCCGAACCGGACGGATACGAACGGCGCGGCTCTTCATCAAATTGCAAACACGTCAATCCCAATCGTTCCAGATTCAGCTTGGCTTCCCAATCCACTTTTCGTGCCAGGTAGGTAAAGGCCGGGGAATTGAGTTTAGAGCGAATCTCCCGGCGCGGCTTGAACAGAAACGGCGCGATTTGATCGGCGGTTTCATCCAGGTCTAACGAGTCGCAGGGGCGGAAACCGATGGCGTAGGTCAACGGCAGCGAAACTGCTAACGGTGCACCATTGTGGTCGTGAATTTCACCGCGATTGGGTTGGCGGAATGTGGTGAGGTGCGATTGCCGCTCGGCAATTTCTTTCCATTGAGGATGTTCGAAAATCTGCAGTTGAACCAGTCGTGCCCCGAAGGTTGCCACGATTAGGATGAAAGCAATGGCTAAAAAACGCTCCCGACCAACCAGGTGCCTGGTTTTACTCATGTTTGAGATCTCCAAGCATTTGCGCTTCTTGGCGGGCGGTCGGATTCAGGATTGATTCATGGATTGCGAAGGTGCGGTTTTGATCCGGTATAGCTTTCCATCCGCGATTCTTCTGTGCCCAGTGCGAGATTCGCGTATACGACGTTTCGACTTCGATCTGGCTGGAAAGATGTTGAATTTCTTTATTCAGTGACTCGATAGACGCCCGATTGTGTCCAATATCCCATGTCAGGCGCTCGAATGAGAGATTTCGCCACGTCACGGCAATCGCAATTAATCCGATCACAATCACTACTCCGCAGAGCAGCAACACCGGGGCTTGCCGGCGAAGCACTCGCGGCAATTTCTTCGGCCGATAGAAGGGGGCGGAGTGTTGGACGGATGTGTAAGCCATTGGACTTCGGTACTAACGGATCTTTTCTATACAACGAAGCTTAGCACTGCGAGCGCGAGGATTGATCGCAATTTCAATCGTGTCGGGAGTAATCGGTTTGCGTACGATTAATTTGGCCCGGAGTTGTTGATCCGGATGTGGAATCGGCAGCCGGTGATCGTCGGGGATCTCGCATTTTTCCTTCATGAATTGCTTGACCCGGCGATCTTCCAGCGAATGATAACTGATCACTACCAAGCGCCCAGTCGGCCTCAGCAACTCCCACGCTGCCCTTAGACCTGCGTCTAACTCGTCCATTTCGTGATTGACGGCGATCCGCAGCGCTTGAAATACCCGCGACAGGCTCTTCACGCGGGTGGCCGGAACCGCTTTGGCTATGACTTCGGCCAATTGATCGGTCGTGGTGATCGGCGCCTGTGCCCGTCGCTGGACAATAGCACGGGCAATTCGGCGGGCTTGGCTGTCTTCTCCGTAATCCCGGATGATCCCAACCAGCTCGCTTTCACCAAGTCGGCCCAACAAGTCGGTGGCGGTTTCGCCGGAGACCTGATTCATCCTCAAGTCTAATGGTCCTGAATGGCGATGACTGAAGCCGCGCGCTGGATCATCCAACTGGTGGGACGAGACCCCCAAATCCATAAGTACCCCCGTCACGCCTTCCGGGAGTAAGGGTGTCAATCGACTTGCCACTTCGGAAAACCGGCATTGTATCAGATGAACCGAACTCGGCAGTGCATTCCGGCAAAAATCCAGTGATTCAACGTCCTGATCGCATCCGATTAGGACGCCTTCCGACTCGATTCGTTCAAAAATGCCTCGAGTGTGGCCGCCCCCCCCAAGGGTGAGATCCACATACGTTCCGCGAGTGTCGGTAACCAGCAGGTCAATCGTCTGCCGGGCTAAGACGGGAACATGATATTCAGGGCTGGGTAATCGCGTAAAGATCGGGTCCGGAGGTTAGGACCGCGCAGTGAGGTACAAAAGTCGCGAGCGAAGGAGATCAAACCTGTTCTTTCATGCTTTTCTGCATGTGTCCTATTGGACTTTAGAACAGAAGTTGCTAAATTAGCAGATGAATCTACGCAGCGGATAAACAAAGGTCCCCGCAGCCCGTCTGCGGTCGGGCTGCGGGGGTATCCGCATGGGAGCGGATGGCGCTGCTATCACGAATTTGCAAGGATGGGAAACCCGGTTGGCCGGTCAGTCGAGCCAGCGATGCCTTGGCTGCGGGAGTCAGCGGGGGAATCTGACTGAAATCGAGCACGAAGCGCTGGCAGCCGCGCCGCTGGAAGTGCGTCAAGATCTCGCGCAATTGATCGAATTCCGCCCCTTTGATTTCTCCGTTGAGGGCGATTAGAACGTCGCGATTGGCTTGATGGATGTGTGCGTGCAATCCCATGGCTCAGGCTTTCGGGGTTTGATCTATGAGACGTTTCCAAGCGTCACCGGGGGTGAGGGCTTGGGTCTTGCGATACGTTTCGAAGGCTGCCGTATCCCAAATGATAAAGTGGTTCCAACGGCCCATGAACACCACTTCCCGGCCGATTCCCGCTGCCTTGAGCAAGCTCTGCGGCACAGTAATCCGGCCTTGACTATCGAATTGCCGATAGACTGCTTCGCTAAGTAAAGCAGTATCACGAGCTAAGCTATCTGAAGAAGCAAATCCTAAGACATCGGAATCGGCCTTTTCCCATACGGCATTGAACCGATTCAATGGGAAAGCATTTAAAAAACTTGAACTTCCGGGAGTAAGCACCACCATCCCGTCACTCTCCGGTGGGAGTGCATGGCGAAAATCCGCCGGAATCGAAAGACGACCCTTGTCGTCAATCAGTCCGGGGAAATGTCCAAGAAATGGTAGTCCTTCTCTCGTGGGCATCTATGCCACTTTCTTCCAATCTTAGGGAATTCACCCCAAAGATAGGAGGAACTCTTCGATTTGTCAAGCGATTTCTCACGGTGTTACTCGCTGGTGGATAACTCATAACATTTGGAGTGTTCATTACATAGCAATACACTTCTGCGCATATAAGTTGAATTACCAAATTTGGGGAGGACAAAGTCCTCCCTCTTGGTGAGCAACATCACCCGATTTTCTCTCTCATACAGAGAGAAAATCAACCTGAAAATCTACCGGAAAGCACTGGAGGAATCGCGTGAAAAACAAGAATCCGGAAGCAAGACGAGAATTTGATAAGATCGGGAAAGCGATACTCATCTCCGTGATGATGATTTCTATCTCGATCTTAATTTTTGGTTGTTCGAAGCGTGATTCTACTAAAGGTAAGCTGCGCTTATCCACCGTGGAACGGGGAGATATAGCTCAGACGGTCGTGGCAACTGGGCGTATCCATCCGCTCCATCAGATCGAGATCAGGTCGAAGTCCGGCGGTACGGTTCGCGCTATTTTCGTGGAAGCTGGAGATTCCGTTTCGGTCGGACATAAGCTTATGGAGATTAGTCCTGAAGCCTCACCTACTGAACAGGTTCGGGCACGACAGGAATTGAAGACTGCCGAAGTGGAGTTGCAGCAAGCTGAGGATCGCCTCCGGATTTCTCGCGAACTTTTTGAGAAACACCTTGGTCCGGAACAGAATTTCTTGGATGCCACCCGCGACGTGGAACGGGCCCAAGCCCGGCTTTCAGCAGCTCGGGCCGAATGGGCGTTAATTCAGCGTGAACGTATCGGTGAACCCGGACAGGAGCAAGATCGGCTGGACATCGTCCGCTCGTCTACAACGATAACTGCACCCATCAATGGCATCATCTTTGAACGGGCGGTGGATGTCGGTGCCAGCGTTACTCCCACCACTTCTGCTTCCGGCGGTACAGTAGTGATGATGATGGGGGATGATAGCGAGATCGAATTTCGCGGCGATATCGATGAAGCGGACATCGGCAAGATGCGGGTGGGGCTGGATGTGAATCTCACGGTTCAAGCTTATCCCGGACGGCTTTTCAAAGGAAGCGTTACTCACATCTCGCCGGTCGGGAAAGTGGATTCGGAGGAGCGGCAAACGGTGTTCGGCGTGCGGGCACGCGTGGATAATCCCGACAAGCTTCTGCGGGTCGGACTTACTGCCACGGCTAAAGTCGTCGTGGATCAGCGTACCGACGTTCCCATCGTGGATGAGATGGCGCTCAATTTTCGTGGGGATACCGTCTTCGTGAACATCGTTACGGATTCAGCCAGCAGTACTACCGAGGAACGAATCGTTGAGGTGGGTATTTCCGATGGGATTCGAACGGAAGTCGAAACCGGCTTGGAGGGAGGCGAGACGGTCAGTTTAGGCAGCGTGGTTGAAGAGGACAAGGACTAATCATGGGACTACTGCATCTGATCCGGCAGGTGTTCTCCAATTTACGGGCGAACAAGCTGCGCAGTACCTTGACCATGTTCGGCATTACCTGGGGTATTGCTTCCGTGATGCTTTTGTCCGCCATCGCCAGCGGTTTTAAAGTCGAACAAGTAAAAAATCTCAAAGCCATCGGTAAAGATGTGGTCATGGCTTGGGGGGGACGCCGCACTATTGCCGTGGGAACGCAACGTCGGGGGGAGCGGGTGTTCTGGAACGAAAATTCCGTCACCGCTTTGCAAGCCAAGGCGCAGTTCTTCCGCTTCAGTCCGGAAATTTCCAGTTGGAATACGGATGTCAAACACGGATCGCGCATGTTTACGACGCGTGTCGCTGGAATCGGGACCGAATATGCCTACATGCGCAATTGCACGCCCGATCACGGCCGCTGGATTTCTCAGCGCGACTGTGATGAACTGCGCCGCGTGTGTGTGATTGGAGATATGGTCAGGAAGAAGGTTTTCGGTGAAGCGGCGGATCCGTTGCATCAGACGATATTGGTCGGCGGACGGGAATTCATGATTATCGGCTGGCGGTCGGATAAGGAACAAGATTGGTATTACGGTTCCGGTCCCGATAACGAGCTGGTCTTTATCCCGTGGACGACCCATCTGGCGATGATGGATCGCCGCTGGTTCAGCAATTTCGTCTTCTCGCCCTACAAGCTCGAAGATCACGATCTGGCGGTTCGTGAGTTTAAAACCATTTTAGGGAAAGTCCATCATTTCGATCCCTCCGATGAGGAAGCCGTCAATCTCTGGGATACGGTCAAGAACGCCCAATCCACGAACCGGACCTTCGATGCCTTGAATGCACTGATGCTGGCCATCGGCGGCATCACCTTGATGATCGGCGGATTAGGCGTAATGAATATCATGTTGGTGTCGGTGGTGGAACGGACTCGCGAGGTGGGCATTCGTCGCACGGTCGGCGCCACTCGCTGGAATATCGTTAAGCAATTCTTTTTGGAGTGCTTGGCGATCTCTATCATCGCCGGGGGCGCCGGATTGCTGTTAGGCTGGGGTTTGATTCGGATTCTCCAGAATGTTCAATTGCCGCAAGGCTTTGCGGCTCCTGTCTTGTCCGTGGAAACGATGATTGTTTCCGTTACGTTGATTGGTTTGGTAACGCTCATGTCGGGCACGTATCCGGCGTTTCGCGCCGCCCGTGTCAGTCCAATCGAGGCTCTTCGATATGAATAAGTGGATTTTGCTCGTATTATTATTCACCCTTGCACTTTTTGCGGGGTGCAAGGATGATAATGGTGGAACTGAGCAGCCATATTGGAGGATGGAACATCTGTGGCCGCGTGGCTCAAAACCCATTCCCGCGCCGATTTCCGATGCTGTTCTATTTGTGCAGGAAGAAAGCCCCGCCGGATTGTATCTGCTGCGGAACGGTGTGGCCACTCACGTTAATCCATCCGGCCCGGCGGTTCGCGTGGATTATGGGTGGTCATTGGATGGTCTGCACTTTGCTTTTTCCAGCCCCGGTGAGCCCGGTCAGGGAGAAACGGGCATCTATACTGCGGATATCTCCGCACCGACTCAATTGCACAAGATATGGGATCGCGGTTCGCATCCCCGTTATCTGCCCGGCAACGAGGGCTTGATTTGCTCTGGTCCCGAAGACGGCAGTGATTCGGAAGGTATCTGGCACTATAACCTCACGCAGCAAGTTTGGACGCGACTAACCGATGCCGGTTCCTCACCGGAAATATCGCCCAACGGACTGAAAATTTCGTACTTGATTCAGGGTACGATTTGGGGAAAGTCCATTGTCGTGCTCGACCGAGTCTCGTCGCATCGTGATACGCTGGGCGGACCGGTTATTCAGTATTCATGGCTGGGAGATTCCCAATATTTGGTAGCGGAATCCGATTCGGGAATCACTCAATTCATCAATACGATTTCCGCAACGGGCGGAATGCCGCTGCAATTCGTCAGTATCGGCGGTTATCCGGCGGGATTGGGTGATGAACAAGATTTCGTATTTGTGGGAATAACCGGAGATCTACTGGACGGTTTGTATACCTGTTCGTTGGGTGGAACACCCACCCGAATTTCCGAAACAGGTACTCAACCCGCGCCGGTCAATGCCAATCGTATTCTGGCACAGGATTCCACCGGATTGATTGTTCTCACAAGGTGAATAGACGATGCAGATTCGCGCTATAAAGAAAGCCCCACCTTTGGTGGGGCTTTCTTCAGATCATCAGATAACTAATAACTGGTGATCACATAGGGTTGTTCATCGGCCTCGCCGGTAACGAACCGCCGCACGATATCCAGCTTGGCATTCTTGGTTTCGTCCGGTGTGCCGGAATGCACGACCTGACCTTGATGCAGCATGATAATCCGATCCGAAATCTTGTAAGCCGATACCATATCATGAGTCACGACGATCGTGGTAACGCTTAATGCCTCGTTGAGGTGGATGATCAGATCGTTGATGGAATCGGCGGTAATCGGATCTAGTCCGGTCGTCGGTTCGTCATAAAGAATATATGACGGCTGCATGGCAATCGCTCGCGCCAGCCCGACGCGTTTTTTCATCCCGCCCGATAGCTCGGCGGGTTTTTGCTTTTGCGTGCCGTCCATACTGACCATCGTCAAGCATTCTTTGACGCGCTGCTCGATCTGGGGTTCGGTCATCGTCGTGTGCTGCCGCAATCCCAACGCCACATTCTCTTCTACGGTCATCGAGTCGAACAGCGCCGCTCCCTGAAACAATACGCCGAATTTCTTGCGGATTTCATAAATCTGTTTGCGGTTTGCGATCGTGATGTTTTCGCCGTCAATGATCACGAATCCGCGGTCGGGAACCAGTAGTCCTACCAGATGTTTCAACAAAACCGATTTTCCGCAGCCGGACTGACCGATAATCGTTATCGATTCACCGGTTTCAATCGTCATGTTGACACCGCGCAGGACTTTCTTTTCGCCGAAATCGCGGTGGAGGTCGCGTATTTCAATCATGGAATACTGGAAACTAAAAGAGAATTAGTGCCAACAAGAAGTCAATCGCCAGAATCATCAGACAACTCCAAACGAAGGCGGTGATGGTCGCGAAGCCTACGCCTTCCGCGCCGCCTTCCGTACGGAAACCGATGTAACAGCCCACCAGCGCGGATGAAAATCCGAAGAAAAGCGATTTGAACAATCCGGCAAATACGTCGTAGGTCTTAAAGAACGCCGGAATCAATCCCCAAAACTGATTAGCGGTCATTCCCAAGAAAACGGTGCATACGAAAGCCGCACCCATCATCGCAATAAATACGGCTTGAGCGGTGAGTACTGGCATCATCACAGTCATCGCCGCGACGCGGGGCACCGCCAGATAGCGTACGCTGGAAATTGCCATCGCTTCCAGCGCGTCAATCTGTTCCGTGACTTTCATGGTTCCGATTTCGGCGGCAATCGAGGCGGAAACCCGTCCTGCAATGACCAGTGCGGTCAAGACCGGTCCCAGTTCCAGCATAACTCCCTTGAACGTACCCGGTCCGATTAATTCGTAAGGCAGATAGCCTTCAAATTGGTAGTGTCCCTGCCAGCCGGACACCGCACCGGTAAACACTCCGACAATTAACACCAGCGGCAGACTGCCGACACCTAAAGTCATGCACTCTTGAATAAACAGTGATCGTTCCTGAACAACGCCGCTGATTTCGGCAAAAATGCGGCCGGTGAGTTTCGCGAATTGACCGAGTTCCGCCAGAAACTCCAGCGTTCGCCGGCCGGTTTGCTCCAGGATTACAACTGCGGGGGATGGCATAAGGTAAATAAAAGGTGCTTAGTATTCCGATCCGATGGAAAAGAAGTAGCGCGGCTTCGTCGTAGTAACACCGTCGGTTCCCCAGGCAATATCCCATTTTAGCACGAAGAAACCGAGCCACGTTCGCATTCCGAAACCATAGGCGGTTTGCAGATCCGCCAGCCGTCGTTTGCCGTTCTCGTCTTCTGCGGTGAGCTTGAATCGGTCGTCAAACCACGCCGCGCCGACATCCGTAAACAACGCGCCCCGTATATCGTACAGCGTCATCGGCAGCGGCCAACGCATCTTTATGAAGTCAACGACCGGAAACCGGAATTCCTGATTGACCAGAAAGAAACGGTCGCCCGTTCCGCGTTGTTCGAAATAGTCGCCGCCGCGAAATGGTGTTACGAAACTGGAGAAATAAAAATCGTCAATCTTATCGGCGATTTCGTTGTTCTCGTAGCGGCGGTTGATCCAATTGCTCACACCGCCCAGGAAGAAGCGCTGCGGCATCGGACCGCCCGACATACCGACCGCCAGGCGCGGTGCCCATGAATAATCCTTCCCCAGGCGATAATAGGCGCGCATGTCGCCTTTAACGGTGTAGAACTCCGCATAAGGCTTGTTGACTTCCCCGTTTTCTCCCAAGATCGGGCTGTAGGCATAGGACAAACGGTAACGCGAGCCGTTCACGGGTCCGGTGCTTCCCCATAGAATCGTATCGTGAATGTACGCCAACTCCGGCAAAAGCACGCGTCGCCGCGACATTCCCCGGTATTCGTTGACCGGATAGTCATACCATTCGGAGCGATCAATCGCATATCCGCCAACGATTAATTCCGTACGGTTGTACTTGTTGAACGGATAGGACATATCCAGTTCAAGCTGCATGGTTTGATCGCGCAAGTTTCCGCCGTCCAGATAATAAACATAGCGGAACAACCCGAAACCGTAGTTGATACGCCGTGGCAAATAGAAATATTGAGCCGAGAAGTTCGTGTTGTCGAGGTTGTTGAAATCGTAATATAAGTCCGTATTCACGAAGATCAACTGGTTCCCCAGCACGTCGGAAAACATGATCTGACCGGTTCCCTGTGCTCCGAAGAACGAACTATAGGCGGCCGTTGCGTACACGTAGTCCGGCGTGAAGCGAACGCGATATTTCTTGCTGAAGAAACCGCCGTCCGGTTCGCGCGTGGTTACCGTATCGCTCAGCGCACGGTCGCGGACGTCTTCGTCTACTCCGCCGGATTGCGCAAAAATGTAGTTCGAATACGGTCGCCGATTGTCTCGAATCTCCACGGATTCCGCTTGAACCGGTGGTGCTTCCGGAACGGGCTGTAACGGCTCGGGTGAACCGTGACGGCGGTAGTTCGTCGGTTCTAATGTGAGAGCGGGCAGTGATTCCGCATTCTTTATCAAGAACACATCGTAACCGCCGTTGTAGAGCGATGTAAATGCCAGCCGCTGAGTTTTAAGTGAATAGCTGGGCTGCAAACACCCGGTCAGACAGTTGGTGAATGCTTCGATCTGATGGGACTCTAAACCATACCGATAAAGGTTGGGAATGCCGTTGTCGTCCGAAACATAGATCAAGTATTGTTCGTCGGGAGTATAGGTCGGCGATTTTTCGTTGGTCGGACTGTAGGTGAGCCGTTCGGCGTAATCCGAACCCAAGGTGATGGTGTAAATGTCCGATTGCCGATAATCCAAGTCCCAGATTTGCAGATCCGGATCGTAACCGCTGACCCGCACCGAATCGTTGCGATCCGATACAAACGCGATACTCTTGGAATCCGGCGACCACGTCGGATCATCATCGGAGAAAATATCATTCGTCAGCAAGACCGTCTGTTCGTTTTCCAAATCGTAATAGTAGATGTCCGATTTCCCGCTTTTCATCGCGACAAACGCGATCTTTGTGCCGTCCGGTGACCATACCGGATTGAAGACTCCGTCCACGTCGAAATGCAGTCGCCGCGTGACCTTGCGCTTGCGTACGTTCAAGATGTTGACGGCATCACCGCTGCCGGCTTTGGAAGCGAAGGTGATGAATTTACCGTCCGGCGACCAGGATATGCGCGCATCCAGCCACTTCAATTGTTCGAAATCACCGCTTCGTTCGCCCCGCAGCAAGCGGCGGAACTTTCCGGAATCCAGATTTTGCAGCCAGATGTCGAAGTAGCCGGAACGATCCGAAAGGAATGCGATATACATTCCATCCGGTGAAATGGCCGAACCGTTATTGACGAAATTCTCCCATTTCCGGTGATCGGTTATTTGTTCGGCAAAGTCGGTCGGCGGTTTCAGATCGCTGACCGTCGGCCAATAGATTTGACGAAGCCAGTTCTGCCATTGCCGATTGAATTCCTCCATGTCCATCCCGATCGTACTCTGAACCGCTCGCTCCACATCACGTGTATTCTTCACCTTATTGACGAACTCGCCGACTTTCTCCGCTCCATACTTGCGATTCAAATAGTAGAAGACCGACTGTCCGCCCTTATAAGCAAAGTAGCCGCCGAGATATTCCATCGGTGGCAAATAGCCTGAAATTGTGGCGTCGCGCATGAACATATCGGCTTCCACATCCCAGCCCCCGCGCGATTCATATTCCGCCAAACCTTCCGTAAACCACAAGGGTATATTGGAAGTGGAAGCTCCGATCAGAATGGATTGAAAGCCCGATCCATAAAACATCCGCAGATTAATCGCATGGGTCACTTCGTGGTGAATCACATGCCGGAAGGCTTCATAGTTGCCGGTGAACGGGATCACGACTCGGTTCTTAAGAAATTCCGTGAATCCTCCCACGGATTCCTCGGGCATTTGAAATGAGACATTGGTTTGTTGGAAACTATTATGCGAGCGATAGGTGATGATCATCACGCGCCCGTCGAGTTCCCAGTTCCAATCATCTTCGATCAGTTTTAATGCGCGTTCGGCGGTCTCAGCAGTAAACTCGGCAATCCGGTCCGAACCCTCATCAAAATAAACGTCGAAATGCTCCGACTGGATGTATCTCCATTGGAAGTGCTCGTACTGAACTTTGTTCTTGCCGAATCCCTGACCGAAAGCTTGAGCGGCCAGAACAACCAGTATCAGAAATGTCGTTGCATATCGTTTCATGAAAACCTCAAGACCCTTGAACCCGCACTGATGCTCGCGTAGTATATCCGTTAGAACCTTTTTCCAGAGATAAGTTTATCTATAAGTTGAAAGCCGCCCCAAAGGGATTAGTTCCCAAGTGTACAAATCTGTGGGTTGGGATGCAAGCAGATACGCCCCGAAGCGCAGCTTCAGGGCGTTCACAATATCAAACCGACTGAGGTTCAAACTTATGACGGTCCAAGAACCTCATCTACCATTGCCAGTAATTCTTCCGTTTTAATCGGTTTCGTCAGGTAATTGTAGGCCCCTTCTTTAATTACCTGAACTGTATCCTCAATCTTCGGGTACCCGGTTAAAATGACTACGGTAGCCTGCGGATCAACCAAACGGATCTCCCGGAAGACATCAATTCCGCTCTTCCCGCGCAATTTCACATCTAAAAATGTCAACCCCGGTGCGCGCTCCGTATGAATCTTCACGGCTTCTTCGCCAGTTGTGGCGGTCAAAACTTCATAGCCTGCGGCTTGCAGCAAGTCTGCCATGACCTGTAAAATCATGGTGTCATCATCTACCACCAACACGGTTCGTGCGCGCGGGCCGCCCTCATTAAGCTTCTGTTTCTCAATGTTTTGCTTGATTTCTTCAAGATTGCGGGAATCGTAGAGCCGCCACCCGCGCCAGTCACGCCGGACTTTCGTGATGAGCCCCTCCCGCTCCCATTTGAAGAGGGTGGACTTAGAGATCTGTAGCTGTTCGCAGACCTCCTTGGAGGAATAGAATTTTCCGTCGCTCATAGTGAAATGTGTTGATGATTCCGAAGAAAAACTATATTAACTATACTGCAATATAGTATGCTAAAGCCTTGGAGTCAAGTCAAAGCAATCAAAATCATTCAGAATTACTACGATTCGCTCGAAGAATGCCGATCACGTGTCGTTCTAATGCGAGTCTTTATCCGGCTTGTTCGGGTCATCCCCTCGCAAACCTTCTTTAAATTCACGAGTTCCACGCCCCAGACCGCGCATCAGTTCGGGGATTTTCTTTCCCCCGAAGAGCAATAGGACAATAGCTACAATGAGAACAATCTCAACCCAGCCCAGACGCATGGCAATACTCCAATGATGCCTAAATGCATTTATTGAATTTACGAAATCAGCGGTACTAAAGCAAGCAAAATGATACTAACCCGAGGTGGTTAGATTGCCTCCCTCAAATAACTGTACTATGGAGCAGAGGAGGAGGTAACCTGATAGAATATTTTCTGATATGCAGGAACAGCCGTCGGATCTGCAAAACTGGTCCCAGTTACCGTTCCTAATAGCTCTGGTGCTGCGAAACTGGCATCTGCCGAGCGATAGATATGATAATAGGGCGATCCTGAAGAATTCCAGTGAAGCTGAATCGTATCTTGAACCGAGTAGCTAACCAGATTGGTCGGTGCCCCAGACCAGCCGTGTATCCGGATTAGACGATTCCCCGCTTCTTCACTCCACTCCACCTCACAGGGATTATAAACTACCGAACGGCCACTGCTTGCGGAGGTTGTATCCATTCCAAAGGCTTCGAAACCTTCACCGCGATTGGCCACCGAAACATAGAAATCAGTGCTTAATTCAAGCGGTTCAGTGACATCGTTATATAGGTAGGCGATTGCCCAGTTTGGACCGGCGGTTAAGCCACCGACCACATTCCCGACTGATCCACAAACAATATCCTTCAGGAGTGATCCGGGCATACCGTTGGCACCGTCTGCCGAATAAACGCGAACTCTGACTTGTGAATGCGACGAATCCGGATGGAACGCTGCTACCGCATACTCCATCTGACATAATACGAAGGGTACTTGAGGGGGGGTGAAGCGAACCGCCCAGATAAAGGTATCCTGCTCCGACCACTGGAAGACTCCAGCGGTTCCATTATCATAGGCGATTTCAATACCGCAGGGAATAGCCACAATGAACTGGAAAGTATCAGTTGCCGCAATTTGGAGGTGACTGTCCGTTGTGCGGATGAAGTATTCCCATCTCCCGACCGTAAGGTCGGGCGCAGCCGCAAATTCGTCGGGATTGCCGGTTGTTGTTAAGGTTAGCGAGTCGAAACTGGCATTGCCAACATTCCTATAGAATAGCTTGGTCGAGAATCCGGTAAAATCGTCGGTTACAATGGCTGTAAATGTAACTGTTCCGGGAACCGCATCGCCTTGTGCATCGTGAGCAAGAACAGGGGGTGCCGATTCGTAAATGACGAAATCCGCATTAGAGGTATCACCGACGGTGGGGACACTCACACTATACATGCGGATCCGCGCGTGTTGTGTGCTGGGACCGGTTACATTCCAGCTTTCCTGCCCGTCATTGATGGCACTACCATACAGTGTCGTCCAACTCGTCGAAGGATAAGATCGGTTTATTTCAATGCGAACATTTCCCGTAAAACCGCTGCCACTCCATTGGATCAGTCCGGGTTGCCCAATGGTCCAGTGTTCCCCTCCATTGGGAGCAATGACCGTCAGAACCGGAGGCTGCGAAATCGTGAAGTTGGCATCGGATATATCGGTAACGGTCGGTTGATTGTCCGAGGTGATACGAATGCGTGCGCTGGTGCTCACCGGACCGGTGACCGGCCATGAATAAGCTCCGTCGTTAGCCGTACCGCTGACGATGGATTCCCATGCACCTGACGGATAGGTTCGGTTAATCTCGATGGATACGTTGCCGGTTACACCTTGGCTGGACCATGTGATATTGTAGGGAGTGCCGATATTCAGCATTTCCGATCCGTTGGGAGTCAGCACCGTTATCGCCACAGGGGCTGATACCTGCCGACGAACATCCAAATAAACGGGGATATGATCCGCGGCGTTATGAAGAGCGTTAGCAATGCTGTCCGGTACGGCGTAGTTTGGCAAGGCATTTATACTATCATCGAAATGATTGCCGTCATTACCGAAGGTCGTATAGCTGTTGGCGATAAAGTCCCAGCCGCCGGTGTTCGGGAAATTATAGGAAAGCAGCATGAAATCGAAGCGATCATCCATACCGCCGGTCGAGCCGCCGCCGAAGGATCGCACCCGCGGAGATTGCGTGTGAATGGCCGCATAGGTAGCATTGTCATGCCAACTGCCGGGAGTATTGATGGGATCGTAGACACGCCCCGAATTATCGGCACTGCTGCCGATCAGAATCTGATAGGCGGCCTCGGTGCTGGTATAGAGGTTGAAATCTCCCGCGGCAATGAAGAATCCGCCATCGGCAAGTGAATTCAGGTGGTTTCGCAGAATCGTTGCTTCGGCGGCGCGGGCGGCTTCCTCGCCCTGACTGGCCTTTAAGTGCGCCGAATAAATCTGGATATCCAGTGAATCAGCCGAGATTCCGACGGGGCGGAGCCGGTAGCCGTTGATGTCCCGCAAGGCTGTGCTCAGAACAGTCTGCGGGCCGATAAAGCTGAGTTTCGACACGCGATAGTACATGCCGTTATCGGTGTCGGGACCATCACTAAACGGTGCCGCCGCATAGGTATTCGGTTGGCCGTAATTCAGCACATTATTTAGAAAATCGGTGATTCCGGCAGAAGTGGTCACTTCCTGAACCACGATAAGATCGGGATTAATCATCCGAACGGATTTACGAAACTCCGGATTGCGCGTTGACGATTCGTTGGGATAATTGAGCAGATTGTAAGTGGCAATCCGCAGCGTATCGTAGGTTTGTGCGGATGCAGATCCGGCCAATCCCAGAACCAGAATACAAACGATTATCATACGGTTCATCGTGGATCTCGACAACATAGCTTTACCTTGGCGTTAGCGTGTCCGGGTCACATGTCCTTGGCATATTTTCAACAGGGTAATTTAGTAAATTTTCCGCCGGAATACAAGCCGCTTCGGTACACAACTCCAATTTTTACTTGATATTCATTATCAGTGTATGTATATTCCTAAACTGCTTGTAACCGTATTGGGAACTTTTAGTGCCAATACTGTGCCTCCCCTTTATGGGACACAGCCTGATACCTCAAACCATCAGGAAACGGATATGTTGGATTTAGATCAGCTGTTGACACCCGCACCGGAATGCCGGTCACGACGGACCACCCAAATTACGTATCACTATACGGGGTGGTATTCGAGCAATCGCCCGGTAGCCGCTCCCGGCGCGGGATGGACACCCCCGGTGGATGTTTACGAAACCTTGGAAGAATGTGTCATTGAGGTGAATCTGGGGGGAATTTCCATCGAAAACATCCGAATTGACATTGATTCCCATTCGATTCGGCTGACCGGGCAACGGCCGGACCCGCAGCAGACGGGCATTCGCTGCTATCACTTGGTGGAAATCGAACGCGGTGGATTTGAACGGGTTCTTGAATTGCCGTCGGAAGTGGACCCAAACACTGTTCAAGCCACCCAGAAAGACGGCTTATTAGTGATTAGGGTATCCAAGCGACGCGGCGGTTCGCTGCCCGGCTGCTTCCCCGCCGATTCCATGGAGGGTTTTGAATGATCGAACCCGGCAACTCCGCCCATTCTCCCGGTGCGCCTGATAATTCGGATCAAGGCGAAGGAGAAGTTTTCCGCATTCCCAACATCCTGCCAGCCATGCTCATCAACGATGTGGTCATATTTCCGAATACGATTGCCCCGTTGATTGTCAGCGCCGAACCCGTCATTCAGCTTGTGAACGATACATTGTCCTCCGGCTCGAAGTTGCTGGCGACGTTTGCCCGTATTCCTAATGCCGTCTCGGAGGAACCCGATGAGCAATTTTATGAAATTGGCTCCGCCGTTCAAATTCTGAAGATGTTCCGGGTACCGGACGGCTCACTTCGGTTATTAGTACAAGGTCTGATCCGCATTGAACGGAAACGCATCGTCGAGACCGCACCGTATCTGAAAGTGGCGATTAAGACGCTGGAACTGGATCAGCTTAAGCGGCGATCGATGAAGATCGAAGCCATGATGCGACGCATTACAGCGGATTTCACGCAACTCGCGGAAATCGCGCAGCAGATTCCCGAAGAAGTCAAAATCGCCGTTTATAATATCAGCGATCCCGGCGCCTTGGCGGACATCGTCGCCTCGAATCTTAGCCTATCGTTGGATAAGAAACAAGAAATCCTCGAGACTAATGAGCTTGAACCGCGCCTGTCACTGGTGGCTGCGCTCTTAGCGCGTGAGTTGAAGATTATTCAATTAGGCTCGGAGATCCAGACCAAGGTCGAGGGAGAAATCGCCCAGAACCAGCGCGAGTACTTCCTGCGCGAACAAATGAAGGCGATTCGGGCCGAGTTGGGAGAGGACGCCGAAGGGGCGGCGGAGATCGAGGAATTCCGCAAGCAGATCGAAGCGGCGGCGATGCCACAGGAAGCCGCTGAAGCGGCCACCAAGGAACTCGAACGAATGAAGCGGATGTCCACTTCATCGGCGGAGTATACCGTCTCGCGAACCTATATCGAATGGTTGGTCGCGTTGCCGTGGCAGAAGCTCTCGCCGGAAGATTTGGATGTGGAAAAGGCCGAGAAGGTGCTGAATCGCGATCATTACGGCCTCGAAGACGTTAAAAACCGGATTATCGAGTTTTTAGTGGTTCGAAAGCTGCGTCCTTCCGGCAAGGGACCGATTCTGTGCTTTGTCGGACCGCCGGGAGTCGGCAAGACTTCGTTGGGAAAATCCGTAGCTTCCGCATTGAACCGTGAATTCTCACGAATGAGCCTAGGGGGAATGCGGGATGAGGCCGAAATCCGCGGTCATCGTCGCACTTATGTGGGAGCGATGCCGGGGCGGATTATTCAGTCCGTTCGTCGGGTGGGGGTGCGCAATCCCGTCTTGATGCTGGATGAAATTGACAAGCTGGGAAACGATTTTCGCGGTGACCCGGCTTCGGCATTGTTGGAAGTGCTCGATCCGGCACAAAACGCCACCTTTCAGGATCACTATTTGGGAGTGGAATTCGACCTCTCGGCGATCTTCTTCATAACGACGGCAAACGATGTCAGTCAGATTCCGCCGCCGCTGCGCGACCGCATGGAAATCATCGAGATTCCCAGCTACATAACACCCGAAAAAATCCAGATTGCCAAGCACTATTTAGTCCCGCGCCAGGTCGAAGAAAACGGACTTAGCAAATCCAAGATTCGGTTTACCGATACGGGTTTGCGGGCGATTATCGAGGGTTACACGCGCGAAGCCGGAGTACGGAGACTCGAACAGCAAATTGCCTCGGTATGTCGTAAAGTCGCACGAGCGATTGTGACGGGAAAAAACCGCAGCGCAACAATCTCCGACAAGACCATTGACAAATACCTGGGACCGGCGCGCTTCTTGGAAGAAGAGCTTGATTTGAAATTGGGTCCCGGTGTGGCATTAGGATTGGCTTGGACTCCCATCGGCGGCGATGTGTTGGTTATCGAATCCACATGGATGCCCGGTTCCGGCAAATTGCAGGTGACCGGTCAGTTAGGCGATGTTATGAAGGAATCCGCTAATATCGCCCTGTCGTACCTGCGCTCGCGAGCCGAGCAGTATGGCATTGATCCAGAGCAGTTGGCGAAGCGGGATATTCATATTCATGTTCCCGAAGGCGCTACTCCTAAGGATGGTCCTTCAGCCGGGGTTACGTTGGTTACGTCGCTCACATCGCTGTTCACGAATCAAACCGTTAAGCATAAACTGGGCATGACCGGCGAAATCACGTTGACCGGCAAAGTACTGCCCATCGGCGGACTACGCGAGAAAATCGTTGCCGCCAGCCGTCATGGCTTGAAGACGATTATCCTGCCGAAAGCCAACGAAAAAGATCTCTATCACGTTCCCGATCATATTAAGAAACTCCTAAAGTTTCATTTCGTGGAACGGATTGACGACGTGCTCGAAATTGCATTGCAGCCCGAACGCAAGGACAAAAAACGCAAGCGATGATTGCCCTCAGTCATCCGCGAACCTGGCCGATTTGGGACTTGTTGTTTCCTCCGCTGTGCGCCGTATGCGAGCGACCGATGGATCGCAATGCGATTCTCTATTGCGATCAATGTTGGGCGGATGCGCCCATTGCCGATATGCGCGATTTGCACCAGCTCAAGTACGTGGATTCAACCATCGCCGGGTTTCGTTATGCCGCAGATGACGTGGTGAAGGCATCCGTACAGGCTCTGAAATACGAGGGCATGCGCCGCGTATCGCAAGCGATGGTGCGGCGGTGGCTGAAGCGAATTCCACCCCGCTTCATGGAAGCCGACTTAGTTTGGTCGCCGGTTCCGTTGCATTGGCAGCGTCAATTGACGCGCGGATACAATCAGAGTACCATTCTGGCACGCGATCTGGCTCGCTTAACCGGACATGATTTGCCGCAATCGCTGCTGCGCCGCATCCGAAACACTCCGACCCAGACCGCCCGCTCATATCGTGAACGTTCGGCGAATGTCCGCAATGCATTTGTCGTCCGCAAGGATGCGGTAATTCCCGAACGCGTGTTACTAATTGACGACGTGATTACTACTGGCGCCACGATGGACGAATGCGCCCGTATCCTCAAGAATGCGGGAGTCCAATGGGTTGGCGCGCTTTCCTTTGCCTTGTCTCATCATTAGTTATATGCAGTAATGGAATACCGTAAGGTAAAATCAGCTATGATCCGTCAGCCGGCGAATAACAATCCGGAAGCGTTTGCAGTCAAATCCTCTGGTTTGATGGTTCTGCTTCTAACGCTCTTGGTATTTCTGTCAGACGTTTGTTGGGCTTCCTATTCCTCCGGAGAATTGCTGATTCGTCTCAAGCATGCTCCGATGGTTTCTGCATTGGATGAAGTAACTCAATCCGGCGTCGCATCGCTCGATTCCATGGCAGTTATTGGCCAAGCAGCGCTAACGGCTCCCCTAACGAAGTTCGCCCGCCGCTTCCCGGAAGCGGCGTCGGTCGTGCTGCTGCGCACGGATCCGAATGCCGATTTGCGAGCACTTGAAGCACAACTCACCCGCGATCCGAATGTCGAATGGGTAACGCGCAATTACCATTATCGCACGAACGATTTGGATGACGGTTTTATTCCCAGTGATAGTCTGTTCGGTGAGGAGTGGTGGTTATCGCGAATTTCGGCTCCTCAAGCCTGGGAACTGTCGCAGGGTGACTCGACGATTGTTATCGGAATTATTGATACCGGCATAGATTTTCTGCATCCCGATCTGCGCCCGAACATCTGGTTCAATTGGACGGAGGTTCATGGACTGCCGGGAATAGACGATGACAACAACGGATTTACGGACGATTCGCTGGGTTGGGATTTCGTGGATTCTCCCAGTCTGCCCTCCAGCGGCGATCATATCACGCGGGACAGCAATCCCTATGATGAAATGGGGCATGGGACTTATGTAGCAGGCATCGCCGCCGCCGTGACCGATAACGAAACCTGCCTGGCGTCCATCGGTTATCATTGCCGGGTAATGTGCCTGCGGGCGGGCAATGCCGAAGGATTGCTCGAGGAAGATGATATTGCCGCCGCGATCTTATATGGTGCACAGATGGGGGCGCGAATCATCAATATGAGTTTCGGCGATGTCGTATCGTCGCCGCTTATTCGCGATGCGGTTCGTCTGGCGGCGCAATCCGGTGTGGTATTGGCGGGCTCGGCCGGGAATGCCAATTCCCAATCCATTCACTATCCGTCGGGCTATCCCGAAGTGATTTCCGTGGGAGCCACCAACACGGTTGATCAGCGAGCCAGCTTTTCCAATTACGGTCCGTCGGTGGATATCATGGCTCCCGGTTATAATATCGTCTCATTGCTGGTTAGCGGCGGTTGTGGTCAATGGAGCAATCCGCACGGCACCAGCTATGCCGTACCGATGGTGGCGGCAGTGGCGGGGTTGATGATTCATGCAAATCCTGATTTAACGCCGGATGAAATTAAACAAATCATCCGCAGTACCGCTGACGATCTCAGTGAGCCGGGCTGGGATGATGAAACCGTAAACGGCCGTTTGAATGCCCGCCGCGCCGTGGAACAAGCGGCGTTCGGAACGGGAGTTGTAGCTCGCATCACGTCGCCGCGGACGGACGATGGCTACTCATCGGATATCTCGGTTATCGGCGACGCTTGGGGCAGTGCCTTTACTCGTTGGGATTTGTTATACGGCTTGGGTGAGAATCCCGTTGAGTGGAATTGGGTGAACGGTGGGGACGAACGAGTATACGGCACCTTATTGGGAGAGATTGCGCTCCCGGTTGCGGATACCGTGCTGAACATTCGCTTGGAGTCGCATGGTTTTGATGGTTCCCTTTCGGTGGATCATGTTCATTTGTACGTTCAACGCAGCGCGCCGATTATTGATTCCCTCAAGAAGCGTGAAATGCTCGACCAGGACTCCTACGGTGAACTGGTGCAAGTATGGACCAATCAAGTCTCCGGCGCGAGTATGCTGCTGACGAATGCGCTGGGCGATTCGTTCCGCGAAGATTTCGGATATGTCGCCAAGGCCCATTCCGGAATGCTCTCTCAACTTGTTTATTCCGGGGCGTGGACGGTGCGCGTTCGCTTGGAAAACGCCGCCGGTTTCGAAACCCTTTCCGATCCTTTCCTGTTCGAGATCAACAAACCGTCGTTTTCTTCGAACCTTTGGAGTCAAAGTCTTACCGGATTGACTCACGGCTACCTCGGACCCTTCACTTCGGACTTCAATCGCAATGGCGATCCTGAGGTATGGCGGCTACCCATCGGCGAAGGCGGACTGTTGAGCGATATGGAGGTATATGAGTGGAGCGGTTCCGATTTCACCCGCTTGCCCTATACGTTCGGGATTCATTTACCGCAGGCTGTGGGTGATGCCGATGAAGACGGTTTGCTTGAATTTATGGCGCGTCGGGCTGCGTTGACGCGGATTTGGGAGCAGCATGATCCGCAATTGCTGCCCGATCCCAACAACGATATTGTTTTCGAGGATACATCGAATTTCATTGGCGCGGCGTTCCTTGATCTTGATTCCACTGATGGCCACGGCGAGATCTTAGCACGCCGTTACACCAACGTTACCGGCACGAGCCGGCCGCGTTTGATGATCTTTTCGGTGGGCGATAACTACGCATTAACAGCCACCGATACACTGCCCAATGAAAGCGGCGGCGGCAACGAATTGGGTCCGCCGGTTGTCTTAGTGGGCGATCTGGATCGTGATGAAGAACTGGATTTCGTATACGGCGATTATGACGGTGATATCATCTTCTGTGAACGGGCAGCCGGTCGCATGAGCCAACAATGGACAACCCGGCTGCCGCTGGGGGATGCCACGGCCTGGCTGGCAGCCGGAGATTTCGACGGTGATGGCAGCCGTGAATTTGCAGCGGGTTGCCGTGAGAATGCCTTCGGCGGTACGGAAAGCCAGCGCAAGAGCCGCCATTGGGAATACTATATTTTTGAATGCACAGCCGATAATCAATTTGCGGCCGTAGATTCGGTCTCGATTTTAGGCAATGAGGATGTTACACAGCATCCGGCATCCGTCGCCGCCGGCGATATTGATGGTGACGGTCAAGCCGAGATCCTCATTTCCGCTTATCCGGATTATTATGTCATTGCGCGGGATCCCGTAACCGGACGTTATGAGCCTCGCTGGTATGCCAGTCCCTCCGAATCCAATACGACACTGATTGCCGATCTTAGCGGCGATGGAATCAACGATGCCCTTTATTCGGATGGAATGCGCTATGCGCTTATCGAGTCCGCGGGGAGTGCCGGTAATCGCCCGGCACCGCCCTTTGCGCTGAATGGCGAACCTTTGAGCACTTCAACAATTCGTCTGAACTGGCGGAGTGTCGCGGAAGCGGACAGCTACCGTGTGTATCGTGCGGAAGATTCGTTTGTCTTCCAGCGGATTGCCGCGACGTTGGATACCGTGTTTACGCTGTCGAATGTTCCGACGGATATTCCTTATACTTATGCCGTGACCTCTCTCAATGCAGACTTTCCGATTGCCGAGAGTGTTCGATCCAATTATATTACCGTTATCGCGAACGAACCGCCTGCCGCCGATGATACTGCGCGATTTATCATACCGCATTTTGTGCAGGTAAAGTTTTCCGAGGTCATGGGACCCTCAGCGTTTTTGCAGCGCGGTTACCGATTGGAGGACGGCCGCATGCCCTCGCTGATCTTGTCCGCGGAAGGCGGGCGGGCGGCGGCATTGACGTTTGATGGAGCATTGTCGGCGGGATGGCACAGCCTCGAATTGCGCGATCTTCGCGACGCCCAAGGATCGCTGCTGCCCGCTTTCGAATCTCCGGTTGTCTTCGAGGTTGTTTATTCAACGGAAATCTATCCGCAGGTATTGAAGGCCACCGTCCTCGGCGGTATCACCGCCACAACAATTGAAATCACCTTTTCTGAAGGTATGTCGTCCTCGGTCATGCATCAGGCGAATTATCGTTTAGATGGCCCGCGCCGTGTTGAACGGGTGGATTCGTTATCGGCTGAACGTAGTGTGATTCGTCTTCATCTCGATCCGCGTTATCCGATCGGTGCCCTGGGCGTGGTGGACACGCTATGGTTATCGAATATTGCAGCGATGGATGGTCGTTTGCTGAACGCTACGGGTGAAACACCGTTGCTGTTGGGTGCTACAACATCCTCGATTACGAATGCCTATGTGTATCCGAATCCTTATCGTCGCATCGGTGCCAATGGGGAAACCGGCGTGATGTTTGCCGGACTGCCGGAACGCGCAACTATCCGTATTTTCACTTTACAGGGAATCGAGGTCTGTAAGATCGAACACGACAACCGGCTGGGCGGATCGCGGTGGGATTTGCGGAATGAACATGGTGATGAGGTGGCGGGAGGTGTTTATCTCTATACTATCGAAGCGGGTGATGATAAAATTCGCGGGAAACTGGCGATCTTGCGATGACGCTGCCGCTGCAAATCGGACTAACGGGGGGAATCGGAACCGGTAAATCCACCGCTGCCGCCGAATTTCGCCGTCACGGCGCCGAGATCATCGTGGGTGATGATCTGGGGCGGCAGGCACTCGAAGGGACGCCGCATCTGTTGGAGCAGGTGCGAGCGCGTTTCGGATCGGACGTTTTTCACGAGGATGGATCGCTGAATCGCCGGGAACTTGGCAGACGTGTCTTTTCCGATGTACCGGAAGCCCGATGGCTGACTGAATTGACTTTTCCCCCCATCTGGCAGCTGTATAGGAAAGCAGTTTCGGGATCCCGGAGCGATGTTGTCGTGTTCGACGCCGCGATGATTTTCGAATGGGGAATCGAGGAAGAATTCGACTTAGTTGTATTGGTCACTGCGGATATTGAAAATGTCATCAAACGGGTGTCTGTAAGCGGCCGCCTGAGCGAAACCGAAGTGCGAAGCCGGATCAATCAACAGATCCCCATTGCATTGAAAATGGCTGAAGCCGATTGTATTTTGTTGAATGACGGAACGGCGGTTGATCTGCGAACGCAGATTGATCGTTTTTGGGATGAACGAATCGAACCGGAATTAATCCGCAGGAGAAAATAACGGTATGAATCAACCGATTAGAATACTCATAGCAGTAATTGCACTGGTAATGCTGAATGCTGCCGGTGTCAACGGCTTTCCGCTGTTGAACTACTTGAATATCCAATATGCCGTTAAACCGACTCCGCATCCCAGCGGCAATGAATTCGCATACATAACGAATATCACCGGCGTACCGCAGGTATGGCGTATCAGCGCCGGTTCCGGCTATCAAAACCAGGTGTCCTTCGATACGAATGGTGTTGAAGCGGCATGGTGGTCGCCCGTCTATGCGGATCTCCTGATTGTGGCTGCGGCGGTTGGCGGGAACGAGCGTTCACAGCTCTATCAAGTGAATCCCTATGGCGGTGAATGGGTGCGATTGACCGACGATGATAATGCAATCTATCGTTTCGGTTGCTGGGCGGCAGACGGAGCTCGCTTCGCTTACGCGTCCAATACCCGTAACCGGGTTGATTTTGATATTTATGAATACGATGTGACCGCGATGAGGCCAACCCTGCTTTATCAGGGAAGCGGAACGAACTCGGCTGTTTCTTACTCACCCGACAACCGGTATTTATTAATCGAGCGAATGTACTCCGCGTCCAACGGCGATATTCTGCTCTTTGATCGTGAATCCGGAGCGACCCGGCCGCTGACCGAGCATACCGGCAATGTGATTTTCACGTCTCCGCTATGGGATGCCGAAGGTGAGGGATTCTATCTGCTGACGGATCGCGATCGGGAATTTTCGGGACTTGCCTATTGGCCGCTCGACAGCGCGGATTTTCGGTGGGTAGCGACTCCCGACTGGGATGTGGAGCAATTGGCTCTGTCGCGGGATGGGGCTTATCTCGCGTGGACGGTCAATGAGAACGGCAGTTCGGTAATGCATATTCGCAATCTTCGGCGCGGGACTGATTCGCCGCCCAGTCGCTTCCCCCGGGGTGTTATGAAGGACCTTCGGTTCACCAATGACGGTTCGAAATTATTTTATACGTACGGATCGGGTGATCGTCAGTTCGATGTTTGGGTCTATGAAACCTATGCGGATAAACTGCACCAGGCAACCTTCAGCGCCACCGGCGGCATTCCCCGCACCTCCTTCATCTCGCCGGCGCTGATTGAATATCCGACCTTTGACGGCAGGAAAATTCCCGCTTTTTGGTATAAACCACTCGGAGTAAAGGGAAAAATGCCGGTGGTTGTCGCGATTCACGGCGGACCGGAAGCACAAGCACGTCCGGATATGTCGGGATTGTTTCAGTATTTTCTCAGCCGCGGTTTTGCGATCCTGGAACCGAATATTCGCGGTTCCTCCGGTTACGGCAAATCGTATATGGATCTCGACAATGTCGAGAAACGTCCGGATGCGATCAAGGATATCGAAGCGGCCGCAGATTGGCTGACGACGCAGCCGGATATTGACGCGAAGAAGCTCGCCATTTTCGGCGGCAGCTATGGCGGTTATGCCGTTTTTGCGGCATTAGCAAATTATCCGAAGACATGGGCCGCCGGTGTGAGCATCGTAGGAATTGCTAACTTCGTGACGTTTCTTGAAAACACCGGCGGTTATCGGCGGGCGCTTCGCGAAGCCGAATACGGCAGATTGGCGACCGATCGTGAACTTCTGGAGAGTATTTCTCCACTGAACTCAGCGGACAAGATTCGGGCACCGCTATTCATTATTCAAGGCGCGAATGATCCGCGCGTTCCCAAATCCGAAGCCGAGCAAATGGTGGAGGCGATTCACGCAAACGGCGGGATCGTCGAGTACCTCCTCTTTGAAGATGAGGGACACGGACTGACGAAAACCAAGAACCGTATAGCAGCCTACTCGGCGGTAGCCGAATTTCTGAGTAAGTATGTGTCGAAAAAATAGCCGTCATAAATAATAATGAAACGGGGCGAGCCTTAAGCTCGCCCCGTTTCATTTTTGCGGGTTCGGGATAACTATTGCTTCGACTCGGTTTTCAAAGGAACCTGCCGCATTTCAATCGTTCGAATCGGAAACGGAATTTCGATGCCTTCCTTGGCATATCTTGCATGCAATCGCTTAACGAATTCATGTTTGATCAGGTATTGGTCAGTGAACTCTTTGACTCGCAGGATAACGGTAAGCTGAATAGAGAAATCACCGAAGGTATGATAGCGAATAAACGGTTCGAAATCCTCCACTCCACCGGCGACCGTACGCATGATATCCCTCGCCACATCAATCGTAACCGCTTCCACATGTTCCAGATTACTGCGATAGGATACGCCCACTTGGACTAAGGTGGACATATCTTTTGAAGGCTCATGATAATCGGTCACCACCGCATTCGCTAATTTGGAGTTGGGAACGACGATCAGATTGTTGGACAAAGCCCGTATTACGGTATTGTGCCAGTTGATGTCCTCGACGAATCCGTCTTCACCGGTTTCCAAACGAATGAAGTCCCCGACCTTGACTTTGCGGGAGGCGATGATCTGCATTCCGGAGAACAAGTTGGAGAGCACACCCTGCAGCGCTAAGGCCACGGCTAAGCCGCCGACACCCAAGGCGGTAAGAATGGGTGCGATGGAAATCCCCAAATATTGCAGTGCGATGAGCACGCCTACCGCATAAATGATCACCCGTCCGACCAACGTCAGAATGGACACGGATTGCGTGGTTGCCTCATTCTTGCGCACGTACAGATCTAAAAGCCCGGCAATAATTCGTGCGGCAACCACCGTTACCGACATGATCAGCACCACTACCAACGCCTTGTTGCTGATGAGTAGATAACGTTCAGGCATCTTGATGGTTTGCAGTGCAATGAAGGCTGCCCCGATTACAAACCAGAGTACTGAGATACCTTTTATAGCGCTGATGACGATATCGTCACCTTCCCATTTGGTGCGGGCGGCGGCGCGGCGAAGAATGGCGAGCAGCACACGATCGAAGATGAAACCGACAATGGCTCCTGCGACAAGGATTATTATCGCCGTAAGGGCATGCCTGATGAAGACGGGTTGAAGTAAATCGGTAAGCATAGGAAATGTGTTGTTGGTTAGCTGATTGTTTCAGCTTTTGGATTGGTCTGATCTATCGGTTTATTCATCATGATAACCGGCGGCAAGTCGCCGATCGGGGGAAAATCTTTTATACTTTTGGCAATGGAGGCTTTCAGGAAGTTGTCCACCCAGCGGAAGACATTACTGCGCTGGATAATCCGCCGCAAACGACGCATCCGTTGTCGCTGTTCCTGAATATCCATTGTTAAAGCGCGATAAATCGCATCGGCTGTGCCTCGAATATCGTACGGATTGACCAACAAGGCATCATTCTGAAGCTGTGCCGCCGCGCCGGCAAATTCGCTGAGTATCAGCACCCCGTCATCATTGATCTTGCTGGCGCAGAACTCTTTAGCCACCAGATTCATCCCGTCCTTCAACGGGGTGACCAACGCCACGTCCGCGATTCGGTAATAAGCCAGCAATTCGACATCGGTCAGCGAGCGGAAGATGTATTGAATCGGTACCCAACCAGGGTGCGTGTATTGACCGTTGATATCGCTGATCGTTCGTTCCAGCTCATCTTTGAGTAGTTGATAGCGGCTGACATCCAAGCGGCTGGGAACAACTACTTGCAGGAACGTGACTCGTCCATGCAATTCGGGATGCCGATTGAGTGCTTCACCGAATGCCTGTACGCGCCGCAGCAGTCCTTTGGTGTAATCCAAACGGTCAATGCCCAAGATCAGCTTCGGAACGCTGAGATCTGCCTGCAATTCCAACGATGCGTGTCGGATTTCCTCGCTGGCGGTGCGCCGCGCAAAATACTTGAAATCTATTCCGATCGGAAACGCACCGATCCGAAGTTCACGGTCCGCCACCCGCAAGGTTTGTACCGAAACGCCACCGCTGGTTCGTGCCCCGGGGAATACGTTGCGAACGCACTGGACGAAATTGCGCATATCCCGCAACGTTTGGAAACCAATGATATCGTAATGAAGCATGGCGTGAAGAAGCTCATAACGCCAAGGCATGCGAACGAACGTATCCAGTGAAGGGAATGGGATATGCAGGAAGAAGCCCAGTTTGTTATGAATCTGTTGCGCTCGTAGTTCCCGTGCGGTTAGCAGCAGATGATAGTCTTGAACCCATATGAAATCCGCGGATGATATATGACCAGCGATGGTTTTTGCGAACTTGCCGTTTACTTGCTCATAAATCGGCCAATAGCTCTGGTCGAAATTACAGAGCGTACTCAATCCGTGAAACAAGAACCATAATACTTCATTGGCAAAACCGGCGTAGTATTTGTCAACCTCTTCTTGGTTCAACTCGACGGGCAGCAACGTATAACCAGACCGACGGCTGCCTTGATTGAGAATCAATGGGGTGTCGTGCAAATCAGCTGTGCCCAGCCATCCGATCCACAGACCTCCGCGATTTTTCAATACGGGGCCTAACGCCGTTACCAAACCGCCGGATCCCTGTTGGACAATTGGTAAACCGTTCACATCCCGTGAAATACTGATCGGCAACCGATTGGAAACGACGACCAGCCGCTTCAGTGCTGAATCGTGCGGATCGTCTTCGCCTGTGAAGGACATATAATTCGCCGCCATGTGTGGAGAAATCTTAAAACACTTTCACAATTTGGCAAGGATCCTAATGCTGCAGTCTGCTGTCGCTTATCTCCGACCCGAATTCCGTAGCCACCCGTTTTCCGAAGGAATTGAAACGCGTCCTCATCCGTATCGTCGTCGCCTATATAGACGGGTAACGTCCCTCTTGGGCAGGTCTCAAGAAGTTCTTGAATCGCCGTCGCTTTATCGCGATCGGTTGCCCTCATTTCGACACCGCCGTCGAAGTGCCGGATTTTAAGGTTTGTCGTTTGTGCAATCGGTTCCCATAGTTTAATGATTCGGTCGAGTATATTCTGGGCGTTGTCTCGACCGCGCGTATGAATCGCGACACTGGATATTTTTTTCTCCGTCATTTCGAACAAGCCCGCCGATTGAGCGGCACGTAATGCTGTATTTAAACCGTCACAATTTGCCTCATCGGGTGAGAATAGCCGCAAGGCGTTCTGTTCATCGAGGTATTCATAGCCATGAGCGCCATATAGCGGAACTGAAAGATCGCCCAGCAATTGCGCGACTTCATTGACCGGTCTTCCGGAGATGATCGCCAACGATGTACTGGAACATGATTGAATTTCCACTAAGGCGTCGAGGATTCCTAACAGCGGTTCGGCGTCCATTCGCTCGATGCGAAATGGTGCTAATGTTCCATCATAGTCAAGGGCTAACAAGCGGTGTGGTTTCGAAGATACGATCTTCCAAAATCCGGGAATCCCTTCGATATTCATTTCTGGAGGCATGGTTAACCCAATTCGATCCGTTGTTGCGCGTTAAACAGGATCGCAACGATCATCGTCAGATAATCCCGGAGGTGACGCGTGATGAGGAAATTGTCGCGAGCGAACGCATGGGCTTTGTGGCTCATGTCTTCAAGGCGATCTCGATTGCGAAGCAAATATCGCAGCCGGGTCGCAGCGCCCTCGGGAGAGCTGACTAAGAAACCGGTATGATAATTTACAACCTGCAAACGGATTCCGCCGGTATTTCCGCCGATAACGGGCTTTTCTTTCCAGAGTGCTTCCGTTACCGTCAGTCCAAAACCTTCCCGCAGTGATTTTTGAATGACGATGTCCGCCGCGCGCTGAAGTGCATTGATGGTGCGGTGAGCATCGGGCGGGAGCAGTAAAATGAAAATTCGGGGATCCGTTCCCGCTGCCTGTCGAACCTCTTGTAATACAGCGTCTCCTTCCGGATCGTCGGTTGCTCCGCTGCCGACCAACACCAACTGCAGATTCGGAACGTATTCCAAGGCTAAATGATAGGCGCGGATCACGCCGATCGGATCCTTGAAACGATCGAATCGCGATACTTGTACGATCAGCGGGCATGACCGGTCAATTCCGAAGCGGGAGCATGTTGCGCTGATTTCTTCGTCATCCAGTTCGATATTCTTTTCGCTGAGCGGATCAATGCTCGGCGGAATCAAATACTGCACATGCTTTAGCGGTTGGGCAAAGGTTGCCAGCGACCAAATACTCGCGTCGTAAGGTTCAACAAACGATCGCAAGTACTTCCATACTGGACGATAGGGGGTTGCCACGTCAATGTGGCACCGCCAAATCCATTTTCCTCGCCGATTCGGTATATGACGAAGCAGCGGAGCGGGTTGGGGATCATGAATGAATACAACATCCGCATTTACCAATTTGTCGCGTAGTGCGGCGGCATTTTCCTCATTGGTCTGTTCATAGGCTTGGCGCAGCGAGTCGGATATTTCAGTCGTCTGGCCTTGGAGTGCGTTGTGAAAGCTTTTGGTACATTGATAAAATTCGTTGTTACCCTGTATCACTTCCCAACTTGTTTGGATTCCCAACTCTTTCATGAGCGGGACCAAACGGTCGAGGATTTCCGCTACGCCGCCGCCGGAACGAGTGGAATTGACATGAACGACGGTTTTCCCTTGCAGCGGCTGTGCCAATTGCCGAAGATGATCGATTACATCGTTTCCGACAACCGCCGCGTAGTCTTCCAGGGTGGCATTCAGCATGATGTATTCCCCAGATACTTATGGAACACATCCGTCAGTTGCGCGCGCAGATCCGTCAGTGATCCGAAATAGGGCTCTACCCCAGCCAATTCTTTGCCAAGTCCGTCATGTTCGTTTTCAAAATTATCCAACCATGCCCGGAAATCATCCTTGCCGATGGGATCCCGGCGGCGGGCGTCAATAAAATGATAAAAGATACTGCCGACCGACATGGAGGGAATTGCCGCTGCCAATTCATGAACATTGCGCAGACGGCGGTGGGTGTCAAACACAACAATTTGTGCGCGCACAAAGGAGAACGGATGATCCACCTGCATCCAACTAAGAAAATCCTGTTGCGCCAATCGGGTTTCGACGATATCAATGATCTCGGTCCGCAGATCTTCCAGATCAGGATAATCAGTGGGATTCAGAATCCCCAATTGCTCGGATAAGGCTTGATCATGCAGCCCGCGGCTGACCCATGAGGCGAAATCGTTTTGGAATTCCGGTTCGTCGAATTGCGCCGCTAATCGTCCCCCCCAAAAATGTTGGTAGACGCTCTCGATCTCGACTTCACGTAAATGGGTATTCAGCTCGCGTAATGAATATGCGTGCTTACCCGTAGAAATCGTGATCTGCGAACAGTCTTTTAGAGCGAACGGCTCAATCAAACGCTGGTTCTCCACTATCTCATAGCCACTCGTTAATCATTGAAATTTATAAATTAAGATAACCTGAAGAAGGGTTGGCTATATTATTATTACGGTAATCCATGAATTGATGTTCCGAAAACAGCATTCATTATTCTGTCAGGATCAAGGCACTCCAGAATCATTGACTGCACTAAGCATCAGTGATCGGACGTGAACAGGCTCAATATGATACCTTGTTATATTGGCGGATAACTTATATCCAAAATATAATATACTTACGTAAAAATCAAGTATCACATTATAATTCATTATACATTGAAAGTAACCGTAGTTATTCGATGATTCCTGATTTCATCATATTTCGTGATAAACAAAGGTGCTATTGACTTTCTGCCCCTTGGGTTTATATTAAGGCATCTACCTGCGGATGTAACTCAATGGTAGAGTGTCAGCTTCCCAAGCTGGAGGTTGCGGGTTCGAGTCCCGTCATCCGCTCAAAGAAAAACAGGCTCCTGCGAGCCTGTTTTGCGTTACGATAATGCAGTCAAATAATAACCGGAAACATTATGGAATAATCGGAGGTCAAAGAGGAAACAGTCATTGTGCCTGAGGTCTCCGGATGAAGTGCTCTGTTGTGAACGCAGCGAAGTGGTTCTGGCGCGAATGGGGTAAACCCTTGTTGATGGTGGCCGTGATTATCGCTCCCTTTCGGGCATCCATTGCCGATTGGTACGATGTTCCCACCGGATCCATGCGGCCCACGATATTGGATGGGGATCGGGTCTTCGTCAATAAGTTGGCCTATGATCTGAAAGTGCCGTTCACATCGTGGCAGATTGCTAAATGGCGCGATCCGGCTCGCGGTGATGTGGTCGTGCTGAAATCGCCGGCGGATGAAATCCGCCTCGTCAAGCGCGTAATTGGTTTGCCCGGCGACGTTATTGAGATGGATCGTAATCAGTTGAAGGTCAATGGCCAAATCATCAGCTATGAGCCGCTGGATTCGAAGACCGTGCCGCAAGTGGCAGCCGATGAACGATCCCATAATCGCTTTTTCACGGAGCAATTGCCCGGCAAGCCGCATTCCATCATGACAATTCCTTCGGTGCGTGCCTATCGAAGTTTTGGGCCGATAAAAGTACCGGAAGGCCAGTACTTCGTCATGGGAGATAATCGCGATAATAGCGCCGATTCCCGCTTCTTCGGGTTCGTCGAGCGCAATCGGATTCTCGGGCAGGCTACCGCCGTGGTATTCTCATTGGACCATGATCACTATTTCCTGCCGCGCTGGCGATTCTTGAAAGAACTCTGAGATAATCATTTTCGCAAATCCCCGAAGGGGCTTCCTTCGGGGATTTGTTTATGCGGGTTGAACTTCAAGGTTGTATTCCATATATTCATATTGTACAAATGAACGATAGATGATTGTTTTTTTCACCCGCTTGTATTCTTTTTATATATAAGCACTTGACATAACCATCAACCGCAAATTCCTGCCGTCACCGCTTTCATGAGCCCATCCGTTCATCTTCTGATTCTTACTTGGAATGCCAAACAAATGGTCTTGGATTGTCTGGAGTCCGTCTTCACGATAGTCTATGACAATCTTACAGTCGTGGTCATTGACAATGGTTCGGAAGATGGCACTGTTGACACCCTTAAAAAATCCTACGGCAATCGTATCGTCCTCATCGAAAATGGCGAGAACCTGCGGTTCGCTCGCGGGAATAACGAAGGGATTAAATACTCCCTTGCTAACGGCGCCGATTATATCATGCTGATGAACGATGATGTGAAAGTGGATTCGGCGATGGTCCGGGAGCTGGTTGACGAGGCGGGAAAAGACGAGCGGATTGGCGTGGTCGGTCCGAAAATCTATTACTACGACGCGCCCGATCAAATCTGGTTTGCGGGTGGGGATGTCTATCTCTATCAAGGTGTATGCAAGCATCGCGGGATTCGGCAGCCGGATCGCGGACAATTCGATGAAATCGCCGAGTGCGATTACATTACCGGCTGCGCGTTGATGATCAAGCGACAAGTCATCGAGCAAATCGGTTTGCTGGATCCGGTCTATCCGTTTTACTACGAAGACAGCGATTGGTGCTGGCGGGCGAAACGGGCCGGATATCGGATTCTCTATGTTCCACGGGCGAAGCTGTGGCATAAAATCTCGATGCATGCCGGGCAGCTCAGCCGTTTCAAAATTCTGACCAAGCTGAAAAGTGGTTGGATTTTCTTCCGCCGCTACGGCAAGTTCTACCACCTGTTCACGATTCCCATCTTCTTCACACTGGACGTTCTTCGAGTCATCGGGCTGATTCTAAGCGGCAAGATCAAGCCTGCATCGAAGACCTCTATAAAAAATGATTGAGTATCTGCTGCGGTTGATTTCATGGAAACCCTGAACACCCCCGTCTTAGGTCTGATCGTCTATCTGATTGCGGTTCTGGCCGTAGGCGCTCTGACGTGGGGACGCAATCGCACGAAAGAAGATTTTATCATCGGCAGCCGCCGCCTCGGGTCATGGGTGATTGCATTATCCGAACGCACCGCCGCCGAATCGGCATGGTTGATTCTGGGGTTATCGGGGGCCGTGTACTGGATTGGAATGGGGGAGATGTGGACGGTATTCGGCTGTGTTACCGGAATTATCCTGTCGTGGATTCTCATCGCCAAACCATTGCGCACCGAGAGTGAACGGCTGGGTGCGATTACGCTGCCGGAGTATTTCGCCCAACGCGCCGGTTCCCACGCGCAAGCCGTACGAATTATCAGCACGCTCATCATCGTTTTCTTCTTTTCGTTCTATGTCGGAGCGCAATTCGTCGGTTCCAGCAAAGTAATGAATGTCACGTTCAGCATTCCGCCGCTGTGGGGAATGGCGATTGGCGCGGTCGTGATTGTCGTTTACACGATGATGGGCGGATTTCTGGCGGTTTGCCTGACCGATGTGGTGCAAGCCGTATTGATGATTGTCACGCTGGTCGGCTTACCGATAGTCGGTCTGATCGTGATTGCGACCAATGGTCTGGATATCGGGGCGGCGTTAGCCGCTACGCGTCATACCGCTGATTTCTTCAACGGCAAGTTATCGTGGGAAGCGGCGGCGCTGGCCATCGGTGGACTGTCATGGGGATTCGGTTACATGGGCCAGCCCCATCTGGTGACCAAATTCATGGCGATTCGTCGTCCGGAAGATATTAGACGCGGGCGATCCATTGCCATCGTTTGGACGTTCTTAGCCTATGGCGGAGCGGTATTGTGCGGAATCGTCGGAATCACCTTGCTGCATCACGGCCAGCTTTCGGCAGGACTTTTACAGGATGCCGCCGGTGTTGCTGACGCGGAACGGGTTTTGCCGGTGTTGGCGGATTATCTGTTTCCAGCGTGGTTTGCGGGGATTCTGATTTCCGGAGCCGTAGCGGCGATGATGTCCACTGCCGATAGTCAATTATTGGTGGCAACTTCCGCCGTTGTGGAAGATTTCTATTCCCGGACTTTACGCCGTAGTCTTAGTCATGGGGGAATGGTTCTGTTCAGCCGGCTGGTCACCGTAGCGGTGGGAGTCTTTGGCTTTGCTTTAGCCATGACTACTACCGATTTGATCTATAAAATGGTTTCCTATGCATGGGCCGGCTTGGGATCAGCCTTTGGTCCCGCTTTAGTTCTGGCTCTCTATTGGAAACGTACCAATGCCGCCGGCATCATCGCGGGCATGCTGACCGGCGCAATCAGCACCGTGGTGTGGACGGAGATTCCCGCGCTAAATACCGTTATTTCCGTTCGCGTGGTTTCTTTTATTTTGGCATTCATCGCCGTTATAGTGGGAACATCACTCAGTCGAATACGTTAGCGAAATACGACAATTCTCCTTGATTGAATCATCAATTTAACATAAAGATTGACCATGAAAAAACGAGATCCGCATTCGAGTTGGGTGCCGGATGCAGCCCAAATTTCGCACATTGATTTCGATCTGGTCGTTGATTTCGATCGGCAAGTCCTGCGCGGCTTTGCCGACTACCGGTTCACGGCTTCGTTGGGTGACCAATTGCAATTGGACACACGCGCCGTTCCCGTCAAGAAGATCACCGAGAGCGGCAAACCGTCGCGTGAGTTCAAGTGGGAACTGGGAACGGAAAATTTCCTTGGTCGTGTCCTAACGATTCATGGCACGAAGGGACTGATGTCGCTGCGCATAGAGTTCGAAACGTCTCCCGATGCTCAAGCGCTGCAATGGTTGCAGCCATCGCAGACAGCCGGTAAGAAATATCCTTACATGTTCAGTCAATGTCAGGCGATCTTGGCGCGTTCCGTGTTTCCCTGCCAGGATACTCCCTCGGTTCGCTTCACCTACAATGCCGCGCTGCGAGTACCCAAGGGCTTGACGGCGGTGATGGCCGCCCATCAGGAAGCGGTTGTCGAGGAGAACGGTCACACCGTATGCCGGTTCGCGATGCGCCATCCGATTCCGTCCTATTTATTTGCGCTGGCGGTGGGAAATATCGTCTCCGAAAAGATCGGCTCGGTCACGCGGGTATTCGCCGAACCGGAAGTCGTGAAAGCCGCGGCATGGGAATTCGACGGGGTGGACGCGATGATTGCCAGTGCCGAGGATTTATACGGCGACTATGTTTGGGATGAGTTCAATCTATTAGTGATGCCGCCCTCATTCCCGTATGGCGGAATGGAAAATCCGACCCTGACCTTTCTGACACCGACCCTGATTGCGGGTGATCGTTCGCTGGTTTCGGTAGTAGCCCATGAATTGGCGCACTCATGGACGGGTAACCTGGTAACTAACGCGACATGGGAGGACTTTTGGCTGAATGAAGGGTGGACGGTCTATGCCGAGCGCCGTCTTGTGGAACGGATTTACGGAACCGAACTGGCTAATTTGCAGGCGGTCAGCGGGCGCAACGACTTGCTGACGGCATTCAAGAATTTCGGTGACAAGACCGAATACACGAAATTGGAAACCGATCTGCACAATGTGGATCCCGACGACGTATTTTCTTCCGTTCCGTATGAAAAGGGTTTCCTCCTGCTGGTGAGTGTCGAACGCGCGGTGGGGCGGGATGTATTCAATACGTTCGTGCGCTCCTATATCAACGATTTCAAGTTTACTTCGATAACAACTGCGACGTTCGTGGACTACCTCAAACGCCGCTTCCCGGATATCGAATCCAAGGTGGATTTGCGGCGCTGGATTCATGAACCGGGTTTGCCCGATTCCGCTCCGCAATTTTCTTCTCACCTGATTGATGAGGTTCGCGTCGCGCAGGAGAAGTGGAAGAACGGCGATCGCGCCCTCGACGAGACGATTTCCAAATGGGGCGTCCACCAGAAGGTTCTCTTCCTGGAGGAACTCCCGCAAAAGATGAGCTACGCCGACTGCACTCATGTCGAACGCATGTTCGGAATCATGAACACCGGCAACAACGAGATCCTGCTGCCGTGGTATTGCATCGCGGCGGCCAGTAATTACACGAAGACATTCTCCGCGATTCGAGATTTCCTCGGCGTGGTCGGACGCGGCAAGTATCTCCGGCCGCTGTACCGCGCCTTGCACGGTAATCCCGAAACGAAGGCGTTGGCGGCGGATTTGTTCGAACAATTCAAAGATCGCTATCATTCCGTGGCGCGCGCGGCGGTGCAGAGGATTCTCGCCGAATAAAAAAGGACACCGCAAGTGCGGTGTCCCGGCATGTCAACAGATAATTTCGTGTTAACGAATGGGCCGTGTGGCTTTTGCCAGCCACGCGGCTTCTTTTTTATTGAGGAAGCGTGTCAAGGCCTTGCGTACCGTGGCATGATAGCTGTTCAGGTAGCGAATTTCTTGCGAGGTCAACAACGACGGCTCAATGAGTTTCGTTTCAATCGGACACAGCGTCAACGTCTCGAATTTGAAGAAGTCTTTCCCATTGCGGGATAATTCGGGATTCTTTGCCACATAAACGAGATTTTCCGTACGGATTCCATACTCACCCGCTTTGTAATATCCCGGTTCGTTGGAACAGATCATGCCGGGTTCCAGGGCAACTCCCGTATCGCGGGTCGGCGAAATCGCTTGCGGGCCTTCATGAACACTGAGATAGGATCCAACCCCATGACCCGTGCCATGGGCGTAGTCCAGACCTACTTCCCACAACGCGCGGCGGGCCAGCGTGTCCAATTGCTTGCCCGATGTTCCAGTAGGGAAGGGAACAAGCGTTAGTTGAATATGTCCTTTCAGAACCCGTGTAAAATGTTCTTTCTGCGCGCGGGTTGGCGGGCCCAAACAGAGCGTACGCGTAATATCGGTTGTGCCGTCCGCATATTGGCCGCCGGAATCGAGCACTAATAGCCCGCGTTTCTTGAGTGGTATATCGGTTTCAGGAGTCGCCGAATAGTGGATGATCGCTCCGTGGGCAGCATATCCGGCAATCGTATCGAAGCTGGGACCGCGATATTGTCGGCTTTTTTTACGGAATTCTTCCAGCTTTTCCGCCAGACTGATTTCGGTAATACGTTCCCCGCCCAGCGCAGCATCGAACCAATGCAGGAATCGCACCATTGCCACACCGTCGCGAAGATGAGCATGGCGCGCGCCGCGGATTTCCACCGCGTTTTTCGCAGCCCGGAACCGGATGACCGGCGATGGCTTGAAAAAAAACTTGCTGTGCGATGCCAGTAAATCCACAATCCACTGACTGGTTGTATTGGGATCCACCCACCACGGGCCGCCTGACTTGGCGGTGCGGAGCAAGAACGTACGAAACTTCTCATAGCTGTGAACCTGAACGGTCTTGCCGAACGCTCGCCGCACGCTGCCGTCAATCTTCTTCGGATCAACGAACAGCATCGCCGATTTTTCGGTGACAATCGCGTAGGCAATCACTACGGGATTATGCAATACATCCGAACCGCGAATATTAAATAGCCAGGCAATCTGATCCAGCGAAGTAATCACGTGCGCCCGCGCTCCGAAAACGGCTAACGCCTTCCGAAGCCGCTTCAGCTTGTCTTGGAAGCGTTCGCCGGCGTACCGAACCGGATGCACTTCAACGGTGCCGTCGGGAGCAGGCGGGCGTTCGTCCCATAGCAAATCCACTAAATTATCTTCAACGCTGACCAACTGGATTCCCAAATCGGTCAGTTCCGAGCGCAGGCGATTGTACGATGTCACATCCAAGAGTCGCGGATCAACGGCGACCCGCTGTCCTTTATGCAGAGTCTTCGCCAGCCACGCCGACATCGTCGGTGTTTCAGGCATCCCGACCTTCATCAATGTGATACCCGAGCCGGACAATTGATCGGCGGCTTGTAGATAATAACGACCGTCGGTCCATAGCGCGGCTTTATGCTCGGTAATCAGCACGTCTCCTGCCGAGCCGGTAAATCCGCTGATCCATTCGCGCCGCCGCCAGAAGGTCGGGACATACTCGCTCTGGTGAGCGTCGGTGCTGGGAATCAGATATCCGTGCACCCGATACTGTTTCATCAACACCCGCAACGCCGCCAATCGTTGTCGCACATTCATGAGATTCCCTTTGATCTGTTGAAGATACCCGTTGTTTCAGTCATCCTATTCCATCTTACCTTTGCCGATGACCATGCGGTCATAGAGCATCAGGATTACGGCTGTTAGCAATCCCAAAGCACCGAAAATAATCCACATGATATCGGGTCGTCCGGCATCGCGTGCCAGTGAACCGTACAATTCGCCGGATAAACGCCCGCCGAAGATATTTCCCAGTGCAACGGTCCAGAAATAAAATCCCATATACATCGCCACTTTCTGCTGCGGAGCAATGCGTCCCACATATTCCTGGCTCTTGGGGGAAGCGGCCATTTCGCCGAACGCGAAAATCGTGATCGCCAATGTTACCAGCCAACCGGTATAAGTCCAAGCCGCCATCCCGATACCGATTGCTGAGATCACGATACCGATCACCATTGCCGACAGCGGCGGGATGAAACCGATCATCCACGAAACGAGCACCTGGAATACAACGATGGCTCCGGCGTCAACATTGATGATATATTCGGGATTAACCTGACGGTAGCTTTCCGCCAGTTCATGGGTTTCTTGCTGTGCCGCTTTGGAAGGGCAATAGGCCATTCCTCCGATGGCGTATCCCAGACGCGTCTCGTCCAATTGATTCTTGTTAGCGGCGAAGTGCTTAGCAATCCTCTCCAACAATTGCGGAGCGACGTAATGATATTGGATTTTGACCGACGTTTCTTCGCTGGTCACCGATTTCTCGCGCTTGCCGTGAATAGCTTCAATTTCCGAATTGACGTAACTTTCGATTTTTTCCGCGGCAATTTTCTCGTCGGATACGGACTTCAATTCGGCGGCTAATGCTTCGATTTTGGTGGGATTAATCGGAACCGCCCCGGCCTGAATACGGTTGAAACGGGCAATCAGTGTATCATTGGGAATGCGAACCTTGAAATTATAGAGTTCCCAGACGACGGGTTTAGCTTCTGCAGTTGTCATGCGTACCGGGTGCGGTGCGCGGGTGCTGACTAAGTCGTTTTCGGGAATCGTATCCAGATCCGCCACGAAAGTTCCGGCGGCAAGCGCCGCCAACCGGACATCCACGCTGGAACGCGCCTCGGATGCATACATGCCGATCTCGTTGCTGAGGACTTCCTCGTTCACGGCGGCCAATCCGCGGGCGAAATCTTCGCCGAACCAGTTCTTGGCGGTTTTGACCATATCGGATGTATCCACGAAATCCCGAATGAATTCAGGATGCGTCAGGAATATTTGATTGAAGGATGTCCAAAAACCGGACAGAATCAGTAAATAAAGCGCGAACTTCCAATTTCCCACCTTCATCGGAGCGCCCAATCCTCGCACTTTTGCGCCGCGCCGTTCGCGAGCACGCAACGGGATATCAATGAGCAGATTCAGAACCACCCAGCCGCCGGTAATGAGTCCCATCAGAGTCCACGAAATCGTTTTGCCCGAAACGGCCAGCAGCAACAGGATTCCGAAGATCATGATGAAGAAGCGGCCGTTACCCAGTACTTCCACCAGACCGCTGAACACCTGCTTAAGCGAGCGCTTCTGACCGCTCGCGGCTTCGGTTGTCGGTTCCTTGTAGAACAGGAACAACCACAGGAAATTGCAGGCAATCCAAAACGCCGATGCCGCGAATACCCAGTCCCAACCATAACGAACCCGCACGAATCCCGCAACGATCGGTCCGACAAATCCGCCGACATTCACCATCATATAGAAAATGCCGAAACCCATCGAAGAGTTGGTCTCGTCGGTAGTGCGAGCGACCGTTCCGACGACCACCGGCTTGAAGATCGCCGCGCCCACAGCCACGAACAAGAACGCCATGAAAAATGTGCCGAAGGCGGTGAACTGACCCAATAGGTAATAGGCGGGAACCAGCACGGAATAGGCGACGATGAACGTCTTCTTATAGCCGAAACGATCTCCCAAGGCTCCGAACACGACCGGTAATAAGTACAGAATGAACGGAATCACACCTTGAAGTATGCCGCGCTGTTCGGAGCTGAAGCCCAGTGCCCCCTCACTTACGGATCCGGTGATGTAAAGCGAAGATACGGCAAAGAAACCGTACCAGGCCAACCGCTCGAAGATCTCCATCGTGTTCGCTACCCAGAAACTCTGGGGGAACTTTGAGCGCTTCCGTTTCTCGGAAGCGGAATGGTCTGCGTTGGTTGAGATCATAGAAGATGTCCTGCAGGTGATTATTGAAAAGTCAGATTGAAATCGTGGAAAATGACGCGGGGTGAATCGGAGGTTTGCGGTCGAAAAAAATCAGAATTTCAGATGTTTGACACTCTCGCCGGTGGCTTTAATGTCGCGCAGCGCTTCGATGCCGACCTGCAAATGCAGATCGAGATAGCGCTCCGTAATTCGCGCATCCGATTCCGTGGTTTTTACTCCCTCCGGCACCATCGGAATATCGGTTACCAGCAGCAGCGCACCTTTCGGAATGTGATTGGCAAAGCCCACAATGAAAATCGTGGATGTTTCCATATCAATCCCGATCGCCCGCACGTCGTATAAGAATTTCTTGAAATTCTCGTCGTGTTCCCAGACGCGGCGATTGGTGGAATATACCGTTCCGGTATAATATTCCCGACCGTGACGGCCGATGACCTGGGCTACGGTTTTTTGCAGATTGAATGACGGGAGTGCCGGAACTTCCGGGGGGAAATAATGGGAGGATGCCGAACCTTCGCGCAGCGCGCCGATCGGCAGAATGAAATCGCCGGGCTTGACGCTGCTCTTGAGCCCGCCGCATTTTCCCAAAAACAAGCAGGCTTTAGGCTTGACGGCGGACAGCAGATCCATGATCGTTGCCGCGTTGGCGGAGCCGATGCCGAAGTTAATGATCGTTATTCCATCCGCACTGGTCGCGGTCTGCATCGGGCCGCCGATGCCCCGAACGGCACAGTTGTTCTGATAGGCAAACTTCTCGATATAGTTCGAGAAATTCACTAACAGGATGTATTCACCGAACTCCTCAAGCGGTGTAGCCGTGTAGCGGGGCAGCCAGTCGCGAACGATTTCTTCTTTGGATATCATAGTACAATTGCCATTTAATCGTAGTCCAACTTGCGGTGAATCTGCCCTATCGGATTGATCAAGATTTATAAATCTAAGTCTTTCCTATGGAAAAGGCAATAGCAGCGGTAAAAACATCTCTACCAAAGGTACTGCAAAAAGATGGTGCAGAGAATCGTATAGATCGCATTCTTATGTGTTATAGTAGTAAAATCAGTATGTAAATCATTGATGGGCTTGAATCTCACAGTTGAATTTCTTATCTTTGATTCGTATTATCTATCAATCCGATCGAATCTTTCGATGGATTCATTCGCTTTCGAAGTTCATCAAAATTCAATGTTTTCTGACATACTATACCGCAAATTTTCGCTCCCCGTTGTTGACTATGCCCGCCACACCGACAGCCTGCATGAATACTCAATGCTGGACAAAAGCCAGTGGGATGCTCGGCAAAAGCTTGAAGATTTGCAGTTTAGCAGGCTAAAGCAGCTTCTGATTCATGCCGGAAAACATGTACCATTTTACCGCGATCTCTTCAGATCATACGGTTTCGATCCGGCTAAAGTCCAATCGCCGGCCGATATCCGAACTCTGCCGTTCCTGACGAAGGAGATCATTCGCTCGCAAGGATCGAAACTGATGGCTGAAAATGCGGCGGAGTTTCAACCGCGAATCCACCGCAGTGCGGGAACGACCGGACAGCCGATCATTATCCAAATGGATCGCCGTCGGCATTCGATTGGTTGGGCGGATATGTACCGTTGGTGGTCGGCGGCGGGATGGAAACTCGGTCAAAAGCAGTTCGTTGTGGCGGGTGCCGCCTTGAGACCGCGGCAATTATCAGGGTTTAAAGCTCGACTCTATTCCAAGCTAAATCGGTTTGAAGACTATACGGCGTTTAATCTCACGGAAGATGTCTTAGATCGACTTCTGAACCGGCTAAAGAATTATCGGTCGCCGGTTTTTCTGCGCGGTTATGCCTCGTCAATGCACATCTTAGCGCGTTATGCACTCGCAAAAAACTGGGATGGCCGGATTCAAGCCGTTTTTACGACCGCCGAAACGCTTTTCCCCGAACAACGGCAGATTATCGAATCGGGCTTGCATGCCCCGGTATTCGATCAATGGGGATGCCGCGACGGGGGCATTAGCGCGTTTGAATGCAATCATCACCAAGGATTGCATCTGGCAATCGAGAATGCGTTTATCGAAATCTGCGACCAGGAAAAACCGGTATCCGTTGGACAACCGGGAAACGTGATTGCCACCGATTTGTTCAGTTATGCCATGCCGATCATTCGATACTCGGTTGGAGATGTGGCGTCGTTTGCCGCTCGTTCCTGTGATTGCGGCCGCGGCTTGCCGTTGATCTCATCTGTATTAGGGCGGGTATCGAACTTCCTCGTCGGTTCGGGCGGCAAGCGCGTCCATGGAGAATTTTTCTCGCACGTCTTTTGGGAAACGCCATGGGCAAAAGAGTTCCAGATTGTTCAGGATGTCCCTGACGAAGTGATCGTGAAAATCGTTCCGCTTACCGAGCCGCCCTCGGAGCAAGTCGAAACAATTCGTTTGTTGATGCAGAAGCAAATGGGAGATTCCTGCCGGATTCGTATTGAATTTCTATCTGACATCCCCGCAGGTGCAATGGGAAAACGACAATTCATTATCTGCAACGTACCCGCATGATAACATCACCTCAAGCAGATCAACCATCGAAGGTCGCATTTTTCTACGATCCGACCTTGACGGATTACCCTTTCGCGCCGCCTTTCGATCCCTCCGAATCCTATCCCGAAAATCCTTCTTCCGGACATCTACAGTCTGCCCCGAATCGGATTTACGACGCTGTCCGCACAACCCTGGCGCAACTGGGACTGGACCACGAGCACTTCGACACGGCGCAGTGGAATCCGTTTGGAGAGTTGGTTAAACCGGGCGGGTCGGTTGTTATCAAACCGAATTTAGTTGATCTGAAACAAGGTTGGATCGCATTAGGCGGCGAGCGGATTCTGGATATGGTTGCGCATGGCTCGGTGATCAGGCCGCTGGTGGATTATGCATTTCGGGCAGTCGGTGCGAGCGGAACGATTATCGTCGGAGATGCGCCGCTCGTTCATGCCGATTTCGAGGGAGTCGTCGAGGGCGCGGGCATTCGCGGGATGATGGATCGGTTGGTCCAGCGTGGAGTTCCCGTAAAATTGCTCGATTTTCGCGAGGAATTCTTCAGCCGATGGTCGGGGGAATATAGCAAGCTGCCGGGCGATCCGCTCGGCAACAGCATAATTGATCTGGGATCCGATAGTGCGCTCTGTCCGCTCGATACGGATCCTCCGGCTCAGTATTTCACTTTAGCGGATCATTCCGATAAGCGGATCGAACCGCAGCACCATCATTATCGCGGGAAACACGAATATTGTATTCCCAATTCCGTTTTAGGCTGTGATCTGTTTATCAATGTGCCGAAATTGAAAAGCCACGTTAAAACGGGGATAACACTCTCGCTGAAGAATTTGATGGGGATTACTCATTATCGGCGATGGATGCCACACCATCGAACCGGCGCACCCCCGCTGGGAGATGAATTTCCCGTGGATCCCGGCATGATTTTGCGAAACCGTGAACGAATCATCCGCCGGATCGGAAAACTGCCCGGCGGTTCGGCATTTATCCGCGCCGGAGCCTATGCAAGACATTTAGCGGCGCGCGCGATTGGTCATAAGGATCAAACAATCATTCACGGCGGCTGGTACGGCAATGATACGTTGTGGCGCACGCTGGTGGATCTCAATCGCGTGCTGTTCTATGGTCGTCCCGGCGGATTCATCGTGAAGGAACCGCGTGCCTACTTGTCCTTGATTGACGGAATCATCGCCGGCGAGGGCAACGGCCCGGTGAAACCGCAGACCCGACCGGCGGGTGTGATTGCGGCGAGTTGTGATCCGGTTGCCGTGGACACGGTACTCGCATGGATAATGGGATTTGATCCCAAGCGGATTCGACTTCTTCAAGGGGCCGCCGCTTCAAAGTCTCCCTATCGTTTAGGTTGTTCAGAGTGGAATATGCTGAATGTGATCAGCAACTATCAAGATTGGAAGAATCTGAATCTGAATTTCCTTGAACCGCTCGGATGGAGCGGATACCTGAAACGCGATGCGCAATTGACTCCCGAAATGGTTGAGCGATTGAAACAAATGGGCGATGTCAAGATCGGATAATCATGTCATTGCGGATCGTCATAACCACCCCGCTCAATGACAATCTGTACCATGCGAAGCTCATTCCGCTGCTGCGCGCGCGCGAAGACGTGGAGATCGTAGTCGTCACGGATCACGAGGGTCCGACTCTCGATCGCGTCCGCTGGGTCTGGCCGCGCGGACTGTCTCGTTTTCTGGGGCGTTTGGGGGGACGATTCCTCCTGCTTTTGGGGCAGGTCCTACACCCGCGCACCAAAGCGGTCATGGCATACAACATCATTCCGCATGGCTTGTTTGCCGTAGTGGCGGCTTGGCCGCGCCGGATTCCCGTATTTTTGCATTTCATTGCCGGTGCCGCGGATTTCAAGTTTGCCCACAATCCGCAAATCACCGATAATCGTCTGATCCTCCGCACAAATCATCCCGCTCGCTATGAAAAGCTTGCTCAATGGACGACGCGGCACGGAAACCGATTGTTTGTGCCGGGCCGGAATACCGCCGTGTCGCTTAGAGAGCTTGGATTGCCGGATGAGCGCATCGTTCGACTGCATAGCACGATTGATCCGCAAATCTATTTTCGGCAGGATGAATCGCGGGATATTGACGTGCTGGTTTCCGCTCAACTTCGCCCTCGGAAGCGCCCGTTGTTTGCTCTCGAAGTATTTAAGAGGATTCTCGAAAAACGACCGCAGACCCGTTTTTGTTGGTTGGGCGATGGTCCCCTGCATGACGAATTCGCTGAATCGGTTAAACAATTGGGACTGAATAAGTCATTGGAGTGGACCGAAACCAACAATGTCGCGCCGTTCTATCGTCGGGCGAGGGTATTTTTATTATGCTCGATTAATGAAGGCTTATCTCTGGCATGCATGGAAGCCATGGCCTGCGGAATGGTTCCGGTGACTACGGACTGCGGGGATATGTGTGAAATCGTCCGCAATGGGCACACGGGTCGTTTGCTCCCGGTGGATGCCGAGCAAGAAATCTTTGCCCAAGCTGTCCTTGAATTACTGGACAATTCCATAGATTGGCAGCATTGCTCGCAGGCTTCTTCCGAACTAATTTGCCAAGAACACAGTTTTCCGGCCGCCATTAAGACATGGAAACAGCTTTTGAATACGATCCAGTTTTCAGAATAATTGCGCAGAGCCGCCTCCAGATCGGTTACAAAAATCTTTGAATTAATTGATAATTAACCATTTAATATAGAATAAAATCAATATATAACGGATTTAACTGCACGCTTTTTGCAATAATACTTGACTTGCTGCCGTTTCTGCCCGTACATTTGAATAGGTACTGCCAAACGAGAAGGCCAACCATGATCCGCTCGCAACGATTTTCGGTGCTCCACTGGGGCATATTCCTGAATATTCTGATAGTCTCTGCCCTTTTTGCAGGTGTGAATGATGGTCGAGGACGGATTCCAGCCATTGACGAATGCGATTCGTTGTTCGCGGTTGTCATTCAAGTGGAAGACGGAACTATCCGTTTAAGCTGGTATGATTTACCGGGAGTCAGTGAGTGGGTAATCTTTCGCGGAACCAAACCGGATATGTCCGACGTGGAAGTTGCCGCGATTGTTCAGGGTACAGCTACATGGGTAGAATCCGTTGCGGAGTTGGCGCAGCGGGAACGCGCCTTTTATTGGGTGGCTGCCCGATGGAATCAGGGAACGCCGGACAATTACACGGTTATTGAAGATTTTGAAGGAGCGGTTGTACTGGGAAGCTATACGACCTACGATGATCAGGATCCCGATGCATGGGAGCGCGTTCAGGACGGTGCATATAATCCCTTCGAGTTCAGTTTGGAACTGAATGGCAATACCTGGAAACGACAAACGATTGATACGGTGCGGATTGAACCGAATACGGTATGGCGGGTTGCCGTGAAGGCTGAGGAGGTCGGTGAAAGCCACGCGATCGGCATGGCCGATTCCGCTAACGAAATGTGGTACTGCTTCTGGGGTCGGGAAATTCGCCAGCTTGGTTCGTGGAACAATATCTATCAAGGGTGGGCCGGGACGGGCGAATGGATGTTCTACGATTTGCCGGTGGGCGAAGACTGGATGGGGCGGTTTGGCTATTGCCCCGCGGTGGATCAGCTCCTCTATGCCAATGACGGCGATCAGCGAATCGGCATTTTCCGCATTGACGAAATCCGCGATGTTACCGGAACTCTCAATATCCCGCCTCATGCCCGTTTCCGTTGGCAGATAACCGGCTATCCGCATCCCGATACGATGGAAGTGAGTTTCTGTTCCATGGGCTGTGACCCCGAAGGTCCGATCTACGATGAATTCTGGGTCTTCGGCGATGGAACCACGTCCACCGAATTCAATCCGGTTCATCGATACGCCGCTGGGGGTGTCTACTCCGTTGCGTTGACGGTCGGCGATACGTCCGGTAATTTGGATTGGGTTGTGCACGAGGTTCGAGATACGGTGGCGGATGCCAGCGGGGAAATGACAATCCTCTTTACGGGTGATATCATGTTAGCCCGCCGCTATGTCAGCGAAGGATTGATTCCTACCTACGGAGTGGACACAATCTTCAGCAAGGTTCGACCGTTGGTATCATCGGTGGACTTTGCGATGTGTAACCTGGAATGTCCGCTGACTGATGCCACCGATCATCATCCTACTAAGTTGTACTACTTCAAGGGCGAACCGGAATATGTCGAGGGATTGACTTATGCCGGGTTCGATTATTGTGCCACCGCTAATAATCATACCTTCGACTATCTTGCCGAAGGAATGATGGAAACGATGGCGGTGCTCGATTCGGTCGGTTTGCTCAATAACGGATCGGGCATGAACGACTATCTGGCTCGTCAACCGGTATTCTATTCCGTCAATGGCATTTGTGTGGCTGTTTTGTCATTCTGCAATCGCGACGGCACTTGGGATAACGAACAGCCCTATCTGGCAGCCGGACCGGATCGTCCCGGTTTCGCGTTCTGGGACCGTACCGCCATCGAGCAAACGATTCCGGCGGCGCGGGAAATCGCGGATATGGTCATTGTACAGGTCCATTCGGGCTTCGAGTACGCCACGGAACCGCCTTATCTGCTGGATGCTCCTCAGGAGGATCGCGCGACCCGCGACGAGGTGATTTTCAGCATAATCCCCGATACCAGCGATGTAGATCTGCGGCATTATGCCATTGACATGGGCGCTGATCTGGTTGTGAATCATCATCCCCACGTTATTCAAGGCTGTGAATTCTACAACGGCAAACTCATCGCGCATAGCATGGGCAACTTCGCCTTTGACCAGACCTTTGCGGAAACCTTTTTCTCGATGGTGATCACGGGTAAATTGATGGGCGGTCTGGAAGCGACGGATTTCGTGATCCATCCCATTTTCATTGATCGCTATATTCCCGGTCCCGCCACCGGTGGCTTAGGCGGGGCGATTCTCGACTACCTTAGCGAGCTATCGCGTCCGATGAATACATGGATCATGCGGAATCCCTTTGCCGACACCGCGATTATTCTCCCTGCCGGAATATCCTCCAGCTTACAGGGCGACGATTATCAGGATACGCTCGCACTGGAAAACCGCGATGGGTATGCCGTTTCGGCTCCCTATTGTCTGGATGGCGGCGGATACCCGGTGGAAATGGCGGTCGTGGTTCCAATGGGCGTAGAGTATCGTTTGGGACGTGAAGTGCTATGGTATGGAAATATCGAAGATGAAGGCGCTACACCGTGGGATTTAAACAGCAACTATGAACGCTACGATGCCACGTTTGCCCATTCCGGTCTGCGTTCGATTCGTTTGAATCGAGGGGGCGGCTTTGATAATAGTGTCAGCACGAATCTCCGAAACCGCTGGCCGATCATCGCCGGGGACTACTCCATGTCCGGGTATATTTATTCGGAAGGTGGGCGGGAGATAAAAATCGAACACCGCTATTGGAATGCACGCACCGGCGGTGCTATTACGAGTACGCAAATTATCGGTGAAGAATTCGAGGGATCGTTCCCGTGGAGATTTGTTTGGCGGGATTTGGATCCGCCGCCGGCCGGATCGTATTACTACGATGTTCGGGTGAATCTGCGGTGCCCGGCATCCGGTGAGGGTTTCGCGTGGTTTGATGATCTCGCATTGATACGATGGGATGACTGGCAAACGGGCGCGGGTGAGATTCCATTCCCCAGCAATATCACTTACGTTCAAGTGCGCGCGGCGGAAGGAACCGAAACCGCGGTGATCTCCTATCGCCGGGAATGGTACTTCCCGCTTGAGCTTAGCGCCGCCAGTCCGCATTAAGCAGAAAAAGCCCGGTGTAGGCCGGGCTGCAGTTCTCGAAATCACTTTATTTAGGCCGTTTGTCGGCTGAGATATCCCGCGATCAAGGTTAAAATCACAGCGCATCCGCCTCCGATCAAAATGGAAATCAGCCACGGCGACATCGGTAGCGAAGTACTGGTTCTCACGGTTTCATCGCCGACAAGCTTTCGCAGTGCCAGATACTGTTGGGCGCTGGTTGTGGGTCGGTAAATGAGTGCATAGTACCGACCCGATTTATCACTGGTGGTAATGAATACTGACTGTCCCGGCACTAAAACTCGCAAGGCCGCCGCATTCGGTTTCACTTCAGGAATTATCGCCGAAACCTCTCCCGCTGTTTCCCGCAGATCAATTGTTGTTCCCAACGCTTTTTCCCACTCGGCAGGGATTGCCGCACGATTGGTTGTCGGAGGTATCCGACTAAGACAGAAATGCTCTATTAGTTTTGCCTCCCGAACCATCAAGCGATGGATTTCTCCGCCTGGTTCTGTGGCCAACCGGTTGCGGCACAACACTGATAATGTCCCGAAAGTTACCGCCCCGATCGCGATGAAGCTGATAACAAAGAAGATGAGATGTCGTTTCATAGTATTCCGGTGTTCATGATTGTATGGTAAAGATAGGTTTCTTTCGCAGAAAAACAAATGTATTCTAAATGTTGCTGTATCTGCCTCTATAGGTTGAAGCATTAGGTCATGGTAGTTCTTGGGAATCACTCGGTTTTGGTTTCCCATCACATATAAATCTTATTATGTTGATATCAAATAACTTGAGAGGGCACAAAGCTTGCGCAATGAGTTAGGCAAGCAGGAGTTGTCCTCCCCCGGTATAAACGCAACTTATGGAGGGCTTAAACGTACAATGAAAGAGAATGGTTCGATTATCCTGCCTTTTGAGGGTAAATTCCCGGAGATTCATCCAACAGCTTGGATTGCCCCTGGTGCGGTCGTCATCGGTGACACCGAAATCGGCGCGGAATCCTCGGTTTGGTTTGGGGCGGTTATCCGCGGCGATGTAAATATCATTCGGATTGGTCGGCGCGTCAATATTCAGGACGGCACGATCTGCCATGTTAATTACGATGACGCATCGCTGATTATCGGGGACGATGTTTCCATCGGCCACAGCGTAATGCTTCATGGTTGCCGTTTGGAAACGGGATGTTTGATCGGCATCGGCGCTCGCGTGTTGGATAAGGTTGTAGTCGGCGCTAATAGCTTGGTTGCAGCCGGTTCGGTGGTTCGTGAAGGAACGATCATCCCCGCCGGTGAGTTGTGGGCGGGCGTACCGGCAATTAAAAAGCGCGATTTAACTGACGAAGCAAAGAAAGAAATTCTGGCAACCGCCCAACACTATGTGCAATACCGATTGCACTATATGAATAAATGAGGAGCGGAACCGATTCCGATCCCTGCAATAATACGGCATAATACATAGGGAAAGACCTGCACCATGATCCAATCTTCCAGCCAAGCAACCGACACCGGAACGGTTAAGTGGTTTTCTACGAAAAAAGGTTTTGGTTTTATTACTCCCGATGATGGTGGCGAAGATCTGTTTGT
>CAYUIF010000006.1:0-11468 GCA_964444755.1 uncultured Alphaproteobacteria bacterium | reverse complement strand
AAAAAAGGTTTTGGTTTTATCGAAACCGAAGCGGGAGAGGAAGTCTTCGTTCATTTCTCTTCAATCACCGGGAAGGGATATCGGGTTCTGGAACCGGGCGATCGTGTGAGCTTCGAGAAAGTGCCGGGTCCAAAAGGACATCAAGCCTTTCATGTGGTTGTGCTGAAGCCGCAATAGATTATTCAATATTGTGATTTTCGGGTCATCTGATAAAGCAGATGACCCTTTTTTATGCGTATATTGAGGGCAGAGAATTTGCAAGGGTGAGAATGGATGATAGTTTCGAGTTCTTGATGTTGAATTACGGCTACATACCATGATTTACTTCCGCGCGCTTATCCCGCTCCTGCTGCTGATTTCCGCTTATGGTATCTCGGCGGCTCCGGTCGTCGTGGATCAATCGGCTCCTGTTCCATCCACAGTTGAACTGATCTCTGAGACCGCCTCCGAAGTCGTGCTGGAACTCCGTGTTGGAACGATCAACGTGGATTCAGTTACCGATGCCGGACATTCATGGATCAGTTTGGCGGTGAATGGCTTGGAAGCGGCCTCGGTGAGCGGCTTGCCCGAATTACCTCAGCGGTCGGTGTGGATCAAGCTGCCGGCCGGTATTCCGGATTTGGAGATACTCGAAGATCAAACGGCTCGCTATCGTTGGGGAACGGTGCGCCCAGCGGCGGAGGTTATAAATCGTGCTGATGATGGAGAACTGAGAAGGCGACCGGATCGCGAATACTATGCGCGCGGAGATCTTTATCCCGAAGCGCCGGTTCGGATCTCCGTCAATGGCAATATCGGCGCATTACACTTGCTATTGGTAACCTTCAATCCGGTTCAATATCGCGCTCGTACGCAGGAGTGCATTGTCCATACCCGGTTGCGGATTCGTCTATCGGTGCGCGACGGCAACTCGCTGGATCAAATCGCCGGATTACCGCAGCAAGTGGACGATTTGGCCGTTCCGGTTATTCTCAATCAACATCACGACGATTCGCCCGACACCAGTTCCGCACTTCGTATGCTGGTCGTGACTACACCCGAGCTTGTAACAGCGCTGGAACCATGGATCGAATGGAAGTGGCAATCCGGTGTTCCCGTGCGAACGATAATCTATTCAGAGATCGCAAACGATGCGGCAGCATTGCAATCCTATATCCGGAATCTTGCGGATAGTCTCCAGCAATCGCCGCGCTATCTGCTGATCGTCGGGGATGTGGATGCGATTCCCGCTTTCTATGGAGTGGATAATAGTCTGACCGATCATCCCTATAGCTTATTGACCGATGGTGATTATCTTCCCGATTTGTCGGTGGGACGGATTCCCTGCCATAGCGCTGCCGATTGCCGGAATTGGGTGGATCGCGTGCTTGAATATGAGCGCGATGGGGTCATCGGTAGTTTCAATGGAACCGTTTCCTCCAGTTCGGCGGGACGCGATCCGCAGCATGGCGTGTTTGTCGGGAACCTATTCCAAGCGGCGGGAATGACCGTGGATCGCCTGCAACAGCCGACCACCAGTCAGCTTCCGTTACTCATGAATTCTCTGAATAATACGCCGCAATGGATTTTCTACATCGGGCATGGTTACCCGCAGGCGTGGTCGTCATTGCAGCCGAATTTCACCAATGCAAATGTTGATCAGCTTTCCATGGAAGCCTCGCCGATCATCGTGGCGGTCGCTTGCGCCACCGCCGATTTGGATTATCCGGGTTTTTCGATAGCGGAATACTGGCTGGCTCGACAAGACGGAAACACTCCATTAGCGTACTTCGGTGCTACCGAAAGCACCGCCTTTTTCCGTTCGGATACCATCGGTATCGGTGCCCTGCGGGCGATCTTCCAGCGTGGTTGCGAGCGGCTCGGCCCGGCGGCTGATCTCGGACGGCTCGAGTGTGCGCAATCGTTCCCCCAAGGTCCCGGCGGTTTGACGGAGGAAACGATTCAGCAATTCGAGTTGTTGGGTGATCCGTCCATGCGCGTTTATTCGCGAGTGCCGGAAGTCCTCGATATAACGTTTCCATCCGTGTTGCCGTTGGGTGAGAATGACGTTACCATATCGGTTTCCAAGGCTGGACTCCCGGTTGCCCACGCGGATATTTGTATTTCATCTGTCGATACAACGTTCTATCGGTTGTGCGAAACCGATACCAATGGCATTGCTCAATTTACGGCGAACTTGACCAATCAAGCGGTCTTCCAACTCGTCGTAACGGCACTTAATGCCGTGGCATTCCGTGGTGAGATCACTGTTGTAACCCAAGGGGCGGCTTATCTGCAGATCGGAGCGGTGCGCGTCCTTGACGATACGGGGGATCAAGACGGCAATGCCGATCGCGGGGAAACGGGTGCCCTGCAATTGTCAGTAGTGAACCGCGGACAAGCCGTTAGTGATCCGGGAATCATTCAATTGACCACGGATAATCGTGATCTTTCGTTGACACTATCGGAAGTGGCTCTACCGGCAATCCCCGGTCGTGATACGGTGTGGTTGCCCGATTCGTTTCCATTCACCGTTTCCGACGACGCAGTTGATCAAGCCGTGGCGATGCTGCATTCGACCATTCTTCTTAATACAGCTGACACATCGCGGAGTGTTATTCCTCTGACTTTGCATGCTCCGCAAATCGCATATCAAGGCGCGACGGTTGATGTAGATTCGAACAATGGAAACAGCACATATCTAACTCTGTCGTTGAGCTTCGTGAACAATGGCAGTGATCGTGCCGTAGCGCCGATGTGTTCGTTGATATCGCTGCCTTCCGGTTGTGAGATTGTTGCCGATCAGCAGATCGAATCGATAATCGAGCCGCACGCAGCGGCGACGGTTGCTTTCCATATTCATGCTTTGCAGCCCTTGCCGCGCGGTTTCCCGTTGGAGTTCAGTTATCGCTTAAGCGGCGATAATCTCACCGCCATAATCGGTCATGATGTGCAGCGGGTGGGGAGGATTCCGGTTTATTTGTATGTGCTCGACGCAATGCCGCAGCAGGTGGATGCCGTGGCGGCAGCGCTCACCTCATTGGGCGTCGAATATGAACGTGGTATGATTCTTCCGCAAGACCTGCTGCGTTATTCCTCGGTTTGGATTTTCTGTGGCATTTTCCCCAACGCTGTACCACTAAACCAGTCTGAAGCGGAGCAACTTGCGGCGTATCTGGATAGCGGCGGCAACTGCTATTGGGAAGGGGGAGACGTTTGGGTGTTCGACGAGCGCAATGCTCTCCATCCGCACTTCAGCATTCAGGGGCTGAACGACGGCACGTCTAATGCCGGTCCGATTAACGGTGAATACGGCAGCGTGCTGCAAGATCTGCGCTTCGACTATTCCGGCGAGAACAGTTTCATCGATCAACTGAGCGCTGAAGGCAGTGCGGAGGTGCTGCTGCGCAGCGTCCGCAGCAGTGCCAACTATGCGGTTTGCATACGCACTGCCGGGGCAGCTTATCGCACCGTCGGCAGCTCGGTAGAACTTGGGATGTTGGACGACAGTGAATATCCGTCCACGCGAGTTCGCCTGTTCCGCGAAGTTTTAACTGGGTTCGGTATTGAATGCCGAGCGGATTCCTATCCGCCGGTCGTTGTTCATCAACCCCTCGAAGTGTTTCATAGTGCCGTTACTCCCATTGCGATCTGGGCCGATATTCAAGATGCTTCGGGAATTGAAAGCGCGGTTGTTGAATACCGCGTGGGTGAGGGAGTTCTGCAATCCGTACCGCTGACACTTGCTGATGGATTATATCAGGGACAGATCGGGGGCGCATACTTCGGATCGACGATACACTATCGTATTCAAGCCGTTGATAATAGTCCATTGCATAATGCGGCGACAACCGATGAATATTCCTTGCCGATTGTCGCAGAACCGACCATCTCTGTTTATATCGCCTTTAACCACATGCTCAGTCGGCAACTCGAACCTGGCATCGTTGCCGATCCCGAATGTTCGTGGTCAGTTACCGAATATGCAGGAACTCCAATGCTGGAACTGCACGGTACTTCCGATGGCAATATCAGCTATTCATCGGCAGTCTTCGACTGTTCACGATTGAAGTCGGCGAGTCTTGCGTTCCGCAGCTACGTGCGTGATGCCGGAGGAACCGGTGCGCTGGCGCGTGTCATCGGCAGTACCGATGGCGGCAGAACATACTCCCATCTGGTATGGGAGGTGGATCGTCACGGTGGAACATTGCAGGAAGGCACCATCGTTGTTCCTGATCTTTCATGGGCGGCGGGACAATCACAGGTAGCAATGCGCTTCGAGTTCTTCGGCGATTGGTACTGGCGGATCGGAGATATTACCGTTTACGGCGAGACTTATCCGCGCACAATTCCGGTTAATGATTTAGTCATCCGGCCCATCGAGAAGGGACTTCGGCTCGCGTGGAATGAGATTCCCGGTGCGCTTTATTATGAGTTGCTTACGGCAAGCGAATATCGAACCGATTCCGCATGGGAACTGCTGACTAAGGTGTATGACACCACCTACACCGATAACGACTTATCGCAGAACCTCCGCTATTATATTGCTCGAGCGGTAATGGAGGAAAGCATCCAACCAGATAAGTACAATTACTTGACGGCAACACCCTTCACTTCGGCGACAATCCGTCTACCCGATTTACGATGGAATCGCAAACTCGCCAATTCGTCATTCCGTTAAACAATCGTAAAATTGAGAATCCTCGAGCCGCAATCGCGGCTCTTTTTATGCCGAAAATGGCCCTTGACATTAATCTTAGATATTTGTATAATAAAAAGTTAAAAAAGTATTAAGGGTGTACTCTTATGTGTAAAAAACTCATACTATTATGCCTGAGCCTCGCGATTTCCGCCGGGGCTGCACCGCGCTTTACATCCCAATGGGACGAGTCAGTGAAGCGTCCTCATCATCGCAGCTACGTGTATAGTCTGGACGAGGACTCACTTCATAATTTTGACGTGATCCGGCTTGAACCGCATCTGTCTTTCGATCTGGATAACACACAGCTTGCGGGATATATGATTGCGGAAATCGTAGCCGATGAATTTGCGCTGAATCATATCTTCTTCCGGTTTACTCATTCCTTGACAGTGGATTCGGTTTGGACGGACGATGAGCGGATTACGAATTTCACTTTGGTAGGGCTGGACAGCCTGCAAATCGCTTGGAATCCACCATTGAATCTTGGTGATACGCTGCGCGTCGGCATCGCTTATCACGGGAACCCGGCAGTGATCGATAGCTGGGGTGGTTTCCGCTGGGCACAGGCGCAATCATGGCGGCCGCAGATCGCTTACAGTATGGGGGATGGGTTCGACATTGATCCGCCGCCTGCCAACTACAACTGGATTCCGACTCATGCCGACCCTACCGATAAGGTTCTGTGGGAAGCCTGGTTTCAAATTCCCCAAAATCGTGTAGTCACGACCAACGGGATGCGGTTAGATACGGTCAGTCAGGGGGATGGCACGACGATCTGGCATTATCGCATGGATCAACCGCTCTCGACCTATTTGCTGTTCATTTCGGTTTCAGATTACGTGATCATGACGCAGCGCGAATCCGGACCGCTCATTGAGAACTTCGTTTATCCCAGTCGCGTGACTCAGGCGCAAACGCATTTTTCCAATACGCCCGAAATGCTCGATGCCTTTGCCGATTTATTCGGTCCCTATCCCTTTGATCGTTTCGGGTATTGCATGACCCGCTTGGGCGATATGGAACACGCCACTTGTGTTTCCCATTACGATGATGCCGTTCGCGCCAACCACATTTACGACTGGTGGCTGTTTCACGAGCTGGCTCATATGTGGTGGGGGGATTGGGTGACCTGCGGCGATTGGCGCGATTTGTGGCTTAATGAAGGTTTTGCCACGTATTGCGAAGCGCTCTATATGGAGTATTTTTACGGCGATGAATCCTATCGCAGCTACATGATGACGGATTTATTCACTCCGGCTCGCACCACCTCCGAGAACTTTCCGATTTACGATCCGGACTACTACTGGGGCGAAACGGTCTACGAAAAGGGTGGTTGCGTCATGTACATGCTGCGGGAATTACTGGGGGATTCGGTATTCTTCCAAGCGTGGCGTGAATTCGGGCAGGAGCATGCCTACGGCACGGCCGTCACCGCCGATTGGCAAGCCAAACTGGAAGAGCACTACGGCGCGAGTCTCGATTGGTTTTTTCAACCGTGGGTTTACGGTCGGCGCTATCCACAATATCTGGTGACACTCGATTGCACCTGCCTTAATACCCTGACCATCGAGCAAACCCAAAATACGGGAACGTATTTCGAAATGCCGATGGATCTTCGGATGATCACGGCGCCGAATGACACGTTCGAATGCACAGTCTGGGTTGGATCTTACTACTCGACTCTAATCAGCGATTTAGGATGTCCCGGCCCAACGTGTTCCGTCGAGATTGATCCCTATAATAAAATACTCAAGACGGTGACCTATCGAATCCTTGACGTGGATCATAACGCGGCGGAACTTCCTCACGAATTCCGGATTTCCTCGGTTTACCCCAATCCCTTCAATCCCACAGCCCAAGTTCAATTCGATCTGCCCCGCTCATCGCTCGTGACGTTGCAGGTCTTTAACCTTATGGGACGCAATGTAGCCACCATGAACTTGGGAACCATGACGGCCGGTACGCATTCAATAGGCTGGGATGGCTCGGCGCATGCCTCAGGAGTCTATCTCTTCCGCTTGGATACCCCTCACGAAACCAAGACTGCCAAAGCGGTCTTGCTGAAATAATTCATTCGTTTGTTAGCAAGATATCACTGGAGCAAAACGATTCAATGAGTAAGTACGTTTACACCTTCGGCAATGGCAGCGCCGAAGGCAAAGCCGATATGAAAGGCTTGCTGGGCGGTAAGGGTGCTAACTTGGCCGAGATGAACCTTCTCGGAATCCCGGTTCCCCCCGGTTTCACTATTTCTACAGAAGTGTGCACCTATTTCTATGACCATGGTCGTCAGTATCCCGAATCACTCGCGGCTGAAGTGGACATGGCCGTGAGCTATATCGAGTCACTGACCGGTGCCAAGTTCGGCGATCCCGCCAATCCGTTGCTGGTATCGGTGCGCAGCGGCGCTCGCGCGTCCATGCCCGGCATGATGGACACGATTCTCAATCTGGGTCTCAACGATAAAACCGTGGCCGGTTTGATTGAACGCAGCGGCGATGCCCGTTTCGCCTACGATTCCTACCGCCGCTTCGTGGCCATGTACGGCGACGTCGTGCTGGAACTGAAGCCCGAATCCAAGGAAGAAGAAGATCCGTTTGAAGTGCTGCTGGACGCGAAAAAGAAGAAAGCCTGCGTGCGTCTCGATACCGAACTGACCGCCGATCAACTGAAGGAACTCGTCGGCGAGTTCAAAAAAATGATCAAGGAGCGCAAGGGGGTGGACTTTCCGGAAGACGCTCGGGCGCAACTTTGGGGCGCTATCGGCGCGGTCTTCGGGTCATGGATGAATGAGCGCGCCATCGTCTATCGCCGTTTGAACAAAATTCCCGAATCGTGGGGGACGGCCGTCAACGTGCAGGCCATGGTGTTTGGAAATCTTGGCAACACCTGTGCCACCGGCGTCGCCTTTACGCGCGATCCGGCGACCGGGGAAAAAGCCTTCTATGGCGAGTTTCTCGTCAATGCACAGGGCGAGGACGTGGTGGCCGGTACGCGCACGCCCCAGCAGGTGACCCTCAAGGGTTCACAAACCTGGGCGCAGAATCATTCGATTTCCGAAAAGGACCGTTCTTCTCAATATCCGTCGCTTGAAGAGAAAATGCCCGAAGCCTGTAAGCAGCTCATCGGCATCACCGATCGACTCGAGCAGCACTACCGCGACATGATGGATATCGAATTCACCATTCAGAACGGCAAGCTCTGGATGCTGCAATGCCGCGTCGGTAAGCGCACCGGTCTGGCCGCCATCCGCATGGCCGTGGAAATGGTGAAGGAGGGGCTAATTTCTCGCGAAGACGCCATCGAGCGCATCGAACCGCTTATGCTCAATCAGTTGCTTCGTCCGGTCTTCGATCCGAAAGCCCTCAAGAGCGCTAATCCCGTCGCCAAAGGTCTCAACGCCGGTCCCGGCGCGGCTACCGGGCGTGTTGTGTTTCATGCCTCCGACGCCGAAGAATGGGTGGGACGCGGCGAACAAGTCATTCTGGTTCGCATCGAAACCTCACCGGAAGATATTCGCGGCATGGACGCCGCGCAGGGCATTCTCACCCAGCGGGGCGGCATGACGTCGCACGCCGCTCTCGTCGCCCGGCAAATGGGCAGGGTCTGTGTGGCCGGTTGCGATGCTCTGGAAATTGACTACCACAAGCATGAAATGGTCGTCAAGGGCAAGACCATTAAGGAAGGTGATTGGATTTCGCTGAATGGATCCACCGGCGACGTCTACGCCGAACGCATTGATACCAAACCCTCGGAAGTGCTGCAGGTGCTGCTGGAGAAGACGCTTGATCCGAAGGATGCGCCGGATTATCAACTCTACAACAGCCTGCTGACGTGGGCTGATGAATTCCGCCGTCTGAAGGTTCGTACCAACGCCGATCAACCTGACCAATCGCGCAATGCGGTGGCCTTCGGCGCGGAAGGCATCGGTTTGTGCCGCACCGAGCATATGTTCTTCGAAGGCGACCGCATTGACACGGTTCGCCAAATGATCATTGCCGACACGCTCGACGAGCGGAAAGCCGCGTTGGCGAAGCTGCTGCCGATGCAGCGTAAAGACTTCGAAGGCATCTTCATCGAAATGGCCGGTCGTCCGGTGACGATTCGCCTGCTTGATCCGCCGCTCCACGAGTTCTTGCCGCACGGTGCGAAGGCCGTCGCGGATTTATCGAAAAAATTGAATGTTCCCGCGGAAAAGATTCAGGCTAAGGTCGAGTTCCTCGCCGAAGCCAATCCGATGCTCGGTCATCGCGGCTGCCGGTTGGGTATCGTCTTCCCTGAAATCACCGAGATGCAGTCCCGCGCAATCTTTGAAGCCGCTGTGGCAGTGAAAAAGCGCGGCACCGACGTCCATCCCGAAGTAATGATTCCGCTGGTAATGTCGCTGGAAGAGTTCCGTCTGCAGGCGGAGATTATCCGCCGTGTGGCGGGTGAAGTCATGAAGGAGACCGGGATCACCCTCGATTATCTGGTGGGTACGATGATCGAGTTGCCGCGCGCCGCTCTGATGGCTCATGAAATCGCCAAGGAAGCGGAGTTCTTCAGCTTCGGCACCAACGACCTTACGCAAACCACTATGGGTCTGTCGCGCGATGACTCCGGCAAGTTCTTGCCCTTCTACGTGGCGCACAAGATTCTGTCCGACGATCCGTTTGAGTCGCTGGATCAGGCCGGGGTCGGTCAATTGGTCAAGATGGGAACCGAACGCGGACGCGGCACCCGCGGTAATCTGAAAGTTGGAATTTGCGGCGAGCACGGCGGCGATCCCCAATCGGTGCTGTTCTTCCACGATACCGGATTGGATTATGTCTCCTGTAGTCCGTTCCGGGTTCCCGTCGCCCGTTTGGCGGCGGCACAGGCGGTTCTCCGCGAAAAGAAAGCGAAGAACTGATCGCGGACTTCCGCGTTATGGAACCTCATGAATACCTGACCATTGTCGAGCCCGGCCACGCGCAAACGCGTGTGCTGGGCTCGCGCTTTTTAGGTAGCGCTCTAACAGTTGCTTCGTTGGAAGAAATCGCGGCGACGCTGGAACAGAAGAAAAAGCAATACCACGATGCGACTCACTGGTGTTATGCGGTAAGGGTCGGTCTGGAAAGCGAAGCAACCGAAAAATCCAGTGATGCCGGCGAGCCGCATGGCACCGCGGGATTACCGATTCTCCGCGAAATTCGGAAACGCGCGTTGAGTAATACCTTGGTTATCGTCACTCGTTATTTTGGCGGTACCAAATTAGGCACGGGCAATCTGGCGCGCGCTTACGGCGAATGTGCGGGTTTGGCGTTGGATGCCGCCCGCACTGAGTTGAAACAAATCCTGAAAACCCTGATCGTTCGCTGCCCGCACGACGATCAAGGATCGGTCTATGCCGTGGCTCATCGGTTTCATATGGCGGCGATCCCCAATCCCCAACCGGATTACGCGGAATTTATCTTTCGTATGACGCCCGATTTGATTAAGCCCATGATCGAGTCACTCATGGAAGCCGGTAACGGTCGTATTTCGGTAACGGAAAAGCCATCATGACGCTGCTCACGGCACTAATTCTTGCACTTGTTCTGAGTGCCTACTATTCCGGGATGGAAACCGCATACACGGCCTTCGATCGAATTCTGACTGTGGGTTGGCTGCGCGCCCGCCGGTGGGGTGCGCAATCGGTGCATTTTCTGAGCCGGCACCCTGATCGCTTTCTGAGCACGGTTCTCATCGGTAACAACATCGCCAACGTTGCGTTTTCATCGCTGGTTGTCGTACTGACGGCTTCCATCGGCATACATGAAATCTGGTCGGTAATCGCCACTCCCTTTGTCGTACTAATCCTGGGCGAATTACTGCCGAAGGTTATGGGCTATTCGCTGTCAAATCTGGCGGTGCGCTGGTTGTCGTTTCCGCTCTTGATATCGTATTACTTGTTTTTCCCCTTTCGGATCATTCTTGCACCGCTTATGTCGCCTTTTTCGCGTCGTCATGAAGAACGCGAATCCAAGCGCGGCAATATTCTGCTTCAGCGGTCGGATCTCGATCATATTCTTTTAGGTGCGGAAGCTGAGGGTGCAGTCAGTCCCGAGGAGAGCGAACTCTTAACCCGCTATTTGGATGCCCGCGAACTCAAAGTGCGGCAGATCATGACCCCGCGCATGCAGCTTGAGGCGGTGAGTGTGGAGTTGACGCCCGATGAGGTGCTGGAGGTGTTCCGCCAAACGCGTTATAATATCCTGCCCGTATACGAAGGTGATTTGGATCACATCATCGGTTACGTAAGCGCCCGGCAGTTTCTCGAACCCTGTGAATCGGTGCGTTCGATATTACGGCCGCTTCACGCCGTTCCGGAATCGAAAAAGATCGTGGATCTATTGCAGGAGTTCAAGACTGAGCGGCGGCAATATGCGCTGGTGATTGACGAGCATGGCGGGACGGACGGGCTCGTGACGCTCAAGGATATCATGGAGGAGTTGATCGGATCGGTAGCCGAGCGGCTGGATCCTGATGAGCCCGTGATTAAGCGTATTGCCCCCGGAAAATTCCTGGTCAGCGGTTCGGCCGATATCTACGATGTTGCTGAAGCCACGGGTTGGGAACCTCCCGAAACCGAGGCTAATACTGTATCCGGGCTGTTGGCCGAGCACTTGGGGAAAATCGCAGATGTCGGCGAAGATGTTAATATTAATAATGTTGTGTTTAGGGTAATCCGCCGTACTCCGCGCCGGGTGGAGGGCTGTTTGCTGAAACTGCCGCCGGAGCTTATCCCCGATAATCCCGACCGGAGTTGACTCAAATTGTTATAATC
>CAYUIF010000005.1:408-148686 GCA_964444755.1 uncultured Alphaproteobacteria bacterium | reverse complement strand
GCCCGCGTGCGGCGGGAATGCACGAAGCAGTGTGGACACCGCATGCGGCGGGCGGTATCTTTTTCGTGATCCTGCGCTCGGCGGAATCCGTTCGCACGCAAAAAGTATTGTACCTGCGATAGAGCTTTACACTTGCTCATAAGGAGGCGTTATGCGTTATATAGTACTCGCATTGTTGTTCCTCGCAGCGGCGGCAAGTGCGCAACCGTTGGAAGGACCGTTTGAAGTGATCACGGTTGATTCGGTTTATTCGCTAAGATCACCCCAAACCGTTGCCCATGGAGATACACTGGAAGTATTTTACACGCGCTATTCACCCACGAACAATTACATCAGAAATCTTACGTACTCGATGACTACCCATCAAGTTCTGCAAGGACCGTTTCCCATTCGGGTGGAGTCATCGTTTACTCAACGCGTTGCGCAAGTCGTATTCAAAGACGATGAGAACTGGGCACTCATGCTCGATCTGCAAAGCGCTTCACGATCCAGCGTGCATTGTCTGATCAATTACCGGAATACGCTGACGGATGCGTTGCTGGACGTCGGGGACTATATCACGGGCGAGAATTTCTGGCAATCAAGGTACTTTACTTATCCGGATGTTCATGCGATCTCCGATAGCGAGTACGTTGCATCATGGGTGATTAACGGCGGGATTGCGATGCCGTTTATCGAACCGGCCTGGATGGGTCGCTTGGCATATACTTCGGGGATTGATATCGCCGCCGTGCAGGATATCGCTCCCGCGTGTTTCTTTCATGGTCCGGAAACGATGAATATTGTTCCTATAGAGTCCGGCCGCATTGCCGCGCTCTTCACCGGCCCGGCGGCGGTGACATCTACGATGGTCGGGATTATTTCACAGCGCAATGCGACATACGTGGATTCCGGAGTCAGGTTGATGTGCGATATCGAGCCGCTTGATTTCCAACGCACGCTGGGCGGTCGGCTGCAAACGGCTGAATATGGTCCGATTTACAACCGTGTATATCGCATCCATGAAGTAGATACGCTGGGCCACTGCACGGAGCTTGTTTCAGTACCTTTCGAAACCTATCCACTCCCGCCGGTATGGAACGCGAATTTCGGCTGGGTATTTCTTTTGGCCACATCGTCGAGCATTCGCATTGCCCGATATGACACTTCAGGATTTGAGGTTCAGCCGGTCGGTGTGCTTGTCGAAAGGGATTCGCTATGGTTAATCAATGAAATTGGCGCGGCGATATCCGAGAATGGAGTAATCGCCGCGGTTTGGACCGAACAGCGAACCGGCAACAGCAACATGACTCGCATGCGCTTTGCCTCAGTTGGCTGGGATACTTTCTTAGATACCGACGATTCGCAATTTATCCCGCTCCCGTCATCCATCAAACTTTCCGCCTATCCCAATCCCTTCAACAGCACATTGCGCGTGAGCTATGAACTGCCGCACGCGCAAGCCATCGAGCTGTCGGTATTCAATGTGCTCGGGCAAAACGTGGAAACGCTGTTCAGCGGCCCGCGTGCGGCGGGAGTGCACAACGCGATATGGTCGCCGCAAAAGGCAGGTGGAATTTATTTCATAACGCTGAAAACTGCTTCAACTGTTCAAACCCGAAAGGTTCTGTATCTGCGCTGATCGCAAAGCATAGAGCGCCGAATTCCCTACACTTGCATCCGGTATGTTATTTGCACTTTTCGCGAATATTGTGTATCAATATGCAATATCCCAACTGTGATCGAGCCACTCCGGAGTTTCTTTATGAAGTGCGCATTCGTTTTACTGCTTATTCTATCGGTTCAATTCGCCGTTGCCGATCCCACTCTTCAAGTATTCGACGGCGAAACCGGCGAACCCCTCGCAGCGGTTACCATTTCCGCCACTGGCAGTCAATCCAAGATCAGTACCGATGCTAACGGCATTGCGGACTTGGTCGGGTTCAGCGCGGTATCGAAACTGCTGATCCAAAAGCCGGGTTATCTGAATCTGGAAATCGCGTATCGCGATCTCAGCAAGAACGGATTCCAAGCAAAGCTCGCGCCGCGCATCTATACCACCGATGCCTTTACCGTAACCGGAACCCGTTGGCAAACCGCTCGCGAGGATTTGCCGCAAGCGGTGACCGAAATCTCGCCCAAGTCCATCGCGTTCTATAATCCGCAGACCTCCGCCGATGCGCTGACGGCTACCGGACAAGTGTTCGTGCAGAAGAGTCAAATGGGCGGCGGTTCGCCGATGCTGCGCGGCTTCGCCGCCAACAGCGTGCTGCTGGTGGTGGACGGCGTGCGTATGAACAATGCGATCTTCCGCAGCGGCAATCTGCAAAACATTATTCAGGTTGATCCTAATGCGCTGGATCGCGCGGAAGTGCTGTTCGGTCCGGGTTCGGTGCAGTTCGGCAGCGATGCGCTGGGCGGAACGATGCTGTTTAAGACCCTCGATCCCACCCCGCCCCTCACCGATACGAAAACTATTTCCGGCGGCGCAATGGTGCGCACCGCAACCGCTAATTTCGAGAAAACCTCCCACGCGCAATTGCAGTTGGGACGGGGCCGCGTGGCTTACAGCACCTCGCTGACCTACAGCGATTTCGACGATCTTCGCACGGGCAGCGTGCGCACCGGCGATTATCCCGACTTCGGCAAGCGCCCCGAATATGCCAGCCGCCAGAACGGCCAGGATATCGTGGTGCTCAACGACCACGAAAACGTGCAGACGCCCTCCGGCTATTCGCAGTTCAACATGCTGCAAAAGATCGCGTGGCAGGCGTCGTCTCATCTGAAATTGGGCTACGGATTTTATTGGACGACCTCTTCCAATATTCCGCGCTATGACCGCTTGATCGAATACCGCAGCGGCACGCTGCGCGACGGCGAATGGTATTACGGTCCGCAAGAGTGGCTGATGAACACGCTGTCGGCCAACATTGCCGCAACGAAATATTTCGATCACGCGGCGATTGTTCTGGCGCGGCAGGATCAGGAAGAAAGCCGTCACGACCGCCGCTTCGGCAGCGCCAAGCTCACATCGCGCACCGAGGATGTCGAGGTTTATTCGCTCAACGCGGATTTCAACAAAAAATTATCACCCTTGCAGCAATTGAACTACGGCGTGGAAGCGGTGCATAACACCGTGGAATCCGCCGCCGAAACGAAGAATATCGAGACCGGCGAAATCTCGTCCGCCTCCACGCGCTATCCCGACGGCGGCAGCAAGCTGACGTCGTTGGCCGCGTATCTCGGCCATCAGTGGAAGCTCAAATCCGCCGCCACGCTGACCACCGGACTGCGCTATTCGCAAACGCTGCTCAATTCGAAATTCGACGACACGACGTTTTATAACTTCCCCTTCGACGAAATTGACGTAGACGCGGGCGCCCTCACCGCCAGCGCGGGCATGGTGTGGCTGCCCGATTCGCAACTGCGCGTGTATACCGGAGTATCGTCGGGTTTCCGCGCGCCCAACGTGGACGACGTGGGCAAGCTGTTCGATTCCGAACCCGGCAATGTGGTTGTGCCCAATAAAGATCTCGGTCCGGAATATTCCTACAATGTGGAAGCGGGAATCGAAAAGCGTTTCGGCGAGCGGCTGTCGGTGGGCGGATCGGCTTACTATACGTGGATCGAGGACGTGATGGTGCGTCGCGATTTCACGTTCAACGGGCAGGATTCGATTATGTACGACGGTACGCTGTCGCGAGTGCAGGCCATCGTGAACGCGGGACACGGTTATGTGACCGGATTCGATGTGAACGTGCGAGCGGGCATCACCGATGATCTTGCGCTGCGTTCGATGCTCACCTACACCGCCGGGCGGGATCTGGACGAAGACGTGCCGCTGCGGCACATTCCACCGTTGTTCGGTGAAACCCGTTTAACCTACGAGCGGCTGAAGTGGGTTGCTGAATTTTACGCGCGCTACAATTTTCAAAAGACCTTCGACGACTTAGCTCCCGAAGAGCAAGCCAAGACTCATCTCTATACTCCCGACGGCACGCCCGGCTGGTACACGCTGAATGTGCGCGGCGGCTGGCGCATTCATCGCGCGCTGGAGGTGCAGGCCGCGCTGGAGAACATTCTCGATCATCACTATCGTCCGTTCTCTTCGGGAATCAGCGCCCCCGGCCGCAATCTGATCGTGGCGTTGCGTACGCAGTTTTAATTCTTCGCCGCTGGTCGCTGACCCCACCGGATCAACTCCCTTTTTATCCCCTCACTCAAACGGGGGGATAATTTTATAAGGATAGTGGCATATTTCACGTTTAAAATGTAAATTAGAGGTAGATGCAGGTTGATAGCCTGTGTTATTACAAGAAAAATAAACTCTTCCATCAACTATAAACCACGGAAGAACCATGGTAAAGATTCTCATTACCGACGGCATGGATAAATCGGCCATTGCCGATCTCAAGAAGCTCGGACACGAGGTGGTCGAGCAGTTCTATCCCGAAGATCAATTGATCAAGGAAATCGCCGCCTTCGACGCCTGCGTGGTGCGGTCGGCAACTAAAATTACGAAGCCCGTGATTGACGGCGGGGCGAAGCTCAAACTGATCGTGCGCGGCGGCGTAGGCGTGGATAACATTGACGTAGCCTATGCCAAGTCCAAAGGCATGGAAGTCCGCAACACCCCCGGCGCGTCCAGCGCATCGGTGGCCGAACTGGCTTTGGGACTGATGTTCTCGCTGGCGCGGCAACTGCCCGCCGCCGACCAAACCATGAAAGCCGGTCAGTGGGAGAAGAAAGCCTTTTCCAAAGGTACGGAATTGGGCGGCAAGGTGCTGGGTCTCATCGGCGTGGGACGCATCGGCGGACTGCTGGCCGAGAAAGCCGCCGCGCTGGGTATGTGGATCATGGCTTACGACAAGTTCCCCGATCAAGTCAAGACCAAGGGATTTCCGCTGGTCTCCAAAGCGGAAGTGCTGGAGCAAGCCGATTATCTGAGCCTGCACATTCCGTTCGACAAAACCGCCGGTGCGGAGATCGGCGAAGCCGAGTTCCGGCTGATGAAAGACGGGGTGATGCTGGTCAATTGCGCGCGCGGCGGGGTGGTGGACGAAACCGCATTGCTGGCCGCCTTGAATTCGGGCAAAGTGCGCGGGGCGGCGATTGACGTGTGGTTTGGCGAACCCAACTACAATAAGGAGCTGGCGGCCCATCCGAAGGTGATCGCGCTGCCGCACATGGGTGCGGCTACCGTTGAAGGCCAGAACCGCGTGGGCGGTGAAGTGGTCGAGATTATCAAGGACTTTTTCAAGTAAGAGTGACCGAATCGGTCTCATTGGATCGGGCAGGTGTTGCGGCATCTGCCCGTTTCTTGTTTTCTATAGACTGCGTAGATCCGATGATGGGATATCCACGAGTTATCCACAGGAAAATATTTTTGACCAAACGAACTGCGTAATGCTAAGAAAACATTGTTATTGTAACAAGAAAAACAATTGAAAATTTGGCGGGTATGCATGATTCTAAAAGGGATGACTCCATGCTAAAGATATGAACATTTGTTCATACAAACAAGTGATAGAAGAAAGAATTTAAGATTGAAATTTATGGAATTGCCAATGTGGCAGATGGGAAAGAGGGCATAGCACGCTATGCCCCGATGGAATGCGGGGTGACTCGTGAGAGCCAAAGCCGGGAAGCGAGATCCTTCACTTCGTTCAGGATGACAACATAAAGATTCCGGGCAGATCAGGGGATCTGCCTCGGCGAAGAAAGGCGGGCGCGATAAATCAGCCCTTGCGGTTTGAAATCTTTCCGGCGATTCTTGACTTGGGCCACGGGCGGTATTATCTTATCTCAATATTCCATATTTCACTACAACAAGGTCAATTATGCGAGTAGGATTTACGATAACTGTCTGCCTGTTGTTCGCCATTACGGCACGGGCGGAATATCCGCTGGTGGTGACGCAGGAAATCCAAATACCGGATAATAGACCGTGGGATGTGCAGCATGTGACCAGCGATTCCACTTTCGGCTATGCTTTTGTAGCGGGTGATTCGCTGTACTGGGCGGAGAATGTGGGGGAGCCGATGCATGCAATCGGAATCGGCGAGCGAATCTGCGAGGTTTTATGCAGAACATGGGGGAGCGATGTTTGTCGTTCTTGGTACGGCAGGTTATTATTAATGCGAGTTCCCGGTCAGGGAAACGACCTTTGTGCGTATGTCCAGTCCGTATTTGATCCTTACCCTGTGGAATCGCGTTACTACATTCTGTGCTTTGTCAATCTCGAAGCCGATTCGATTTTTGGGTGGTTTGAAATAGAAAGTTCAACCTCGTATTCTATGGGCAGCTATGAGTATTCTGGGCAACGCGCAATCAATCGTCCTATCCTATGGGGTGACCTCCCGGCAACAACCTTGGCTGCCGTTGTCGGTTCGCGGTGGGCATGGCAAAGGTATGAGCCGGGCGGCATATGGGGCAGTGGGACCGAAGAAACAACAGATTTATGGGATTTCCGAAATAGTGCGATTGTTATTCGCCGAATCGAAGATACCTATTGTGTTTCGCTGTTCGCGGATGGGCAATCGCCGGCGCGGTTCGCGCTGGGCGGGTACCGCATCACATCAGGGATGAGCGAGGATGACTGGGAATGGCATCACACGATCAATCGCTGGATTTCCACATATACCGTGGATTCCGCAGCCGGTGTTCGATTCAATTCTCCCACCTCCAATGTCATCGCACAGGTGGACGGTGACGGGACACAACGAATTATTACCGAAGGAATGACGGCCCTCGATCCGGATAATTATGAGCAGTTGTGGATGATTCCTGAATCGTCCGGTGCATTATATTCGGTACGGATGTTCGACGGTGACGATGAGCGTATTCTAGCGTATCAAACCGATTCGCACCGCTTTCGAGTTTATAATGCTTCCAACGGATTTTTATTGGGTGAGACCTCGCCGATTATCGGTGATATCTTTTATGTTCTGAAACCAGCCGGACGGAAGCATGAAGTCGTCACATGGGAAGCCGCCACTCTTACGATTCGGGTCTACACCTCGCAGCCTCCGGAGATTGACGGGCTTACGATTTCCTATCTGCCGGAAGATAACCTGTTGCGCTTGAGTTGGTCAGAAGTGAGCGAAGCTATCGGTTATAAAATCTATGCGGCTCCCACCATAGACGGGCCGTGGGAGTGGATTGTGGGATTGCCGGGCGGTCAAACAGTCTATCATGTTCCGGCTAATGACAGTGCGCGGTTCTTTCAGGTTACGGCGGAATATGACGAGTGACGGTTGAGGGAAGATTCCGGGCACCCGAGGACGGGTGCCTCGGCGTCAAAGGGCACAGCACGCTGTGCCCCTACGGAGAACGGACGGGTAAGCTTAGGCTTTGCCCGCCCCTACGAAGTTCGTAAATGTTCCGGGTACCCGGGGACGGGTACCTCGGCGAGTGAATGCGGGGCACGTGAAACCACGTGCCGCCGCGAAAAGAAGGTTCCGGCGGAGAGAGATTCTGGACGCCCGCTAACACGGTGTCCAGAATGACAAACGAGGGCACGGCATGCCGTGCCCCTACCGCGTGTGCGGTTCCGGCAGGGTCTGGGGACCCTGCTCGGCGGGATTATCGCGCGGAGACCCCCCTGGCATCCCCCCGCTAAAGCAGGGGGAAATGCGGGCACGATAAATCGGCCCCTACAAAGTTCGTTTGTGTTCCGGGTACCCGGGGACGGGTACCTCGGCAAGACTTTTAATCGGTGCGCTTGGCTTCACCGCGCACCGGATCGCGGTCAAACCGTCAGGGTTTGCGTGCGGTCTTAAAATTGCTTATTATTATTTTCGCAGCGTCGTTGCGGGAGACCCTTAGAGGTCTTCCGTCATGGCTCTGTAAATAGATCGAATTTTCGGGATTTAGTTGGGTGATTCGCTGGCATACGAGGTGCTCTAAATCATTTAGACAGCCACCTCGCACTAATCCGGAGTTTCTTCTGCCAGTGAAGAAACCCATATAAAACAGAGCCTTCCGTTTGCAGCATGGTCTCTCCTTGCGTACGGAAGGCTTTGCATTTTCTGCGCAATCGAAACTTTTATGCATAGTGCGACTCGGATTATATAGGTGAGAGGGCGGTCTTTTTCTGTGAAAATCATGAGAAACAAGACCGTGTGATCCACAACACTGACCTGCCTGCGGCCTCTCATCGCGCCCTTACGATTACCGTGACTCTGGCGTAGATCCGACTTATTCGTGAGGATATTATGAGACCAATCCTCGGTGTCGCACTGTTCTTGTGGTTGGCCGCGCGGCTGGCGGCGCAAACCTGCGGTTGGGTACCGTTTACGGGTGATTTCTATAATCCGACGGGCTTTCCGTTTCCGGCGGGTTGAGGAGCCGTAACTTGCTTCGCCGGTACGGCGGGCGATTTCGACGGTGACGGACAAGACGAAGTGTTCGATTATGTCGGATCGGGTTTTGCCGTTTCGAAACTGCAATTACCGAATTACCATTGCCAGTGGACGACGGCCACCGGATCGCAGATGGTGTCGCTGATCAATCGGGTGGAAGGAACCTGCGCACGAGATCTGGACGGCGACGGTGCCGAAGAACTGGTCGTTTTCGAGTACGAAAATATTTCGTGCTGGAAAATGATTTCCACCGATCCGTGGACATGGCAGCAGCGCGATGACTTGTTGTCGTCGCTGTATTTTCCGGCGGGGACCCGGGCGGCCATCTTCGGTGATTTCGACGGGGATAGCCGTTTGAATGCGATCTATAAAATCGTGCACGCGGACAGCACGGGGGGATTGGCATTCTACGAACAGGAACCGGACGGCGAATGGACTGGGGAAATCGCCGATGCGCGGATTCCATATAGTTTGTTCGACGGCGATTTCGATCATGATGGGGACGCGGACGCGGCGGTGGTCTGGAAGAATGCGGCGGGAGCAACGAGCACGGTATTCTACGAGAATACGCGCGGGCGGACGATTACTCATGAATCGAATCTATCCGGCTGGATGGGCGGCGATTTGGACGGTGACGGCGAGTGGGAAGGACTGTTGCTGCCGCAGGAATACGGACGGTTTATCATGGTGGAAGTCGCACCGCATTTTACCGAATATCTGGAAGTGATCCAGGCGAATTATTTGGGACGGTTTGCGGGTCCGGTCATCGGGCAGTTTAAGACGCACAACGGATTCGTGATGGCGGGCGGGCAGAATCATTTGCTGCCGAAGTATCCGCCGGACTATACGTATTTCAGTCCGATGATGCGGACATCCAGCGGTTGGGAACCGCTGCCCAACGGCTTTTCATCCACCTCCGCACTCCTATCATCGGCGCAATTGGCCGACTTGGACGGCGACGGTCTGCAAGATATCCTGCACCGGCAATTGAGCTGTCAATCCAGCACGCCCTCGGATTACGAATGGTGGTTATGGCGGAATATCGGCTCGGCGGCGGCGGATTCGTTCCGATTTTCGGAAACGACCGCGCGGCAATTAACGGAATTCAATGCGCGGCCGGATACGGTCTTTTCGAATTTGCAGATCGGGGATATCAACGGCGACGGACGGGCGGAACTGGCGGTGTTGGCGCGGGTGCGCAATCAACCGGCCCAGATTTGGTTTTACTCGATAAGCGGTTCATTTTCGCAAATGAGTTTCCATTATCAGCATCTGGCCGATGCGGGATTGCCGAGGGGAATTATCGAATTTGCACTGGCGGACCTGGACGGCGACGGAGTCTGCGAGGTAGCGGCACGACAGAACGGCTGGAAGATCTACAGCGGCGGTGAGAGCACATGGGCGATTTCAACGATGGAGCTTCCGGCTTTGGGAACGGGCGTGCCGACCTTTGCCGATCTGGACAATGACGGAGACGTGGACGTTTTCACGGCTAATGCCGTTTGGGTCAATACACGGGTGACGGAAGCGGATGAGCATTTCAATCTTCAGCCGTCCGCCTTCAAGCTGTTCGTTTATCCTAATCCGTTCAATGCGCGAGCGAACATCGTTTTTAACATGGAGCAAGCCTATCGAGTAAAACTGGACATCTACGACCTATTGGGCCGTCAGGTCACGACGCTGCTGGACGAGATGCTGCCGCCGGGCGAGCATTCGGTATCCTTTGACGGGTCGGCGCTGAGCGCGGGAATTTACTTTGCCCGCATCACCACGCCGCTCCATCAAAGGACATTGAAACTCGTGCTCGTAAAATAGCGGTTGGTTGGAGTGAATCCAACCACAGTATGACGGGAGGGATTTATGCAGCGCACCGTGCCGCTCATCGTCTCGGTCGTGCTACTGTGCAGTATCCTGACAACGACAGGGTACGGCATCAATTACATGTATTTCACCGAGACGGAACGAACCGTATTCACGGATTGGATCAGATTTTGGCATGGCGATACTCTGATGGGTCCCGTGCGATCGAACGATTCGATCGCCATTATGCAGGATCCGGTTTTTTGCGACTTCGCTATTACCGCGGAGCCCGGATTTTTCCGGTGTTCCAGTTATAATCCGCAATTCATTGGAAATGGCGCCGCCATTTTCAACGCGCCTTATCTCATTCTTCCGACCCACCTAAATACCTTCCGCGAACAAGCCATCGCTCAAGGCCATTATTTCTTTGCGGGTGAAACCATGCAAGCGCGGGTGGTCTGTAGCGACCACAACTTACGCATTTGGTGGACTCCCGAAGGCTGGCCCTTCGATACCCTCCTCTTCACCGATCATCCTCTTCCCGATTCCGCGATCGTTTATTTCGATTGTCCTGATGTCCGCATTTCCGGCGTCGTCAGTCGAATATTGATTTTTTGCGCGGCGGGCCGGATCGGACTGGAAGACAATCTGATCTATGCCAGTTCCGATCCTATAACCGGCGCAGTTGCGCTTGGTCATCCGGAAAAGCTGGCGGTGATGGCCGAGGGTGAGATAAAAATTCTCAACACGGTAGCGAACGGCCGGGAGAATTCCGGGGGTGCCGGCTGGAACCAAACCAATCCCGCGCTGACTTCGATCGCGCTGAACGGGATTTTCGTGGCACTGAACGAGAGCTTTACGTTCGAGAATCAGAACGATCCGGACAGCGGCTATGTATGCGACTGCCAGCCGGATGACCGGGGGACGATCTATTTGACCGGATCCCTGATCCAGAAGCGGCACGGCTACGTGCACCGCTCGACGCGCAGCTCTACTGGCTATTTGAAAAAATACAAATATGATGAGGAATTGCGGTATTGGGATCTCGGGCTGTGGAATATTCCGGAAAACCTAATGGATCGAATCGCGCTTGACTTCGGCGAGGTGGCGGTGGGAGACACGGCACGGGATACGATTTCCGTATTCAATGGCTATGTACCGCCGCGATTGGACAGCATTCACGTCGGCGCGCCGTTTTATTGCGCGCTGCAGCAGGATACGTTCCGTTTCGAACATCATTTGCCGATCGCGTTCATTCCCGCCACCGCCGGAAATTTCACGGACACTTTGCGATTCTATATGCCGTACTATGAGCAATGGTTCACGGTTCCCGTTTCCGGCAGTTCAATCGTCAACAGCGCTGACGATTCCTTCACTCCTCATCCTTCGTCCTTCGCTCTTTCCGCCTATCCCAATCCGTTTAATGCGCGAACGACCTTGAGCTTTTCGCTGGAGAAGGCAAGCCAGGTCACGCTGAAACTCTATGACCTGCAAGGCCGGTTGGCGGCGACGCTGCTGGATGAAACCAAAGCGGCAGGAGATTATCAAATATCATTCGATGGCGGAAATCTGGCGACGGGGGTTTATCTGGCGCGCTTGACCGCGGGGGATCGCCAGATTACCACGAAACTTTTACTGGTCAAGTAGGGGGGACAAATGAAATACGTATTTCGTTGGTTAGCGATGATGGGATGGCTATGGCTTTCGACTAACCCGGCTTTAGCAACTAATTATTTTTGGCTGACGGATCGGGAACTGTCGTTCGATGGGGAACTTCCCTACTACGGCATTTGGAATATCGGGGATACTGTCAGCGGAACAATTCACTCCAACAGCCAAATCCCGATCTTGCATGATCCGACCTTTTATAATTGCATCAGCAGTTCGGCGGCCGATTTTTGGCACGGACCGGGCTATAATCCGCACTATATTGGGGGCTGCTATCCGCGATTCAATGCGCCGCGAAAAAACTTTCCGACCATAGATTATAATCTTCGTGACGGCGCCGCCGCGCAGGGGCATTTCTATGCCGGGAACGGCAATCAGTATATGGTGCGCTTCGATGATTCAATCGCAAAAGTCTATCGCTGGCCCATCGGAACGGTGATAGACAGCACGGATAATTGGATGATCAGCTTTAGCGGAGGGCGCACCTGCATTTTCATTGATGCGCCGGTGCGGGTGCATGGATTTGTGGGGGCGCGCGTAACGTTGGGCAGTTCGCAAGTTATCGAGATCGAAGGTGATCTCCGCTATACTCATGCAAATCCGTACAATGGGATATTGGAACCCGGCGTAGCTGATGGGGAAATTTTGGGATTGGTCTCGGAGGGGGATATTGTTATCCGCAACACGGTTGCCAATGGCCGCGAGAATTCCAATGGACTGGGTAGTAACCAAACCAACCGGAATTATACGAGCGTGGTGATTACGGCGGCGCTCCGGGCGTTGGGTGGAAGCTTGACGTTCGAGGATCAGAACGATCCCGACAGCGGTTATGTGTGCGACTGTTCGCCCGATTATCGCGGCACGATCTACCTCTACGGCAGCATTACAGAGCGGCAACGCGGACGTCTGTTCCGGCAAAACAACGGCGGCACCGGCTATGCGTTGAATTTCCGATACGACTCTCGCTTGTATCGAATTCGCCCGCCTTGCTTCTACGATTATGATCCGGAACCTTTACCGAGCACCGACTCCTTGGATTTCGGCGAAGTAATCGTCGGCACCACCGTGTGGGACACGGCCCATATCTATCTGCCGTTTGGCGCGTATCTGGGTTCGGTGTATACCAGCTATCCCTTTTATGCAGTTCGGCAGATGCCGTTTCAAGGGCAGGAGTTTATAATCCCTACCCGGTTTACACCGCCGCGCGTCGGGCTATACAGCGGGATCTTGTACGTTTCGTTGGGATCGGAATTTGTTTCGATTGTCTTGCGCGGGCGCGGTGTGGCGGCCGGGGAGCCGCTGCAAGCTTCGCTGGACGTGTCGCCCAATCCGTTTAACTTATCCACGACCTTCCGTTATTACTTGCCGGAGGCGGGAGATATCTCGCTGGCACTCTTCGATGTGCTGGGACGGGAAGCGAAAGCGATCACACTGCCGGGACAGGCGGCGGGCGAGCATTCCTACACATTAAACGCGGCGGATTTAGCTTCGGGAGTCTACTTCGTGCATATGCAGACGCCGACGCAATCCATCTCACGCAAATTACTGCTGGTCAAGTAGGGGGAAACGATGAAACGCAACATAACCTTTTTCATACTGTTCTTCACGCTGGTTGTGATGACGAATCGCGCCTGGGCGCTGGAGTATTTATATATCTCCGATGACGAACTGACGGTGTTCGGAGATCGTATTAAGTTTTGGACTCCCGATACGCTGGACGGCCCGGTGCACTCCAACAGTGAAATCGCGATCATGGGCAGTCCGGTGTTTCTGGATCGGTTCAGCACAACGGCACCAGACTATTACCACAGTACGGGTGCAGATCCGGTATTTTTAGGTCCGACGATATTTAATGCACCCATGGTGAGAATTCCGCTGGAATTTCCATCGTTGCGGCAAGGAGCCGCGGCACAGGGACATTTCTATTCCAGTGGCAATTATCACTACGCTGTCCACTTCTATGACAATTTTGCACGGATGTATCGCTGGTCACGCGGTACCGTGGAAGACAGCACTGACAACTGGATCATAAATATTTCTGACCGCACCTGCGTATTTGTCGAAGGTCCGGTGCGGGTGAAGGGACTGGTGGGCGGTTCCGTGACGGTGGGCAGTTCAGAACTGATCGAGATTGATGATGATATACGCTACGTTCATGCTGATCCCCTGACTGGTTACATTGCGCCGGGAGTGGCGGACAATGAAATCCTGGGACTGGTTTCGGAAGGGGATATTAAAATCCGCAACACGTTTGCTAACGGCCGCTGCAACTCCGGCGGCTTGGGACTGAATCAAACCAACCGCGATTCCACCAGCGTGGTCATTACGGCGGCGCTGTATGCGCTGGGCGGAAGTTTCACATTCGAGAATCAAAGTGATCCCGACAGCGGATTTGTCAGCGATTGCATTCCCGACGATCGGGGCACGGTGTATGTGTACGGCGGGATCGCTCAGCAACGGCGCGGCTACATGCATCGTTCCACGAATACCAGCACGGGATATGCCAAACGTTATCGCTATGATCAGCGATTTCGGAGAATGTTCGCACCGGGGACGCAGTCGCTCACGTTGTCCCAACTGGAATATCCCGACACGCTGGATTTCGGCGAGGTGATTGTAGGCACTACAGTATGGGATACGGCCACTATTCACGCGCCCTATGATTTCTATTTGGGTTCGGTGTATGCCAACTATCCGTTTTACTCTATCCGGCAGATGCCGTTTCAAGGGCAGGAGTTTATAATCCCTACCCGGTTTACACCGCCGCGCGTCGGGCTATACAGCGGGATCTTGTACGTTTCGTTGGGATCGGAATTTGTTTCGATTGTCTTGCGCGGGCGCGGTGTAGCAGCCGGAGAACCGCTGCAAGCTTCGCTGGACTTGTCGCCCAATCCGTTCAATTTGTCTACGACATTTCGCTATTATTTGCCGGAGGCGGGAATTGTGAAGGTGACGTTATACGATGTTTTGGGACGCGAGGCAAAGTCCGTGGACTTGGCGATGCAGGAAGCCGGGGCGCATGCGTATATGTTCGATGCCGCCGAGCTGGCTTCCGGGGTGTACTTCGCTCAACTCAAAACATCCCGGCAAGTCATCACGCAAAAAGTATTGCTCGTGAAATAGTGGGGGGGCGGCGCACGGGGCGGGCGGCATGCCCGCTCCGTGACGGCCGCACAAACATTGGGAGGTGTGATGAATCGTTTCTTACAGATAGTTTTAGGTTTTGGATTGCTGATCGGCATCGTCGGCTCGGTGCGCGCGCTGGACTTCATGTATATCAGCGACAACGAAATGACGGTATTCGGTGATCGTATTAAATTCTGGCATGGGGATACGCTTTGTGGACGGGTTCATTCCAACAGCCAAATTGCGATCGGGGCTTGTCCGATGTTTTGTGCATTAGTGACAACTACTGCCGATGATTTCGCAGGACAATGGTGGGAGTGGGACGGGTGTTTCACGATTCCTCCGGTGTTTAACGCGCCTTATGTGCCGATTCCCGAACGGGCTGAGGAATTGCGCAGCGGCGCGGCGGCGGAGGGACATTTTTATGCGGGCGACGGTTACTACTATCAGATAAATTTTATAGGCAGCATGGCGAAGATGTTCCGCTGGACGCGGGGGATTCCCGTGGACAGTTCGGACTATTGGTATGTCCCGCTGGACGACTCAACGTGCATTTTCGTGGATGCACCGCTGCGCGTGAAGGGCTTGGTGCAAGGCAATGTCACGGTCGGCTCGTCGAAGGTTTTAGAAATCGAAGACGATATCCGTTATGTGGATGCAAGCATCGCTAACGGATCAACACCCATTACCAGTACGAATTATCTGGCGCTGGTGTCGGAAGGTCATATTAAAATCCGCAACACGGTGGCTAATGGTCGCGAGAATTCCAACGGATTGGGCAACAATCAGAGCAATCGCGATTATACCAGTGTGGTGATTACGGCGGCAATCTATGCGCTGGGCGGCAGCTTTACTTTCGAGAATCAGAACGATCCGGACAGCGGCTATGTCAGCGATTCTGTTCCCGACGACCGCGGGACGATCTATTTATACGGGGCAATCTGCCAGCGGCAGCGGGGCTACATGCACCGCTCCAGCAACAGCAGCACCGGCTATCTGAAGCAATACCGCTATGACCGGCGATTTCTTCAGCATGACATGGCATGCATGTTCGATTATTTTACGCCCAATCCGCTGACCACCGATACCGTGAATTTCGGAGATGTGGTGGTGGGAACCACGGTGTGGGATACGGCCATGGTGTATACGAATTTCAATCATGTGCTGGGAGCGGTGTGGGCGAACTATCCGTTTGCGGGAGTGCGGCCGTTCGGCGCGCAAGGGAAAGTGTTTGCTATTCCCGCCCGCTTTACGCCGCCGCGCGCGGGACCGTTTTCGGGTTACCTCTATGTGAGCGCGGGCTACGAAAATTTCACGATTGTGCTACAAGGCAACGGGGTAGCGGAAGGCGAGCCGCTGCAACTGGCGCTGGATATTTCGCCCAATCCGTTCAACCTTTCGACCACGCTGCGCTATTTGTTGCCGGAACCGGGCGAGGTGATGATCACCCTGTATGATATTCTGGGTCGGGCGGCATATGACGTTCACTTAACACAGCAGTCAGCGGGCGTGCATACTTATCATCTGAACGCGGCGAATCTGGCATCGGGAGTGTATTTTGTGCGGATGCAGACCCCGACCCAAGCCGTGTCGCGGAAATTATTGCTGATTAAGTAGGGGGATAAATGAACCGGGCAATTCAAATTATCGCATTTTTCGGATTGCTGATCGGCATCGTCGGCTCGGTGCGGGCCTTGGATTACGTATGGCTGACCGAGATTGAATGGTCATGGTACGGTAACCGTATTATGTTCGTTCATGGTGATACGTTGGACGGTCCGGTGCATTCCAACGGGCAGATTGCGATTGCTCAAGATCCGGTGTTTTACGGGCAAGTGTCAACAACATGGCCACATTTTGGGAACGGCGGCGGCAGTTATAATCCGCAATTCCTGGGACCACCGCCGCGATTCAACGCTCCCTACGTTAACATTCAGTACGAACCACAAAATGTCCATAACGGCGCTGCTATTCAAGGTCACTTTTATCAGGGTGCCGGCTATCATCATATGATTCGCTTTGATGGGAACCAAGCGAAGATGTATCGCTGGCCGCGGGGAACCGTGGAAGACAGTACGGATAACTGGATCGTGGAATTAACCGATCGCACGTGCATTTTCGTGAACGGGCCGGTGCGGGTAAAGGGTTTAGTCAGCGGACGTGTGACGGTGGGCAGCGCCGAACTTATTGAGATTGACGATGACATTCGGTACGTGGATGCCGATCCGCTGACCGGGGAAACACCGTCCACCAGTCCCAATATCCTGGCCTTGGTTTCGGAAGGGGATATCAAAATTCGCAACACCTTCGCCAACGGCCGCGAGAATTCCGGCGGCTCGGGCAATGATCAAACCAATCGCGACTCCACCAGCGTGGTGATCACCGCCGCGCTCTATGCGCTGGGGGGCAGTTTCACCTTCGAGAACCAGAATGATCCCGACAGCGGCTATGTCTGCAATTGCTATCCCGATGATCGCGGGGCGATTTATTTATTCGGCGGAGTGGCACAACAGCGACGCGGCTATCTGCATCGTTCCACCCGATCCAGCACGGGCTATCGGCTGAATTTGCGATATGATCCGCGATTCCAAATCATGAAACCGCCGTGTACGCCCGAAGTATCTTCCATTATCATCGAAGCTCCCGATACGCTCGATTTCGGAGACGTTCCCGTCGGCATAACGGCTTGGGATACTGCCTTTATCCATACCAATGAGACCTATCTGGGTTCGGTATATGCCAATTATCCGTTTTATCCGATTCGGCAAATGCCGTTTCAGGGCAATCATTTCGTAATTCCCACGCGTTTTACACCGCCGCAAGCCGGTGTGTTTACGGGAATCCTTTATGTTTCCTTCGGACGTGAATTTTTAAATATCGTGCTGCGTGGTCGCGGAGTCTCGGCAGGCGAACCGCTGCAAGCTTCGCTGGATGTCTCGCCTAATCCGTTTAATCTCACTACCGCCATTCGCTATACGCTGCCCGAAGCGGGCACGGTGAAGTTGGTCTTATATGATGTGCTGGGGCGCGAAGCTAAACGGATCGAGATTCCGATGCAAGCGGCGGGGGTACAAGTGTACAATCTGAATGCGGCGGAGCTGTCCAGCGGTGTCTATTTTCTTACCCTGCAAACGCCCGCCCGCCACCTGACCACCAAGCTGCTCTTGGTCAAGTGACCCGCTGTGCGGTCTAACCATAATGACTACAACAACGTAAGGCGAGCTAACGGCTCGCCTTTGGGTTTGATCTTATGGCGGGAATTTCGTATCTTGCCCGCGTGGCCGCCGCCTATTTAAGCCTGTTCCTGCTAACCGCCGTTTGGGGGCTGACCTTCCCGCTGGTTCAAGGCGCGTTGCAGTCAGCCTCGCCGTTGGTATTTGTATCCCTGCGATTCATTCTGGCGGGCTTGCTCTTTCCGGTGCTGGTGTGGCCGCGCGCATTTAAAATGCGCCGCGATCTGGTGTGGAAAGGCATCGGTTTGGGCGCGCTGCTGGCGGGCGGCTATGCCTTTCAAACCTTGGGGCTGGCGCATACCACCGCCGCTCGTTCGGGCTTTCTGACGGGAACGCTGGTTCCCATGACCCCGCTCTTTTCGTGGCTGCTGTTTCGCACGCGGATCGGAGCCAAACCGTGGATCGCGGTCCTCTTGGCGTTCATCGGCACAGCCATCATGTCGCAGCCGACGGCGGGCGGCTTGAATACGGGTGATATTCTCACGCTGGTTTGCGCGGCGAGTTTCGCGCTGCAGGTGGTGCTGGTGGGGCGCTGGGCGGCGCGGGGTTACGAAGCGCAGTTGACGTGGATTCAGATCTTGGTCACGGCGGCGCTGGCAGGGCTGGCGATTCCGCTGGAAACGCCGCATTTGGCTATCTCGTCCACGCTGATTTGGGCGCTGTTGATCACCGCCATCTTCGCCACCGCCTTGGGATTGTGGGCGCAATTGCACTATCAGCCGCGCATCTCGGCCACGGCGGCGGCGATTATCTATGCCTTTGAGCCGGTCTTTGCCGGAATCGCCGCGTGGCTGCTGGCGGGCAATCAGCCGACCACCGCCACGCTCATCGGAGCCGCTTTTATCTTTACGGGAATGCTGCTCTCATCCACCACTCCTTCGGAATCACAAGCACACGTTCCATGAAAAAACTATTTATCGTTATCCTGCTGACCGCGCTCGCGCTGCCGCTCATGGCCGACCGGCCGAAGATTATCGTCGAACGCAATATGGGTACGCCCGATACGGTGGTCATGCCCACCGATACCAGCGCCCGCCGGATGGTGATTGATCCCGGCGAAATCGTGTTCCAGATGAAAGCGGATTCGATCAATCAAGCGGCGGAGGAACAAGTACGGGCGCTGATAAAGCGGCTGGAACGCAAGTTCGACAATCCCGAAGTCGAAGACGAAGTCGGCCGCTTGATCGGCGAAGTCGTGATGCAGCAGCAAATGGCCTTGCTGGATTTGCAGATTGACCGCGCCATCAGCCTCCGCGATACGCTGCTGCTCAAAGGTCTCGAAGTCGCATTGCAGGAATTGCTGCTCAATAACGACGTCGTGCTGCGGGAAATCCGCAAACAACTCCAATCGCTGGAACGACAGACCCGGCCCGAAAAGTAACCGCACGGCAAGCGTCACGCTTGCTTACTTACTCCGCAATTCAACCTCACTCGTGAAGATTTTCCTATGAACACCACTGATTGTATCTTCGTGATCAATCCCGGTTCCACTTCGACGAAAGTCGCGTTCGTGGGGACGGGCGGAACGATCCTCTGGCAGCATAACGTGACGCACGACAACGAACCGCACGTGTCCATGCGCGAGCTGCTGCCGCTGCGCGCTCAGCATATCCGCGAAATTCTCGACGGCTTGTCCGAAAAGTATGCGCCGCGCGCGGTGGTGGGGCGCGGCGGTCCGCTACGTCCGCTGGAAGGCGGAACATACAATATCAGCGACGGGATGATCGAAGATTTGCTTGCGGAACGATATTCCAAACATCCGTCGAATTTGGGAGCGCCGATTGCCCGCGCGCTCGCGGAAGAGTGGAACGTGCCCGCCTTCGTGGTGGATCCGGTGACGGTGGACGATTTCATTGACATCGCCCGCGTTTCCGGGGTGCCGGGCATCGTGCGCAAGTCGCGCTCGCACGCGCTCAACATTCGCTCATGCGCGCATTTGGCGGCGGCGGAAATCGGCAAACCGGTTGACGACACCCGCTTTGTCATCGCGCACTTAGGCGGCGGCATTTCGATTGCGGCGGTAGTCGGCAGCAAGATCACCGACGTCAACGATGCGCTGCTGGGCATGGGGCCGTTTTCGCCGGAACGTGCCGGAGCAGTACCGCTGGAAGGGTTGATTGACCGCGTAGCCTCCGGTGAAAAACCGGTGCAGCAAATAAAAAATGATCTATCGAAAAATTCCGGATTGAAAGGCTATCTGGGAACGAATGATTTGCGCGAAGTGGAAGCGCGCATTGACAAGGGCGATCCGGAAGCAGAATTGATTCTGCGCGCGATGATCTACCAGATTGCGAAAGAAATCGGCGCGTACGCGGCCGCGCTGGGCGGATGGCTGGATGCGGTCATATTGACCGGCGGGCTGTCCAACTCCGAACGGCTGGTGGCGGCATTGAAAAAATATATCACGTTCCTCGGCAAGATTCTGATTTATCCGGGCGAACGCGAGATGGAAGCGATGGCCGCGGGAGCCTATCGTGTCCTCGACGGACAAGAAGAACCCAAGGATTATTGATATGCTGAAAACAACGCAAATGGTGCTTGACCGCGCCCGCGAATTGGGTCGCCGCCGCAAACCGGTGGTGGCGATTGCCGGGGCGGAAGACGGCGACGTCTTGAAGGCCGTCGGCGAGGCGATCAACCACGGATTCGTGGATGCGATCCTCGTGGGCAACGAGACGAAGATTCGCGCGAAGCTGCGCGAGTCGGAAATGGAAAACAAGGGTTTGGAAATCGCCGATGCGGACGGCGTGAAAAACGTCGTAGCCAAAGCGGTGGAATTATGCTCGCAAGGGAAGGCGCAGATTCTGATGAAGGGCAAGGTCGGTACCTCCGACATTATGCGCGCGCTGCTCAATCCCAAGGCGGGTTTGCGGCAGGGAAAACTGCTGTCGCATTGTGCGGTGCTGGAAATCGCCGGTTATCCGAAATTGCTGTCCTTTACCGACGGTGGCGTGGTCGCGTCTCCCGATTTCAATTCCAAGATCGCCATCGTGGAAAACGCAGTGCGCGTCAGCCGGATGATCGGTATAAAAGAACCGAAAATCGGATTTTTGGGCGTGATGAACGAGCCGACGCCGGATTTTCCTTCGACGGTGGAAGCGGCGGCGCTGGCGCGAACGTGTTTCGTGCGCGGATTGTCGCCTTATGTGGAAGGTCCGTTAACGTTACGAGCGGCTTTTACCGGCGAGGTGGACGGAACGTGGTCAAGCAATGTGGCGGGTGATCCCGATATTCTGGTTGCGCACAGCATTGAAGAAGCGAATATCAGTGTGAAATCCATTACGAATTGGCGCGGCGCAACCTTCATGGGTGTAATCACCGGTGCTAAGGTGCCGCTGTCATTGGTCTCGCGGGCTGATCCGCCCCGCAACAAATTGGCATCGCTGGCTCTGGCGGCGGTCATCGCCGGGGAGGAACAATGAACTTCACCGATTTATTGAAACGACTGGATAGCCAGAAGCCGGGTCGCATTGCCGCCGCCGGAGTTTCCTCGCCAGAAAAAACCACACTGGAAGCGTGGCACAAGCGCGGCTGGACGGTTGAGTATTTTGACGGCGAGTTTGCCGAAGCGATTGCCGGCGCGACTGATGCGGCTGTGAAAGGCAACGCCGACTTGCTGATGTTTGGTGGGGCGAATCATCTGAGAATCGTACGCGGATTCGTTAGTGCCCTCGATCAACCCGCGCCGCAGAAATACGATGCGGTTTCGATCCTGCAAGCCATCGAAGTGCCCGCGTATCCCAAGCTGATGTGGGTGGGCTACACGCCGCTTGCGCAATATCAATCCATTCCCGCCGCGGTGAAGAGCGTGCAAACGATGATTAAAACGCTGGCCGATTTGGGCGAACCCGAAGCAAAGGTAGCGTTGCTATCCTGTGTGGAATTGGTGTCGCCGGGGGTCGGCTCGACGATTTGGGAAGGGACGCTCGGGCATATGAGCGCGCGCGGGCAGTTCGGCAAGGCGAAAGTGGACGGTCCATTGGGGTTCGATTTGGCGGTCAGTCCCGAAGCCGTGAAAGACAAGGGCGTGCACACCGACATCAACGGCGAAGCCGACTTGCTGATTCCGCCCGATCTGAACAGCTATGCGACGCTGGTGGATGCGATTCAATTGACGGGTGAACACCGGTCGGCGAGCATCATCGTCGGCGGTCCGGTTCCGGTGGCGATTTCCCCCGATCATAATATGAAGCATACGGAACTGAGCATGCAAATCGCCAGCTTGCTCCGATAAGCTGAATAGTCTTTGTGAGAAGCGGGCGATCCGTAAGGGTCGCCCGCTTTTATATGGTTGAAAATGTGAAGTCAGCGCAGGCGGCGAGAACGTTACGTTCCGGGCACCCGAGGACGGGTGCCGCGGCGAGTAATCGTTTCCCCCCTTTGAAAAAGGGGGGAATACAAGGGGGGTGGATTCCGGCGGGGTCAGTGACTCTACGTGGCGAGAAAGACGAGGTGACACGGGAGAGTCATGATCGGGGAATGTGCTATCGGAGGAGAATCAGCTTTTGGACTCTTGCCGCTCCTGAAGCATTTAATCGGCAGAAGTAGATTCCGCTGCTCAATCCAACAGCCTCAATCATGGCAGCATGCTTTCCCGTATTGCGATAGCCGTTGACAATATTGGCGACGAGTTCTCCCTGAACATTGTAGAGATCAATGACCACCTCTGCCGAGTATTGGAGATCATATTCAATTCTGGTGCTACTATTAAACGGATTCGGATAGCAGGATAGGAGAGGATATTTATCCGGCAACATCGGGGGAACAGTTGATTGTGTATCATCACTTTGAAAACGAACAAGTACAATCGGATTCATGAATGTACTTAGTTCAGTGACCTCCGTTAACATCGCATATCCACCATCGCGCAGTTGAACGGCGTCTGCTCCACCATACTCGTTGTTTCCAATTCCATAATGGATATGCCAAAGAACATTCCCTGATGAGTCCAGGCGTGCCAAGGAAGCAAAACTGGGATATTGTCTCCAATATCCGCAGCCAACAAAGCCACTCTCGCGAGCCGGTACAACTCGCATAAAATCGGATGAACCACGTGTATCAAGATATTCACGCGTTTGGGTAGTGTCACCATTGAAATCAACCCAAATTATAAACCACTTGAACTGTGGTCCATCCCAATCACAACTGAAGACCAGTTGTTCGTTCTCGGTCACACAAACACTCACCGCTTCAAGACTACCCGACGATGCGGCGAGCTCACGCGTCCAAAGGGTGTCCCCGTTGGCATCGGCGCGAATCATCAGCAGGGTCGTTGAATCGGTGGTGAACAACCGCTTGAAATGTGCCGCAATGACAAATCCACCATCGGGCATAGCGGCGATATCCATGGCATCCACCCGGTATTGTGATCCGCGTCCATAGCGACGGGTCCATTGATAGGTTCCGTTTTGCGAAAACTCCGTCACGCGGGCGCTGAATCCGGAGAATACATCCAATCGCTCGGTTCCCAATACGCAATAACCCCGGTCTGTAGTCTCGGTAACCGATATCATATTTACGAGAACCTCTACTCCCATATTGTAGCTGGCCAAGGAATCACCACTAAGCGAGTGCTTAGTAAAGAAGATCTGATCAAACAAACTCCAAACGTTGTATCCGACGGTGATAATTGATGAATCTGTGGCTTGAATGATGTCTGTCGCCTCACAATATGTATTACCACCGCCAATCTGTTTTTGCCATTGTTGAATGCCGTTGTGGTCCACTTTACGAATCACTGCGTAAGACCATTGATCGGGAGCATCACTTGCTGAACCACACATAACCAGACCATTATCGTAAGTCTTATCAAGACCAAATGCGAACTCATAATCCTCTGTAGAGAATCTCCGCGTCCACACCGTATCCGGCGGCTGCCCCCACACAGCACTCGCCAGCACGAATAACAGGACCAGATAAGACGCTTTCATTAGTACTCCTTGAATAGATGCGAGAATATAGTGGCGGGAAGGATGGAATGCAAGAAGATTTCGGCGGAGCGGGGACACTCCGCTCGGTGGAAATGAGATTCTGGACGCCTGCTGACGCAGTGTCCAGAATGACACAATACATCACTTCGCCGGTTACGGCATGCCGTGACCCTACCGTAGAAGCCCGGCAAACCGGGCGCTACATGAAATAGGCACAGCACGCTGTGCCCCTTTGAAGCGGCCATAATAAATTATGGCCCTACGAGATGGGCGGGTCTTAGACCCGCCCCTACATACATGAACCTAACACAAATGGAAGAAGGGCGCGATGAATCGGCTCCTATCGAATCGTCAGGTGCGTTTACGGCCGATTCTCTTTCTCGCGGAGAATTTGGCTGGCTTTTTCCAAGCGCTTTTGCTCGGCACGGGATAAGCTGTCCATGCCTTCGCGGTTGATCTTGTCGAGCAGGTCATCCACCTCGCGGCGGACTTGATCCAGTTCCTGCGCTTCCTTCCAGCGGCGAATTTGTTCGCGGCGTTCGCGCCGTTCGGAATAAGTGCCGCTGCCGAACAGTGCGGGAAACATGCGTTCGCGCTTCAAATAGAGATAGCCGATTATCATACCGCCCAAGTGCGCGAGGTGGGCAATACCGCCGCCGCCGCGCAAACTGAAATAGAATTCCAACACACCCATAATCAGCGCGAACCACTTGGCGCGAATGGGAATGACCATCCACAGATAGATGACGTTATCGGGGTACATAACCGCATACGCAGCCAGCAAACCGTAGATCGCGCCGGACGCGCCGATGGTGGGAATGGTCGAACCGATGTTGAACAGCGCATACGACAGACCGCCGCCCAAGCCGCAGATCAAATAGAATTTCAGAAACTCCCGCGAACCCCACACCGTCTCGATGGCCGAACCGAACATCCACAGCACGAGCATATTGAAAAAGATATGCCCCAGCCCGCCGTGCAGAAACATATACGTGAAAATCTGCCAGAGCTTGCCGCCGAAAAACTCGGCGGGAACCAAGCCGAAGGTCCACGATAAGATCGGCCCGATGTGCAGCAGCTCCTGCGCGGCGAAGATAGTCACATTGGCCAGAATGAGGATTTTGACCACGTTGGTCCAGCGCATGCCGAAGCTGAATTGGGTGTAGCGGAGCTGCTGCATGCGGTTCAATTCATTTTTGAGAGAAAATTTCATATCCTTATCCAAATCCAATCATTCACTGCGATAAGCTTTCGACCGCTTGGCAAACCAGCTATGCAGGCCGTGAATAAATCCACTGCCGGGCAGGAACATGTACGGGCAGAAGCCGTTAATTAAAGAAACGTCACTCTCGCGGCAGCGACTCGCTAATTCGGGATCGAGATCCTTATTACCTGAACCCAGAAAGATCCACACGCGGGGGATATTGGCCGATAAGCACTCGCCGACAAACGTATTTATTTCTTTGGGCGACGTCATCAGCAGCGCCCCGGCTACGGGCGGATTGATTTGAGCAACCGATTCGTAACAGTGACAGCCTTCAATCTCCGTTACGTGGGGATTGACGGGGACGACATCGTAGTCGTTCTTTACGAAATCACGAAACAGACCGCGGGAAAGTTCCTTCGGATTGCGGGATACACCGACGATGGCGATGCGTTTCTGGTTGAGAAAATCTTCAATGCGCTCGGCAGTAGTCATTGAATCTCCACCTTCCATAGATAACAGTAGAGGGAATTGTTTTCGCCGGCTCGAATGGTAATTTTATTTTCTCCTTCCACCAGCATTCCCCCCAGTGACCATTCTTCGTAGCGCTCTAAGTCCGCCATTTCCACCGAGGGCGTGGGCCGATAGCCGTTCAGAAACATCCGGCCATTGACCGTGACGACCATCTCGCTGGTGCCGGATAAGGCAAAGGGATAGCGGCGCGGCGAACGATACCAATAGAGCCGCAGCTTCAGCGGCGTAGCGGGCGACACATCGGCGGGCAGTTTGAACTTGAATTGGACATAGTCGCCGCCGGTGGGATTGCGGTTGGGATCGCCCATCGCCAGTTCCCAGCCGTACTTCTGCGATCCGGTGATCTCGCGAATCTTCGCGCCCAAAGCGGCGGATGGTTGTTCGCCGCCGTCTTCGTAATAAACCCCGGTGGTCCAACTGATATCGCCGTCGGTGGCGAAGACATTCAGACCGTTGACCTCCGCCATTACATGAAACGCCCGCACATAAACCGCTGCCACTTGCGGAGTGGGATTATCCGGCGTAACGGCCAGATGCACAGGCTGCGGAGTAATGTATCCTTCCACCGTACCGAATGAGATATTATAGATCCCGTAATTATGCGGGATCACCACCGAGCCTTTACCGACCTGCACGCTATCTAAAAAGATTGTGCCGGGAACGGGCGAAGTCTCGACATGGATTTCGGTACGGACGGGAACCGATTCGATCAGATCGAAGAATACGAATTGCTGCGGTTCGCCGGGTTCGATACGAATGGTGGATTGTTCGGGTTTTGATTTATAACCGGGGACTTCCACGCGGATCGTATAGCTGCCTTTCGGCAGATCAAAAGTGGCGGGAGTGACTTCCTTCCGCGGCTTATCGTTGATGATAATCTGTGCTTCCAAGAGCGAACTGGACACTTCCACCTTGGCGGTAGTCGCTATTGGTTTTTCCGGCGGCGGAGGGGGCGTTTCCTTGGGTATCGTGTCTGCAACGGTCTCTGCAACACGTTTGCTTGTTTGAGTGCGGGCTAAGGAATCATCTTGTTGGGCGCGCCGCCGCAGTTCATCACCGGTGGGAATGATCGGAGTCTCGCGGGGCGGCTTAACCTCGGCAACCGGCGGAGTTTCCTCGATGGGAGTCGTCGCCAACGGGGCTGACTTGAATACGGGTTTGGTGATTTCCGTGGCAAACAATCGGAACCGAACCGTATCGCGGCGGCTGGGACGGATATCCACGGCGGCGGCCACCGGATCGGATTCCAAGGTGTCCATTTTTACCATAATGGAATGCCGACCGGGGGAGATCGACACCGGAACCGAACCGGTAACGTAGTCGGTCGGTTCGAGATCCACCCAGATCTGTGCGCCGGGAGGATCGGTGATTACGACCAACCAGCCGTTTTTGGTCGGCCACCATTTCTGGTAAGCCAGATATCCGCCTAAGGCTAAGATGGCGGCGGCAAGAATAATGATAAGGCTACGCATACATTCAATAATATAAACTTATCCGCCTAAATCGCAATCAAGAAGCGAGGAAGGATGGCTCTGATTCACAAAATTGCAGCATTTTTCAGATAATTGCTGATATTCAAGACAATATGATAAGCTCAGCCAGCCGGGATTCGTTGACATTCTACGGGAGGTTTCGTATTTTGTAAAGCGTTGAAATCATAAGGAAACCAAGCACATGACACGTGGCAAAGAATCCGGCGAATGGTATCAACAGTGGTTTGACGAGGATTATCTGGCACTTTATGCGCATCGCGACGAGGCCGAGGCACGTCAGTTTGTCAATGTTTTGTGGTCGGCATTGGAATTATATCCGGGAGTGCGGGTGGCGGATGTGCCGTGCGGCGCGGGACGGCATAGTCAAGCCTTTGCCGCCCGCCAGGCTCAGGTGGTGGGAATGGATTTATCTCCGGCGATGCTGAATCGTGCGCAGGAAAACCTGGATAAGGATCAGCGGAGCCCATGGTTTATGCGGGGCGATATCCGGCAGATTCCGCTCGCGGGCGGATTTCACGTCGTAACGAATATCTTTACCAGCATTGGATATTTTAAGGATGAAGCGGATAATCGAAAAGCGTTCACGGAACTCGGCCGCCTGTTGGCGCCGGGCGGAGTATTAGTGCTGGATGTCGTAAACCCGGATTATCTGCGCGAGCACTTCGTAGCCGAAACCTTCCAGCGTACCTGCGATATCGAAGTCAGTGAGTTGCGGGAATTGAATCTCGAAACCAAGCGCGTCTACAAACAAATTCGCATTCAACACGGCGGTGCGATGCGCATGATCCATGAATCGGTGCGGCTCTATTCCCGCGAAGAACTGGTTAAAATCACCGGCGAAAACGATTTGACTCCCATGGGATTTTGGGGAGATTACGACGGCACGGAATTCGAATTCGATTCACCGCGCCTGATTCTCTTTGCCAAGAAACCGAATGACAGGAAAGGATGAAGGAGCGAAGAAAAGGATGAAGGATGAGGGATGAAGGATGAACAAAAATCAGCAATTTAGAATATCGTGAGTAATATTTCCCGCATACTATACAATAAACTGCCGGGATTTTCGCGGACGTGGCAAGCGATAGCCGCCGGGGACGCTGTGAATGACCTCTATGCGCGCCCGCCATTGAATATATCGGCCTGCAGACAAGTTGCTGAGGAAACGCTGCAGCAGCCGCGACCGTGGCAAGAACTCGCGGAGTTGCTCGCGCAATCGGGACAACGGTACGGAATTCCGAAATCGGCTTTATCGCGGCTGACGGCAGTGGCGGAGGGCAAGGCGGTGATGGTGATAACCGGGCAGCAGGTCGGATACTTGGGCGGACCGCTGTTCACGTTTCTTAAGGCATATCATACAACGCGGCTGGCGGCGGAACTGGAACCGCAAATCGGGCAGCCGGTACTCCCGGTGTTTTGGCTGGAGGGGGAAGATCACGATCTGGAAGAAGTGCGGAATGCGCATTACTTTGACCGCAGCGGCGAACTGAAATCATTGCGCTTCATACCGGACGGTGAAACGAACGGGCGCGAGGTGGGCGGATATCGCGTGCGTGGCGATGATCATCTGAAGGAATTGGCGGCGGCTTTGGATGCGCCGCAGGAAGCGGGACTGGCGATCTTGCGCGAGGCTTACGAAAGCGGCACGCTCTCCGATGGGATGGGCAAACTGCTGGCGCGAACGCTGGGGGAACGCGGATTATTGATCGTGGAAGGCATGGAACCCGCACTTAAGCGGATGGCCGTGCCGTTGTGGGAACAAATCGTGCAGCATGGACGGGAGCTGAGTAACCTGCTGGCTGAACGCGGCGCAACGCTGCGGGAGAATGGCTGGTCGGCGATTCTGAACCCCACTCCCGATTCCTATCTGTTTTATGTGACGGATGAAAATCATGTGCGTCTGCCGTTGTCGTATGCGGGAGAACTGCGTCATCCCGATGGAAATAACGAACGGCTGTCTAACGATTCATTGCAGACCTTGATTCACGACACACCCGAACGAATCAGTCCGAAGGCGGCGCTCCGTCCGCTGTATCAGGATTTCGTTTTGCCTTCGGTCGCGTACGTAGCCGGGCCGGGAGAGATGGATTATCATGCACAGATCGCACCGTTCTATACGGAACTGGGCGTAATTCCGCCGGTGATCTTTCCGCGACTTTCGGCCACGATTCTCGACCGCCGCGAGCAACGGATCGTGGAGAAAACTGGTTTGCCAATCGAGCGGTTGCTGGGCGAAGAACGCCATGCGATGTTGCGCGAACTGATTCACGAACAGGATGAAGGCCGCACGGCAGAGTTGTTTGCCGTAGCCAAGCGGGATCTGGAAAATATTTACGAGCGATTGCAGTCGCATATCGCGGAGATTGATCCGACCTTAACTGGTGCCGCGCAAAACAGCACAGGGAAGTCGCTGTATCCGCTGGAGCAGTTACGCGAAAAAACCGAGCGTGCCCTCAAACAAAAACATGCCACACTGATTGCGCGACTCGACAAAGCGTTGTCGTTAGTCAAACCGCAAGATCAGATGAGTGAGCGTGTCCTCAGCACGGGCTACTATCTGGCGAAATACGGCACGGATAAACTGTTGGATGGATTGGATGCGGTGCCGCTGGATGCGGCGGCGCACGCGGTAATCGAACTGGAAACGAATTGAATACTCTATGACCGGAATCAACACGATTCAAACGGATGTGCTGGCCATCGGCGCGCATCCCGACGATTTGGAACTGGCGATGGGCGGCACGCTGCTGCGGCTGAAGGCGCAAGGCTATTCCGTGGGCATGGTGGATTTGACGCGAGGCGAGCGCGGCACACGCGGCACCGCCGAAACGCGGCGGGTAGAAGCCGAGAACGCGCAGAAAATAATGGGCGCGGACTTTCGCGAGAATCTGGACTTGGGCGATCAAGACCTGCGCGACACTCCCGAGCGGCGACGGGCGGTGGTGGAGTGCATTCGCCGCCATAAACCCAAACTGGTCTTTACCCACTGGCTGCACGACCGCCATCCCGATCATGAGGGCGCGGCGGCGCTGGTGAAACACGCGATGTTTCTGTCCGCGGCGGGCAATGCCGACGCCGACGGCGAGCCGCATACGCCCTGTCGCTTGCTGCACTTTTTCAGCCATTGGATGACCGAGCCGAATCTGTACGTGGACATTACTGATTATTACGAGCAGAAGATTCGCGCCGCCCGCGCTTATACGACGCAATTTTTTGATCCATCGTCCACGGAACCCGCAACGCATTTATCGCGGCCGGAGTTTTGGGACGATCTGGATGCGCGTTTCCGCTGGTTCGGTGCGCAGATCGGCGTGAAATATGCCGAGGCGTTTTACGTGCGCGAAAAGTTCAAGGTGAACGATCCGGTGGCGTTCTTTGGGGCGTAACGTCGAAATCAAAGCCCGGTTGCGGAATCGCGCAAAGGCGGAAGCGATTGCCGAATCCCTGAGCACGCAGCCATCGGAAGTTATCGTTCAGAACGACGTGTTTTTCCCGTGCACCGGTGGCAAGCTCAAGCTGCGGATATTCTCTGAAGATCACGGCGAACTCATTACCTACCACCGCCCGACGGGGACCGCTCCGCGCACCTCGAACTATACCATCGTACCGACCGATCATCCGCTTGAGTTGCACCAAGCCTTGGAAATTGCGTTGGGTACTATCGGCGAAGTCAAGAAAACTCGCACATTATATAGGATCGGGCAGACCAGAGTGCATTTGGATCGCGTAGAGAACTTGGGCGAGTTCATCGAATTGGAGGTTGTGCTGCGACCCGAACAGACCGAAGCGGAAGGTAAAGTAATCGCCGATGAGCTGATGGTGCAACTGGGAATTAACGCCGCGGATCTGATTGCGGTATCGTATGTGGATTTAATCGCCGCGCGGGATCGCTGATCCCTCCGAAAAGCAGCCCGAATTTCGCCGGTCGGGTCATAGACCCGCCACGGCGAGTAGCTTAGCCCGTGGGCTCGGTCCCACCGGAACAACGGGACGGAGCCCGTTGCCTAATCACGATCAATAATACAATCCATGAAAATCGGTATTATCTGCTATCCGACCTACGGCGGATCGGGAGTAGTGGCTACGGAATTAGGACTCGCGTTGGCCGAACGCGGCCACGAGATTCACTTCTTCTCCACCGCGCGACCGTTCCGGCTCGGCGCGTTTCGCCCCGGCGTGTACTTCCACGAAGTGCCGGTGGTGCATTACTCCCTGTTCGAGCACACGCCCTACACGCTCACGCTGTCCAGCACGCTCTACGAAACGATCAAGCAGCACGGGCTGGATGTGATCCACGCGCACTACGCGATTCCCCACGCGGCGGCAGCCTATCTGGCCAAGCAAATGGGCGGTGGGCAGCCGCCGGTCGTAACCACGCTGCATGGCACGGATATCACGCTAGTCGGTTCGCACGCGGCCTACGCGCCGGTGGTGAAGTTCACGATCGATAGTTCCGATCGCGCCACGGCAGTCTCGCGGTTCTTGGCCGAGACGACATGCACGAGTATCGGCGTGACGCGGGAAATCCGCGTGATTCCCAACTTTGTCTGTAAAACAATCTATCGCCGCATCGAGCGGCCGGTGCTGCGCGAGTTGCTGGCGCCGAGCGGGATACCGGTGCTGCTGCATATTTCCAATTTCCGTCCGGTGAAGCGCGTCCATGATTTGATGCACGCCTTTATCGAAGTGCACAAGCATCAACGCTGCCGCCTACTGCTGGTGGGGGACGGCCCCGAACGCGCGCGGGCGGAGCGGATTGCGCAGGAAGCGGGGGTGTTCGATGACGTGCTCTGCCTCGGCAATCAAACGGAAATCGTCGAGCTGTTAAGCATCGCCGACGTGTACTGTCTGCCGTCGGAAACGGAATCCTTCGGCTTGTCCGCGCTGGAGGCGATGGCTTGCGAAGTGCCGGTGGTGGCATCGCGGGTGGGCGGTTTGCCGGAAGTTGTGGCTGACGGCGAGACGGGTTATCTGTTCGAAATGGGTAATCCGCAGGAGATGGCGGAGCGGATCTTGAAGCTTTGCGGCGATCCGCAGCGCCGCCGCGAGATGGGTCTGGCGGCGCGGGAGCGGGCGATCACGCTGTTCCCGCAGGATAAGATCGTCGGCGAATACGAAGCGTTGTACAAGGAGATCGTATAAGAGATTGATCAACAGCAAGCTCGGGAGGGCAGCACGATGAAGCGATGGATTTTCGGCAGCACAGTTTATTTCGCGATGATAATGACGGCGGCAATCGCGCAGGGACAACCGCCGGACACGGCTTGGGTGCGATACTACGGTGGCAGCGGCGACGAACAATGCGTGGCCATCCATAACGCAGGCAATGGATTCTTTATTGCGGGGAATACGAACTCGCAGGGCGCGGGCGAGTCGGACTTTTGGCTGGTCAAGGTGGATTCGCTGGGCAACGAAATCTGGAATCGTACCTACGGCGGTCTGCGCTGGGACAGCTTAGCCGCTATCGAAAATCAGCCGGACAGCACCGTGGGTTATTTATTGGTGGGGAGCACGCGCTCCTACGGCGGAGGCGGGGCGGATTTCTGGATGATTCGCGTGAACATGGCGGGGGGGCAAACCAGCGACCACACGTACGGCGAGCGCGGCGATCAGAACGGCCGGGCGGCGCACGTCTCGGATGACGGCAGCGTGATGCTGGTGGGCGATGATATTCCATTTATGGAAGACATTTCCTATACGCGCATCATTAAAACGCTTCCCAACGGTACTCCGGATTGGGAAACCGGCTACGGCGATACGACCATGCTGTATATGCGGGGTGTGGGCGAACGACCGACGGGCGGCTTTCTGGCGGCGGGGTTCGAAGAATGGCCGGCGTGGGGCGATGAAAGCTCGTTCCCGATCATTTTGAAGTTGTCTTCGCTGGGTCATACCGAGCAGGCCCTGCGGTTTACCGGTTTGCTGAAGACGCGGATTCATTCCGCACGTCCGAATCACGCGGGAGGCTTGCTACTGGCGGGACGGATGAAGAATTTCTCCCACGGCGAACCCGGCAACTGGCGCGAATCGGTGCTGATGAACGTCAACGAAAACGGCTCGGCGCTCTATACGGTCTATTGCGGATTTCCCTACGATGACGAACTGGTCAGCGCCGTGCCCACGAATGACGGCGGCGCCATCGGCGTCGGTTGGAAGAATGCGCCGGAGGATCCCTACAACCGCGCATTCATTGTGCGCGTGAACGGTTCCGGCAATACGCTGTGGACGAAGATTTTAAATTTCGATTCGACTTCCGTAGCGCAGGCCGTACTGCCGTTGAATGATGGCAGTTATCTGGTGGCTGGAACCAAGCTCATGCCTAACGGCGGAACGGACGTGTGGCTGGCCAAATTGAACCCCGAATTGGCGGCGGAGCCGGAACCGATCCACTATCCGGCGGAGTTTAAACTCTATCCCGGCTATCCCAATCCGTTCAACAGTCGCGCGGTCATCGAATATGATCTGCCGCGTGCCGAATTCACGCGCTTGGTCGTGTACGATATCTTGGGGCGGGAAGCGGCGCTGCTGGCGGAAGGATATCGCAGCGCGGGGCGGCATCGCGCCACCTTCGACGGCGCGAACTTGCCATCGGGAATCTACCTGTGCCGCCTGCAAGCCGGAACGCAAACGGCGGTGCAGAAACTGGTGATGATGAAGTAAAAGCGAAAAAATAAATCGGAGCAAGCAAGATGAAGCGCAAAGCCAATGCGGTATGGAAAGGCGATTTGAAGAGTGGCAAGGGTACGATGTCCACCGATAGCGGACTGTTGAATAATGCGCAGTATTCGTTCGGCACGCGGTTCGAAAACGGCACGGGCACTAATCCCGAGGAATTGATCGGGGCGGCGCACGCAGGCTGTTTTTCGATGGCGTTCTCGGCGGAATTGGGCAAGGCGGGTTTTACGCCCGAGTCCATTGCCACTACCGCCACCGTCACACTGGATATGCTGGAAACCGGACCGACCGTGACCAACGTGCATTTAGAGATGCAAGCCAAAGTGCCGGGCATCAAGCCGGAAGATTTTCAGCGCATCGCCGCGGGCGCGAAGCAAGGCTGCCCGATCTCGCGGCTGCTCAACACAAACATCACGCTGGACGCGAAGCTGGCCTGATCTTAGTAACCGCCGCCGCCGCCAAAGTTCATGTTCATATCAAAAGAGCCCATCATCATATTGGACATTGCGGATTCGATGGCTTGCGAGATAGCGTAGACCATCAAGCCGTCTACGGCCATTCCGGCCACCATGCCGAGAGCCCAATAGTGAGTTTGCGAGGGCTGAGCATGGAACTCGCGAATGGAGTTGAGCGGCAGCAGTTCCAAGCTGTCGGCGGTTTGCAGCCGCAGGGCTTGCCGAAAGGGAATTTGCTGGGCATTAGCGAGTGCTTCCAATGATTCTCCGGAATAGTGCACTCCGTCCGCGCCATTCAAGGAATCCAGCGTGTTCCACGGAACACAAAACTGATGTTTCTCATTCTTGCCGGTGACGGTCATCATATTCGGATAGAATCCGTCGAACCTGACTTGCGCCTGTTTCCCGTTCTTTAGTTTCAAGGACACCGGACTGTGCATGGCCGGGAAGGCTTGATCGGGAGTTAAACCTTCCGCCAACGCCCTGTCATACACCGAATCCGGCAGATATCCGACGGTATCGCTCTTACCAATGAGGGTATCGCCGTTGGTCAGAATCACTTCCATTTGGCGGTGATTGGGAATCATCGCGGGTTGCTGCCACGTGCCGTGCGCGTTTTTCCGGTTGGCCTTATCCGCTCGCGCTCCGATATAGGTCCCAATCACCGTACAACTGCACAGCGGCACAACGGCTACCAGCAGCAGAATGACCTTTCGATAATACGATGCGTTCATGATCCGCTCCTCGGGTTGCGGTGGGGTTTCAATGTTGTTTAAGGCAAACCCGATACCTATGCGGAACCTCGCACCAATCGGCGGTTTACCGCAGCACTTCGGAGCAAACCTGTATGAACGCACACACTCGCTGTGAGTGTGAACAGACAGGGGATTGTGCGCGGCGAGAATGCCCCCCTTGAATCCCCCCGCTGAAACAGGGGAAATGAAATACGCACATCAAACAAAACGAACATAAAACGAGTGAAAAGCATGGCAACCATCAACCCCAACATTTTTCGCGAGTATGACATTCGCGGCGTGGTCGAGCAAGACCTGCCGACGGACGTCGTCGTACAATTAGGCAAGGGCATCGGCACCTACCTCAAGCGGCAGGGCGCTTCGAAATTCACGATCGGCCGCGACGGTCGCTTGACCAGTGAGCGCATTGCCAACGATTTGAAAGAAGGACTGCGCTCCACCGGACTGGAAATCACCGACGTGGGCATGTGCCCCACTGCCGTACTGTATTTCTCGGTGCCGCATTTGCTGGTGGACGGCGGCATTATGATCACCGGCAGCCACAATCCACCCGAATTCAACGGTATTAAAATGGCGCTGGGCAAGACTGCCGTGTTCGGTCCGCAAATTCAGCAAATCCGCCGCTTCATCGAAGAAGAAGATCTGGAACGGCACCCTGCACCGGATGCGAAAACGTACAAGATTCTCGATCCTTACGTCGAATACTTGTCGCAGAATCTTAAGTTGGATCGCTCGGTGCGGATGGCAATGGATTCGGGCAACGGTGTGGGCGGACTGGTTGCCCCGCAAATTTTCCGCGCGCTGGGCGCAACGGTGTACGATCTCTACAGCGAGGTGGACGGCACGTTTCCCAATCATCATCCCGATCCTACCGTGGAAAAGAATCTGGCCGATTTGAAAAAGGTCGTGGCCGAGAAAAATCTGGAAGTGGGTGTGGGTTTCGACGGCGACGCCGACCGGCTGGGCGCAATTGACCGCAACGGCAAGGTGATTTGGGGCGATCAACTGATGATCCTGTTCGCGCGTTCGATTCTCAAGAATCATCCGGGCGCGACGATCATCGCCGACGTGAAATGCAGCGAGAATTTCTTCGCCGATGTGAAAAAACACGGCGGCAATCCGCTGATGTGGAAGACGGGCCACGCGCACATCAAGAACAAACTCTGGGCGGAAACGGCGCTGCTGGCGGGCGAAATGAGTGGCCACTTGTTCTTCGCCGACCGCTATTTCGGATTCGACGACGGCATTTACGCGGCGGGACGATTAGTGGAAATCGTCAGCCGCTTGGATCATCCGCTGGATGAAGAGCTGTCCGATCTGCCGCCGGCCTTCAACACCCCCGAAATCCGCGTGGATTGTCCCGACGAAGTGAAGTTCGATCTGGTGGACAAGGTTAAGGCGTCATTCAAGAAGAAAGGTTACGAGACGATTGATCTGGATGGCGTGCGGGTGAAGTTCGATAACGGCTGGGGCTTGGCACGGGCTTCGAATACTCAACCGACGTTGGTGCTGCGATTTGAAGCGAGTTCGCCGGAGGGACTGAAGAAAATTGAGAACGAATTCCGTGAAGTCCTTGATCAAGAAGGCGGGTTTAAATTGGTGGTCTCCGAAGGACATTAAGCGGGATAACCAGGTCTCAGGTGGGGGTTGGCCTCTCCTTTGCAAACAGATAGTTTTTGGCATATTCTGTCACCAGTGCCCGACAGGCAAAAGCTGGTGCCAAAGAGCAGAATTATATGCTTGTAATATATTGCTTTAATTGAGAAATCAGGCGCGCTAAAGACTCCCCCCTTTCCTTGTTTCACCGGCGGTTCGGAGTGTGCAGGTTTTGTAAAAGGGCTTGCGAAGGATGCACATGGTTCATATTTTATTGTAATGCAAACATGTCGGTCTGGACGGCGAACCCTCAATCGCACACTCGGAGGATCTATGAAAGTACGCAACTTAAGTCTGTTTTTGGTTATTGCACTACTGGTGTCGGTGTGTGCGGTTCAGGCCGCGGACCGTTTGGTAGTGATTGAAGCCTTTACGCAGTGGAATTGCGGTCCCTGCGCCGGTTGGAATCCCACCGAGTATTCCGTGGTGGGAGCGATGACTCGCGATACGGTGGTAACGATCAAGTATCACGTGTCATGGCCCTCGCCCAATAACGACGCATTCCATCTCTGGAACGTTTCCGAGTCCAGTGCGCGGGTGAGCTATTACGGTGTGAGCGGAGTTCCGGACGGATTTGTTGATGGACGAACCAATATTACGCGCAACGCCAACACGTTTCGCAATCAAATCCGCTCCCGTGCGGTAATCGCCGCGCCGTGCGAGATCGAACTGGAGGCGACGATTGCCGGTCCCACGTCGGTGCAGTTCAGCGGTACAATCTCGGCTACCGACAGCGCATTAGTGAATACGCGTTTGTATGTCGCGCTGATTACGGATCGTGTGACCTATACGTCGCCGCCCGGATCGAATGGCGAAACGGAATTTCGCGACATCTTCCGGGATATGTGGCCGAACACATCAGGTGAAACGATCAACGTCGCCCTCGGAGGAACGTATAATTTCAGCGGAACCTTGAACAAGGATGCATCGTGGCCGAACGACGGCATGTCCATCGTTTGCTGGATTCAGGACTATTCCTCGAAATGGGTACATCAAGCGGGTTGGGCGCCGGTTCTGAACGAGTGGGCAGTGGCAACAAGCACGGAATCCGAACGGCAGCTTATGATTGATGTTGCCGACGTGGCATCCTATTACGTTCAGCTGACCAATTTCGGTTCCAATGACGACGTTTATACCGTGTCCTTGGCCGATAATCTGCCCGCCGGGTGGACGCAAACGATTGAAGCGACCGGAATCAATCCCGATCCCAACAGTATTCAAGTGCCGCTGGCGTCCGGTGAGTCCACGTGGCTGCTGATGAATGTCCGCCCCAATAACAACGGCGGCAATGCTAACCTGGCGATTGCGGTGCAATCGAACAACAACACCGCGACCTCGGCGGAAGAGGCGTTTCGCCTGATGGCCGGATTGGATATCGTGATCGTAGACGACGACGGCGGTTCACTCTGGGGTGACTATGAATCCTACTATATTGACGCGTTGAACGCCGTGGCGGGAAACCGGATTGTGGGATGGTGGGATTTGGAACAAGGTTCCCTCGACGACCTCGATCTCAATGTAGTGGAAATGGTGGTTTGGTTCACCGGCAGCAGTCCCAACAACGGAACGCTGGACATTTGGGAGCAAAGCACACTCGAAATGTATTTGATGTTCGGCGGCAAACTGTTCCTGAGCGGTCAGGGTATCGCCTTCGATCTGCGGACGTCATCGTTCATGGACGAATACCTGCACACGGATCACGTTCAGCCCTATGCCCAGGGACAAAGCGTCGTGGGTATTGACGGTAATCCAGTCAGTAACGGCTTGTCGTTCAGCATTGACGGTCCCGGCGGCGCGCAAAATCAGATTCGACAAAGTTCGATTGCGCCGTCCGATGAATTCGCTTCGGTCATGTTCGATTATACCGGCGGCGTTCATCATGCCGGATTGGGGGTTGAAACGGATTCCTATCGGGCGATCTTCCTGGGATTCGGTTTTGAAGCCATTACCGACGCGAACACGCGGAATACGATCATGCAGCGGGCGATTGACTGGTTAATCGGACCGGACGCGACGGAACCGACGGCGGTCTCAACATTGCCGGCGGAATTTGCGCTGGGGCAGAATTATCCCAATCCGTTCAATCCCGAAACGACGATTCCGTATATGATCCCGGCGCGCGCCGAAGTCAGCTTGCGCGTCTTTGACGTCTTGGGCCGCGAAGTCGCCGTGTTGGCGGCGGGAACCCGGGAAGCCGGAACGTATTTCGCTCATTGGAATGCGGCGAATGCCGCCAGCGGGCTATATTTCTACCGGTTGGATGCGAATTCGGGCACAAACGAGTTCCATGCCACCAAAAAACTCATGTTACTGAAGTAATTTGCCTGCGTGAAGCGGACAGCGAAATTCCATCGCTGTCCGCTTCAGCCGGTATGTTACCGACTGCCTTACCCCACCGGGACGCGTGGGTATTCATTTCAAGTGGAGGGGCGACAGTGATGATGTTGCTACGACGAATCCTCCGAGGCGGAGCGCCCGTACTCGGTTTGGGCATGCTCTGGACCGCGCTGGCGACATTTATGCCGGTTCAGTCCGCCAAGGCTTGTTGGAATACGGTTCTCCTGGAATGCTTTGATGACTTTCACCGCTGCGACCAATGGCCGTTCACGTCCTATGGGCGTTCGTGGCGGCATACCCCAAACATCCCCCAAACCACCTGGGGACTGCAGCACGATTTCTTTGACAACCATATGTGTCCCCTCGACAATACGGCCCTGTGGTGCGCTGGTTGCCCGGCCTCCAATGATCCGGAAGTAGATCCGTACCCCGCTAATTTGGATACCTATGTGATCTGGGGTCCGATCAGTCTGGCGCAAGCCGTCGCGGCTCGCGTTTCTTTTTATACCTATGTTCGATCGGAAGCTTCCCACGATTCTCTGTATTGGGGTGCAGCCACCACGACCAATCTCACCCTGCAGGCGATGAATATCGGCGGGAGTTTCTCGGGCTTGATGCTGGCCGGATGGGAGCTTCGCACCTGTGATTTGGCGAATCTGTATAACGCCGCCACTGGGAATCCGGTCTCGATGCTGGGTCAAGCCAATGTCTATCTGTTCTGGCGTTTTAAAGCCGATAATAACACGGTGCGGGATGTCGGAGCGTTCTTGGACAATATTACGGTTTCGTGGGATGACGGGGGCGTGGATCTGGCGATTCAAAGTCCGCAGCTCCTGAAGCCGGATTCGACCGACCTGCGGTTCCCGGTGCTTGATGACACCGCGTTCTGCCGGTTTTCGATTTCTTCGTGCGATGGCGGAACCGGTGTGTATCCGCCCTTCCGCGTGATGGCGACGTTGGATAACGATCTGGTTATTTTCGATTCGGTGATTACGGATATGGCCGCCGGTATGTCGCGTGAGTTCTTCACCGATAGTTGGATTATGGATTCACCCTTGAATCATCTGGTGCGGATCGTGGTGGACACGCTGGGCGAAGTAACCGAGGTGGATGAGAGTAATAATGCCGACACGGCCGGCTATTATATCGAACCGCCGAATCTGATGCCCGACTTTTACTGGGATGCTCCCAGCGAAGATACGCTGGTGGCTTATAATACGGCGGTTTTGCGCTGGCGTTGCTATGATCCAGATGAGGTCGCCACCCTCACTTTCTTTGTGGACAACAATAATGTGGGTTGTTTGGGGTCATCGCTGCCCGGCGGAACCCGCAGCGAACAGGACGGTCCCGATTCCTTAGTGTGGAATGTCGCTTCCGCGCCCGAGGGTCACTACTGGCCGTTCGTGTTGGTGCACGATGCCGCCCACGATACGTGCATTTATGCGCCGTTTCCGATAAAGGTAACGCGGAATGCCGTCACCATTCCCCAAAGCGGAATACCGGCGGAATTCTATCTGGCGCAGAACTACCCCAATCCGTTCAACCCGGCCACGACCATCTACTATGGGGTAGCGATTGGCGGAGCGGTTACACTGACGGTTTATGATGTCTTGGGCCGGGAAGTGCGGGAGCTTGTCAATGAACGTCATGCCCCGGGATCGTACGCGATCGAGTTTGACGGTTCATCGCTGGCCGCCGGAGTCTATGTCTATACACTGACGACACCGGAAGGCGCGCTCAGCAAAAAAATGCTGCTCTTGAAATAACGGTCAAACAAAGCCGAAATGCAACCGGGACGAACCCAATGGTTTGTCCCGGTTTTTGTTGCGTTCGGTATTCGAACAGTTCGGAGTTAGAAGTCGCGATTCTAATTGTTGTTGCGAACAAAAATCAGGAAGTATGCGTTGGCGATCAAGGCGACCGATCCGCCGATCGTGAGAATCTCCGTGACCAATTGCCACGTGCTGGCGCTGACGATGACAGTGTCTTCAGGTTTAAGGTCGGGGATCAATCGCTTGTCACCGGTTTTGAGAAATTTCTTCACGTTGACGTCAATGACTTCCCCTTGACCGTTGCGATCGGCACGAACGACGCGGATATCCGTTATTTTCGAACGCGAAGCCGGTCCGCCAGCGGCCGAAAGCAGAGTAATCAAATCGGTGGTGGCGGGTACGAAGTATTGGCCGGGTCGCAGCACGCGTCCCCATACATTAACCCGGATCAACAGTTCATTGGCTTCACCCAAATAATACTGGTTCCCTTCACCCACTTGCCGAATGATCGGCACATTTTGCGGGACTTGTCCCTGTTGCTGAGTATCCTGCGCCAGCGCCGCCAGCGGCGTGAACAGGGCGACATGCAGGGCCAGAAAGGTTACGGCAAAAAAATAGATCGGGTTGCGCTTACGCATTTATCCTCCGCTGAGGCGCTAATTCTGAAAGACGAAAGTTGTATAGGCTGCCGACCCGCAGATGGAGTCGGTGTGCTCCTCTCCAAACAACGGATTACCGATGACGTTGAGTTGACAGACAAACGTGCAGTCGGGAATCAGCAGGGAATTGGTTTCGCTGAACGACATGGTCACCGGCTCGGGATTGGCACCGTAGCGCCGAACATCCATATCATACCAAAGAACGGAATCCGGTCCCCACGCCGCCGAATAAACACGGACCGTATAATACAACGGAGTAACATCGGGATTCAGCTGGTACTGCCATGTGAGCCGATAGGTGTTAGTTTCGAGTCGTGCTACGCTCAGGTTGCGCGGGATATTCAGCATCCGATAATAAACGGGATCGGATTTTTCCGAGCGGTTGCCGGCTTCATCGTACGCTTCAAGCGCCCAATAATAACCCCGCGTGTCGCCAGTTGTAATGTCCGGAGCAAGCATGTTCTGACCCGTATAAATCATCGAATCGCCCTTGTCCACCCAACTGTAAGTGGCATAGCCCAATTCGAAATCCACACCTCGCCGCAGGTCTTTAGCGATATAATAACGACTCAAATCCGCGGCTGTTTCCGAAACCCGCCAAATCCGGTAACCGGCCAAATCGTCTTCCGGATTGGCGTACCATTCCAGACGAACGCTGTACTCCGGCGTGCTGGAGGCGCTCGAAAACGACGGTTCAGCGCGGATGCCTCGTTGCGCCAAGATATGGTCACCTGTTCGCGGTATCCATTGCGGCTTGACGGGAGCCAGGTCGTCGCGACTGGTTTCATCAGAGCCGCAGCCGGTCAGCCACAAAATGATCCATACTAATAAGATGACGCGTATCGGTCGAAGATTCATGATGACCTCCGCTTCATCGCAAGCGAATGGACACACTCACGCGGTGAGTATTACCCAATTCGCGGGATAAATAGGCATAATCTACGGTGGCGCGCCACAGCGACAAGCCCGCTCCGGCGGTCCACTCTTCACCCCAGAATCCACCGCGCAGCGCCAACACGCCTTCCATTTGGTATTCGATTCCCACGTGATGCGTGAAATCCCAGCGCTTCTCCGCATCATAACTGACGGCAATTTGGCTTTTGCGGCCGGGGAGCTTTTGGATGAGAGCGATGCCGCGACGGAAATTGGGCGGGATTGCATCTTTATTGTTTTCGCCCCAATCAATAGCCGTCCGGGTTGCATCCTGCCAGTTGAATCCCCAAGCCACGGAAGCTTTCCAGCGTTCGTGGATAAGATCCTGCATTTTCACCCGCATTTGCATTCCGAAATCCGCGCCCACTCCGGTTCCGGTGGCGCCGCCCAGGCTGTGATTAATGAACTTCACGCTGGCGCCGACCGGAATATCCACCGGCAATTGAAAATAAGCCCAACCGAAATCCACCGTGACGCGATTCAGCTTGGCGAAGGATATGAAAATCGCGGATTCGTTATCGGCGAATATTCCGCGCGGCGCGGCTCCGGTGGCCAACAAATACTCCTGGATGGAAAGCGTATCGCCGTTAATGATTCGATTGCGCGGATCGGAATAATCGGGATGTTCTTGAATATCCGGAACAGCCAGCCGGACATAGTTGACGCCCAGCACAGCCCCACTGGCCGGCAGCGTTAAACCGGCTACCGAGTAATTGGCCAAGCCGTTCCATAAATCGGCATACATGCCTTGCGCCTGCAGCCCGCCGACATATCCGATGGCGGCCGGATTCCAATAGAATCCCATGCCGTCATCCGCATAAGCCGTCATGGCTCCGCCCATCCCGACGGCGCGCGCGCCGACCCCGATTTCCAGAAATTCTCCCGCATAGCGGGCGGCGTAAGCCGCGGAAGCGATAAGCAGCGTCAGGGCGATGATCAGAAAGCGAGTTTTCATTATCGCACCTTCGCCAGCTTGATTATTTTCTCGACTTCCTGATCCCCCTGTTTGGCGCGTAACCGCGCGAAATAAACCCCGTTGGCGACCTCCTCCCCGTAGGAGTCCAGTCCATTCCAGGAGATCTGACGGTAGTTGGTCACATACCGTTCGCGTTCATACAACGTGCGGATATGGCGCCCGGAAACCGTAAAGATTTTCACCTCTACGAAATCATCGGTCACATCCGTCAACGTAAATGCGATCACGGTGGAACGCGAGAACGGATTCGGATAATTGATCGCCCATTCGAAGCCGAACTGGCCGCGAACTTCAAATTCCGCGGTCAGACTATCGGAGTTGCCGATATTATCCGTCGCCTTGACCCGTATCGTGTGACTGCCGGGGAGGAGATCGGGACGAATCATCGCGCTGACGTTATCGCCCCACGAGGAAGTGTCCGACCAGGTGATGCGGCTTTCAGGAATCGTATCGTTATCGAGAATGAAATAGAACTTTCCGGGGGAACGATCAATGCCGTTTAAATCCGCCAGATTCGCATAAATTTCCGGTTGGCGGGGCAGAATCGAATGGCGGGTAAATCGCAATCCGTTGGCATTGAACGCAATATCCGGTCCGCGGGAATCGTTCAGTCGAAAGATGGCGAAGGTTCCCAACGAGTACGCGTCGCCGGAAATGCGCCCCGACCAGCGAATCTGAATGCCGCCGCTGGGGGGATATGTCGTGTCGCGGCGGGCATAGTCCAGGGTTTGATTGCGGAGTTTCCACCAGGAATTGGCACCGGATTGTTTGACGAACAGGTATAATCCGGCAATATCGGTGGAGTCGAGCAGTCCGCTGAAGTTCTTTGAGACCCGGGCATGCCCGTCTGCCGTCAATTGTTCTGTGGAATCGCCTAATGTTACACGATACGTGCGGACCGTTTGCCCGGTAAGCGGCGGATTCAAACCGGAGGAGGTGAGCCGTGCCATTGCCGCCTGCGCCACCGAATCGGAGCTGTAAATCAAGGTTGTGCTATCCATCGGCAGGGACCCGGGATACAATTGAGCGCGTATCGTGTCCTTAACTCCATCCTTCCAATAGCGGTGGAAGGCATTCGTCTGCGGTATCGCGCGCGGCAGATAGCTGCCGATCAGGTTGGTGGCCGGCAGTAGCGGGGTCGTTGTGAAGGTCTTGGTGTATTGATTATTGTTCTCGTTGACTTCGGCGACGGCGCTGTCTGGGTCAATCATAACCGTTACCCGGCACTGCCCCGGCTGCAGGGGAGCCGGAACGAAAACAGGGATCAGGGGCGGCTGTTCATCCAAATTGTGAACAACTGCATACCGGGCGAATGAATCGGCCGGGACGGTAACCTGCCGACTGAGCGTCGAGTCGAAGTAGGTCGTATCGCGGACACCGGTCACGCGGATCAACAAGGCCTCCGGACGGCGCGCATAGGTGGAGCTTGAATTGATGACCGGAATTCTGATTAACGGCTGTGCGCCGGGCTCCAGTGTCGGATAGATGACACCGACTTGATAAATCGAATAATCGGTACGCGACTCTACCCGCAGGCTGTCCTCGGCAGTGGCCACGACCTCCCCGGTATTCAGATGAGCGAAGAACTGAACGCGATAGGATCCGCCATAGACTGTATAGGGTCCCAAATCGGGAGTGATCCAGCGCCCCGGAATCGTTTGGGTCATTTCTACGGTATCCAGAACCACCGGTCCCTGGGCGGGACGGAAGATTCCCCGGGCGCGTACGCGCTGGATTCCCTCGCGATGATTCAGGACGGTGTAAATCCGAAAGAGGGAGTCGTTCCGAATGAAGTTTGCAGGGTCCAATCCGCGATCGAACATGTATAGCCCGCTGAGGCTATCCGCCTGATAGAGCGGCAGCCAGCCGACGGCGTCAAGCGGCGGCGTGTCGCCATTGCCGGGATTGACCGCATACAGCAGAATATGTCCCGCCGCCGAAACGAAATTGTAAGCGGTGCTGGTGGGAATGCGCACCATGATCGAATCGAAAGACTGCGTTCGCACCGGCTGCGGGATGATTAAGGTTGTGTTGAAGGCCGGTGTAAGATTGCGCAGGGTTTGACGTGTTACCTGAACCGCTTGACCGTTGATGTAGGCGTATTCGGTTTCCGTCGTCGTAAACGATCCGTTGTAAGGCAGCGCATAAACGTCCGTAACCGATCCTTGCGGATCCCATGGCAGGGTTCCGCTGACATAGATCGTATCGCCTTCACTCACCAGATTAGTATCAGCCTCGAAATCGTTCCATAACTGCTGGGGCAGCGCCAGCCGAACTCCCGGATCGCCCAACAAGGTCATGGTCATCATCATCGCGAAAATCGGGCTGGACGGACTGGGGAACGGAATACTCCCCCAGAAGCGTGTTTTGTTCTGCTGGACGATTTGGCCCAGTGTCATCCCCGGCGGTTCCGCAATGAAATTGAACAACTGTTGCTGCATATCCACGCCGGTGTAAGCCCATCCCACACTGGTCGAGCTGTAGACCCCGATGCCGCCGACCGGATCCAGCCGGCTGTTGCGGGCGAAGAGAAACGCTTCTCCCAACACGGCGGACTGGTTGCGGTCATCGAACGCTCCTACGTAGCATGTGAAGTTCGTTATAAACGGATAAGCGCGGGCATTGTTCAGCAGCGAAACCTTGCTGACATCCATCAGCGTCGCGCTACTCCACTGCCCGCCGCCCCCGTGACCGTTATAATTGACCACCACCGCTCCGTTGCGGAAGGCATCGCGAAGCGCGGTTTGGGCCTGACCGGGATTCAGACTATCGACATATACCCGCGATACGTTGATATGCTCGGGCAATTGAAAGGTGATAACTTCCGAAAAATTCCGGTCGAAATTGAATTGACCGTCACGTTTGTCCGCCACGAACAAAAACCGGCTATGGAACGGGGAGTTATAGTCCGATGTTGCCGGATTCTCATAGCGAATCAGCCGTTCGACATAGCTTTCCAATTCAGTAACGCTGCGGCAGGAAATCCGACCGATGGCGATATCCGGGATAACGTCGGAGGGCGGTCCGGAAACGCAGCCGAACAAGACATCCGAGGCCGCGATACCGTATTGGGGCGTTGGGACGTAGAGACTGGAGATCAGATTTCCCGATTGGTTGCGTTGGCGATTATCTACTATCCCGTCCCCGATCAAACAGACGTGGGTCGGACGGATCGGCCAGTTTTCATAGGCATATTTCAGGAAACGATGAATGGCCATCGGATTGGTGATGCCGTCGGAGAACTGTTCGTAGACTTCCGAGATGCGGAAGGTATCCACGGAACCGCTAAACGTCACGCGCCGCAGGCTGTCCATGCGCAGCAGCGACGGATCGGCGGCGAATTGATCGTGATAAATGATCAGATATTCGGCGCCGCTCATCGTACGCATGTTGCGGGTGGACATTTCCGGCAATATAGCGGCGGGCGGCTGGGGATAAGAATTATCAAAGACCAGAATATCATATGTGCCGTCGCTGATCAATTGGAAACGCGCGGCGTAAGATGATCCCTCGTCCGCCAGGCTCACGCCGCGAACATCCAGACTGGTGAGGCGCGACTGCCCTAATTTCCACGCCGCAACGTTCGAGTTGGAAAATCCGCGGATATCATAAGAAAACGTATCGCCGCGGGTGGTGTCGAACCGGAACAGGAAGAAGTGGTCTCGTGTCCGAAGCTCCCGTTCATATTCGACTTCGAACCAGTTGGCATAAACGCGGTCCCGTGTTCCCGCCAGCCCGTCGCCCGTAACCGTTACGGATGCGTAATTCGAGAGTTCGGATAGATTGCTGCAGCGAATGCCGACCGAAATGGTGTCGCTGGGAGGGATTGCCTGAACGATGATGGGCGTTTGGCTATCCCACGCCGTGTTGTTGTCGTTGATAGTGACCTTGCCGACGGTTAATCCCGGCGACGACACTCCGTTTACGGAAATAGCCACACGATGATAACCGGAATAATCCGAGGCGGGGCCCGAACTGAAGCCCTGCAGAGCGGCGCGGACGCCGACCGCCGACGGGGATCGCGTATTCGGAAAGGGAAGGGAAATCGGAAAATCACGCGTGGTCAACGCCTCGATATCCTCTCCCCAAAACCAATGATCTTCACGGACTTCATGCGGACCATAGAGCTGCATGAATTCGTACCACCGACTCGTGCTTTCCGATAGCCGGTCGAATTTGGAATCGCTTTCGAAATGCATCGTGGTTCGAATCGAAGTCTGCGTCCGAACCCGATTGGTTCCCCACAACGGTCCGGTTTTCCACGAGCCATCCTCATCGCCCAACCGTAATCCCCAATGACCGTCACCCCATGACAGCCAGTAAACGTTTTCCTTGGTCCAGTAGTCTTGGAAGAAGGAGGGCGTGATTGACGAATGGGTTTCCTGATTGGGAATGCCGTAAAAATCAATATAATCGTGGTCGTCGAACCGTCCGTCCGCTTCGCCGGAGAAATAAATCGGGATTTCGCGGCCGCGATTATGAATATGCGTGTCGAAGGTGGTAATCTGATCAACCGGACACCCGACAAACCGCAAGTCTTCCGCCGTCAAGCGAATGATTCCGGGGGTGTTCACGACGATTTTCCACCGTCCGCCGACGGTTTCGTCCAGCGGCCGATGCTCCTCGCCGCGGCCGGTGAAAGCCTCGGTCATGCGTGTCGGCTGCGCGGTAAAGGACAGCGGACCGAGCATCTGGCGGAGTGCCGCGGTTTCTTCGGAACGGTCCAGTTTACGCGATTCCACTGCCGATCGGTCGTGGGGTAAAGTGACGCGAATGCGGATCCGCCGGGCGAAGCGCGCGATTCCCGCTGGCGCATCCACCTGAACCGGAAAGAAATGGAGGCTGTTCAAACGATGACCGCGATAGATGCCCGCTTCCTGAACGCTGACCATTTGCGGCGGCCACAATCCTTCGATCAGCGGTGTCAGTGCTTGACGTTCGGCCAGCGATAACGGAGGGGTGGATGCGTCAAGCGTGTTTGACGAATTACCCTCGACAGCTTCAGCCGGGGGATCTACCATAATGTCTTCGGGGGTCGGGGCCATCTCGCCCCACGCGCGGGTCTCGATATCCGCGGAAACGATCTGCACGCTCACTCGACCCGGCAAACACTCGAACAACTGGGTAAGTTTTGGGAGGCGCGGGACACCGGTTTGGTGGTGTGTTTCCGCTCCGCTGATGCTAATCCCGGTGATGGGTGATTGAGGATTGTCGCGTTCAACCGTCGGTTCCGGGCATTCCCATTCGAAGATAAACTCCTCTTCGGAATACTGAAGCAAGTCAAACTGAACGCGATCGAGGATGCTTTCGGCCGGGCGAGATGTAGATTTGCGAGCGGAGGATGGCCTCGAAAGGGCGGCGAAACCGCTGCCAATCAGGAGGGCTAAGCTTAGAATTACAAGAATCTTACCAGAGTGGTGTGCCATAGCAACTGGGGGGCTAAAAATAAAAATTTCGCTGTACTGTTTCACCGCCTGTAAAAAAGCTCCGCTCCTCCCAAAACGCACGGAAGAGTAGTAGTCTTTCGCTGAATCACCGGCGGAACAAACAGCGTAGCGAACTTGCTATAAAGCCGACTCCATTGATTCTGCCTGAAAATAGGCATTTCTTTCCAGTTTGTCAAGCCTTCGCCTTCTGCAAGTGCTTAGTTTTTCATTACCAGCATATTTAGCTGGGATCGTTGTATTCAATAGCAATTCTTGCTCCATAGTTCAAGTAAAATCGGACAATCGAATCGGGAAGGTCGCCGGCTCAACGGGAGAGTCGATAAGCTGAAAACTCATCAAAATTATCAGGCAAACCTGGTTGAAAGGTTCCATAACGATTCGTATATTGAGAAGTTAGGGATTCTGCCCTTTCGTAAACAGGACACCTTGGTAGGCTTTTAATAGCAGCACATTTCTCGTAACGGGAAGAGAACCTTATGCAAACCGCAACCGCTTCTATGGAGATTAAAGACACCACCGCCAATCCCGCCCCGCTGGGATTACTGGGATTCGGTATGACGACCGTCCTCCTCAACCTGCATAATGCCGGATTGTTCGAACTGAACGCGATGATTCTCGGCATGGGAATTTTCTACGGCGGAATGGCGCAAGTCATCGCCGGAATTATGGAATGGAAAAAGAAGAACACTTTCGGCACGACGGCCTTCACCAGCTACGGATTATTTTGGCTGACACTGGTCGCGTTGTTGGTGCTGCCGAAACTGAATTGGGCGGCGCCGACCAGCAAAGGAGCGATGGGCGCGTATTTGGTGATGTGGGGATTGTTCACGCTGGTCATGTTTATCGGCACGTTACGCTTGAATCGCGCGCTGCAATTCGTGTTTCTCTCGCTGACGATTCTCTTCTTCCTGCTCGCGGCGGGCGACTTCACGGGCGTGACGGGCATCACACGACTGGCGGGTTGGGAAGGCATCATTTGCGGAGCGAGTGCGATCTATACCGGACTTGCGCAAGTCTTGAATGAGGTGTACGGACGGCCGCTGTGGCCGCTGGGAGTCGTAAAGTAGCCGGTCTTAACGCCGAGGGATCATGTCCACTCTGGCCGAAGAACTGCTGATTTTATCGCTGCCCGATTACACGGGTCGCTCGCCGGGAACCGCGCTGGGGCTGGATCAGGCGCTATCGGGCGCGGTAATCATCGAACTGATGACCTTGGGACGGATCAAGCCCGACGGCAGCGGGCGGCTGATGGTTGTGAACCGCGAACCGACGAATAACGGCGTGCTGAACAATGCGCTGCGGAAAATCGCCGAAGCAAAACCGGGCCTGAACTCCCGCGAGTGGATTTCGCGCTTAGCATGGGAAAAACCGCGCTTGCGGTCGTGTTTACTCCAGCAGATGCGCGATCACGGTACGGTGCAGCAGAAGCGGCGGCGATTCCTGGGAATGATTCCGATCAGCCGTTATTACATGCTCGATCCCACTCCGGCGACGCGCTTGCGGCACGAGATTCGGCGGGCGCTGCTGATGGATCGGTATTGCGATCCGCGGATGGTGATTTTGATTTCGCTGCTCATCGCCGCGCGCCTCCTGGGCGCGCAGCTCCCGCCGGAGGAACGCCAACTGGCGCGTGAACGGGCGAAGGAATTGATTCGGCACGACACGATTGTCAAGGCGGTGGCCGATTTAGGCGGGGCGGAAGCGGCGGTTAGCGCGATTATCTACGATACAAAGAATTTCAATGAACCATGGTAGCGAGGAGATGAAATACGATGTCCCTCACACTGAATACCAATCATAGCTTCTACGATAAAGTCGCCGAACACGGGCTGGGACCGCAGGATCTGGACTATCTGAAGCCGCGCGTGCTGGAAGCGCTGGCGCAAATGCGGACGCAGCGGGCGGCGGGCCAGCTGGAGTTTCTCGATCTGCCCTACGACGGCGGAGCCTATACCGCCTGTGCTCAAGCGGCGGAGAGCTTTGCCGGAGCAGAGAATCTACTGCTGGCGGGGATCGGCGGCTCGGCGCTGGGACCGCTGGCGATGTTTTCCGCGCTCGGTCATCCGCTGCACAATGTGCTGGATGCATCCGCCCGCCACGGCGCACCGCGCTTCTTCGTACTCGATAACGTAGATCCCGATCTGGCCGCGGCGCAGTTGGACTTTTGCGATCCCCGCGCGACAGTATACAATATCATTTCCAAGAGCGGCGCCACCGCCGAAACCGCCGCCGCGACCTTGCTGATCTTCGACCGCTTGAAAAAACGGCTGGGCGCGGCGTGGAAAGATCACGTGATCTGTACTACCGATCCGCAGAGCGGCGATCTGCGCGCGTTGTGCCGCCGCGAAAAACTGCCAACCCTCGATTTGCCGGCGGGTGTGGGCGGACGATTCAGCGTACTCACGGCGGTGGGCCTGTTTCCGGCCATGCTGCTGGGCTTCGATGCCGCCGCGCTACTCACCGGCGCCGGCGATATGGCCGAACGCTGCCTGTCGGAAGATTACGACCGCAATCCCGCCGCGAAGATGGCGGCCATGCTGTACTTGTTCGATACCTCCTACGGCAAGCCGATTCACGTGATGATGGCCTATGCGAATTCGCTGTATCTGATGGCCGATTGGTTCCGGCAGTTGTGGGCGGAATCGCTGGGCAAGGCGGTGAATCTCGAAGGCAAAACAGTGAACGTCGGGCCGACGCCGGTGAAGGCGCTGGGTACCACCGATCAGCATTCGCAAGTGCAGCTTTATATCGAAGGTCCGTTCGATAAGGTCTTCATCTTCCTCGAAGCGAAAGAATTCGGCCACACGCTCAAACTGCCCGCGCTCTACAAAGACGTCTCCTCGCTGAACTATCTCGGCGGGCAGACCATGAACAAGCTGATGGCGGCGGAGTTCGCGGCCACGCGGGAAGCGCTGGCGCGCAATGAGCGGCCGTCCCTGACCGTCACCTTCCCGAAAATTGACGCCTATGCGGTGGGCGAGTTTTTCATGCTGATGGAGATCGTCACTGCTTTGTGCGGGCACTTGTATCACATCAATCCCTTCGACCAGCCGGGGGTGGAATTGGGCAAGCAATTGACTTACGGGTTAATGGGACGGAAAGGCTACGAAGACAAGGCGAGGGGAATTAAACTTTGAAATCTTCGTCGTAACGAACGATTTTTCGATACCATATTCAGGGAGCTAATCCATGAATGCCGCGCAACTGCACTTGGCGCTGAATCATGCGCCGCTGTTCAGTTTAGGATTTGGCTTATTGGTTTTTTTGTACGGCTTACTGCGTAAAAGCACCGATGTGCTGCGGGCGGGATTGTACATTTTTGTACTGGGGGCGATCCTGACGATTCCCGCCTATTTAACGGGCGACGGCGCAGAGCACGTGGTGGAGAATATGGCGGGAGTGGAGAAACGGTTGATTGAGCCCCACGAGGAAGCTGCAACCACCGCATTCGTGATGACCGGACTGACCGGACTGGCGGCACTGGCCGGATTGTGGCTGCTGCGTTCGCAGCGCACCTTGCCCAAGCTGGTGACGGTTTCGATTTTCGCATTAGCGATTCTTTCGATCGCGGTGGTCGGATATACAGCCAAACTGGGGGGGATGATCCATCATCCCGAAACGCGCGTCGGTTTCGTCGCCCCGCCGAGTGATGATGGCGAGTGGGAGAAGGATTAATCATGGCCATTGTTGCGGTATCCATTGCCCCGTCGGACGTGGGCGGGGTCAGTTTGAGCAAGTATGTAGCGGCGGCGGAGCAGGCGCTGCGCGATGACGGCCGCGTGAACTACCGGCTGGATCCGATGTTCACTACGCTGGAAGGCGATCTGGATGTGTGCTTCGAAGTCATCCGCAAGATGCAGGAAGCGGTATTCGCGGCGGGATCGCAGCGGGTGGGAACCGTGATCAAGATTGACGACCGCCGTGATAAGGTCGTGCGGATGGAAGACAAAATTGCAAGTGTGGAAGGAAAACTGAAGAAATAGTTATTTCGGTAGGGTAGGGAATACTGTCTGGTGATTGATTAGGGGATCTAATCAGGAATAGATAGCGAGGCGGTTATGAGCAGGCTCACGATTTTGCTGTTGTTGCTGCCGCTGATAGGATGCATGCACCGCAACTACATTCACCCGGACGCGCCGCCGGAAACGACGGCACGGCTTAATCAGGAGATTGCAGGCCATCGGGGAATGGCGAAACTGAATTCGGGGGAGAGTCTATGGGGAACGGATTTCACGGTAGATGCGGATTCATCGCTATGGAAGAATCTGCATTCCGGTGATTTCGGCGTGATGCCGAACCGGAGTATTGACTATCTCGTCATACAGGACCGTCAACGGGGGATAAGAGAAGGATTAATCTATGGGTCATCGCTGGGTTTACCCATCGGGGCTTTCTTCGGTGCGCTGGTGTGGCTTGCTACACCAAAAACCGATACCAGCTGCAACGATTGCCCGCCATCCGATAGCGATAAAAAGCCGGTTTGGAGTGCCATGGCGATTGGCGCCGCAGGCGGCGCTGCGGTTGGTGCGGGCTTCGGTGTAATGATCGGCGGGGGCGGGGGGAGTTTGATACGGATTGATTTCATGCCGGAAACGGCACAGCGATAAATCAACAGCGGGCACGGGTTTAACGTGTCATGGATTAAGGAAGAACATGCGACTCTACGAACACGAAGGCAAAGTGTTCTTTGCCAAGAACAAAATTCCCACATCCCAAGGTAAAGTAGTCAACACGGTCAATGATGCGGTAGTCGCCGCAACGGAAATCGGATTTCCGGTGGTCATCAAAGCGCAGGTCTTGACCGGCGGGCGCGGCAAGGCGGGCGGCGTGAAAATCGCCAAGACCGAAGTCGAAGCGAAAACCTATGCGGCGGCGATTCTCGGCTTGACCATCAAAGGCTATCCGGTGGAAAAGCTGCTCATCGAACCGGCTCTCGATATCGAACGGGAAATCTATCTGGGCGTGACCATTGATCGCGCCAACTATAAATTGGTGTTGATCGGCTGCGCCGAAGGCGGTGTGGAAATCGAAGAAACCGCGCGCACCGCGCCCGACAAAATCATTAAAATTCCCTTCGAGATTGACGAACCCTGCTATCCCTATCACGGCATTCAAATGGCGCAGCGGTTGGGCTTGGGAGGCGACGATCTTAAAGCGGTGTCGGATATCGCGGTGCGGCTGTTCAACCTGTTCAAGAAGCTCGATGCCAAAGTGGTGGAGATCAATCCTCTCGTCCGCACCAAGGACGGGCAGTGGATCGCCGCCGATGCGCGCTTCGCGTTGGACGACGACGCGCTGTTCCGCCATCCCGAGGTTACCGAAATGGGCATTACCGTCCGCCACGAAGAAGGCGAGCTGACCCCGCGCGAACAGCAAGCCCGCGACTGGGGTATTCCCTACGTGGACTTGGATGGCGATATCGGCATGTTCCCCGGCGGGGCGGGTTTCGGAATCTTGGGCAACGATTTCATTCATCACTACGGCGGCAAGCCGGCTAACTTCATGGATTCGGGCGGCGGCCCGTCGCCCGAACGCATCGCCAAGATGCTGGTGCTGCTGGACGAAAATCCGCAAGTCAAGGCGATCTTTGGCGCGCGCTTCGGCGGTATTTCGCGGTGCGACGATTTCGCCAAAGGCGTCGTTCAATTCCTGCGCGAACATGGCTTATCGAAGCCGATGGTCGTACGCATGACGGGCAATAAGTGGGAAGAAGGCTTGAAGATATTTGAACAAGCGCGCGGTGAGTCGCCCGAGTTGTTCCAGAAAATCGAATTCCACGGCATCGAAACTCCCATTGAAGAAATTTCCAAGCGCGCGGTGGAGTTGGCTAAATTGGCATGATCCATTCGGCGTGTTTCAGCACGGGCGAATATATATTGCTTGACAGTTTCCTTTACTTCATGGACGGGCAGCAAGAAAAGGAGGTCGGGCGTGAAATACTTTATTCTTCTGCTTAGCGCAGCAGTATTGCTGCAAGTGTCTTCAGCTTTCGGATTGGATTGGACCTGGCAGAACCCGCTGCCGACGGGCTGCAATCTGAACGGGGTCGCATTTGCGGGCGAACAGGAATGCTGGGCGGTGGGCAACTTGGGTACGGTCTTGCATTCCACCGACGGCGGTCAGAATTGGCAGTTGATCCCGCTCGATGTGAACGTGGATTTATGGGACATTGCGTTCGTTGATGCATTGCACGGTTGGATCATCGGTGCCGGCAACACGATACTGCGAACGACGGACGGGGGAACGACATGGTCGGAGCTTGATGTTGGGACGACATGTACAGTTGCCAGCATATACTTCGTCAATGCCGACGAAGGCTGGGCGGTGGGTAATGGCGGTTACACGTCGATTATCAGACACACCACCGACGGCGGTTTGACTTGGGCGGCGCAAACTCCACCGGCAACATGTCATGATCGTCTTTATGATGTGTTCTTTCTCAACGCGAGCACAGGCTGGGCAGTGGGCAATTATGGATCGCGCATTCATACCAGCGACGGCGGTCAAACGTGGGTTAATCAAACCAGCGGTTGGCAGTTCCGCGAATTACGCTCGGTTTTCTTCTTAGATGATTCGCTGGGTTGGGCGGTGGGGAATACAAAAATTCTGCGCACCACCAACGGCGGAGTCCTGTGGAATTCCGGGTTTCCCGATCTGAATAATTACGTTTATCATACGGTTCGGTTTTCCGATCCGGCTAACGGTATCGCAATTACTGGTAATTGCATTAGCCGGACCACGAACGGTGGATTCACCTGGCATAGTGACTGTTCCATCGGCGGCGCCGATTATGGCCGCTCTCCAAGCGGTTCCAGCGTACTGGTGAACGGACTGGGCATGATCGCAGTTTCGCAAACGGGCGACTCGGCGTGGCAGGGAATCCGCCACGGCCCAGTGGTGAATATGACGGCTGTTCATTTTGCTGATCCGCTGGTTGGTTGGGCTGCCGGATATGCCGGTACGGTCCTGCGTACGATGAACAGTGGACGCACTTGGACGACTTGCACGCCGATCGAGGCGGGATACGCCGGACAAATTAACAAAATCTGGGCAATGGATTCCCTGCGCGCGATTGTCGTCGGCTATTACGGTGTATTTGTTCGCACGACGGACGGCGGTCAAACCTGGATCGAGCCGCTGGAGAATCCTCCGGTTTTTCCCGAAGATCTTGCGATGGAAGATCCGCTGCACGGCTGGGTTGTCGCGGCGCAGGGAACGATACTCTATACGACCGATGGCGGCGAATCATGGGAACGGCAAACGTCGGGTACTCAAAATTACCTGAACGGTGTAGCCAGTGCGGGGAATGGCAAAGCCTATGCCGTGGGGGTGGGCGGAATTCTGATCACGACCGATGGCGGCCATCAGTGGACCCCCTTCCCGATCAGCGGGACTCTGCTCAATGCCGTTGCCGCTGTGGGACCGAATCTCGCTTGGGCAGTTGACAACGAAGGCCGGGTACTGCGGACCACCGATGGCGGTGTAAGCTGGGATGTCATTTATTTGGGTTCTTTTTTTGCGGGATCCCGACGTGTACGTTTTACCGATGAACTTCACGGCTGGATCGTCACGGGGGGCAATCGCATTTATATTTCGGACAACGGCGGGATCACCTGGAATGCGATTTCGGGGCCGTTTGGGGTTAGTGTAAATGACATCCAACCGTTTACTCCCGATATCGGCATTGTGGTCGGCGACGGCGGCGCTATTGTTAGGTTTGGTGGTGAGATTAATCCGATCAGGGATCGCGGAACGGTTTCGCTTCCGCAGCAATTATCGCTGACGGCGTTTCCCAACCCGTTCAATCCGAGCACGACGCTGTCCTTCGATCTACCCCGTGCGGATCATGCCCGGCTGGCCGTTTATGATATTACCGGACGGTTGACGGCGGTCCTGGCCGATGACGATTTTACGGCGGGAACGCATCGGATTCGTTACGATGGAACAACGCTCGCCTCCGGAATCTACTTCGCACGGCTGGAAACAGCCGGGAAACAGCAAATCCATAAGCTGGTACTGATGAAATAGATGTGACGGTTTCGTTTTCAGAATATCGAACACGACTTGACGCAATCCTTATTGCTTCGTGGATAGGATGCCGGAGAAGGAGGTCGGGCGTGAAGCGAGTTTTCTTCTATAGCTGCGTGACGATTTTGTGGTCGGCATTAACCGCCGGGGCGCAAAGCTGGACCTGGCAGAATCCACTACCGAACGGAAATCCGATCAAGGATATCACGTTCGTGGATGATCTCCATGGCTGGGCAGTGGGCGGTTGCGGCACGATTCTGCATACCACCGACGGCGGTGCATCATGGAGCACGCAATCCAGCGGCACGACCGCGCTGTTGGAAGCCGTGCGGTTTTATAATGAACGCATCGGCTGGGTGGTTGGATATGAAAGCGATTCTTATCGGGGGATTGTGTTGCGCACCACCAACGGCGGCGCGCAATGGCTGCCGACCGCTTTCAATGAACGGTCCTGGCTCAAAACCGTCGCGTTTGCGGATTCCTTCACGGTTTGGACGGCGGGGGACGGCCGCATCTGGCAATCCATTAACAGCGGCATCAGTTGGGAACCGCGATCATCCGTAAACTACGTGGACTTTTACTCGATTGCGTTTACGGACCCTCGCAACGGCTGGGCGGTCGGATACAACTATTTCAGCTTCTGCGGCTGCGTCTATCATTCCACGGACGGCGGAGCGAACTGGACCCTGCAGCCTGCCGCTTCGATCGATCTGTTTTACGATGTATTTTTCAATGATTCTCTAAATGGCTGGGTCGTGGGAATCAGCGGTGATATCGTGCACACAACCGACGGCGGAAGCGATTGGGAGCCGCAATCGCACAATACGCGCTCGCAACTCACGGGGATTACTTTTTCCGACGACCATAACGGTTGGGTCACCGGTTACGATGGTGTGGTTTTACGAACCACCGACGCCGGGGCGAGTTGGGATTCGTTGAATACCGGGCGGCATGCGATCGTCTGGAGCGCGGCGGCGGTATCTGCCGTTGATATTACGGTAGTCGGCGACGGTGGCATGCTGTCACAGTCAACCAATGCCGGTTCCACGTGGGATTCCTGGAACAGCGGATTTTTCGATAATCTCAACGACGTCGCCTTTGCCGGGACGGCTCAGGGTTGGGTCGCCGGTGATTTCGGAGCGATTTATCACACCACCGACGGCGGTTCCCAGTGGAATCCGCAAACCAGCGGTACGAATGCGCATTTGTTTGGGCTGTCGTTCCCGAACGCCAGCCACGGCTGGGCGGTGGGTGAGCTGGGGACGATTGTGCATACGACGAACGGCGGCGAATCGTGGAGCTTGCAGAATTCGTCAACTTCGGAGAATTTGTACGGTGTATATTTTCTGAATGAGCGCTATGGTTATGCCGTGGGGTATGCCGCTACGATTCTTTGCACCACGAATGGCGGTCAGACGTGGCTGCCGCAAACCAGTCCGGTCGAATTGAATTTTATCGATGTTGTCTTTATCGACAGTCTGCACGGCTGGATCGTCGGCTTCGATGATTATTGGAATGCGGGAGTCATTGCCACAGGCAACGGGGAGTTCGGCTGGTACAGTCAATTTCAAACGGGGAATGCCGAACTGATCGCGGTAGACTTCGTGAATGCACAAATGGGTTGGATGGTCGGCTACAGCGTGGAGACCGGCACGGAGTGGCCGTTGATCTATCGCACCACCAACGGCGGACAGCACTGGCTGCGCAGCGGCGTTTCCACCGGCAGCGTACTGATAGATGTGGACTTTACCGACGCCAATAACGGCTATGCCGTAGGCGCGTGGGGACTGATCTTCCGCACCGCCAACGGCGGCTTGTCGTGGAATGCCGAGGACAGCCGCACCGCTAATCACTTGTTCGGCGTCGCAGTGAACGGCCACGGCGAAGCGTGGGCGGCGGGGACCGGCGGAACGATCCTCCATAATTCAGGTACAGCTTCTATACCGAGTGATGGTCACAATTTCGCGCCGCGGAATTATTCGTTGTCAGCCTATCCCAATCCGTTCAACCCTTACACCACGCTGTCCTTCGATCTGCCGGTTATGAGTCGGGTTCAGTTGTCCATTTATAATATCAACGGACGATTGATTGCAGTTCTGGCTGATCAAACCTTTTCGGCGGGGACGCATTTGCTGCAATTCGATGGGACGAATCTCGCGTCGGGGATCTATTTCGCGCGGATGGAAACGAGCAGCGGATCGCAACTGCACAAGCTGGTGCTGTTGAAGTAGGAATGGATGATGGACGACATCGAAAAACGCAAACTTCGTAAAACCGCCCGCATCGTTCACTGGGTCGCGCAAGGCACGCTGGTGCTGGTGCTGATTCAGGTCGTCGCCGCAGCTTTAAGCCATCAGATCGTGGGTCATTGGCGCGCCATGCGACCGCTCACCGATGCCGCGCACGAGCTGATCATGGTCAATGCGCGACTGATCGGCGAGAAGACCGACCGCTTGATGGCGTTCGCACCCCCCACGGATTCGCTGCAATGGTACGCTTGGTCGCGCGCGGTGCGGGAGCACATGGAACAGCCCGCGGCGGTGTTCGTTAAAGAAGACAGCACGATTCACTGGTATTCGATTCCCGAGCAATATTTATCGCTGATCCCGCAGGTTCCGCCACTGTTCGATATGTCGCGTCCGCCCAAAGAACGCGCTAAAGCCGACACGATCGGCAATCTCGTGCGCTGGAAGAGCGACGTCGGCGCGGAAGACTCCGAGGGATTCATAGTTGCGTATGCGCCGGTGGCGGGGGGAGTAGGTTGGGGCGTGCTGTATGCCTATCGCGATGGTTTTCCGTTGATATTCGAAAGTCTGCGGCGCTGCAGCCTGGCCGCGCACATGGAGCGGCCGGCGGATTTATTGTCCGAAACGTTTCAATTAGAGCGGAATGACCGAACCTTTAATCCGGGTCTCTGTGTGTGGCGTCACGACTCTCTGCTCTATGCCACCCCAAGCGTTGATACCACGCACACGCGCTATGACTTTTCGTTGGGGGATTTCTCCTGCGCGGCCTTTGCCTCCGATATCACGGAACAAAGCGCTTATCTCGGAGCAAAAAATTCGTGGGTGACCGCCATTTGGCTGGTGGTCATCATGATCGTTGTCAACGTCTTCTGGCGGTGGATTAAAAAACTGACAATTGTTAAGTAGTATACTCGACATTACGGGACTGCGCTATGAAATTCCTACTCTTGGTGATAATGTTATGCTTTGTCGGTTGCTCACATTATATGACTTTGCGGCAGGACTCGTCACCGGAGGAATTTTATAAGGCAAACAATCAGGCGCGAACCTATCGCGCGACAGTTATTCTCGAAGACGGAACACAGAAACGTGGACACTCGGTAAATTTCAATCCGGATACCGTCAAAGTCCACGAAATCGAATCCGACGTCGCCACTGTCCTGCGCCGCAGCGGCATCAAGGTTACGCCGTTAGTGCACTGGGATTATAATTTTGAGCAGATCAGCCGCGTCCGGATTTATAATGATAATCGCGGAGCTCGTGATGGATTTTTTGTGGGTCTGCTGGCTGGATTGGCAATCGGGAGTGCCGTCAATCGTCCGGTTTGGGAAGATCCCGAGACCATCCCTTCCGAAAACCTGCTTTATTTGGTGATTTGTTCGACGGCCGGGGCATTGATCGGATCGTTCGTCAGCAGTGCGACAATCGTGCGCTTTGATCATCCGGTCGCGGTGTATTCCCGACGGTAATGCGAAAGTGAGACACTTCAGTGAACAAAACTCTTGACATAGGATACCGTTTCATGCGAAACACGATTGTGACTCTTGTGATGCTGATTGCCGCTGCGGCAATGGCGCAAACTACCTTCAACGATCCTATTCTCGGACAACGGCCCGGCGCCTTTTCGGCGCGCAGTATGGGACTCGGACACACGTTCCTGACCGACCAGAACGGCCCCGCCGCGCTGATGGGCAATCCCGCAACGATGGCGGAACAGCAAACCCAGTGGCTGGTGGACATGTCCGCCGACGTGTCGCGGATCACCGAAACCCGCAAATATCCCGTCTATGACAGCTTCGACGGTGTGATCATTTACAACAATTACGCGATGAATGATCATCTCTATTCCAAGCTGGACGGTGGCGTTTCCTTCAAAATTCCCCTTCAATCGGTGCGCTCGCTGGTGGCATCCATGGGAACGTATTCGACCTACCGCTTCGATTATCGCTACCATGAAGAAGTGCGCAGTCGCTTTTCCTCCGGCGGGATTCAGGATCTGCGGCTGGGTCATAATCGTATTGACGTGACCGGCGATCTGCGTTCGGCGTCATTCGGCGCGGCGGTACGCAGTTTCGGGCCGCTGTCGGCGGGCTTCTCGGTGAATATCCTATCGGGAAAATGGGATTATGAACGCGGCGTGTATTACGCCAATTCCGACTCCGCCAATTACATGGATCACATCGTCTATCGCCCCGACAACTTGTTTGCCGAATTGAATCTGGGCGCGATGTGGGAATTGAATCCCCGCATTACCCTCGGCGCCCGCGCGTTGCTGCCGACCGGCGATTATAAGATTGATCAGCGGGTCGAGTTGGACGAATATTTCACCAACGTGGATTCGCTGCCCATCGCTTCGGGAACCATCACAACGACCTATCCCAGCCACTATGCGCTGGGCGTGCGCTATCGTCCGCAAAACGAGTTCCGTCCGATTCTGCTCTTGGAAGGCGAACTGCACACGTATCATGATGTTGATCCCGATTTCGATAACACCTTCGAAATTCGTGCCGGAGCCGAACAACAGGTGGTAGCAGGAACTCCCGTGCGGGTGGGATTCGTATTCGCCTCCGCCCCGGATAACAAAGATCGCACCACCGCGATTTTCACGGCGGGAATCGGCTTTTCGCTGCAAAAACTCTCCGGCGATTTCGGCGTCGAGATCGGTAAAGTAGCCTATGTGGAGAACGATCTTTTCCCGCAGCGACTCTATACCGGCTCCGCCGCCGACGATCGCAGCGATACCGACCGCGTTGAGACGTCAACGTTCCGTGGTTTGATCACCCTGCGCTACGCGCTGTAATCGCCGCGCGGTTTCATGCGAATTCTGATTATCCTGCTGTTGGCGATTGCCGCCTTCGCTTCCGATCACTTGCGGTGGGGTGCGCCTGCGGCGGGAACGGTGGTTGAACATACCGGTTACGCGCTCTGCTACAGCGAGCGGTTCGAACAGGCGACGTGGGTGGCTTACGAACTCACGCGCGCCGAAGCGCAATCCAACCAAGCAAGCCGCAAGGGAATGGATTTCGTTGATGATTCGGCGATTGCTACCGGATCGGCTACGAAGAACGACTACCGCAACTCCGGCTATGACAAAGGGCACTTGGCTCCGGCGGCGGACATGAAATGGAGCGCGACGGCGATGCGCGAGAGCTTCCTGCTCAGCAACGTCAGCCCGCAAAATCATGATTTCAATGCCGGTGTCTGGAACGATCTGGAAAATGCCGTGCGCGGTGCCGCTATAAGATTCGGGGCGGTGGATATCGTAACCGGTCCGGTCCTCCGCGACGGTTTGCCGACTATTGGTCGGAACCGGGTGGCGATTCCGGAGTATTTCTATAAGGTGCTGTACACGCAGGGCGACGGGGCGAAAGCCATCGGCTTCGTCATTCCCAATGCGCGCAGTGTAGAACCGTTTACGAGCTATGCCGTTTCGGTGGATTCGGTGGAGGCTCTGACGGGATTGGATTTTTTCGATAAGCTCGATGATGATATCGAGCGGTCAGTAGAAAGCCGCGCCGACGTCAGTGAATGGTTCGGCACAAGCGGCACGAAGCCAACCAAAAGGCGAAAATGAAAGCGATTCTGTTCACGACACTGGCGTTGCTGCTGCTGGTTTTCAGCGCGGCCGCCCAAGATACTTGGTCGCTGGTGGTCTGTCACAGCAACGACGTCCACGGCGGCATTGATTCCTCGAAAGCGGAATTCATGAATCCCGAACAGCCGCCGGATTTGGGCGGCGGCGCATCGGCGGCCCGGCTGATTCATCAACTGCGCGCGTATGCCCAGAAAAAAGGCGACGGCTTTCTGTTGATGGATACCGGCGATATCTTTCAGGGAACTCTGGTGGGAACAAAGACTGAAGGCGATGCGGTCGTCCGCTACATGAATTTGGTCGGTTATGATCTATGGGTGCTCGGCAATCACGAATTCGATTTAGGCCGTGACGTTCCCGAAAAGCTCATGGAGCAAGCCGATTTCGCCGTCATGTCGGCTAACGTTTACGATACCTCCGGCGGGGTGTGGAAGCATTTTGCGCGCCCCTACATCATCAAGGATTTCGGACCGGTGAAAGTCGGCATCATCGGTATTACTACCGCCGGCACGGTTCGGGCGGCGTTTGAGGAGAACATCCGCAATCTGTATTTCGCGCCGGAGACCACCGCGCTGGCGGCGTATCGCGATACGCTGCGGGCGATGGGCGTGGATGTGATTATTGCCGCTTGTCACTTGGGATTACCGTTCGACCGCTATGAAGCATGGGATGATCTGGAAAAGCGCGAACAGGAAGGCTGGAAGTCGGATTATGTCCGCAACGCCTTCGAACTGGCGCGGCGGGTGCCGGGCATTGACATTCTGTTCGCGGGCGATATCCATGTCGGCTATCAGGAACCGTGGGTGGATCCGGTCACGCATACTCCGTGTTTTCAGGGTTACGGACGCGGCACCAATTTGCTGGCGGTTGAATTCGAGTTCGACCGTGAGACGAAAGAACTCCTCCGGTGGAAGCCGTTTGCCGAAGATGGCACGCTGGTAACGCTGTTTGCCGATCGTTTCCCGCGCGAACGGGATATCGCACTCGCGATTGATACGTCGGTAGCCCGCGTGGAAGCCGGATTCAACGAAAAAATCGGCGAAGCGACCGCCCCGATTCTGCGGTCGGGCGAAGGCGAAACACCGATGGGCAATCTGATTTCCGATGCCATGCTGTGGAAACTGCGCGGCGATATTGCCATCACCAACAAGGGCGGTGTGCGCACCGATATCGGCGCGGGCATCATCACGCCCCACGACGTTTTCAATGTATTGCCGTTTGATAATACGCTGGGTGCGGTTACGGTAACGGGGAAATTCTTCAAAGACCTTCTGGAAGACAAGGTCGCTTACGGCGGGAGCGGATTATACGTGGCGGGCGTGAAGGTGCGTATCGACAAATCCAAACCGCGTGGTGAACGCGTAGTCTCGCTGGAAATCGGCGGCAAACCGTATCAGCCGGATTCCACCTATCGGTTGGTCACCACGGATTATCTGCTGGAGGGCAACTCGGGAATGGAAAAACTCTCCGATCTGCGCAATCAGGCGGCGGTGGAATCCGGCACCTATATGCGCGATGCGGTGATTGAGTATATCAAAGACCACTCGCCCATCGAACCTAAACTGGACGGCCGCTGGCTGACCGTGGGCGGGAATCAATAAACGGGCAAACCATACAAACAAACACGCACACACAACATATTTCAAAGGAGGCGAACCATGTTTCGCAAAGTATTTATCGGTTTGGTCATACTGTGCTTGGGGGTGGCAACAGCCGCCAATGCCCAAGTCATGATGAACGAGTTCCTTTATGACACGCAGGGTACCGATGATCTGACGATTATGTACGTGGAAATCTACGGACCGGCGGGAACGAATTTGTCCGGGTATTCGCTGGTGGGAATCAACGGCAACGGTGGTTCGGAATACTTGACCGTGCCGCTGACCGGAACGATTCCGGCTGACGGTTACTATGTCGTCGGCGGCAGCGCGGTGGCCAACGTGGATCAAGTGGTTTCGGCGGACTTCCAGAATGCGGGATCCTCGACGGGCGAAGACTGCGACGGTATTGATCTGCGCAACGGCAGCACGATTGTTGATCATCTGTGCTACGGTACATGCGGCGCGGGTCATGTCTGCACCGGTGAAGGCGGCTCGAATGCCCCCGACCCGTTCCCGTCCGGCGGCGTGAACTACGCGTTGGCGCGCATTCCCGATCATTCGGATACGGACAACAACGGAACCGATTGGGCGCAGACCGATCAACTGACTCCCGGTTTGCCCAACAGCGGCGAGCCCTGCGATCCGCAGTATGTCACCCTGAGCGACATTCGTGAGAACGATGCCAACGGCGTTCCCGAACTGGATGGAACCTTTGTCGTCGTGCGCGGCATTGTCAACGTGGACAACTACACGCTGGATAGTTTGACGCTTTCCAATTTCTACATTCAGGATGATGACGCGGGCTGCAACGTGTTCCGTGGAACCGTCCCGGCCAACATCATGGAAGGTGACTGCGTGGTGGTTTCGGGCTGGGTCAGCAAGTACAACGGCTTGACCGAAATCGTCGGCAGCGGCAGCGGCAATTGCACCTTCTCCGTGCAAATCGTGGCTAATGTTGATACGGTTGAACCCGTTTTGATTACCTCACAATCGTTCTTCGAGTCCTTCGAAGGCATGCTGGTGCGGATGAACAACGTGTCCATTATTGACGGCACGTGGCCGGGCCAGGGTCAATGGGCTAATCTGACGGTCAGCGACGGCAACGGCACCATCATCGTGCGCATTGACAGCGATACCGACGTGGACGGAACACCCGCTCCGCCGGCGACCTTCGACATCGTCGGTATCCTCACGCAATTCGATAACAGCTCGCCCTACACCGACGGCTATCAGATTACGCCGCGTTATCCGGTGGATGTGATTCGTCCCGGCGCTGCCGGTGACGCTCCGGCCGTCGGCATGGCCACGGAATTCGCGCTGCAAAACGCTTATCCCAATCCGTTCAATAGCACTGCAAAAATCAATTTTGTTGTAGGCTCGGCTCGCGAATTGACCCTCGCGATCTACGATATCACGGGTCGCGAAGTGCTCAGCGAGAAACTGACCGGTTTGACTCCCGGTGCCCACTCCTATGCGTGGACTCCCAACACTGCTACCGGGCTTTACCTGCTGCGCTTGTCGGGCGCCAGTCGCGTTGAAACTGCCAAGCTGTTGTATCTGAAGTAACGATTGGCTGTTTTTACGATGTAACGGGACGCACTTTGTGCGTCCCGTTTGTTTTGGTTAACTGCTGTAGGGGCGCACCCATGTGTGCGCCCGCATCTTTTCTGTAGGGGCGGGTTTAGCGTAGCGTAACCCGCCCGTTGTCTTATCACTCCCTTCATTACGAGGGGACAAAGCCGGGTAGGGGCACAGTGCCCATTTCGCCGCCGAGGCAGATCCCCTGATCCGCCCGGAATCTTCGGTTGCTTTCCATCCGTCAATCGCTTATATTCTTTTATCTATTCACGGAGCACTAATGAAGCTGTACTGTTGGATCGCATTAATGGCCTTGGCGGGGGCGGTATGGGGGCAGCCGCCGGGACCGGATATTCTGTGGTCTCAAGCTTACAACCTGCCTGGAATCGCAGACATTCCGGTAGAGCCGTCTTTTACGGCACAATTGGCTGATCATGGATTCATTATTGTCGGTCGTGTCCCTGATTATCCAAATACCGATTACTTGTTGTTTCTGATCCGCACCGATGCAAACGGTGATACTGTGTGGACGCGAGTCTATCGTGATTTGGTCGGATTCAACTTCACTCATGGATTGAAATCCGGAAGTCAAGAATTCGTTCTAACGGGATCGTACAGTGGAAACGTAGTCCTATTTAAGATCAATACGGAAGGTGACTCGCTGTTTTTAAAGCAGTATGGCCGAGGTCGCGGTCAAAATATCTGCCTGACCGCTGATGACGGCTTTGCAATAGTGGGCGAAACCTCTAACTTCGGCACAAATACGCTCATCGTTCGGACCAATTCATCCGGGGATACCCTGTGGACCAGAATCATTGATATTAATCCCTATCCCTATCCGGAATGGGGCAACGATATCAAGCAAACGCACGATGGGGGATTCATAGCTTTGTCCGAGTTGCGAAGACGAGAATCGCTCTTTACTCAGGATATAGTTCTAATCAGACTGGACGCAAATGGCGATACTCTATGGACCAGAGTCTACACTTCAAATGTTGAGGAACATGGCTATTCGGTGGCGGAAACGTCTGACGGAGGATTCATCGTTGTCGGAAGTCATCGCGACGAGGATCAGAATATCCTCGCCTTCCGAACGGATAGCCAAGGGAATATTGTACGAACACAGATTATGGATTTCGATTCCTCGTTGGAAGCGCTGTTTTATCTCAAGCCATCACCGCTGGGGGGGTGGATTGCCGGCGGTTATGTGGATTTGCTCCGCCCACCGTGGTTTTATGCAGGAATGCTCATAAGGTTCACGGATAACCTTGATACGGTCTGGACTCGTTTCTATAGTGATATTGAGGAATATAGCTTTTCGCACTTCGACTTCACTGCGGATGGCGGATTGATTCTTACCGGAAGTTACGAGCAATGGCACGGTTGTCTACCCCTTCTTGTACGAACCGAACCGGATCAGGTCTCAACTAATCCAACCGGACTGATTGGTATTCCAGACTATTTTCAGCTTCACAACTACCCCAATCCCTTCAATGCCGCCACCACGCTTTCTTTTTCTCTTTCACACACATCTCCCGTATCCTTAACCATCTTTAACCTCCTCGGCCAAGCGGTTTATCGGGCTGAACTCGGAATGTTGAATGCGGGCTTGCATCGACAGGTGTTCGATGCGAGCGAGTTGCCATCGGGAGTGTATCTGGCGCGAGTGCAGGCGGGAGAGCAATCACAGATGCGGAAGATGGTGCTGCTTAAGTAGAAACTTCAAACTTAAAATTCCCGCCGAGCCGTGGTCAAGGTCGCAGACCGCAACCCGGCCGGAATGTTAGCGATCAGTAGGGGCACGGTACATCGTGCCCGTTTTGTTATCGCACAAAAAAACCGCGGACGCGCTTTAACGCGTCCGCGGCTCTCCTCCGAAATCGTAATTTCTTACTCCCGGTCCTGATGCATATTGATTCCCAGATCGCGTGCCTTCTTCCACAAGGTAGTGCGATCAATCTTCAGCAAGCGCGCCGCCCGCAGCACATGACCGTTGGCCGCCGAGAGCGCGCCTTCGATGAACATTTTCTCGAAGCTGCGCAGCGCGGGTTTCAGCGGTCCGGGGGCCAATAGTTCGCCGCTGTCGGTTTGCGGCTGCGAGAAGGGGGCGGGGAAACTGGCCGGTCCCGCCACTGGCATCCAGTTGGAAATCTCGTTCTGTGTGGGTACGGACTTGGTCAAAAACGCCAACGCATCGCGTTCGATCACCGTGTCGTTGGTGGCTAAAATCGCGCGCTCGATAGCATTTTCCAATTCGCGCACGTTGCCCGGCCAGTTGTGGCCCAGCAGAATCGCCATCGCGTCGTCGGTAATTGTAAAGCTGCCTTTGTTCAAACGGCTGCCGATCTTGTCCAGGAAGTGCGCGCATAACAGCGGAATATCTTCGCGGCGTTCGCGCAGCGGTCCGATGGTAATCGGCACCACGTTCAGACGGTAATAGAGATCGAGACGGAAACGGCCTTCCTGAATACTGCGTTCCAAATCGCGGTTGGTGGCGGTGATGATACGAATGTCCACCGGCACGCGGCGATTGCCGCCCAGCCGTTCGATTTCGCGATCCTGCAGCACGTTAAGCAGTTTGACTTGTGTCGAGAATGAGAGTTCGCCGATCTCATCGAGGAACACCGTGCCGCCGTTGGCCAATTCAAACTTGCCCATGCGCGAGGTCTTGGCGTCGGTAAACGCGCCCCGTTCGTGACCGAATAACTCGCTTTCCAACAGCGTTTCCGGCAGCGCCGCGCAGTTCACTTTCACGAATGGCTTGTTCACGCGCGATCCTTCGTAATGCAGCGCACGCGCCACCAACTCTTTTCCGGTTCCCGTTTCGCCGCGAATCAATACCGTGCTGTCCACCTCGCACACTTCACGGATCACGTCGAAGACGCGATGCATCGCGGCGCTGCGGCCGACCAATCCTCCCAACTTGTGATCTCCACCCAACCGCCGCTTAAGCTTTTCCACTTCCGTTGCCAGTCGCCAGTTCGATAGTGCAGACTCGACGGCAGCAGCAAGCAACCGTGGATCGCGCGGCTCGGTCAACACGTGCGCGGCTCCCTTGCGCATGGCGGTGACGATTTCCTCGGTTGAGCCTTCCTCCGAAACTACAACCACTGGAACGTTCGTATGCCGCTGTCGAATCGTCTCCAGTAAATCCAAACTGGAGAGCTGCTCGAGATGCATGCCGCAGAGGACCAGATCCACCGCTTCGCTTTCCATGGTTGCTAACGCTGCGGTGGGATTTGACTCCGTGAGCACGCGATAGTTGCCTTCGGATTGCACCCCTTCCGAAAGCGCCTCCAGCGTCGCATGTTCACCGTCAATGATGAGTAATGTGGGTTCGGGCATATTGGTAGCTCTCCGTCCTTTGGGTTGCGGGTGGAGTTCCGGTGTGCCGGCGCTCACCGGAGTGTGCAAAAAATTCAGTGGAGTGATGGCTATGCAGTCATCTTCGACTATAGTATCGGCAGAATCACCCTAAATCTTGAAATTCTGTTGTCGAACTCAAACGAGTTTTTGTTGTGGACACCACCATCCAATAATAAACCCATATCCATATATAATTATTGAAATAATAGAGAAATTTGGAACGCTGTATCATTTGTTAAAGTTTGACTTTAACCCCCATTTCCGGTATATTGATATGCTTTGTATTGTATCGAAATAGGATTCATTACTCATATGTCAGGAATACAGTTTGAAGCATAGTTATTGCGGCTTTATTTCACACACCACCTCGTTTTCAATCATCTAACTCCGATAAATCACAATGAATCTCTATCAAGGCGTCTGGGTGGCGCTGGTTACGCCATTCAAGAATAACCAAGTGGATGAACCGGCTCTACAAGGTTTGGTGGATAATCTGGCGGGTCGCGGAGTTCGCGGCTTCGTTCCTCTCGGTACCACCGGAGAGGCTTCAACATTGACTAATGAAGAACGTCGCCGGATTATTCAACTCTGTGTCGAGGCGGCGGGCGATATCTCGGTTGCTCCCGGCTGCGGTTCCAATAATACGGTGCAGACCGTTGAACGCTGTAAAGAAGCGGCGAAACTGGGCGCTTCGGGAGCGATGGTGATTGTGCCCTACTATACTAAACCGACTCCCGAAGGATTGCTCGCGCATTTCCAAGCTGTTGCCGCCGCCACTGATCTGCCCCTCCTGCTCTACAACATTCCCTCCCGCACCGGCATCAATATGCTTCCCGAAACCATCGAGAAATTAGCGGACTTGCCCACCGTAGACGGGATCAAAGAAGCCAGCGGCAATCTCGAACAGATTGCCGATTTATGTGCGCGGGTGGAAGGCCGCATGAATATTCTATCCGGTGATGACAACTTAACCTTGCCGATTTTATCGGTGGGTGGTGAAGGCGTGGTTACGACCATTGGCAATCTCGAACCCGAACCGCTGGTGGAAATGGTGGATATTTTCTGGAAGGATAATCCGCTGCGTGCGCTGCAGCTGCATCGCCGGATCGCGCCGCTGGCAAAGGCAATGTTCATCGAAACCAATCCCGCGCCCATCAAATGCGCGTTGTGGATGGACGGAAAAATTCAAAACGAATTGCGGCTGCCGTTGGTGCCGGTGAAAAACGAAACCCGCGACCGCATCGCCCAGGCGGTGCGCGCCTATCGGGAAGGAATTACCATTAATGGCTAAACCGGCCGTGATTGCTCTCTACGGTGCGGCGGGTCGTATGGGCCGCGAAATTCTTAAGCAGGCATGGCGGCACGATGCGCTGCTCATCGCTTACGGCTATGATGCGGAAACTATCGGCGATATCGTCGAAACCGTCACCATTGAAGCGCTGCCCGCTGAACTGCCCGGCGATGTGAAAGGCATCATGGATTTTTCGGCGGCGGATGCCGTACTCGATCATGTCAATGCCGCGTTGGCCGCCGGCGTGCCGTACCTTTGCGGTGTGACCGGATTGCCCGATGATACGATTAACGAGTTGCGCGCGTCGGCCAATGAGATTCCCGTGTTGTACTCGCCGAATATGGCGCCCGGCATGAACGTGATGGTGCGCTTGGCCGCGCTGGCGGCACGCGCCTTGCCCGGCTACGAACGGCATATTCTGGAAGTGCATCACACGCAAAAGAAGGATTCACCTTCAGGAACGGCGTTGCATTTGGCGGGCGCCGTGGCCGAAGCCACCGGCGAAGAACCGCCGATTACCGCCCTGCGCATGGGCGACGTGCCCGGCGAACATCGTTTCTTGTTGGGCGGCCCCGGCGAACGGCTGGAAATTATTCATCGCGCCGATTCCCGCGCCGTGTTTGCCGTCGGCGCCCTGCGCGCGATGGAATGGCTCTTGAAAAAATCCCCCGGCTATTACAAAATGGCGGAGGTTCTGGATACATAATTGACATTATTGCTGTAACTGCAGCAGAGATTGCGCTGAACAACAACTCGAGGAGGGTTGATCATGAAGCGGTTAACGATTCTCGTGGCAGTGGCGGTGTATGTTTTAAGTGCGCAGGCGGATCCCCGGCTGTGGGGTGAAGCGGGAATCCCGGTGCGGCAAGGCACCAATGTAGAATGGACGCGGGTGTCCGCGCAGGACGGCAGCGGCAATACGCTGGTGGTGTGGACCGACATGCGAACGGGTATCTTTCAAGTCTATGCCCAGCTCATCAATGCCGCCGGAGTTCCGCAGTGGGCGGATTCGGGAATTGCGGTCGCGCCCTGTCCCAACTTTCAATACTATCCGATGGCCTGCGCGGTAGACGGCGGCTGGGCAATTGCGTGGTTCGATTACCATTATATCGGGGGCGAACCGGGTGTGGAACACGGCCCCTACTATGTTCAAAAACTGGACAATAGCGGCATCCGGTTGTGGTCGGCTAATGACTTTTTGGGAGTTCGCCTGAGCGATCAGCTCTTTTCTCCCTACTTCCCGTCTCTGATCGGTCTCAGCCATGACGGCAGCGGGGGCGTGATGTGCGCTTGGCAGAACGTTAATAGTGACATTCATGTTCAGCACATTTCAGCGGCGGGGACAATGATGTGGCCGTCCGATGTCGTAGTTTTTCTCAATTATTCACCGAATTATGGTCGGGTGGCAACCAATGACGGCTCCAACAACTTGCTGCTGACCTGGGTGGAGTATTTAGGACCCAATCATTCCGGAATCCGTGCCGCTAAAATCACGCCCACTGGCGATTTACCGTGGACGGCTGACGGAGTGGCGGTGTGTACTGCCGTCGGAGTCCGAAATAGACCGGTGATATGCGCCGACGGTAGCGGCGGTTGTTATATCGCGTGGCAAGATCAACGAGCGGACGACAACACATTCTATTCCCAACGATTGAATGCGCAAGGCCAAACGCAATGGACAGCTGATGGGATCCTAGTATCTGAAGCAAGGTTCTACGACGACCGCATAACGATCGCTCAAAGCACTAACCAAGGCTCTCCCGATGGCGTTGTTCTGACGTGGAAAGACTGGTCGGACGGATCGCGCGTCACCGCACAAAAGATCTCTCCGGTGGGAACCTTTCTGTGGACGAACGATCATCTTTTGATGGGAGTTCCGGGATCCTACGTCTATGAATTGAATATCACTTCCGATGGCGCGGGTGGTGCAATTGTCGCTTGGGAAGATGGTCGCTCGCGAAGTAGTCTTCAGGTTTACGCCGCTCGCCTTAATGCGAATGGAGCAGAATTATGGACGATCGGCGGCGTGCCGGTACTTCCTGCCCTCAGCTATTCCCGTAATCCCGTCCTCTGCGTAACCGGCAATAGCTGTAATGTCGTTCTGAGCGAGTTGCTGACCGGACAGCTTTCCAGTCTGCGTGTTCAGAAATTGTCGTTGGCTGATGGATCTCGCTTGAATGATCCGGCCGGGGTTGCCATTATGCCCAACATAAGCGAACTGTCGTCGGGTCTTCGAATCATTGCGCTTTCCGGCGGACGCTCGGCAATGACGTGGATGGATTATCGGAGCGGTGATTCCGAACTTTTCTATCAAATGCTGGAACCCTCAGGTGCGGATGTTGTTGCTCACAATGGTGTCCCGCTGGTTACGGATAATCAGGGATTTGAGCCGCTCCAACGGGATCAGCAAATGTGCTCCGATGGAGCCGGTGGATTCTTCGTGGCTTACATTGATCAGCGTACGGGAATCCAGCGCATTCGCATGTCGCATGTTAACTCGGCGGGAGTCGTTATCGGTGATCAATCGGGAGCGTTGATTTGGGATGGCCAGCGGCTCAATGACCAAAGGCATCCCTATATTGCTGAGGATGGGAATGGCGGCTGTTATATCGCTTGGAGCCAGTACGATTCTGAGTTTCACTATGATACGTATGTCATGCGCATGAATGCAACCGGTCAGCTGTCATGGACTATCCCGGTTATGGTCGGAGTCGGTAATACTGCGGATGAACGCACGATGGGATTAATGGCGACACCGGACGGCGCCTGTATTGTCGCTTGGCGCTATCAATCGGATCTCGGCTACAGCCTTAATTCGACACGCATCAGTGCTGACGGAACTGTAAATTGGAGCACGGCGATCAGCGCTGTTGACGGCCATTACTACACCTTAGCGGCATCGGCTTCGGACCGCGCGGGGGGAGCCTACTATGCATGGGAGGACAACCGAAATTCCGAGAATGGCAGCGATATCTATGCCCAACACCTCAATGCGCAAGGCTTCCCGCAGTGGGAAACGAACGGCCAATTGATTTGCGGTGATGAAGCGCCGCAGTTCGATCCTCAGATTGTTACCGGGCGGGACGGCAGCTTGTTCGTTGTCTGGTACAACGGCTCTACGTTGGCGATATCCGGACAGCGATTGTCTCCGGCAGGCGTTCCATTATGGCCGGCCGCTGGTTTGCCGATTAGCGACCACTCGGATAACACGAGCCCAATCCAACTGGCGCCCGATGGTCCGGATGGATTGATGGTGGCTTGGGTTGACTACTGCGATTCGGTGTCGTGTATTTCCGGATTGCGCTTGACCGCGGATGGTACTCCTGCCAATTCCGATTGGGTTGAGAATGGAACAATCCTTAAGAGCAATCCGCTGGCGAATATCTGGCAATTCTGGGATTTTGCCTTGACTGCCGACGATCAAGGGAATCATGTTCTGGTTTGGAATCGTTACATGACCTTTTGGAATAATTCCGACATCTATGCCCAGCGCATCGCGGGCGGCGGCTTGGATGTGCCGGAGCGCAAGGAAACAACTCCGTTGCGCTTCGCGCTGGCACAGAACTATCCCAATCCGTTCAATCCGCTTACGCAAATCGAGTTCGAGTTGGATAAGACGGCTTCCACGTCATTGAAGGTCTACAACCTCAACGGACAGCTCGTCGCCACGCTCGCCGATGGCGTACTCGCCGCGGGACGGCATACGGTGTCCTTTGACGGCGGCGATTTGTCTTCGGGTGTGTATTTCTATCGTTTGGCATCGGGATCGTTAATCCAGACTCGGAAGATGATTCTGTTGAAATAATCTTATACACCTGGTCCGGCGCATGCTTCGCGCATGCGCCGCACTTAAAGGCATTCAACCTTGTTTACCATCCCCGCCGATATCACAACCCTTGCATCCCGCATCGAAGGAGCCAACGCGCAGAACCTCGCCGAGACCAGTGAGGTGGCGGCGCGTTTGTTTCCCGACAGCGGGGCGACGGCGCAGCCCGTAGCGGGCGGCGTGGCCGCGTTTGTCGGAGCGGATATTCCGCTCTCCTATGCCGTCGGTCTGGGACTGAACGGCCCGGTGACGGATGACGATATTGCGCAGGTGGTGGAGTTCTATCGCGCGCGCGGCGCGGTGCCGCGCGTGGACGTTTGTCCCCTCGCCGATGGTTCGCTGCTGGTGGCGCTGCGCAAGCACGGCTTCAAGTTGCATTGGTTCGTGAATGTGCTGGGGCGGGGGATCATGTCCGGGGACGATTTCACGCCGCTGCCCGACGAAATTTATGTGCGCGAAGCCCTCGCCCCCGAGGCCGAGCAATGGGCGGCGGTGGTGGATGCGGGTTTTTCCGACAGTGCGCCCCTCACCGAAGCGCGGCGGCGGCTGGGGTTGATGATCTTCCAGCGTCCGGCCACCCGCACTTACTTTGCGCTCATCAGCGGTATTGTCGTCGGGGCGGGCGCGTTGTTCGCCGATCGCAACTATGCAGGACTCGCGGCCACGGCGGTACTGCCCGACTATCGCGGGCGCGGCGTGCACACGGCGCTCATTCGCAAGCGGCTGGCCGATGCCCGCAAGCTCGGCTGCGATCTGGCCGGATTCTTCGCCGAACCCGGCAGCGTCTCCCAGCGCAATGCCGAGCGCCACGGTTTCCGCCCCCTCTACACCAAAGCCGTCATGAAAGCGGAGTAACGACCTCGCCGAGGCACCCGTCCGCGGGTGCCCGGAACACAACCGTAGGGGCACAGCTTGCTGTGCCCGGAATGAGTCTACATCACAATAAATAAATCCCCCGTGCCCCTCATCATCCAAAAATACGGCGGGAAGGCGCTGGCCACCGCTGACGATATCCAGCATGTCGCGCGCTTGATCTACGAGCGGCATCGCACCGGCACGCCCCTCGTGATCGTGGTCTCGGCGATGGGCGATACCACCGACCGCTACCTCGGTATGGCCCGCAGCGTCAGCCCCCGTCCGGCGGGCCGCGAACTGGACGTGCTGCTGTCGGTGGGCGAACGCATTTCCATTGCTATGCTCGCGCTGGCGCTCAACGGCCTCGAAAAAGATCTCGCCGTGTCCCTCACCGGCGCGCAGGCGGGCATCATCACCGATACCGTGCACACCGCCGCGCAGATTGTCGAAATTCGCCCCCAGCGGGTGTGGGAAGTGCTCGAACAAGGCCGCATTCCCATCATCGCCGGCTATCAGGGCATCACCACCGATAAAAATATCTCCACGCTGGGCCGGGGCGGCACCGACGCCACCGCCGTCGGCTTGGCCGTCGCACTCCGCGCCGCGCAAGTGGAGTTCATGAAGGACGTGGACGGAGTGCATTCCGCCGATCCCAAAGTCATTCCCGCCGCCCGTGTGATTCCCGAAGCCAGCTTCGAGGAAGCGCTGCAAATGATGGGCTGCGGCGCGAAGATTCTGCAAGTCTCCGCCGTGGAAATGGCCGCCCAGCACAACGTGAAGCTCGCCATCGGCAATTCCAAAACCGGCATCGCCGGAACGATCCTCACCGAACGGCCGCTGGGCCGCCGCACGCTGACGGCGGTAATCGTCATGCCCGATGTACGCGTCGCGCTGTTCGATTCCACCGAGCATTTGACCAATGCCGTCGCCGCGCTGCGCGCCGCCGGAACCTGTCCGCTGATCGCATCGCAAGCGGGCGGCAAAGGGATGCTCATTCTGCGTCCCGAAGATAGGATCAATCCCGAATTTTTCGAAGAACCCGTTGTTCCCCACGAATCCCTCTCGCTGATCACGCTCATCGGCCCCGGTGTCGGCAGCGCCAGCGAACTTGCCGAGGCGGTGCACCGGAAACTTAAACCATACCTTGAACAAGTCGCCGCTCTGCAGATGACGGAAAGTCGCTTCAGTGTGCTGCTTCCCGCCGCCGCCGCTCGCCAGTTCGCCGAATCCGCCCATGCGCTGTGCCTTGCCGAACCGATTCCGCGAACCTCCGAGGCCGCCGGTGCCTAAAATCCGTCGCGCTCACAATCGCGGTCATCCTCCGCCCGGTCGAAAGGTTGCTATTCTCCTACTGGGCATATGGTTTGCCCTGATTCTAACAACTTCATTATCCGGGCCAATGTTGGCCGGAAGCAACACCTTAGCTATGTCGCTGCCTGAAACTGATCCACTGACGATTCGCGTCGGACTTCTTGAAGATTACGAGAAGCTGACGTTTCAATTCACCGGTAACTACAGCATCGTTACGCTGGCCGGGGATACAATCCGCACCGCCGCTCCCTCCGCCGTCAAGTGGCGGGCGCGCGTGGAAGAATCCGTTCCCGCGCAATTCCTGTATAGCGTGCTGGCCAATTCGTTTTCGAATAACGCTAAGGCCATGGAACTGGCCGAGCAATTCGAAGCGGACGGCACTCCGGCGGTCGTGCGGCAAGTCGGCGGTCCCATCGAGGTGGACGGACAGGTCGTGGGCGATAACACGCTCTATCGCGTGCAGGTCGGCAGCTTCATGACCGAAGCCGAAGCGGTCAAGTTCGCCGAAACGCTCTTCGATGATTATGTGCCGCGCATCGTGCGCGAAGTGCTGCGCCCCGCCAAAGGCACCATTGAATTGTTCGACGCCGATTTGATCGAAGCTTACACGCTCAAGGACGGTTTCCGCCTGATGCCGATTTCCGAAAATGCCAAGTTCACGATCTTCGGCATCCATACCGGCAGCGGCTTCAAATACGAACCCGTTGAAGATCGCACCTACCGCGGCATTCTCGAAGTCTATTTCGACCACACGGGGCAACTGGCCGCCGTCAATGAAATTCCCATTGACACGTACTTGAAGGGCGTCGTGCCGTCGGAAATGCCCGCCGGATTTCCCGGTCAAGCCCTCGCCGCGCAGGCGATTCTCGCGCGTACGGTGGTGCTGGCCGAAAAATCCATCAAGCATCTCAACGATCGCTACGACGTTTGCGCTCACGTCCATTGTCAGGTCTACAGCGGCATCACGCAGGAAGACGACCGTACCACCAAAGCGGTGAACGATACCAAAGGCATGGTGCTCGTCAATGGCAGCCGGTTGGTGGTCGCGCATTACAGTGCGGTCTGCGGCGGGCATACTGAGGCCAACGATGCCGCGTGGCTCGCGCCGCCCAGTTCGGCCATGCGCGGTCATCCCTGCTCCTGCGACGAAAGTCTGCAAGTGCCTGATCTCACCACCGAAAGCGGTGTGCGCAAGTGGGTGACGTCCACTCCCGATGTCTGCTGCAATCTGTCGGGTTTGAACCTGCCCGTGTCTGCCGACTATGCGAAAAAACACTTCCGTTGGGAAGTGTCGTATTCGCGGCAGGAGTTGGAAGAGATCATCAAGGATAAGACCGGCACCGATGTCGGCACGCTCTACGATATCCTGCCCGTGCAGCGCGGCGTATCGGGGCGGCTCATGGAAATCGAGATTCTCGGCTCGCGCCGCAATCTGCGTATCAAGCGCGAACTGAAGATTCGCCGTGCGCTCTCCAAGAGCGCGCTGCCCAGTTCCTGCTTCGTGGTGGATATCGTCAACGATTCCGACGGCATGCCGGTGGAAATCATCTTGACCGGCGCGGGCTACGGCCACGGCGTCGGTCTCTGTCAATGCGGTGCGGCCCGGCAAGCGGCCAACGGTAAGACCTACGGCGAGATTCTGCAGTTCTACTTCCCCGGCACCGGCGTCGTCAAACTCTACTGATCGAAACACCTCAGGAGGAAATCTCATGGCGGACGAAGGGTGCGGTTCCGCGCGCAAGAATATTCAGCAATGCAGCACTTCCGGCGCGATCTACGGCTTGGGCATGATCGGTGCGGCGGTCTATTTCATTCAGCATTCCACCGGCTTCTGGATGGGCGTGCTCGGTGTGATCAAGGCCATCATCTGGCCCGCCATGATCGTCTACAAAGCCCTCGAACTGCTGAAACTGTAGCTGTATATAATTCCAAGTAGGGCCATAATTCATTATGGCCGCTATTCGCAGAGCGGAGCGTCCACGCTACGCCGGAATCTTTGATAGCTTGTCATTCTGGACACCGCCTCAGCGGGCGTCCAGAATCTCATCCGCCCGCACTCGCCGAGGCACCCGTCCTCGGGTGCCCGGAATAAAGAATGAACAACCACCCCGGAGATATCATGAAACCCGATGAACTGAAATTTGAAATTGGTGAGCTGAAGCCCAAGCTGGATGATTTACGGAGGTCTCTTTGACCTCGCCCGGCGGGAAAGTGAAATCAAGAAACTGGAGGAGCTGTCCGGCGGCGGCGCCTTCTGGGACGATCAGCAGCAAGCCCAAAAAGTTCTGAAACAACTCTCCGACCACCGCTCATGGGTCGAAGCCTATCATAAAGTCGCGAAAGGTCTGGCTGACCTCGAAGCCCTCGCCGAAATGGCCGCCGAAGACGACGGCAGTTTTTCCGAGACCGAACTCGACGCCGAATACGCGCGTTTCATGAAAGATTTCGATAACCTCGAACTGCGCGCCATGCTCACCGGCCGCGACGACGAGCGCAACGCTATCGTGCATATCCATCCCGGCGCCGGCGGCACCGAGTCGAAGGATTGGGCGGGCATGCTCTTCCGCATGTATATGCGCTGGTTCGAGCAGCGCGGCTGGAAAACTGACGTCCTCGATTTCGAACCCGGGGAAGAAGCGGGCATCACCGCCGCCACCATCGAAGTCAGCGGCGAATATGCCTACGGCTTTTGTAAGGCCGAAACCGGAGTACATCGTCTTGTGCGTATCTCGCCGTTCGACGCCAACGCGCGACGTCACACGTCCTTCGCCAGCGTGTTCGTCTATCCCGAAGTGGATGAAGTGCCGGACATCGAAATCAAGCCCGACGATCTGAAAGTGGATACCTTCCGCGCGTCCGGCGCAGGCGGTCAGCACGTCAACCGCACCGAGTCCGCCATCCGCATCACCCATCTGCCCTCCGGCATCGTCGTCACCTGTCAGACCGAACGCAGTCAGCATCGCAACCGCGACAGCGCCATGAAAGTGCTCATGGCGCGTTTGTATCAAAAGTGGTTGGACGATCAGCGGGCGAAGAACGATGCCATCGAAGACAGTAAGAGCGATATCGCGTGGGGGCACCAAATCCGCTCTTACGTTTTCATGCCTTATCAAATGGTTAAAGATCACCGTACCAACGTCGAAACGTCGAGCATCGATCGCGTGATGGACGGTGATTTGGATGAATTTGTGCGCGCTTATTTGTTGTTGGGCGCGCAAGGTAAATTCGCGCGTAGCCGTGGCGCGGCGAACAAGGAGGCTTAACGATCCCACAAGGAGTGTAACATGAATTCCCTTCGTACGGTTTGCTGGATGCTGCTCATGTGCATGATCGGCGGATCTATTGCGGCTTACGCGCAGGACTATCTGAACAATCCGGAGAGCATGGTTTTCGATGAGGACCATGATTGCTGGTATGTGTCCAACTACGGGGACGGCAAGATCATCCAAATGGACGCGGAAGGTCATCAGACCATCTTCAGCGATACGCTGGGTGCGGTGGCTGGGCTGCTTCTGCGCGACGGCGTTCTGTATTGTGCGTCCAACGATACGCCCTTCGTCGGCGTCATCGGTTTCGACGTGCTGACCCGCACCATGGTGGTGAATGTTCCCGCTCCCATTGCCGCCACCGGAATGGTCAACGATCTCATCGCGGATAACGCCGGATTCCTGTATTTTTCCGATTTCTACGACAATAAAATTTATAAAGTCAATCCGGATTTGGGAACGGCGTGGCTCTTTGCGGCGAGCAATCTGCAAATGCCCAACGGCCTGGAGTTCGATCCGCTCAATAATCGCTTGCTGGTGAGCTGTCAGAATGCCGCCGGTCGTCCCATCAAAGCCGTCAGTCTGGCCGATACCTCGGTCTCCATCGTGGTTTACATGAACCTGTGGGGGGTGGACGGATTGGCGTTCGATAGCGATTACAATTTGTATATCTCCTCGTGGCAGACGAACTCCGTGCATCGCTACGATGCGACGCTGTCCGGCACGCCCGAAGTGATTGCTTCCGGTTATGACGGTCCCGCCGACATTGCCATTAATCATCGCGATCACATCCTGGGTGTGCCCAGTTTCAACAACAATGCCGTGTTCTTTGTGGATATCGCTCCCGATGCCGTAACCGAATCGGCAGTGCCGCGCCGTGCCGCGCTGAGCAAATGCTATCCCAATCCGTTTAATGCGCAAACGGTGATTGAGTATTCGCTGCCCGCACCCGGCGACGTAACGATTGCCGTTTATGATGCGCTGGGTCGGCTGCAGGAAACACTGCTGTCCGCGCCCGCAACCGCCGGCAATCATCGTATTATCTGGAATGCTGCAGACTATGGCGCGGGCTTGTACTTCTATCGCATATCCACGGCCCAAGCCCAGGAAACCCGAAAACTTGTACTGATTAAATAGGGATCGAATGACGAACAGGCACTGCTGACGTTTGCGAGATCACGCCACGATCCTAAAAGAATGATCCTGTTGTCAACCCGGAGCGAACTATGCGTGTCGGTCTCGCTATGGCGATTGCGGTGATGTTGATCACCGGAGCCGTTTTCGCAAAATCGAATGCGTTGCTGAAAAACGGTGAACCCTTTTATGAATTCCGCGCGGGAGAAGTGCTGGTGCAGTTCAAGCCCGGCACGGATGTCAACGCTAAAACCGCGGCGGCGGCTCGATGCGGCGCGCGCGTTGCCGAGTACAATGAATCATTGGAATTCTATCGGATGGAGTTGGCGGCATCAACAACGACCACCGATGCCGTCGCTTATTTCCGTTCGCTCCCCGAAGTGGAATGGGCGAACTTCAACTATGTCGCACATGCCGCATGGACGCCCAACGACACCTATTACAGCTACCAGTGGCATTACCCGCGCATGAATCTTCCGCAGGCCTGGGACATCACGCGCGGTGCGGCCAGTGTGGTAGTGGCGGTGGTGGATGCCGGATTCTATCTTGATCACGAAGATTGGGCGGGAGTGCAGATCGTCTCGCCGCGCGATGAAGTGGATAACGATAATACGCCCTTGTCCAATGTCGGCGACTCCCACGGCGCGCACGTTGCCGGGACCATCATCGCTGCCACCAATAACAATCTGGGTGTTGCCGGTGTTGCTCCCTTATGCTCCCTGATGCCGGTGCGGGTACTGGGTGATGACGGCGGCGGCACGTCGGCACGGATTGCCAGCGGTATTCAATGGGCGACTAATCACAGTGCGGATGTGATCAACCTGTCCCTCGGTTTTGTGGTCGGCGATGTTCCGCCGCAGGATCCGGGACCGCCGCTTTCCACGGCTATCACCAATGCCGCCGCGGCCGGAGTGGTCATTTGCGCCGCGACGCATAATCAAGGTCGGCCGTGGGTGGCTTATCCGGCGGCATACCCCGCCTGTATCGCGGTCGGTGCAACGGGCTTTGATGATGCCATCGCTCCCTATTCCAACTATGGCGATGCCATTGACATCGTGGCGCCCGGCGGCAATACCATGCAAGACCTGAATCAGGACGGCTATGAAGACGGAGTACTCTCCACGCAGCAGGATTCCCTGGGCAATGACTATTATGTCTTTTGGCAGGGAACGTCCATGGCTACACCCCATGCCGCCGGATTGGCGGTGCTGCTCTTGAGCAACGGAACTGCTCCTGCCGATGTGCGCTCAGCGATGCAGGAGACGGCAGTGGATCGGGGTACGTCCGGCTGGGACGTGACCTATGGCTATGGACGGATTAATGCCTACGCCGCGCTGCAATGGCAGGGCGGCGGTGGCGGTGAAGTTGTTTTGTTGGATGAAGGCTTCGAAGGTGCGTTCCCGCCGGCCAACTGGGGGATTTACGCCACCGGAACTCCCAATCCCGAAAATTGGGAAGCGCTGGCCGGCAACAGCGATGCCGGCGGCGGAACCACTCCCCACGGCGGCTCTAATGCGGCGTTTCATGATGATGATGATACCGGTGGATTGCAGGTGGATTGGCTGGTGACGCCGTCCGTGCAGATTCCCGCCAATGCTTCGTCCTACACGCTCCGCTTCTTCGAGCGCAATTACTACATGGCGAATTACTACGACTATCACGGGGTCATGATCTCCAACAACGGAACGAATTTCGCTGAACTTGCCGAGCTGGACGATGATCATCCGCAATGGACGGAAATTTCCATTACGCGGACGCAGGACGCCGGTCAAACCTTGTGGTTCGCGTTCTATTATCAGGGCGACTACGCCACCGAGTGGTTTATTGACGACGTGCGGATTACGGCGGTTGTGCCCACTTCGGCTGGGCGCGCGAATTCATTGCTGCCCGTTTCCACCGCGCTCAATGCACCTTATCCCAATCCGTTCAACAGCATGACCACTATCCCGTACGACATCGCGGTCGCCGGTCCGGTCGAACTGTCCGTCTATAATATGCTCGGCCAGCGGGTGGCCACGCTCGTTTCTGCGCCATTATCCGCCGGTACGCATCGCGTGGTCTGGGATGCCGGAACCGTAAGCAGCGGCACCTATATCGTTAAGCTGCACGCCGGCGAAACCAGCGCGACCCAGAAAATTCTGTTAGTGAAATAGGATCCCATTGCCGCTGTGCACAAATCCTATCCCGTGACCATGGCCGAAGTCATTACGGCCGAATCCCACGAACCGCACCGCCCGACTTTTGCGCGGGTGGACAGCTCTGCGCTGGCTGAAAATTTCCAAGCCTTCCGCCGCCATGCGCCGGGTGCGAAGATCATGGCGGTGGTCAAGGCCGATGCCTACGGTCATGGGTTGTTGAAGTGTGCGCGCTTGTTTTCCGATTTGGGGGCGGACTATTTCGGTGTGGGCTTTGTCGAAGAAGGCATCACGCTGCGCCGCGCGGGTATCACGAAACCGATTCTTGTGTTGGGTGGTATCGTCGGCAATCAGATTTCGCATTTTCTCGATCACGATCTGGATATGACCGCCAGCAGCGTGTTCAAGATTGAAGCGATCAATGCCGAAGCCTCCGGCAACGGTCGGCGCGCGCGGGTGCATCTGAAAATTGATACGGGCATGAACCGCATCGGCCAGAACTTCCGCACCGCGTCGCTTTTGTTTGAAGCGGCTCATCGCTGCCAGAACGTGGAAGTCGTCGGCATCTATTCGCATCTGGCCACCGCCGAGGAACCCGCTCCGCACTTTGCGCAAATGCAAATCGCCCGTTTTCGCGAGGTCTTGGCCGAAGCCGAATCGGCCGGATTGCATCCCGGCTTGCGGCATCTGGTCAACTCCGCGGGCGCGATTCGCTTTCCCGAAGCGCACTTCGATATGATCCGCCCCGGCATCGGCTTGTACGGCTGGCATGCTTCGCCCGAGTTGCAGAAAGTCTTTCCGCTGCATCCTGCCATGTCGCTCATCAGCGAAATCGTCTATCTTAAGCGTGTGCGTAAGGGCGAAGGCGTGAGCTATAATTTAACATGGGCCGCGCCCGCCGATGTGTGGGTGGCCACGGTTCCGGTGGGCTACGGCGACGGCTATCCGCGTTTGCTCTCGGGCCGCGCGCAGGTTTTGATCGGCGGCAAACGCTATCCCATCATCGGCACGATCTGCATGGATCAGTTCATGGTCTGTCTTGGGCAGGATCACTGCAAAATCGGCGATCCGGTGGTATTGTGGGGACGGCAGGGTGATGACGAAATCACCCTCTGGGATTTGTGCCAGCCATCCGGCTTCATTCCCTACGAATTGCCGATCCTGCTTACGGGCCGCGTCCCCCGCGTCTTTGTTTGATCAGATCGGAATTGGGTTTTCGTAGGGGCACAGCGTGCTGTGCCCATCTCCGCCGAGGAGGGTCCTCAGACCCTCCCGGAATCTGATGAGAATGGTAGGGGCGGGTTAAGCACAGCGATACCCGCCCGGCGTTTTCGGGATCGCGCCGTTGTCGCTCTCCCGAGCGGCAATGGCAGAGCATCCGCCGAGGCACCCGTCCTCGGGTGCCCGGAACAGTTGATTGTCATTCTGGACACCGCCCAGCGGGCGTCCGGAATCTCATACTTTTATTTTTCTCGTTTCCGATTTTTCTTTCACTCTCCGGGAGGTTATCATGCCCGATCCCTCGAAGCATCCCCTTCCCGCGCGGATTGAGCAGCGCATAAACGTCCAACTGTCCGTCGCCCATCGCATGCGCGAAACACCCGCGCCGGTGCCGCACGCGCCGTTCGTGACGATCTCGCGGCAGTACGGCTGTCAAGCGATGGACCTGGCCGACGTGCTCGCGCATCGGCTGGCCGCTCTCGAACACCTGCCCGAAGATCAATGGCAGGTCTACAGCCGCAAGATCATCGAGGATATTTCCGGTGAAGTGCGGCTCTCCGGCCGCATTCTCGAAGCGCTCGATGTGCGCGCCCGCAGCGGCTTGGAGGAGTTTTTTCAAACGCTGGTCGGACAAGCGCCTCCCGATATTGAAGTGCTGCATCATTTGGTCCAGACCGTGCGCGCGCTGGCGATGCATGGCCGTTGCGTACTGGTCGGGCGGGGCGGCGCGATTCTCACCGGCGGTTTGCCCGGCGGCATTCACATCCGCTTGGTGGCTCCCGAACCGTGGCGGCTGCGCAGCTTGGTCAATCGCTTCGGTTGGGACGAGAACAAGGCGCGCACGTTCCTGCGGCAGGAGGAAGATCACCGCCATTCGTTTTTCGAAAAATATCTGGGCCGCGACGTCAACGATCCCGGTCATTACGATTTGATACTGAATGTCGCTCGCCTGCATCGCGACGAGCAAGCCGAAGCCGTCATCGGGCTCTTTCGCCAACGATTTTCTCATGTGGCTTAGGCGGTTTTCGTAGGGGCACAGCGGGCTGTGCCCGCGGGTCTCCCCCCGTTCACGGGGGGATATAAGGGGGGTAGGGGCGGGTAAAGCAAAGCGATACCCGCCCGTCGGTGATCGCCGCGGCACCCGTCCCCGGGTGCCCGGAACGGTATCCGTCTTCCCCGGTGGTGACTCTCCCGAGTCACCCCGTTTTTAGCTGACAATATTCTTGCATTTATCCCATTACTCGGAGGCTGACATGAAACCGTGGCACGTTCTCGGCTTGTTCCTCCTGATTGGTTTATTGGCTGGCTGCGATTCCGATAAAAACACGACTGCACCCGTTGACACCGGACCGCACCTCATGTTACATTTTGTGAATGGGTATCTGCCGTTCGATAACACGACCTGGGTGGTGATCAATTCGCTGGCTGGTGATAGCATTCTTGCGGTGCATTACATTTCCGGCGATACGGTCCTGGATGCCGGCAATGTCGGCCCGCGTACAACGTTTTCGCTTGCCACTCGCGGACATACCGACACGATATCAACGGCGTCGGTACATTCGTTTCCTGATGTTTCTGTCCGCGATTGGATTTTCGATGGCTTCGATCGGTTCCCTGATTATCAGGATACGTTGGGCTGGGCGGATTTCACCGTAAACATGCCTTCACAATACTTTGATTGGTGTAAGGTAGTCTATGGTAACGGTTACGAGACATTTATAATTCGGGACGACACCATTGCCCCAGCCCACTTGGTAATACCCGTACGCTATGTTGAAGGCGGTACGTTAACGGCGTATTGTTTAGCCGAGTATAATTCAGATTATTTTGAAGGCTACATGATTTCCCCGCCGTTCCAGCAGGGTGATACCAACTATTACACAATCGAACTGCATGAGGCCGAGCGAACCTCGGTTACGGTATCCATGCCCATTGAATTCCTAACTGCGTGGGCATACCGCGGTGCATCTAACACCCGTTATCTGATTGATGGCTATCCTTGCCAAAACGGTTGCAGCGTGTTCAGTTTATTCGGATCGGCTTTCCCCTGCGATAGATGGCAGCTGCATGTATCTAATCTTTTTCGATTACCGAATTTTAATGGCTATGTAAATTCCACAAGCTTTCCTTCATCGGTGGATATTCCAAATATCCATATTCTTTTCGGCTTTGATAACGCTTCGGGTTCAATCGAAAACCTCACCATCATCGGCGATCCTGATTTGATCCTTTACACGTATCATATGCGTAACGGCGCATGGTTTGTAAATGCTAATGGAGAAGGTCTTGCCAACGTCCGCCCCGTCTTACCTGATTCATTTTTGACTATGGCGAGCTGGGATATCTATCCCCTGCCCAGATCCGCGTACATTGATGCTTATGCCGCGGAGCCGGCGGATGGCTATGACGATATTCTAACTCTTATGTATGACTATTACGATCCGTTTCGATACGAAAGTAACTTCACGTACTTCTTCGATCCTGAATATCGCTTAGATAATCAGCCCAACGATTCAACACTCCGCTTCAACGCTGACCGGAACTTTCGCACGTACGTTCACGACCCATTCAATTTTTCACCCTCTCGACAATATCGCCTAAAATGACCACTGAACCACACTCCTCCTCTGAAGACCTGTCCGAGATTCTGCGCCTGCGCCGTGAGAAGCTCGATAAGCTGCGCGCACTGAACGTCAACCCCTATCCCTATCGCTTCGAGCAGGATACCCATATTCCCGACCTCCTCGCCGATTTCGCCGCTAAGGCCGAAACCGAAGAGCACGTCGGGCCGTCCTTCGCCATCGCGGGCCGCATTCAAACCATCCGCGTTATGGGCAAGGCCAGCTTCTGCCACGTTCGCGATGAGTTTGGCCAGATGCAGGTCTATGTGCAGCGCGATCGCGTCGGCGAGGACGCTTACGCATTGTTCAAACTCCTCGATATCGGCGATATCGTCGGCGTGCGCGGCACCGCCTTCTATACCAAGACCGGCGAACCCACGTTGCGCGCGCAGTCCGTTGAACTGCTGGCCAAGAGTCTGCATCCGCTGCCCGTGGTCAAGGAGCGCGACGGCCAAACCTTCGACGCCTTCACCGATAAGGAGACGCGCTACCGTCAGCGTTATCTCGATCTGGCCGTGAATCCCGACGTGCGCGAGATCTTCCGCGTGCGTGCCCGCATTATCTCCGCGATGCGCCGTTTTCTCGATGCGCGCGGTTATCTCGAAGTGGAAACGCCCGCCTTGCAGCCGCTCTACGGCGGCGCGCTGGCGCGGCCCTTCACCACCTACTATAACACGCTCGACCGCGATTTCTTTCTCCGTATCGCCGATGAACTCTATCTCAAGCGGCTGGTCGTGGGCGGCTGTGAAAAAGTCTACGAAATCAGCAAGGACTTCCGCAACGAAGGCATGGATCGCTACCATAATCCCGAATTCACCATGCTCGAGTTCTATCAAGCCTATGCCGATTATCAGGACATCATGAACCTTGCCGAGGAACTCTTTCGCGAGGTTGCCATTGCCGCCTTGGGAAAGAGCGAGGTGACCTATCAAGGCGAAACCGTGGATTTCGGCCAGCCCTTCCGCCGCGTGAAATTTTTCGACCTGCTGAAGGAAGCCACCGGTCGCGATCTCCTTGGTCTGGAACTGCGCGAACTCGGTGAAATCGCCAAGCAGCACGATGTAGACGTGACCAAGGAAATGGGCGAGGGCAAGCTGCTCGATGAAATCATGAAAACGCTCGTGCGGCCCGCGCTGCGGCAGCCCACCATGATCTACGACTATCCGCTGTCGCTGTCGCCGCTGGCCAAAAAGCACCGCACCGATCCCCGCTTGGTCGAGCGCTTCCAGCCCTTCGCGTTGGGCTTCGAACTCGGCAATGCCTTCAGCGAACTCAACGATCCCCTGGATCAGCGCGAACGATTTGAAAATCAAAAGCGGCTCAAAGAGGCGGGCGACGAAGAAACCCAGCCTCTCGACGAGGATTTCCTGCACGCCCTCGAAATCGGCATGCCCCCCACCGGCGGCATGGGCATCGGCGTGGATCGGTTGGTCATGCTCCTTACCGACCAAACCTCCATCCGCGAAGTCATTCTCTTCCCGCACTTGCGATCACATATGATTTCTGGAGAGATAAAGGGTAAAATCCACATTGATTCACAATCTGAATTGATTCCTAAGAACGATCAACAAGCTCAGTAGGATGAGTCATTATTAGGAGCAAGTAGAACCTTTACTGTCATTCTGGACACCGCGAAGCGGGCGTCCAGAATCTCGAATGATAAACTGCATTGATATGGGAAAACAATACTACGTTTATATTCTTGCCTCGAAGACTCGCCGCCTTTATATTGGAGTGACAAACGATCTTCGTCGTCGGGTTTATGAACACCGTCAACGAGTCACCGTAGGATTTGCTGAACGTTATAACATTAACCGGCTCGTGCATTACGAAATGACAGTGAGCGTTGAAAGCGCTATTCTCCGCGAAAAGCGACTTAAAAACTGGCCGCGACAGTGGAAAATCAATTTGATTGAGGGAAGCAATCCCGATTGGAATGACTTAGCAGCTGATTGGTATGAAGTGGAACCACACCGAGATTCTGGACGCCCGCTGACGCGGTGTCCAGAATGACAAACGCAATTAATCTATCGGAATGATAATAATGTACTCTCTTATTCTAACCTTAGTATATGCAGGTCTGACCTTTGCGCAGACAACATCGAATCCCCCTTACGATAAAGCACCGTGGCCGCAAGGCGATTCGATTATGGTTCCCGAAATTTCTCCACACGCTTCCATATCGGGCAAAGTTGATGTCTTGTTGTTAGTCGGCGATGATGGCAGCACTGCGCAATGGAAAATCACGGTTATTCCTCCGCAGATTGGTTTCGAGGAAGCGGTAGAGGAGGTGATCCGGCAATGGCGCTTTCATCCCGCTGAATTGAACGGAGAACCCGTTCCGGCATGGATTAATCTGCAATTCAGATTTTCAGTTACCAAAGACCCGACTAAAATTTGCACTAATGGTCGTCGTTTTATTCCTGTAGGCAAGCAAGATACTCCGTTATCGGTATATAGCATACCGATAATCACACCAAGTTGATCTGATCGCGGAGGCGAATCTCCAGATTCGCCCCGCATTCTTCGCCGCGGCAGACTTGCCTTCGAACGAAGTGAAGGGTCCACGATCTGCCCGGAATATATTGTTCGCCGCGCAGGGTGTCCTTACCCTGCGCGTACACTGAATCATCGTTTATCGTTAATCGCTCTTGAGAACCGACGTCTACATCGCTCTGCGCTACTTGCGCTCCCGCTCCCACAGCGGCTTCATCTCGCTGATCAGCTACCTCTCCATCGGCGGCGTGACCATCGGCGTGGCCGCGCTCATCATCGTCTTGTCGGTAATGAACGGTTTCGAAACCGAAGTCCGCGCCCGCATTCTGGGTGCTGACGCCCATGTCCGCCTCACCACCTACGGTGATCGCGGCGTGCGGGCGTGGGACGAAGCCGCCGCCATTGTCCGCGCGATTCCCCATGTCATCGGCGTTTCGCCCTATGTTTTCGAAAAGGGCATGCTCCGCATCGGCAACACCTCGGAAGGCGTAATGATTCGCGGGGTGGATGCCGCCACCCTCCCGCAAGTCAGCGATCTGCCTCGCCACATCATCTTCGGTAGTATGCGTTTGCAGCGCGAAGGCTTGCCGGGGATCGTGCTCGGTCGCTTCCTCGCGGATCGCTTGGGCGTCGCCCTCGGCGATACCGTGGTGCTGTTTTCTCCGGCGGGCATGACCTCGACCTTCTCCAATCCCGCCGTCAAGCAGTTCGTCCTCAGCGGCGTTTTCCAGACCGGACTCTTCGAGTTCGACGACATCATTGCTTACGTTGATCTGGATGTCGCCCGCACGCTCTTCAAGCGCGGCGAACGCGTGGATGGTCTCGAAATCAAGCTCGACAACATGTATCTGGCTGATCAAGTCAAACACGAGATCGAAGACAAGTTCGATCAGCCCTACTACGCCCAAACGTGGTTCGAACTGCGCCGCACGCTGTTTTCGTGGATGAAGATCGAAAAATGGATGTGGACCACCATTCTCTCGCTGGTCATCATCGTTGCCGCTTTCAATATTCTTTCGACCTTGATCATGGTCTCCATGGAAAAGCGCCGCGATATCGGTATCCTTAAAGCGATGGGCGCGCGCGACCGCGACGTCGCCCGTATTTTTAGCGCGCAAGGTCTCATCGTCGGCATCGTTGGTAGTCTGCTCGGCACGCTGCTGGGATTTCTGATCTGCTTTGGCCAACTTCACTACCGCTGGATTTCGCTGCCCTCCGACATCTATTTTCTGGAAGCGCTGCCCGTTAAAATGCAGCCGCTGGATTTCGTCATCGTCATCGTCATTGCCGTATTGTTGTCTTACCTCGGCGCGGTTTATCCCGCCCGCAAGGCGGCTCGCCTCGCCCCGGTAGACGCCATTCGCGATGTCGGTTGACCGCAATTAACCGCAGGAATGTATGTTCAATCCTTCTAAGTCCAAACAGACATTGCCCAAGGGCTTATACGCGTTGTCGTCCGATAAGCAGCGCGAGTCGGTTCCCAAACTCTTCCGCCGTTATTGGGACAAGCTGGCCGCGCAAAATACCTACTATAACCGCTTCTTCATGATGGAGTGGGCTGACGGTTTGGAAAACGAGTGGGTGCTCGACGCGGGCTGCGGCGAGAGTACGTCTCTCGGACGGCGCGAAGCGCCGCTCAAAAAACTGGTCGGCCTCGATCCGCTGCTGGCCGATATTAAGAAGAATCCTACGCCGCTTCATCGCACGCAGGGTGTTGTCGAATACTTGCCCTTTGCCGATGCCGCCTATGCCGGTGTCTATTGCGATTCGGTTTTCGAACACATTCAGGATCCCGCTAAGGTCTGCCGTGAATTCTACCGCGTACTGCGTCCCGGCGGCCGTGTGATCATCAACACCAATAGCGTCTTCAATCCGTTCATGTTTCCCAACAAGTTCTTGTCCATCCGCCAACGCGAACGGCTGAAAACCAAATTGCACATCGAAAGCGAAGGTACTTATCCTGCCCCTTATCGCATCAATACCCGCCGCCGCTTGATTAAGTACCTTCGTAATGCCGGATTCGTTAACATCCGAATCTATCGCTGGGGCTTGCCGGCGATGTATAAGCCGAAATGGGCTTTGGTGTTGCAGCTGCTTATGGAACTCCTGGCCGAAACGCCGCTCTTCTGCGGTTTGAAGCATCGTTTGATGGCAACCTGCGAGAAACCGGCATGATCGAAACCCTCAAACGTCCCCGCGTCTTCCTGCCGTTGATAATTCTTCTGGCGTTGCTGCTGCGCTGGCCGTGCCTGGGTGATAGCTTTTACGGCGACGAGCATTTCTCGCTGATGCGCGATAGTTTCCATCTTTTTCCCGTGACCGAAGATGCGTTTCGTCCGCTGTATTTTTCGCTGCTTTACATTTGGCGGCAGATCGGCTTCCACGGTGAAATCGGCTTGCGGCTGCTGTCGCTGATTTTCGGACTCGCGCAAATTCCGTTAGCCTATTTCGTCGGTAAACGCGTTGGCGGCGACCGGCTCGCCCGCGTATTCGCGATACTGATTGCCGCTTCACCCATGCTCATCGAATTTTCGCAGGAAATGCGGATGTATTCGATGGTTGCCTTCATCGGACTCTGGCAAATCCTCGCGGCCCTGCGCGCCGTCGAGCGTCCCACGCTGCTTCGTTGGGCGATCTTTGTGCTGGCGGGTTTGATCGGGGTCTATACCCATTTGCACTACTGGCTCTTCCTGATCTGCTTTGTCCTGACCTTCTTCCGCTTGCGTAAGACCGCTCCCTTTTGGCACGGTTTTGCTTCGGTGGCAACAGTGGGTTTGCTTTATCTCCCCAATCTTCCCAACGTCATTCACTTTACGGAAGTCCGTTCGGGAACCTACTTCGTTCACCTGCCCAGCGCGTTGCCGAAATTATTTGCAGCCTTTACGGTTGGTTTCAATTATTTCGAATTACCGGAGCAAGCCGTCGGTCGGGCCGTCGGCCTGGCCGATTTGACTCGGAATATTCCGTTGGCGCTGTTGGTTATGATCCCAGCGCTGATTATTCTCACCGTTCTGATTCGATTGCACATCAAGAATCGCCGCGACGGGATTCTCTGGTTGGGACACGAACTGTTCACCGCGCCGGTGCTCCTCGCCGCTGCCGCTACAATGGTTACCCGCCAGTATTGGCTGCAGCCGAAGTATCTGATATTCTCCACTCCGGTTGCCCTGCTGTTCCTGGCTTATGCCTATATTTCCATCAATCGTGCGTTGCTGCGCCGTTGTCTGGCCGTGTGCGGTGCCGCAATTGTCACCGTGGCGCTGCTCCATTTCTGGAATCCTCAGCATTATGGCCGCCGCGAGAACTGGATCGGACTGACGAATGTCTTGAAGCAGGATTTCACGAGCGAGTCCGCGCTGGTACTCCTGCCGGATTCCTATAGTCTGCTTCGCTATTATTGGCCGTCCGCGGCGGAACTCTGGCAGAAGATTGACGTCCCCCCCCCGCAGATTTCGCCCGCCGAATACGCAGCCTATTTGAAAAACCTTTTATCCGGCAAACGGGATGTCTACTATATCCGCTGGGATACTCAGCAAAACGAAATGGATCCCCGCGACGTCATTCCCCAGGCCTTGGATCAACTCGGCATGCGCGATCCGGTCATCCAATATAATCCGCGCTTCTTCCTCTATCACTGGCGGCTGAATCCTGATTAGTTACCAACCAGCAAATCAAAGCGGGACGATCATTGATCGTCCCGCTTCTTTATGATATCCTGCAATATTCTACTTCTGCGCCATCCACGATCCGCTGCCCATCAATGCGGGCGGACAGGTTTGCATATACGCCCACAGGGCGTGCAATTCGTCGTCCGTCATGTATTTCACCAGCCGATAGGGCATGACCTCGCTCAGTGTTGCTCCCCCCGGACGTTTGCCCTCGCGCATAGCGCGGAAGAAATCGTCTTCGGTATAGGTTGCTCCGATTCCACCCCGTGTTAGATTCGCGGCGGGCGGCCACTCCGGCGGTGCATCAATAATCGGTCCGCCGGATAGATTCTGCCCGTGACAACCAACGCAGCTGACTTTCGCCATATAGTGACCGTACTCCGCCGTCGGTCCGGCCGGCGGCGCATCGTGTGCCGCGTGATGATCCGTCAAGGCCGCTGTCGTCAGGGCGAGCTTCTTTTGCAGATACAGCATCCGCCCGATCGGACCCAGCGACCGCTTCGGCACAGTTGCATCCACCGGCGGCAGATTTCGGATATAAGCATACAACGCGGCTAAATCGTTATCCGAGAAATTGCAATAGTGATAACTCGGCATGATCCACAGCGAGGTTCCGTCCGTTCCCACGCCGTGCCGTACTGCGCGTTCGAAATCCGCATAACTGTAATCCTCCGGCAATCCGCCCTTCCCCGAAGTTAGATTCGGTCCGTAGAGCCTTGCGAATATCGGATCATCCGCCACGACTTTGCCTTCGTAGTGTTCGCCGTGACAGTCCACGCAGCCGCCCAGTGCATAGGCCACATGCTGTCCCCGCGCGAGCGTCACGCTATCGGCCTGAATCACTGGAGATTTGACCGCCGCAATGTCATACTTCTGATTCAGCTTTTTCCCCGAAATAATGTACAGTCCGCCGATTACTAACAGAATCACCGCCGCCAATCCCGCCACGATCAGCAGCACCCATTGCAACACGCCGCCTCGATTCAACACACGCTTCGCTTTCATTTCTCTCTCATCTCCCGTTCTATACTTATTCGGTTGATACTCGTTTTTAGTCGTTAGGTAGGGGCCGATTTATCGTGCCCGTCTTGGAGGGCCATAATTCATTATGGCCGTTCGTAACAATATTGTGTCATCATGAACGAAGTGATACGCGCCCGTCTTGCCGGGCTTTCCGCCGCGCGGGATCGCTGATCTCGCCGGAATCAATATACAAAGGGCGGGGAATCTCCCCGCCCTTATGGTCTTATCGGTTCTCGATCTCGCTGATCAGCCAGCGAATTGTATCTAACGTTCCCTTGGAATGGCCCTTGATCATCGCTCGCACGCGTCCGGTCTTATCGAGTACATAATAACTCGGCAAGCCCTTTACTCCGCCCAATTGTTTTTCGAAAGCCGCGTTGCTCCACACGAAGTCCACGCTCCATTCGTGTTCCTTCGCATCTTTGCCGTCCACGATCTTGCGCGCCTTTTCGTGTTCGCCGCCGCGATGCAGTGCATACGATCGAAAACCCAGCGTTCCGTTTTGAATGGCTTCGTTCATTTCCGGCAGCGACCGCTGCACGCAGGTTCCTCACGTGTACGCCCAATATTCGATTACCGTCGGCTGATTGCGCAGCTCTGCCGTCGTCAGGTTCGCTCCGCCCTTCGCGCGCGGCAAATCCGCCGTCAAAGGTTCATCGGAGAACACACCCTGCATCAATGTGAAAAACGCATCCGCATCGCGTTGTTCGGCATACACCGTCAGCCGCGCATCGCGGATGGATTTGTCGGTGGGATCGGCGATTGCTCCCGCTTCCAGGGCTTCCCGCATTTCCGGCCATTGCTCTTCATCCCAATAGACCCAGCCCAAATACAAATAGGTTTCCGGTCGGGAGGGATCAGCCTTGATCGCCGCGCGAAACTCACGGATCAGTATCGCCGTATCCGGCTTGGCGCGATACCATTCCGCATATCCCGCCAATTCATGCCCCCAATAATTGTCCGGATAATCGTTTAAAATGAGTTTGGCCGTTTCGGCCATGATCACCGAATCCCGGCTGGCTCGGCCGTACCAATAGCGATTGGCTAAAGTCTCCTGCTGTTCCAAGCGTTTCTTGAAAAATGTAATCGGATCTTCCAGATTCTTCAGCAGAATATCCTGCGCAATTCGTCCCCCCGGAATATCATCGGGATATTTGTCAAAAAAAGACTTAGCAATATCCTTTTTTACTGAATCGGTAGCGGCGGCCTCTAATAGTGCACCGATCTCCTGCTCCGCTACCGATTTCTGTCCGGCAACGGGCTGGAATGCTTGCGCTGATGCTGCTAAGGTAATTGTTAATAGTGCAATTAAAATGTGCATTTCGTGTCCCTTTTAGAGTCGGCATAATATAGACACTGGACTCCAAAAAGTCCAGTGAAAAATGAGAAATATTCCACGGAGTGTCGGAATTGCGTATTGTTGACCTGCGGCTCAAATAGCTGGCTCATATCCCCTTCTCCAGCGTCAAATAAACCATCTATCCTTTAAAAAACAAGACCCTCCCAAATCCTATATCTATGAGAAATATAGTTGCCAAACAGCCTCACTACAGATACTATATTCGGCATACTCATTGCTCAACCTATGAGTGGCCACAAGAAGCAGACTATCAATTTTCAGATAATGGAGGTGACCATGAGGACAAGACATCTAAACATCGGACGAGTGTTCGGCTCGTTGGTTATGTTGGTCTTGGCCGGTATGTTCATGATCGGTTGCAGCGACTTCAACGCTCCCACCGCATCCAACGCAACTTCCAGTGAATACGCCGATATGTGGAATCCGCAACCCGGTGAAACGGTCAATGGTAATGAAATCCCCATATATGTTGAAGGATATTGGGAAAGCATTTATGGCAACACGGTCAATCCGGCCACGGTTATTCCGCCGCGTTCGTTCCGCGTCGGTCCTGACGGTGCCGTTATCCGTCTGGCTTCGCATTCACTGACGATTCCCCGTGGTGCGGTGGATGATTATGTGATAATTACGCTGTCCAACGCCTCGATGACGGCCGTGGCGATTGACTGCAATCCCAGTCCGTTCCATTTCAATGTCCCGGTTACACTGACTCTCAGCTACGACGGTACGACCTATGCGAACGACACCACCGCGGATCGTCCGTTAAATATCGTCTATATGGCTCCCGACGGAACGTTCGAGACTCTGCCCAGCACGATGGATCGCACTGCGTTGACCGTGAGCGCGCAGACCGATCATTTCAGCCGCTACATTATCGGCTAATAACGACAATCCTCCGGTGACACGACGTCACCTGTTAATGAGCCTGTACCCAATGGCCAACCCCGGCTGCCTTGTGCAGCCGGGATTTTTTTGCTGAGGCACCCGTCCTCGGGCGCCCGGAATGTAACCGTCTCGTAGGGCCATAATTTATTATGGCCGTTTTCCGTAGGGGCGGACCCATGTGTCCGCCCGTCTTAGTCTCCCCCCGCTTTAGCGGGGGGACAAAGGGGGTCGTTCATCGCTCATCGTTTATCGTTTCCCCTTCATGTTGCTATCCTCCAACCCCCGTTTTTTCTCTCAAAACAATAAGTTGAGTCTCAAGAGACGCACTCTAAATGACGATAACTCCGAGGAGAAGGCATCTAATCAACTTGTTTCCGTTATGCCCGATTCGGCCCTATTCGCATCACGTTACCGAATTCTGCGAACCCTCGGCTCCGGTGGGATGGGAGTGGTCTATCTCGTCGAGGACACTCGCAGAGACAACAAAGTCATGGCTTTGAAAACCATGAAGCAGGACGGCAACGATGAGGCGGAAGCCAGTTTTCGGTCAGAATTTCAGAGTATCCGCGGTGTCGTCCATCCCAATATTCCGGAAGTCTACGATTTCGGTCACGCCCCGGAGCAGGATAATCAGCTCTTTTTCTCCAGTGAATTCGTGGATGGCCGGCCATTGGATACTCTGGTCGAGAAGTGGGACGTCGCGCAACTCCAAGTGATTCTCGTTTCGCTCTGCCGCGCCCTTTCATTCTTCCATAGCCGTGGCTTCTATCACCGCGACATCAAGCCGGACAATGTTCTGGCCAAACTGGACGAGAATGGCTCGATTCAAACGCTGAAGCTCGTGGACTTCGGTTTGGCGGCCAAGCGGGGTACCGGCTCTTCCACGGTCGGCACGATCGCCTACCTGGCGCCCGAGTTGATCACCGGAGCCGACGCTTCCGTCGCTTCGGATATTTATGCGATGGGCATGCTGATGTATCGGCTGGCTACGGGACGAATGCCCTTCACCGGCGACGATCCGCTGGCGGTTGCCAAGCAGCGGTGTATTCACGAAGCGCCCCCCGCGCTGCGCTACAATCCCGATCTCCCGGTCGGTCTGTCGGACGTGATTGGAGCAATGCTCCTCATCAAACCGGAAGACCGTCCCCCCTCCGCCCGCCATGTCATCGCGCTGCTCAATGACCATCAGGGAACCGAATTTCCCTATGAAACGGCGGAAACCCGCCAAGCGTATATTCGTTCCGCCGTGTCGGTGACACATCGGGATGTGCGCGCGGAAATGGAGATCCGGATTCAATCGCTGCTGGCCGGAGAAACTCCGCCGCCGCTCGTGATCGAAGGCAACAAGGGACTGGGCCGCAAACGGCTGCTGCATGACTTCGCCGACGATCTCAGCCTCAAGAATATCGCGGTACGCCGGGTTGTGGACGGAACGGAAATCTGCAACTACGATCCCTGCCGTGTACTCGTCGTGCCGCATGTCGAAAACATCATCGCGGAACGTTTCGTTGACTTGCTACGCGCGGCGCGCCGCAAGCAGATGTGGCTGGTGATCGGCACCGCTGAGTTGACGGACGCGCTGCGCGGACAATTGGGTGAATTCGATCAACTGACGCTGCGTCCGATGCCTGCCTCACAGGTGGCGGAGTTCGTGGCGGCGACGTTCCCGGACAGCGCCTTTGAAAACGCCTTTGCCGTCCGGCTGCACTCCGAAACCATGGGACTGGCCATCGGCGTGCAAAGCATTCTCGATCATTTATTGGCGGCGGAGCAATTACGCATCGGCTTAACGGGTTGGGAGTTGCTGCCTGGTCGGTGGGAAGTGCCGCTTCATCCCGGAGTCGCCGAGTATATCTCGTATTCGCTGTCCAAACTGGGAACCGTGGCCTGGCAGATCGTTTCGACCCTCGCCTGTTCCGCGCATCCGCTGCCGCGCGAGATTTTCAATTCTGTGTGGAAAGACGAATGGACCGATCCGGCGGTGCTGGATGCGGCCATGGTCCAGCTTGAGCCGCTCCGGTGGTTCGACCAAACGGAATCCGGGTATGTCTCCCGCTTCACGGCGCTAAGCGATTACTTCGAGTATATGCATGATACCTCCGAGCATCAGGAGTTGCATCGCCGCCTGAAGGACGCCTGGACGGCATATCAATGCGACGATTGCCCGTGGCGCGATCGCGAACGCTTGTATCATGATATTCACGCCCGCGATTGGATGATTCCCGCTGAAGAGTGCGCGAAACTGCTTTTTTCAACCTTAGAAGATGGAAAAATCAACTGGGCGCGCGGGTTGGCGGGGGTCGGCTTGTTGTCCGATCCGCCCCGCGAGCATTGGAGTGTGCTGCTCGACACGCTGACCATGATCGAAAACATGGAAGGCAATGTCGAAGCCTCGGCGTCGCGCTTGAGTGAACTGCTCAGCGAGGGCAATCTGGAAGTCACCGCCGACAACATCGAGCGCTTCGCGCGCTACGCCGCGCTGGAAGAAAAATTAGGGCGCGCTGATCATGCGCAGGAGATTCTCGAACGCTGCTTGACCGCGTTGCCGGCCGGTCACGACAGCCGCGCCGGATTGGTCTATGGCACGCTGGCCTGGATTACGTTCAAGCGGGGCGAAGCCGATACCGCCCGCACTTTGGCTGAAGAAGGCTTGGTTCGCACTCCGCCCAAGGCTGTCGATACGGGCTATGCCTTGCTCCTCAACACCGTCGCGACCTTGGCGTTTTATCGCGGGGAGATGGATGCGGCGGAACTTTATTGGAGTCGCTGTCTGGAAGTCTATGAAGAGATTCATGACCGTCAAGGCATTGCCAATATCTATAACAGTCTGGGAGTTCTGGCCGCGCAAACCGGCGACCGCCTGCGGGCCCGCAGCCTGTGGCAGCAATGCGGAGAAATCGCCCGCGAGATCAACGACGTTCACCGCTTGGCCGGTATCTATAACAACCTCGGCATTGATGCGCTGGAAAACGGTTCGCTGCCCGAAGCCGAAGACTACTACACCAAAGCCCTGGGACTGTTCCGCCGTCTGAAAAATCCGCGTGCGCAAGTCGAGATTCTCAGCAACCTCGGTGAACTGGCGTTCTATCGCGCCGATTACCCCCGCGCGCAAGCGTACTTGCAGGAAGCCGTGCAGATTGCCAGTCAGTTGGACGACCGCGAAGGCGAAATCGAGCCGCTGATTCATTTAGGCCGTGTGCTCTTTACTCTGGATGAATTGGAAACTGCTGTGGCGATGTTCGAACGGGCCTGCAACACGGCGCGTGATGTCGAAGCGAAGAAGGGCGAAGGGCAGGCGTGGGAGCAGATGGCGCTGGTGCAGGCGCGGCGCGGACGCTGGAAATCCGCTCGCGAGGCGCTGGAACGCGCCCGCTCGCTGCTGTCCGAAGACTTGGACCCGTTGGCGCAAGTTCATCTGCATTTATCGGAAAGCCTGATTGCCGCATTGAATGAAGATCAGGAAACCATCCGGACAGCTTTGGAGGCGGCCAAGCGAGTGGCCGAGACGAAATGGGATCCCTACGCTTCGGCGCGCGCCACGGTCTATGGCCTTCTTTTTGCTCAAGATAGAATTGACCATCGGGAGCGTTCCCGAATTCTCCGCCAACTCGCTGTATATCCTGATTTTCTTTGGCGGTTCCACTGGGCATCCGCGCGCCGCTTCACGGAGGAGGGGGCGGTACGAAATGCACTCGATGAATTCGGTCGTGGCGCGGCGGTGTTGAAAGCAATTGCCTCCCGTCTCTCGGAAGAGGGTCGAAATCGTTACTTAGGCTCGCCGCACATTAAGCAATTTCGCGACGAAGCCATTGCCGTTAAAAAATCGGTGAAACAAGGATAGTCAAGCATCGGTGTCCGACGACTTCTTCAATGAATTGGACGAGCTAAGCAGCGGCGCTGAATCCGATCCGACTCTCGAAAGCAGTGAGGGAACGGAGGCGCGGCTGCAAAAGCTGGCGTCGCTGGTGGAAGATCTCAACCGCGATCTTTCGACCAAGACTATCCTCGACCGCGCTATGAATGCCGCCATTGAATTGGCGGGCGCCGAGCGCGGCTTTTTGGTATTGGGCTCCGAAGACGGGCAGTGGACTTTTCATGTGGCGCGCAACATGGAAACGGGGGATATCGAAGACGCCGAAAACGCCGCGTCCCATACCGTGATTCGTAAGGTGCTCGAAGGTCGCCGGCCGATTCTCATTAACGATGTGGTCGGCGCGTCGGATTTGACGAAGCATCAATCCATCGCGCGCATGCAAGTGCGGTCGGTGATGGGCGCGCCGCTGATTTCCAAAGGCAAGCTGTTGGGCGCGGCTTATGTGGATACGTCGCGGCTGGCGGGTGTGTTCGACGAATCAAGCTTGAGTTTGTTCGAAGCGTTTATGCAGCTCGCCGCCATCGCCCTCGAAAACGCGCGGCTCATCGAAGCCGAACAGGAAGCCACCGCCCGCTTCCGCGAATTGCAGGAATATCTTGACAACGTTCTGAACAGTCAGCCCCACGGCATCGTTATCCTTGATTCCACGTTCCGCATCGAATATGCCAATCCGCAAGCGTCGGTCTTGCTGCCCAAGGCGTGCCTAAAGCAAGGCGTGCGGTTCAGCGAATGCGTTTGGCAAGAATCCGGCACGTTGCTGACCTTCCTGAGCGATCTCGAACATTTCATCCAGCACAACGAGGCTCCGCACCGGGCGATCTGCGAAGGCGGCCGCACGCTGACCTATTCCTTCTTCCACGTCGAACGTTCGAGTTCGCGGGGTGAAGGCGTGGGCGTGATTCTCGAAGACATCACCGCGCATAAGGAATTGGAACGGAAGTTGGTGGAATCGGAAAAGCAGACCACCATCAATCAACTGGCGGGCGGCATTGCGCACGAGATCAACAACAGCCTGCAGCCGGTCAAGGGCCGCGTGGAATTGTTGACGATGCGGCTTAATCAAGCGGGGGTGCCGCTGCAGGGCGGAATTGATAAGGATCTCGAAACCATTGCCGCGCTGTCCGAGCGCATTGAAAAGATCGCTAAGAATCTCCGTCATTTGACCAAACCGGCCAAGCCGGATTTCGAACCGGTGAACCTTGGTCAGTTGCTCCGTTCCACCGTGGATTTGATGGAGAGCACCACCGGCGTGTTGCGCGGTTTCTCCCGTGACGATGACGCCAAGCCGTTCCGGCTATCGCTGGACATCGCCGAGAACATTCCGCCGGTGTTGGGGGATGCACACGGATTGGAAAGCGCAATCATCAATATGATTCTGAATTCCGCTCACGCCATTCGCGAAAACGGTCAAGGTCAATTGACGCTGTCCGCACGTGCAGACCACGACCGCGTGCAGGTGACGGTGGAAGATACCGGCTGCGGCATGCCGCCGGAAGTGCAAGCGCGCGTATTCGAGCCGTACTTCACCACCCGCGCCAATAACGGCGGCACCGGATTGGGCATGAGCATTTTGCAGAACGTCGCCGAAATTCACGGCGCCAAGCTCGACCTCTGGTCACAGCAGGGCGAAGGCACCAAGATCGTGCTGTCGTTTCCGGCGATGATCGCCGCGGCAAAATAATCTATTTCGACAATCGAACGAAGCGGGCGCACTTTCGTGCGCCCGCTTTTTTTTATTTGCCGTTGTCGGTCTCCGAACCGGCAATAACCAGAAGTTCTTGATTACTCTTTTACATTGAGCTTGCTGATCAACCATGCATTGGCTTTCAAAGCCACTTCGGCGGTGAAGCGGTGGGGAATGTCGAGTGCTTCGATGGACACGTCCACCCCCGCTTGCTTCAGCGTATTAAAAGCATAAATGCTTTCTTCCAAGCCCACGATCGCATCCTGCTGGCCGTGGAGAATCAACGCGTGCACGCCGGCGGTTTGTTCGGCGGCGAATTGCCCGGGCGCAATCGCATCCTTGATCAGATAGCCGCCCATAGCCACGTATCCCGCCACGCGGTCGGGATGCAAGGCCGCCGTGATGTGCGCCAGCGCGCCGCCTTGACTGAAGCCCACGATCCAAAACTTTTCACTCGCAATCGGATAGCGTTTGATAATATCATCGGCGACGCGGACGATCCAATCCGCCGCCGCCGGAGCGGAAGACGGATCTTCACTGAAGTCGCTGCGCTCGCGCAGAAAGCTGAAGCTGCGGCTGCCGCCGTCCAATACGGGATAGGACGCTTCGGGCACGGCATAGATGAAATCGCGGGTGTTGATCAGCGATGTCACTTCCGCGAAATCTTCCGGGTTCGCGCCGTAGTTGTGCAGCAGAATCACCAGCGGATATCGCTGCGCGGGATCATAGGTCTCCGGCAGGACCACCAAGTACTGACCGGTTCGTTCCTGCAAACACGTATACATCGGATAGCCGCCGTAACGAGTACGCGCGTTGTGGGAAATGTCCTTCACCAGCGATTTGAAATCGTCGCGCTCGCGCAAGGACTGGAGGTCGGGATCTTCAATCGCGTGCAGCGCATCGGTCCAGCCCGCCGCCGCCGCCTTGCGCAGCGCTTCGATGGCCGCATCGGGACGGTTCAGCCGCGCTTCACAGCAGGCATAGTTATAGAGCGATACCGCATCGGTGGGATCGGCTTCGCTCCACTTGGCATAAAACTCCGCCGCTTTCGCATAATTGCTGTCCATCACTGCTTCGTCGGCAATCTGCCGCCACGATTTGGGCGCGGTCTCGGCGAAGGCAATGCTAATCAACGATAGCGATATCAGCAGAGAGAGAAGATATTTCATGGTGAGTCTCTTTATTTCTTGCGCCGTTTCGGCCACCATTTACGTAATCGCTCGGCGATTTCCGCTTCGCGGCCCAGATCGGTGGGTTCGTAGAAGACGCGGTCTTTATAGGGCGTGGGCAGATGATCGCCTTCCACGAAGTGACCGGGATAGTCGTGGGGATAGATATAGCTTTCGCCGTAGCCTTCCTTTTTCATCAGCCCGGTAACCGGATTGCGCAGGTGCAGCGGCACCGCCGCCGGAAACGATTCGTTCTCCACCGCCTTCATAGCTTCGCTGATGGCCATGTAGGAGGCATTGGATTTGGGAGACGAAGCGAGATAGCAGGTCGCTTGCGAGAGAATAATGCGCGCTTCGGGCATGCCGATTTGATGCACGGCTTGAAACGCGGCATTAGCCAAGACCAACGCGGTAGGATTGGCATTGCCGATATCTTCGCTGGCCAAGACGATGAGCCGTCGCGCCACGAACAGCGGATCTTCTCCGGCGGTGAGCATGCGTGCCAGATAATACACGGCGGCATCGGGATCGGACGCGCGCACCGACTTGATGAACGCGGAGATCGTGTCGTAGTGCGCATCGCCCTTTTTATCGTAGAGCGGCATGCGCTTGAGCACGCTGTGTTCGATGAGTGCGTTGTCAATCACGATTTTCTCCCCCCGTTCACGGGGGGATGAAAGGGGGGTATCCTTTGTTTTCGCCCCCCCCTGCCCCCCCGCACGCGGAGGGGAGGCTATACGCGGGGCGATGTTCACGGCCAGTTCGAGGGCATTATACAAAGCACGGGCATCGCCACCGGAGAGCGCGAGCAGCGCGTGTTCGCCGTCTTCCGTTATTTCCACCGCCAGTTTCTTAAGCTTCTCGTCTTCCGCCAGCGCGCGGCGCAGCAATGTGCGCAGATGCTCGGCGGTGAGTTGCTGAAAGCGCAGCACTTGCGCGCGCGACAGGAGCGGGGCGATGACCTCGAAGGATGGATTTTCGGTGGTGGCGCCCAACAGCGTGACCGTGCCGTCTTCCACCGCATGCAGCAGCGCATCCTGCTGCGATTTGGACCAGCGATGGATTTCGTCCACGAACATCAACGTGCGGCGGTTTTGCAGGGCCAGTTTTCGGGCGCGCTCCAGCAGCTTGCGCAATTCGGGCACGCCGGTCGTCACCGCCGAAATCGGCACGAATTCGTAGTCCAGCGTGCGGGATAGGATACGGGCCAGCGTGGTCTTGCCCGTTCCCGGCTCGCCCCAGAAAATCAGCGAGGGCAATGTGCCGCTCTTGACCAGAGCCAACAGCATCGCGCCTTCGCCCAGCAAGTGCTCCTGACCGACGAAGCCTTCCAGCGTCTGCGGCCGCATCCGTTCGGCCAGCGGCGCATCGGGCGAAGGGGCGGATTCAGTCTTGAATAGATCGCTCATGGCAAAATAATGTACCGAAAAACCGTTCGTTTGTCAAATGAACGACAGGCATCGAAAAACTCGATGCCTGCCCATAACTGATCGTGATTGCCGATAGGGGATTCCGCTCAAGCCGGAGGATTGTCTTTGTTTTCGTAGGCTCGCTTGATCATCCGATCGAGGTAGGCATCGGGCGCGTCCAGCAAGTCGCACGTGACACGCAGGCTTTGAGTGCCCGCCAGCTTCATGCCGTATTCGTAGTTGGCGAAAGTTTTCAGCAGCGTGTCAACGATCTGTCCCGGATCCTTGCCGAATTTCTGCCGCACCCAATCCACCGATTCGGAGGGGAACTCCAGCACCAGCCCGCTCTTTTCGAGGAACTTACGTTGGAACTGCTGCACCGAGTCTTTCGATAAAATCCCCGCCGCCGCCGCTTCGGGGTCGAAAATCAGATCACGGGTGACGTCCAGCTTACGGACTTTAGAAGACGGCAGCAGCTTCTCGAAGCGGATCAGGTTTTTTTCCATGACCGAAGTCAGACCGCGCGCGCCGATCCCGGCGGCATAAGCCCGGCGGGCGATTTCTTTCAGCGCGTCGTCTTCGAAAGTCAATTCGATACCGTAGGCGGCGAAGTCCTGCTTTTTACCCTGCACCACCGCCGAATAGGGATTCTTGAGTACGTCGAACAGCGCATCCTCGGACAGCTCGCGCAATTGCGAGACCACCGGCAAGCGGCCGATGAACTCCGATTCGAAACCGTACTCGATCAGGTCGGGCGTGGTGACGTTGCGCAGCACGTCTTCGTCGGCGCGGGGAATCTCCTGGCCCTGCCGGAAGCCCATGGTACCTTTGGCCAAGCGGCGGCGGACGATATCAGCCAGTCCGCCGAACGCGCCCGATACGATGAACAACATATTGCGGGTGGAAACTTTCTTGCGCTCGGCCTTGCCGGTGCGTTGGGTTTCGATGACCGCTTCCATCTGGCTGGCCAGATCGTGGGGCGTGCGCAGATCCACATCGGTATCTTCCATCAGCTTGAGCAGCGCGCGCTGCACACCGCTGCGCGACACGTCCGGTCCCCAAGAGCTGCCCGACGACGCGATCTTGTCAATCTCATCCACGTAGATAATGCCGTATTCGGCCAGCGTAACGTCGCCCTTGGCTTCGCGCACGAGTCCGCGCACGAGATCGTCCACATCGCCGCCGACGTAGCCGGTTTCGGAGAACTTGGTGGCATCGCCCTTGATGAACGGCACGCCGATTTTGTCGGCGATGAGTTTGACTAGATAAGTCTTGCCGACGCCGGTGGGGCCGATCATCAGGATATTCGATTTCACCCGGCCCACGTTGACGCGTTCTTCGGGATTGTCCAGTTCCCATTTACGGCGATGGAAGTGCGTGCAGATTTTCGTGGCCAGAATTTCCACGGCCTCGTTCTGATGCAGCACGTACTGCCGCAAGTAGGCGTCGAGTTCGGCGGGTTTGAGGGTGAAATCAATATTGTCCAGCGAAGCCGGCGGCGTAGTGTGGGTGCCGTCGTGGGGCGCGCCGAGATCCACATCGGTCATGGCCACATCGGGGCCGTATTTACTGCGGAGAAATTCGGTAATTTCTTCGCGAAGTTTTTCGGGAGGGGGAGGGTTGGCCATACTATCCTTAAAATTCGATAAATCAATCGGTAAAAGTGTAACGAGGAAACCCGCATAAGGGTTCCGCATCCTTAAATATCGGTATAAATCCTTGATTGTGCAAGCGTAGATGGGTTGTCAACAGGTTATCCACCGGAAAATATTTTTTAACCAAACGAACTGGGGAAGCGTAAGAAAATGCTGAAAATCTGAAACTCTGAAAGGCTGAAATCGGGATGCATTCACTTACACCTGTGAAGACAGATCGGCAGACTAATTTATGAACATTTGTTCAGAATGTCAAGGGGAAAACGAGAAGATTCCGGGCGGGTCTTAGGACCCGCCTCGGCGATCTATCGTTTCCCCCCTTTGAGAAAAGGGGGGAATACAAGGGGGGTGGATTCCGGCGGAGCGAGGACGCTCCGCTCGGCGAGCAAGCAATCGATAATCACTCATTCTCGGGGAAGGGATCAACGCTCAGATTGTAAAACTCTTGCGGTGCGTTCTTCATAGACAAAATCTTTGGCCAGTAGGCTTGATACATAGTATTCCAACCTGATTCTTTGACACCATGTTGCTTTATCCCATAGGCTTTAAAAAAATTGTCTGGCAGACCCAGGATCGTGTAGAGGTTGACTTGGTAGAAGATTCCATCCGGACCAGGCGTTTCGCGTCTGGCCCAGTCTTCGCTTGGCGGAAATCCCATTGGATTCTGATAGTATCTCACTTGGCGGATAGCCAGCGGTAACGTTTCCAGTTTCATGCCCACAGGCCAAGAGGCTTCAAAGTAGTCGTGCATCACCGATCCGGGTTTCTTGGCCACATCCCGAAAGCCGTTTGCCAACAGCACCGAGTCCGGAGTTACCGGCAACACAAAGACTCCGCCATGCCAATAGAGCTTTCCGTCAATGGTATCCGGCTTGAAAGATTCCGGTGGCGGTGCTGTTGCGAACGGTCCGCGATTGGCAATCAGGCTGTCGGTCCAGACGAATTGATTTGCGGCTACGCTATCGTTTGGAACTGGCGGTTGCCCCCACACAGCACTGGTCAGCATGAATAACAAGACCAGACAGTACGTTTTCATTAGTTCTCCTGGAATAGATGTGAGAATATAGCGGCGGGCGGGATGGAATGCAAGAAGATTCCGGCAGGGTCAGCGACCCCGCTCGGCAGTTTGTGAGATTCTGGACGCCTGCTGTCGCAGTGTCCAGAATGACAGGATTCGCTGCCGCGAAAAAGGGCACAGCACGCTGTGGCACCACTGGACACGGGTGATCCTGAAGAGTCACCACCGGGGGATGTGCTATCGGAGTAGAATCAGCTTTTGGACTCTTGCCGCTCCTGAAGCATTCAATCGGCAGAAGTAAATTCCACTGCTCAATCCAACAGCCTCCCACATAGCGGTATGTTTTCCCGCATTGCGATAGCCGTTGACTATATTGGCAACGTGTTCTCCCTGAACATTGTAGAGATCAATGACCACCTCTGCCGAGAATTCGAGATCATATTCGATTCTGGTGCTGCTATTAAACGGATTCGGATAGCACGATAAAAGCGGATATTTATCCGGCAAAATCGGTGGGTTAACGGGCTGGGATTCATCGGTCCGATACCGAACAAGCATAGTTGGAGATTCCCCGTTTATATAATCCGTCATTCCCATCAGCATGGCATACCCGCCGTCACGAAGCTGTAGTGCATACGCTCCAACATACTCAACATTTCCATAACCATAGTACGAGTGCCAGAGTGTGTCCCCAGTGGAATCCAATTTAACAAGAACAGCATAATGGGGAGCAGTCCAACAAGTTCCACAGCAGATGAAGCCGCCGTGTCGCGCGGGGACGATCTTGACTGAGGAGGATAAGCCCCGAGGTCCAATATAGGTACGAGACTGCAGGGTATCTCCATTGAAGTCGGTCCATATTACATACCAATAGTACGGTGGTCCTTCCCAATCACAACTGAAGACTAGTTGTTCGTTCGCGGTCACACAAACACTCACCGCTTCAAGACTACCCGACGATGCGGCGAGCTCACGCGTCCAAAGGGTGTCCCCGTTGGCATCGGCGCGAATCATCAGCAGGGTCGTTGAATCGGTGGTGAACAACCGCTTGAAATGTGCCGCAATGACAAATCCACCATCGGGCATAGCGGCGATATCCATGGCATCCACCCGGTATTGTGATCCGCGTCCATAGCGACGGGTCCATTGATAGGTTCCGTTTTGCGAAAACTCCGTCACGCGGGCGCTGAATCCGGAGAATACATCCAATCGCTCGGTTCCCAATACGCAATAACCCCGATCCGTAGTCTCGGTAACCGAATATCCATTTGCTCCAACCTCAATACCGATGTAGCTGGAAGTAATGGAGTCGCCGTTCAGCGAGTGTTTAAAAAAGAAAAACCGATCCAGCATTCCTAACGTGTTGCTTCCGACCGTAATAATAGTTGAATCGGTTGCCTGTATGATATCCGTGGCAATGCTCGGTGAACCGCTACTCCCATAGGTTCTTTGCCATTGTTGAATGCCATTTTGGTCCACTTTACGAATCACTGCATAACCCCATTGACTGGGAACATCACTCGCCGCCCCGCACATGACCAGACCATTGTCGTAAGTCGTATCAAGACCATATGCGAAATTATAATCCTCAATTGAGTATCTTCGTGTCCACACCGTATCCGGCGGCTGCCCCCATGCCACATTCGTCAGCACGAACAATAGGACCAAACAGTACGTTTTCATTAGTTCTCCTTGAATAGATGCGAGAATATAATGGCGGGCGGGATGGAATGCAAGAGGATTCCGGCGAAGACACGGGCGGTTCGCGAACCGCCCCTACAAGATGATTACGTTACGGGCACCCGAGGACGGGTGCCTCGGCGAGATCGGTAGGCTATTTGTCGCGGAGGCACGTGCCCCACGTGCCCCGCTCACCACGCACTGCCGTGCGCGGCTACGGATCGTTGTGCGAAGACAAAGGCACAGCACGCTGTGCCCCTACGGAAAGCGGGGCATGTGAAACCACATGCCGCCGCGCAGTCACGGGCGAGTTCTGCAATGCTTAACCCGCCCCTACGACCCCCCTTCCGTCCCCCCGCTGAAGCGGGGGGAGAACAGAGCGGGCGGACACATGGGTCCGCCCCTACCAGAACGGCCATAATAAATTATGGCCCTACGAGACGGTATGTTCCGGGGAGATCAGGGGACCCTGCACTTCGTTCGAGGGCAAGCCTGCCTCGGCAAAAATGCGCGACATTTTGCAGAGGGTATGCTTGCAATTTTCGCTGGTGTTTTGTATTATGTAAAACTATGCAAAAAATACAACTGCACGTATTTTTACTGATTTTATTAGTGGCTGGATGCGGCTCTTCACGGATATCATCCGACAGTCCCTGTTTCAACCCCAAGAATAAGATAATTATAGATTTTACCGGTGATTCTCCGCCGCTATTCCGGATGAGTGGAATGGAAATCACGATTCAGGGGGAGAGCCAGCCATTTTTTCAGGTTCAAAGCGAGCAAATGGCCGGGCAGCCGTGGCAAGTCATGTGGGAGCGAGCCGAGGAAACCTTAGAGATGTCACCCCGCTCGGTGTCCCGTTCTTTGACTGCCTTGGAAATGACCGACCAAACAACCCATGCCCGCCAAACTATATCCGTACTTCCCGGCGGCGCGGGTTTCGTGACGCGGATGGAAGGGCGGTCGCAGGATGCCATCGGTTTGCTGATTCGCACGCCGCTCTCCGAAACCGACCGCCGCGCATTGGACGAGCCGCCGCGACAAACCGCCGAGCGAACTTGGGTGTTCTCGCGCAAAGACGGATCGTTCGTGGCGATTGCCGCCAGTGGCGAGCAAGTAAACGTGCAGCCGGTGACCGGATCAGAAAAGGAAGCCCTGTGCCGAATCACGATGGCTCCGGCAAAGAGTCGGCAAATAGCATTGGTGTTCGACAACGATGAAGTGCAAGCACGCGCACTGGCCGAAGAGTACGCCGAACTTGCGCCGCCGAAGATCAATGCGAAAATCCTCGATGATCTGCAAAAACGCGCGGCGTTTTCGATGCGAACCGCCGACGAACTCGCCAATCAAGCCTACGCGCTGCTGCTGGCGGGAGTAATGGATTCCGATCCCCGCCCCGATCTGTCCAACCGGTTGGCGATGGAAGAATACTCACAGCGGTGTGCCGCCGAATTTCTCGCATCGCGGTCGCGTCCGGCGATCCTGTTCCCAACGGATCGGGGTGAAGCTACCGCACAACAACGACAGGATTTTTTACGGTGGGGCAGCGCCGCCTATCGCGCCGCGCTGACTTACGGCATGGCGGATGAGAAGACGCTGCGCCAACTGAGTCTGGATGCGCTGGAAGGAATCTCGCGCCTGCAATCTGATTACACAACGGCTGATCTGGAAGTGTTATCCGATCTCGCACTGACCGACAGTTTGATGCGGCTGACGGCGGCGCACGTGCGAATGGCGGGGGTGATGAGTTTAGGCGAGTTCATCGCGCAGAATCGCGGAGACCATAAAGCCCAAGGAATTTTCCGAACGGAGTCCGTGGCGGCGGCGCGCCGCGCCCAGAAATTATTTGCGGCGTCGGCGGCGGAATATGATCATCCCATTGCCAACGTACCGGTAAATCTGGAAGAAGTGTTTGGGGACGAATTGCCGGATGTGATGCCGGATCTCATCACGTTCGAGTCGTTCAGTGTTCCCGATACGGCATTGTTTCTGAAAATGGGCGCGAACTACGGATTCGGTTTCCTGGCCAACGAACCGGCCAAGTTGTGGAGTGCTTCAGCGGCAATTGACGGTTTCATCTGGCAGCGGTGGACGGATTTTATATTCCGCAGCGATTTAAAAATCACAGAAACCGCCGATTTCGACAGTTTGACCGCACTGCTGCTATCCGGTTCGCTGCTGCAAACGCCGAGTGAAACATCCCCGATCGTATCGTCATCGCTGCCGGCAATTGCCGCGGCCTTTCAAAATCTGGCCGAACTCTATATCGGAATCAAACCCAACGTGCAGGTGCAGCGGGTGGATATCGAACCGCATGTTCCTTCCCAGTGGGGACGGACGGCGGCGCGCGTTCCCTACGGAACCGGCACGATCGAAGTGACTTATCAATTCGACCGCGAATTCGCGATCATCGGAGCGAGCGGGATCGCATCCGACGTGGACATATTCTTCGGATATCCGCTGGCGACCGGTGGGTACCTGCGCACGCAGTTTACGCTATCACCGGATAGCCATCCGCAGCGCATCAAACTCCGGCGCGAAGCCGACGGCCGTCTGAAACTGGACGTAACGGAAGTGCCGTAGGCACAGGATCGCGCAAGGAACATTTCAAAATCAAATTATGCCAATCCCTCACATTCTCAGCATTGATATCGGCGGCACGAATATCAAGATCGGTATGGTGTCGCACTCCGGCGAACTGCTGGATCATGTGATTACGAGCACACCCCAGCGGCGCGAGCCGGCGGATGTGGTCGAAGCGATTCAAAACGCCTGCAAACCGCTGCTGGCGCGGATCGGTGAAAAACCGGACGGGCTGGGAATCGCCGCGCCGGGCATGGTAGATATGGCGGGCGAGTTGTATATGCGCGGCCCGAACTTTCCCACATGGAACGCCGTACCGCTGCGGCGGATGATGGAAGACGCCTTCCGACTACCGGCGGTGATGGGCAATGATGTGGATCTGTTCGGGATGGCCGAGCATCGCTGGGGCGCGGCGATGGGGTTTCAGCATTTCGTGGCGGCGGCGGTGGGAACGGGATTGGGTGGCGCGGTATTCATCAACGGCAAACTCTATCGCGGCGCGTTCGGCGGGGCGGGCGAATTGGGATTTACGGTGATTTCGGCGAACGGTCCGACGGTACTGGAATGCCCGGGCGTGATTGAAGGCTTTGTCGGGCGGCGCGGTTTCGACGATATCGTGCTGCGCTTGTTCCCGACGGGCGAAGTGCCGACCCCGCGACGCATCACCGAACTGGCGGCGGCGGGCGACGAACGAGCGCGGCAAGTACATACAATCTTAGCCGAATATCTGGCGGAAGCGGCGGCCTCATGGATTGCGATTCTCAATCCCGAAGCGCTGGTATTGGGCGGCGGAACGCTGGCGGGGGCAACATTCTTCTTCGAAGAATTCGAACGCAAACTGCACGCCCGCGCGCTGAAGACGCATTTGACGCATTTAAAAATTCTTCCCAGCAAACTGGGCTACTTTGCGGGCGTGCAAGGCGCCGCCGCGTTGTGGTTCGCCAGCCGGGGAATATAATCGCATATTAAGTCGAGCGAAACGATTCGCTCGAACCTTCGTTAACCCTTAACCCTTCGAAAGGTCATCGTGTCGAAGATCAACTTTGCATTCGGAATTCATAATCATCAGCCGGTGGGCAATGTGCACAGCGTATTCGAGCTGGCGTACCGGCAGAGCTATCAGCCGTTTTTAGCGGCGGCGCTGGATCACCCTCATATCAAATTTTCTTTACATACCTCCGGCTGTTTGCTGGAATGGCTGGAACGCCACCAACCGGAATATTTCGATTTAGTCGGCAAACTGGTGGAACGCGGTCAGGTCGAACTCTTGGGCGGCGGATTCTACGAACCGATTCTGTCGGTGCTGCCCCGCGAAGATGCGCTGGAACAAATCGAGCGGATGCGGGCTTATCTGAAGAAGCGCTTCGGTGTGACCGTGCGCGGGGCCTGGCTGGCCGAGCGGGTGTGGGAGCCGCAACTGGCTGATCTGCTGACCGAGGCCGGAGTGGAATATCTGCCGCTGGATGACGATCACTTTTTAGCGGCCGGACACCGGCTGCGGGAATTGAATCACTACTACCTGACCGAATCCGGCCGCGGACCGGTGGCGCTGTTCCCGATTCACAAGCAGCTTCGCTATACGATTCCGTTCAAAGAGCCGGAACATACCATCGCCTACATGCGCGAATATGCAGAAGGCGCGAATCAGCCGCTGTTCGTCATGGCCGATGACGGCGAGAAATTCGGACTGTGGCCCAATACCTATGAATGGGTTTACGAAAAGGGCTGGCTCCATCGCTTTTTCGAGGCTTTGGAGAAGCACGCCGGGGAAATCGAAATGGTCACGTTCGGGCAGGCGCGGGATCGCATCGCTCCCGGCGGGCGAACCTATCTACCGACGGGATCCTATTTCGAAATGGGCGAATGGGTGCTGCCGCCGCGGGCGGCGCGCCGGTTTGAAGAGTTCATCGGCGAGTTCAAAGAGCGCGACGATTGGGAAGAGCTGCGGCCGTTCATGAAAGGCGGCTTCTGGCGGGGCTTCTTCGCGCGCTACGATGAAGCCAACTATCTGCACAAGAAAATGCTGCGCACCAGCGCGAAATATCACGCACTCTCGTCGCGCAAGCAATATCCCGATTTGCAGACGCCGGTGCTGCGCGGTCAATGCAATTGCCCGTATTGGCACGGGGTGTTCGGCGGATTGTATTTGCCGCATCTGCGGCATGCGGTCTGGAAAGAGTTGCTGTTAGGCGAATACGCGCTGGATAATTCCTCCCATCGCGGCCGCAAGTGGGTGGATATCGAAAAGACCGATTTCGACGCCGACGGTTTCGAGGAACTGCTCATCGAAAATTCCCAACTGAATGCATACATTGCTCCGCAAAAAGGCGGTATGCTTTTCGAATGGGACTACCGTCCGCGCGGGTATAATTTACTGAACACGTTGACGCGCCGACCCGAAGCGTACCATGCCAAGCTGTCGGCGGCATCAGCCAATCACGAAAACAGCGACAACGAGACGGCCTCGATTCACGATATGGTCTTGTCCAAGGAGCCCGATCTGGACAAAGCCTTGCGCTACGATGATTGGCCGCGCACCGCGCTGCTCGATCACTTCCCCGGCTGGAACTCCACCATCGAAGAGTTTCGCAGCGGGAATCTGGCCGATTACGGCACGTTCCGGCAAGCGCCGTATGAACTGGCCGAACTGTTTACCGATGCAATCTCGCTGCGGCGGCTGGGGCATGTCGGCGAAACGGAAGTGGAGCTGGTGAAAACCGTGCGGGCGGTGCCCGGTCACGGAACATTGGAAATCGGGTATCGCATCCGTAATCTGGCCGCTCACGATTTGCACAGTCCGTTCGGAGTGGAATGGAATCTGGCGCTGATGGCGCCCAATTCGACCCAGCATGTGTTCACAATACCGGGGACATCGGTGGAAGACCGGCCGCTGAACGAAACCGTCGAGCATACGAATATCTATGATATTCGCCTGACGGATCGCATCGAAGGCGTGACCGCACGGTTCGAATTCAAGGACCCGATCAAACTATGGCGCGCTCCGGTGGATAGTGTCTCGCTGTCCGAAGGCGGCTTTGAACGCATTTTTCAATCTATCGCGCTGCTGTTCCTGTGGGAATTGCATTTGCGTCCCGGTCAAACGTGGGAGCGGACGTTCACCGCGCACCTTAGCGAAGCGTAGCCGCGCCGCTCGGGAAACCGATCGTTACAATAGATTTCGTTCAGCGAAGGCGGGCAAATGCGTCCGCCGTGGATGCCTTGTGAATTCGATAGTGTCCCGTTTCACATATTTACTGCTAATCCTGATTCTTCTTGGGGGAGTCCGGTCTGCGCTTGCGCAGGATACCGCTCCCCCGCTTGATGTTCCCCCTTTTCCCGCCGATAGTTTACTTCCCGATTCTTTGGCCGCCGATACGATTGCGCCGTCCCGCACGGAGAGCGGCGTGGACACGCTGGTGAATTACTCCGCCGATGACATTGACTTCGACGTAATCCGCCGGATTACGATTCTCAGCCGTAATGCGATGATCACCTATAAGGACATGCGGCTGGAAGCGGGACGCATTGAAGTCAATTGGGACGCGCAGCTATTGACGGCGGCGCCGCTGCCGGATACGGTGTGGGCGGATACGCTAAAGACCGAGATTGATACGATCCTCAGCATGGGTCGTCCCCATTTCATGCAAGGGCAGGACGAGTTTTACGGAGACGAGATTGCCTACAACATGAAGACGAAAGTCGGGCGCGTACGCGGCGGGCAGACGCAATACGAAGACGGATATTATTACGGAGAGCAGTTCAAGCGCATTGCCGACGACGTGCTCACCGCCAAAGACGGCAGCTTCACGACCTGCGATAAGGATACACCCGACTATCATTTTTATGCAAAAGTGCTGAAGGTGATGGTGGGCCGGCGAGTGGTGGCACGGCCGGTGGTGCTGTATTTCGACAACGTGCCGTGCATGGCGGCTCCCTACGGCGTCTTTCCGCAACAGAAGGGCCGCACGTCGGGGATTATCATTCCCACCTTCGGCGAGTCGTCGTCGCAAGGCCGCTTCTTGCGGAATATCGGTTATTACTGGGCGATTTCCGACTATATGGATTTGCGCGGCAGCATTGATTATTTCGAACGGATCGGCATATTAGGGCGGGGCGGCTGGCGGTATACCAAGCGGTACAGTCTGGACGGGAGTGCAGACTTCGATTTCAACGCGCAGCGGCAAGGCGATCAAAAGCGGCGCGACTATTCGCTGACGGCGCGGCACAGTCAAATATTGGACCGCAATTCACGGCTTACGATGACCGCCGCCTATGCCTCCAGCAAGACGTTTGTGCGCAATACCGGATCGGAGCAGGATCAGCTCAATCAGCAATTGCGATCGGATGCCACGTTGAGCAAATCGTGGGACAACTCGCCGTGGACGGCGAATATCAACGTCGGCTACACGAAATATCTCAATCTCGATACGTGGAACACGACGCTGCCCGCGATCAGTCTATCCCATCGCGCGGGGCAATTGTTTCCCGCTCCCAAGGCGCCGCGCAACATTCGCGGAGCCGTCGCGCCGAAGGAGCTGCATCCGCCGTGGTATCGCGCCTTCAATTGGTCCTACAGCACGGTCTATCGCAACGAACTTTCGATGCCGAAGAGCCTGCGGCAGGAAGGTTTGCGGCTGGGATTGATCAATTTGAGCGGCAATCCGGGCGCGAATACGACGCTCTACGGCGACGACAGCACGACGGTTTATCAGAAGGATGGCATGGTGCATAGTGGGAGCATCAGCGCCAACGCGAAAATCCTCAAATACCTCAATATAAATCCGCGCATCAGCTTGCGGTCGTTGTGGACACGGCGGGCGGTAAACTATCGCGCGGTGGACAAAATTCTGGATCGCGAAGACGATACCGGTTTTTTTCAACGCACGACCTTCGATATCGGCAGTTCGATAACGACCAAGCTGTACGGCGTGGCGCAACGGCCCCTGGGAATCGGCGCGAGTTTCCGGCATATGATGACCCCGACTGTTGGTTTTACCTATCGGCCTGATTTTGCCGACAAGAAATGGGGATATTACAAGACGATCACGATGCCGGACGGCCGTTCCTATACCTTCGACCGGTTTGCCGGATCGGAGAATATCTCGGGCGGCGGCAGCACGCCGCAAGGCATCTCCGAGCAATTCAGCTTCCGGCTCGATCATTTATTTCAAATGAAAACCGGCGATCCCGAACTGGAGACCGAGAAGAAGTATGAACTGCTGAAGTGGAATATGAACACGGCGATGGACATGAAGCGGGATTCGCTGCTCTGGGATAATTTGGGCATGAGCTTCAGTACGTCCATTCAGGGCATGACTCTGGGACCGATTCAGGGCGTCGGCCTGGATGTGAGCACGACGCACTCCTTTTACGAATATCAAGGCCGTCAACCGGTGCGCCGCTTCTTCTGGGAGCGCGACGGCGGAGCGTGGTACGCGCCATTGAATCTATTGAATGCTGCGATCAACGTCGGTTTTTCGATCAATGCGCCGACGGTGGGTTATCTGGCGGGTGTCGGCTGGAAACAGAAAAAGGAAGAGCTTCCCGATTCTACGTTTGATGTGTTGGCCGATACGACCGGTCTGTTCTTTAATCCGGCGGTATCCCCCAATCGGCGGGGCGTGCCGTATCAACCGGAACAACTGCCGCCGCCTGCCCGGTCTGCGGAAGCGGGACCGTCGGAATTATTCCAAATGCCGCTGAGTATCAGTGTCAACCTGCGGCAAAGCCGCGACTATATCTCCCATACGACGACATCCAGCATGAGCAATCGCGCTACGTTCACGTTGACGCCGAAGTGGAAGATCAGCATGGATTATAATTTCGATCTGGATCGCAAGGAAGTCCGCAATACCAGTGTCTTCGTTACGCGGGATCTGCACTGCTGGGAAGCGACATTCTCGTGGAGTCCGCTGGGTTATCTTCCCGGTTACTTCCTGAAGATCGGGTTGAAGTCGCCGCAACTGCGGGACGTGAAGATCGAACGGCAGCGCGGCGCGGGTTTCGGAAGTTATTTTTAATCATGCCGGACTATTCTTCCATTGTCACTCATAACGACTTCGACGGGCTGGGCAGCGCGGCACTCTTGTCGTGGGCCTACGATATCGAACGGATTCGCTTCGCCGGCCCGATGACGATCGCCAAGGCCGAAATTCCCATCACCCGCGATGACATCGTGTGCGATCTGCCGTATCCGTTGGAATGCGGGTTGTGGTTCGATCATCATGTGGGCAATCTGGGGGAGTTGGAACTGCGCGGCTTGAAACTGGCGGAGATTCCGGGACGTTTCGCCGAGGCGCTGTCCTGCGTGCGGGTGGTCTACGATTTTTTAAGCGAAACGGACGAGTTGCCCGAAGACTACGCCGAGTTGGCCGATGCCGCCGACGTGATTGACAGTTTCGGGTATGCCGATTTGGAGGCGTGGCGGGCGGACACTCCCGCCAATCGTTTGGATCGCGCGATCAAAGCCTCATCCGAGAGCATCCGGCAGCATGACGAGTTTTTACGGGAAGCGACATTTTTAATGCGCGACCTGTCATTGATCGAAGCCGCCGATGACACGCTGGTGGTCGAACGCGCACAACGATATTCCCGTGAAGAAGATATCATGCTCGATCACATTTCCAAATACGGCAAGTTGCTGGAGCACGGGTTGTTTATCGTGGATCTGACGTCGTTTTCCAATCCGGTACGGATTGACAAGAAGCTGATCGGATTAGTGGAGCCTGCGGCGCAAGGCTATGCGGAAATGAAGCCGATTTTCCGGCGGGGACAGAAAACTCACGATCTGTCGGTGTCGCTGTCGCTGGCCTTGTCCATGCAGAAAATCGAGCATATGAAGGACATGGGTGAAATCGTGCGCCTGCTGAATATCGGGGACGGTCACGCCGGAGCCGCCGCCGGGGTCTGGCGCTGCCCATCGGCCCACGAATTCCAGAAAATGCGCGCGGAACTGCCGCAAAAGATTCTGAACATCTGGAAGGATCAATAGTCTTCTGAACAGAAGATACCGGTACAATAAAAAGCGCGGCGACCTCACGGTCGCCCCGCTTCGTTTTCATCGAAAAGTTGTTCGGCTATTTCACCAGCATCAACTTCTGCACTTGGACGTTCGTACCGGAAACCAGCCGGGCGAAGTACAAGCCCGACGGCAAGTCGGCGGCGTTGAACGTTAGCGAGTAGCGGCCGGCGGCGTACCAGCCGTCCACCAGGGTTTGCACGTCGCGTCCCAAAATGTCGTAAACCTTCAGCGACACGAGACCGCTGTGCTCCAGATCGAAGCGCAACAGCGTGCTGGGATTGAACGGATTGGGATAGGCTTCATGCAATGCAAACCGTTCGGGAATGCCGGATTCCAGCGGCGCTTCGGCGCTGTTGAAATTGTCGGGCGGCGTAGTCGTGAAGCGAATCGCCCGCCCCGCCCGCAGCGTATCCACCGAAGCGGCATAGTAGTTGGAATAGGTCAGGTTTAATCCGCGCTGGTGATAGGAGTCCTCGATTCCCACGGTGGCATAATTGCCGGTGTTCGTCGAGTTGTTGTCTACATTGGCGATTTGCTCATATTGCACGAGAATATCGCCGTCACCGGTGCGGTACTCCAGAATCGCCTGAAAATTGCACACGGCGGTGTTGGGGAAACCGATTCCATCGGGGACACCGGCGCGATTATATGACCGCCATTCAATGATAAACCGACCCGGATCGGAGTCGTAACGGGTCCACACAGTAAAGACCGTATCTTCAGCCGGACCGGCGCTCTTGCCGACCAAGTCATCCCAGAACGGGGCGACCAAGGACGGCGCGCCCATCGGTGACGGCAATTCCCAGTTGCGGAATTCGGGAATGGACATCCGCTCGAAACTGAACCAGCCGTTGGAGCAAATCCAGATGTGATCGAAGGTTTGTCCGTAGTAAGTGAACGGCTGCGGCAAAGCCATGTCGAAGTGGGTGTCATCATGGACGGTGTGGGCTTCGCCGCCGCTGCCGCCGTGCGCCGGATCAAGTTCAATCCAGTTATAGGTCGGGGTTGCGGTATAGCCTGCGTCAATATCTTCGTAGGCATAGTAACCGTAGGCATCGGGCCCGGTGGGAGCAGCCGGGGTAACGAGGCCCGCCGTCAGCGTGTAAACCTTGCGTGCCATGACCACGCCGTTTTGCTGGAACTGGAAGCGAATCTGAATTTGCCGACCGGGAGTAACACCGCTCATCAGATGCGCTTCGAACGGCTGCGTGCTCTCGCCGCTGGATCCGATGGCAACTGTACCCCACTGAACGGCGGAGTTGGTGATTTGGACGGCGTTATCCCACGAATCCACCGTGGCCGTTAAGCCGGACGCTTCCTGACCGCCGTTATTCTGAATGGTGACGTAAATCGGGGCGGTTTCATTGGGTTCCAGAATGCCGTTGCCACCGTCCGCCACACGGAAGGAAACGACCAGCGGATCGGGTGCCGCTACCGGAATCTGAATTCGCCGATTGACCGGATCCCACGCATCCTGAATCATAACGTTCAGCCACGGCAATTCCCCGTTGTAAAGCTCGGTGCCTAACGTGATGCTGAACTCGGTGGACGTCTGTGTCCCACCCGGCATAATCGTGTTGCAACTTCCGGTGCCGGTAACGACTGTCACACGGGAATCCAGCGAGGTAACGGTTAACGACGGTGTGGTGGCGTTGGTACCAAGGTTCTGAATATCGAGTGTGAAATTGACAGTCTCGCCGGGATTCGGCAGATTGTCCGCACCCGCCGACCAGTTCACCTGCGTAATCTTCGGATCGAAATCGCCGCTGACAATGGGAATGTCCCGACTGACGAGGAAATGGCGGGATTTCCAAACTGTTAACTGAGCCGTTCCGGTACTTGTAAAATTGGCGGGAAGGACCGCATTCCCGGCGACGTCGGTGCGCGTACGGGCGATAGTCTCCGAGCCTTGCTGACGAAGCGTCACCATTGCATCGGAAACGGGAAAACCGCCGCTTTGGACGATAATCGGCACCAGCGTTTCGCCTTGCGTCAGCGTCGCCGCGCTTTGAACGTCCATGGTTGAAGGAACACCGAAATAAATCTGCAATTCGGGATCGCCCAGCAAATTAAACACATGCAGAATGTAGTATACGGCGGGCGACGGACACTGGGAAGCCATGAGGCTCCGCTCACGCTGGAATTGCCGCCAACCTTCGAGCTTACCCGCCATGGCCAATGCACCCGCGCTGCGAATGCCGTTGTCCATCATTGCTTGGGTTATTCCCGCCAAGATCGCGTTATTATGCCGGGTATTGGTATGCAAGTCGGTCGCGCCGAAGAAGGTGATGGCGCCCTTCGGCTGGGTTGGCGTCCCGGCGCCGGTGGTAAACGTTTCACCCAGACATTGTCCGCCGAAATAAGCGAAGTTGCCGCTGCCGCAGACGATTCCGAATACGGCCGGGAGCCGCCGACCATTCGCCAAGCTGAGAACCTCGCCGTTACGGAAAATCGGATACTCCCAGCCTAAGTGTGACGCCCAGCCGCGATAAAAGACCGCACACACCCCCGAATCAACATCTGTAACGATGGACGAGGTTAACGTCCCGGCCGGCGGATCAGCCGGACCGTGATAATAGAAGGTATCCGCATTGGCGATGACGCCGTCGCGCATGAAGCGATCCCGCGCCCAATTGACGTTCCACACCGGTGTAACCGGGAAAATATTCCCGCCGTCGGCGTTGTTGCCCGCCACGCACGAGATGGAACGATACCACGTCAGGTCGTCCCGATAGGGATTGGTTTCATAGTTGAAGGCTTTGGCGAAATAGGTCACATATTCCGAGGTGGACTGTCCGGAAATCCGGCCGTGAATCACATCGGGTACGGAGTCCGTTCCGACCAAAGCGAAATAGTAGTTATCGCCGACCCGCCACGGCTGCTCTTCGGGGTGCTCCGGATTACAGGTGGCGGGGGAAACGAAGTCGCCTTGATCACCCAGGATGACCGTATATTCCAATTCGGGCAGCGACGAATTTTCGTATTCCTGGCGGATGGCATCCCGGATTGCGCTTTCCGACGTGGCATTGGTCAGTGAGACCACCTGCATCGTGTAGCCTTTGCGCTTTTTCAGGTCGAGCCACGATTGAAACTGCGCGACAGATTGCAGGGAAGAAATGCGGGCGGAACTGCCGATGACCAAATAACGGCCGGGAGTGCGCTGCGCATACTCCGGATACAACTCATCCAAATTGGCCACGAACATTTGGTAGAGCGGATAAAAAGCCGACGAGAATGAGGTCGGATCGGATTGTTCGTTCAAACCGCCGCTGCCCTGCGTCGCCACTTCCACGCGCACGCGCCGCACGATGCGCAGTGTGCCTTGGGGATCGCGCATGACCGGGCGATAGGTCAACGTGACCAATCGCAGATCGCGGAAGATGACCGGATCGCTCAGAACCGCCAACTCCTGTGGCGTTATTGCGGCATCGTCATCGGGGACGGTCATGGTAGCGGCGACCGCTTCCCCCAGTTCATAGTCCAGAACATTAGCCACCGGATTGCCGCGCCCGGCGACGGCCAGAATCATCCCTAAACCATCGGAAGCGCTCGCATCGAATTCCAACGCAGCCAGCTGGTTCTGCAGGGCAGTTTCATCGAATTCCGCCGCTATCACCGTCAACGCGGGGGACGCGGAGAGAACTCGTGTTGTCATGCTTGGGCTGGTTGCGGTTGCCCATAAGGTAAGGGGCAACAGCAGCAGGATCCATAAGCAAATAAACGGGACCTTTTTCATTGGTTGTTCCTCAGGTACAGAGACTCCAGTTAAACGCAAAAAGTGCGGATTGCGCAGTTCATGCATACTGCGCAGTCAGTTGAAAAGCAAGGAAATTTCTAAAAACCTTTTGTATACAGATGTTTACAGAAGGTGCAAAAATCAACAAAAAATAGTATGAGCAAACCACAGACCTCCATCACCTATAGAATGAACCGCGCAAGGTCCTCGTCCTCGGCAATTTCCGCGAGCATTTTCACGACGCGTTCTTTGGTGATGGAGATTTTTTTCCGTTTGACATTAGGAGCATCGAACAGAATGTCGTCCAAGAGAGTGGTCATCAGGGTATGCAGCCGCCGCGCTCCGATATCTTCCGTGCGCTGATTGACCTTATTGGCGATATCGGCGATTTCCCGCAGCGCATCGCGGGTGAATTTCAGTTCGATGCCTTCGGTATTCAATAGGGCGGTGTACTGCCGGATGAGCGCGTTGCGCGGTTCGGTCAGAATCAAATAGAATTCTTCCGCGCCCAATTTATCCAGCTCGACGCGAATCGGAAAGCGGCCTTGTAATTCGGGAATCAGATCGGACGGCTTGACCGCGCTGAACGCTCCCGCCGCGATGAACAGAATGTGATCGGTGCGCACAATGCCGTATTTAGTAGTGACGGCCGTGCCTTCGACTACGGGCAGAATATCCCGCTGCACGCCCGACCGGCTGACATCCGGCCCCGCTTCGGAACCATCCGCCGGAGCGGCGATCTTGTCAATCTCATCGAGAAAGACAATGCCCGCCGTCTCGGTGCGGCGCAGCGCTTCGCGCACCACCCGCTCCATATCCACCAGCCGTTCGATTTCTTCCTCAATCACGTATTCGCGGGCTTCAGCCACGGTCACGTTGCGCCGCCGGATCCGTTTGTCGCCGTTCATGATGTCCGGCAGATTGATGCCCATTTCCTCCATACCTTGCGAGGAGAAAATCTGCATCATCTGCATCGGTTCTTCGGGAGTTTCCAGTTCGACGGATTGCTGATCCAGTAAGCCTTCACGGAGTTGCTGCCGCAACAGATCGCGCTGCCGCCGCCGCCGGGTTTGCTCAGCCCGCCGCGAGCGCCGGGCGCGGTCGTCGTCACTTTCGCGTCGCCGCCGCGTGCTGCGGGTGGGCGGTTGAAGCAAATCCAGTAACTTTTCTTCAACGGTGGCTTCAATGGAGTCCTTCAGCAGATCCCGCTGTTCCATCTTGACTTTCGCCACCGCCGTATCGGCGAGATCGCGGATCATGGATTCCACGTCACGGCCGACGTAGCCCACTTCGGTATACTTGGAAGCTTCCACCTTTATAAACGGCGCGCCCGACAAATTCGCCAACCGCCGCGCTAGTTCGGTCTTGCCCACGCCCGTCGAGCCGATCAGAATGATATTGTTGGGGTAGATTTCGTCGCGAATTTCGCCTTCGACCTGCTGCCGCCGCCAGCGATTGCGCAGCGCGATTGCCACTGCCCGTTTGGCGGCGTTCTGGCCGATGATGTATTTATCCAGCTCCTTGACGATTTCCGCCGGAGTGAGCTGCTTAATGGGATTTACAATCGGAGGATTCACCGACAACCGCCTTTAGTCCAGTATTTCAACCGCAATCTGATCGTTGGTATAAACGCAAATTTGCGAGGCAATCGCCATCGCCGCTTCGGCAATTTCCTTGGCCGAAAGAGTCGTATGCTTCATCAGCGCGCGGGCGGCGGCCAGCGCATACGTGCCGCCCGAACCCAACCCGACCACATCGTCATCCGGTTCCACGACTTCGCCCAGACCGGACAGCAGAAACATTTTTTCGTCGTCCATAACTACTAAATCCGCTTCCAGCCGCCGTAAGTCGCGATTGAGCCGCCATTCCTTCGCGACTTCGATGACGGCGCGGGTTAAATCGCCGTTGTATTGTTTGAGCTTGGTTTCGAACACTTCCAACAGCGCCAGCGCATCGGCGGCGCCTCCGGCATAACCCACCAGCACTTTACCATCGTAGAGTTTGCGGACTTTGCGGCCCGTGCTCTTAATAACGGTATCTTCCAGCGTTAATTGGCCGTCACCGGCAATCACTGCCATGCCGTTCTTGCGGACGGCTAAGATCGTGGTTCCGTGATATTGATCGCGCATTGTATTCTCCAAATCCGTTAATTTCCCCGTGCGCGCAGGTCCTTTTCCTGCTTCACCAATTGCTGCAATTCGGTCAATAGCTGCGCATCGGAATCGGTAGCCAGTTGCCGCTTGAGTTCGGCAATACGGGTGCGCAATTGATCGGCTTTGAGAGCGCTCAAGCAATCCTGAATGATCTGCCGGTCAATCGCGATCAGCTTGTCCTCGTCCTCTTCGGTTTGGGTTTCGTACATGCTGTCTACGATGAATTCCCGCACCGGCGATTCCGGAAAATGATCCAGCAGCACGGTGGCGTCGCTGACTTCGCTGCGCTCCCATTCGCCGTACAGGTGATTCATAAAGGTTGACAGCCGCGGATCGTTCAGTCCATTCGGTTTCCATTGCACAAACACTTCGGGGCGAAGCTGCGGCTGTCGGATCAACACCTTCGCCAGCACCGCCGCCGGACCGGGCGGCGGCCATTTTTCGCGAGTCGGCATCATCTCGCGATTGGCTTTGGGAGTCGGGCGCACTCGCGCCAGTTCCCGCCGCAAGGCATCCAGGCTGATGCGAGTCTTATCCGAAATCTCCTGCAAGAACACATCCTGATCCACCGGACTGCCGATTAATGCGGCAGTGGCGATAAGGTCTTTAGCCGCTTCGGAAACGGCTGTCTTAGCACGCGCAGATAATTTAAGTTGAAAATCCACCGCCGAGAGCGCGTGCTCATTGCGCAGCTTCCACACCGCTTCGCCGCCGTGCTTGCGCACGAAGGAATCGGGGTCTTCGCCTTCGGGCAGCATGAGCACCGCCGGCCGCACACCCGCTTCCAACAGCACGTCCACCGCCCGCCGCGCGGCATTCAAACCCGCGCTATCGCCGTCATAGAGAATGAATACGCGGCTGGTGAAGCGTTTGAGCAAGCGTGCTTGCTGTTCCGTGAGGGCTGTTCCCAGCGTCGCCACCGTGACCGTCACCTCCGCCACGACCAGCGACAAACAGTCGGTATAGCCTTCCACCAGAATTGCTTCATCCTGTTTGCGGATGAGATCGCGCGCTTCCCACAAACCGAACAACTCGCGGCCTTTGTGATAGACGGCGGTTTCCGGCGAGTTGATGTATTTGGCGCTGTCATCCTCGCGCAGTTTGCGGCCGCCGAAGGCAATGACCCGCCCCGCCAAGTTACGGATCGGGAAAATAATCCGATGCCGGAACGCGTCATAAGGACGGTTGCGCTCCTTGCCTTCCTTCAGTAATCCGGCTTGAACAAACACCGATAAAGGCAAGCCGGAACTGCGCGCGAACTCGGCCAAGCTGTCCCACGCGTCCGGTGCGTAACCCAATAGAAAGCGGTCTATAATCGTTTTCGTGTAGCCGCGATTCGTAAGATAAGCGCGCGCTTCTTCAGCCAGGTCGGTGCGGCTCTCGGTCAATTGCCGGTGAAAGAAATCGCGGGCCAGACCGTTGGCGCGTACCAGCCGTTCGCTTTCGCTGTCGGCATCGCGGTCGGCCTCGCTGGGCGCGGGCAGCGCGATCCCCGCCCGTTCAGCCAGCATCCGCACCGCTTCAATATAGCTGATCCGCTCCACGTCCATCAAAAAACCGATCGCATTGCCGCCCCGCCCGCAGCCGAAGCATTTATAGATTCCCCGGCTGGGATTCACCGAAAAGCTGGGCGTGTTCTCGGTGTGGAACGGACACAACCCGAACCAGTTCGCACCCTTTTTCTTGAGGGCTACGTACTGCTGCACCAGCGGCAGGATGTCGGTGGCGGCGCGGATTTCTTCGATTTTATCTTCGGGGATTCGCAAGGCAAGAAGGGAAGGCGGCGGCGATGGCACTCGCTTTGCCTTCCCAATAATCAAGACACGATGATTTTACACTGAGTTTACGATGAATAACGAACCTAAGTTTCCGTCATGGCTGACTTTCGTAGACCGAGCCCCCGATGACAGCACGTTTCTAAGATTGATGGTATTGAATCCGGTTAACGACGCAGTGTCTACGATGGTCAACAAGGTTATTGAAACCGACCCACCGCTACCGGAACCCGGCGCTTCCGATTTGCACATTGACGAACGGCCGCGGCCGGACTCGGTGGCATAGCGGAAAACCGTTATCGGGCACGGTTCACGGCGGAAGCCGCGGTGATGATGTTTTCGAGCGGGCGAACGATGAGTTCGCCCGTTTTCGTTTACGAAACGGCATTCACGGGCGCTCCGCAATTGCCTGCGGAAATGCTACGGCATTTCGCCCTATTCCAGCCTTAAAACTTCACTTTGGGAGCGGACTTGGCTTCGGTGGGAGCCTCCAAGAGCGCCCGCCGCTCGAAGCCGAACATTCCGGCGATCATATTGGCCGGAACGCGGCGAATCTTCTTATTGTATTCGGTGGCCACTTCATTATAGCGGCGGCGTTCCACGGCAATGCGGTTTTCCGTTCCCGACAGCTCGTCCTGCAGCGCGAGGAAGTTCTGATTGGCTTTCAACTGCGGATAGTTTTCGGCCACTAACAACAAACGGGATAACGCTCCGGTCAACTGGTTTTCGGCATTAATGCGGCCTTCGGTGGTGGTGGCGCTGCCGACGCGGCTGCGGGCTTCGGTCACGGCCGTGAAGACGCCCTCTTCATGAGCGGCATAGCCTTTCACGGTCTCCACTAAGTTGGGAATCAAATCGAACCGCCGCTGCAAGACCACGTCCACCTGCGCAAAGGCTTTATTGGTTTCTTCGTCGAGGTTGACCAGTCCGTTATAGGTTCCGTAAATCCAGAGCGCGGCAATCAAGCCGATAACTACGATTGCCAACAACGCTACCGCAAGTGCTCGCATGTATCTATCCTCGGTTTGTTTTATTCCAGTTCGTCCAGCCGATGCACCAAGGCCATCGCTTGCTGGATATACTCGGGAATCAAGGCTTCCAGTTCCGCCTTGGAAAGCTTGGCCTGCCCGGTGACCACCGCCCGCAGCCGCGACCAGATATCCGGTTTGAACCACGGCTTGCCGGAAAGCTCGGCAAACACGGCATCGGTAGTCAGCGAGAGCACTTCCCGCCGCTTAAGCATCAGCGTGCAGCGCAGCAGCGTGAAGTAGGAGGGAACCGTATCGGCGATTAAGGCTTTGATGATTTTCGCATCGCCGCCCGCCGCCAGCCACCGCCGCACCAGTGAAATGCGCTTTTGCCGCGCTTCCCGCTCCAGTTCGCTGCGTACTGTGTTCCAGTCGGGCGCGAAATCCGCGAACGGATCGCCGCCGAACAGCACCGTGCGCGCCGCCGCCATTTCCAAAAATTCCAGCGCGAAGGTATCCAGACTGCGCGGCATTTGATCGGCCTGCATAATCACCGGCGGCACGACCCGCAGCTTGAGCCACGCCTGCGCGTGGGCGCGCAAAGGCGCGAGCCGGCCGGGAGTATAATCCTTGACCACGATCAGCAAGTTGTAATCGCTGTGCGGTCCGGCGTCACTGCGCGCATGGGAGCCATAGAGGACGATGGATTGCAGATTGTCCCCCAACGCTTCGCGCGCCTGATTGACGATTTTATCGAGTGGTTCGCTCATCGGACATATTTTAGTTAAGGCTTATTTCTGATAGACGAAAATGCTGCACAAAAATCATTCTTTAAGATTGAGTTGGCCACGATGTGTCCATGCTATCAATTTATTGGTGTTGGCATCGTGAACGTAAATGGTTTCATCCATATAATCAAATTGCGATTGACAATAGCACAGAACAGCATTTACGAAATTTTGTTTCTGATCATATCGTAAGGCATTCCATAGGATAGGGTCAACAAAAACTAAACCGTTTTCCGCAGACAATCGATAAAGTAAGCCAGCCTCCTTGCATGTACTTATCAAATCACTACTGGACGCGATTTGATTTGTTGTCCAAGTTCTTGTTGATGGGGCATTTTTACTCTGATCATGTGTTGATAATGCGGCCAGGAGAATAATTATTACAACCCCCAGCGTTATCCCCCACCCAATATTTTTACTACTCATCGTTTCTCCCTGATAAAAATATTGAAAGCCAGAATATAATATCGAAAAGGAGTCTTTAAATTTGTAGATAGATTCACAACTTCAGTCAGAAATAGCATTGAGTAGTCTACTAATATCCTCCGCTGCTGCCGCCGCCGCCGGACATGCCGCCGCCGAAACCTCCGAAACCGCCGCCTCCGCCGAAGCTGCCGCCGCCGAAACCGCCGCCGATAAACGGCCCACCGAAGGAGGATCCGTCGCCCCCGCCCTTATACCGGTTGCTTCGACTGATGATGAAGAAGACCGCTATAAAAATCGGAAGAAGAATTTCCCACGGAAAATTATCGCGGCCTTTGCGCGTTTGCGCTTCGGGAATCGTCACGCCTTCCAGCGAAGCGAGCGTGATATCTTCTTCTTTGGCGATAATACTGGCCAGCGCGGCCACTCCCGCCAGATACGCTTCACCACGTTTACCCTCAGAAAGCAGCGGGGTCATAATGTCGCGGCGAATCCGCCCGGCCATGGCATCGGGAATGATCGGTTCCAATCCGTAACCGATTTCGATGCGAATCTTCCGCTCAGCCACCGCGTCAACAATCAAGATTCCGTTATTAATGCCCTTTTGTCCGGGATTCCACGCCTCGAACAGTTTATTCGTGAAACCGTCTATCTCATCGCCGCCCAAGTCCGGGAAGGTCGCAACTCCGATTTCCGCTCCGGTCTTGTCATCCAATTCCTTGCAGATGGCGGTAATTCGCTGTTCCTGTGCTTGCGGAATAACATCCGCAAAATCATTGACATAACCCACTGGAGGCGGGAAGTCTCGGTCTTTGGCCCAGAGCGAGGCGGACAGTGCAAATACTGCCAATAGCAGTAGCAGTGCCCACCGGATGGGTATGCCTCGTCCGGTTCGGGACAAAGGACTGCTGGTTGATTTAGGTGGTTGTGGCAATGAAAGTGTAATTATCGAATACATAAAAGTTTGCAGATATGCAATATACGAATCCGCCAGTTCAATGTCAACGATTGTTGTAATTTTAAGGGTTAGATCGGGGTAGGTCAGTAACTCTGATTGCGAGGTGGGACTTGCTTTTCCGCACTTGAGTGCCTAAATTGCACAATTAGGTAAAATCTATGCAGACGAGTCTCTAAGTAGCGGAAAATCCGAACCCTTGTTACGCGGCGTCCTGTTCGATCTGGATAATACCCTCCTCGACTTCATGCAGATGAAGCGGGCGGCGATTGAGGCTGCGGTCACGGCCATGATTGATGCGGGAATGCCCGTCACACGGGAGGAAGCGTTTTCCGAAATCTATCGTCTGTACGAGCAGGTGGGGATCGAACATCAGGAGATTTTCAACCTCTACCTGAAACAGCAATTCGGGGATATTCCATTCAAGTGGCTGGCCGCCGGAATTGTCGCCTATCGCCGCGCCCGCGACGGTGTGATGGTGACTTACCCGCACGTACGGGCGACGCTGGTGGAACTTCTGCGCCGTGGCCTGCGTCTTGCAGTTATCAGTGATGCTCCCCGGCTCAATGCATGGCTGCGGCTCTGCCAACTGGATTTGCACCACGCCTTCGATCCGGTGGTGACGTTTGAAGATACCGGCCACCGCAAACCGTCGCCGATGCCCTTCGAGCGCGCATTGGAGCGCATGGGCATGCGTCCCAACGAGGTGGTGATGGTCGGCGATTGGCCGGAACGGGACATGGTCGGGGCGAGTAATTTGGGAATCAAAACGGTTTTTGCCCGCTATGGCGATACGAAAAACGTAGCGCATAGCGGAGCGGACTTCGAAATAGACGATATTCGCGAGTTGCTACAGGTGTTGGATCAGATCGAAATTGACGATTCCCAAACCGATCTGTTCGAACCGCCGCTCCGGGCTTCGGAGGAATAAGCCGATCGAACTCGCATCACCAGCGGAAGCCTTGTCTCTTAACCAACGGCCAGCCGTGCAACGATGGGTCGGAGAATAGGAGTCGAATGAAACGAATCGTTTCTTTGCTGTTTTTCATTACCGCCATTACCGGTCTGTCGTGGGCTGACACCACGTGGGTGGAACAAGGGGACGCAAACGGCCAGTGGACGATGGAAGACAGTCCGTACATGATTACGGGCCATCTTCAGGTCATTGGCCGGGACACCTTGTTCGTGGAACGCGGAGTGCGGATCGTTTTCACCGGTCCTTATCGAATTTATGTTTTCGGCGGAATTGAAGTCTACGGCACCGCTGAAAATCCGGTGGTATTCACTGCCGATACGACCGTTAATCAGGACGGATGGGGCGGTCTCCGCTTCATTTCCGCCCATGCGCTGTCCCATCTGAACTATTGTATTATCGAAAACGGACGGGCGGAGGGCAGTGCGGAATACGGGCTGGGCGGCGGGATCTATTGCGAGAACTCCCAAGTCGAATTGAATCACTCTGAAATCCGCTTCTGCAAGGCCGGCTCCGGACACGGTATCTACGCGCGGGAGCGCTCCAAGGTCAATTTAAATGAGACGGTTCTCTTCAGCAACGGTTCCGATGTCGGCAGCGGGGGCGGGATCTGTTTGCGGGTAAACAGCGAACTCGTCGCCAACGGCGCGGTCTTCGATGCGAATAAGGCGCTCTACGGCGGCGGCATCACCACCGATGAATCCACGGTTACACTGCAGAACTGCGTGTTGCGGAAGAATACGGCGTCCGTCAACGGCGGCGGCATTTTCAGCACCAGTTCGACCGTAACGCTCAAACATACCTTTCTGCTGAGTAATCTCTCCATCGGCGGCGGCGGCATGGACGGCCGTTCCAATACGACGCTGCTCATGGATCGCTGCGTGGTGGCGGGGAATTCGGCGGTCAATAACGGCGCGCAGGGCAACGGCGGCGGTTTGCTACTGCAAAGCGGGCCGCAGCAGATTTCGCATTGCACGTTCATGAACAACGAAGCGATGTTGGGCGGGGCGATTTACGGCGGCACGGCGCTGACCGTGCGCAGTTCGATTTTCGCGCGGCAGGTGGACGGCGGCGGCATGTATTTCCCGCTGCCCGGTGTCAACGTGCGCTATTCCTGCTTCTTCGATAACACCGACGGCAACTTCAACGGCCCGCAGATGCCCCGCGATCTGGGCACGCTCGTGTCGATTAATGCCAATTATGATTCCTGCGATGTTTATCGCAATATCCTGCTGAATCCGTTGTTCGACGATTCGTCGGCGAATATGTATGCGCTGACCGCCGGTTCGCCGTGTATTGACGCGGGTGATCCGAATTTGCCGGTTGATCCCGACGGCTCGCTGCCCGATCAGGGCGCGTTCTGGTTCTCGCCGCTCACGGCCGATGAACCGGTTTCATTGCTGCCGCAGGCGGTCGCGCTGTATCCGGCCTATCCCAATCCCTTCAATCCGTCCACCCATTTGGATTTCGACGTGGCGCGGACGGGGTTGGTTTCCCTGCAGGTGTTCGATCTGCTGGGACGGCGGGTAGCGACGCTAATCAACACGCACTTGCAGCCCGGCAGCTATAGTGCCTCGTGGAATGCGGCGGACGTGCCTTCCGGAACTTACTTTGCCGTGTTGGAGGAAGGCGGAGTCCGCTTTACGCAGAAGTTGCTGCTCTTAAAATAGAGTTCGCCATACCGTGCGCGGGGCGGACCCTTGTGTCCGCCCATCTTTTTTGAAACACACCGCGGCGGGTTCTCCGAACCGCCCGGAATGCACCCCCCTTCATCCCCCCACAACGTGGAGGGAGAGAGAGAACTGCCGCGGGGGGGGGCGGCCCCCCCCCGCAAAGCCCCAAGTCAACAGTTACCCCCCAACCCCATGAGGCCCCGCCGGAAATTCCCCTATGACCACTGTTCCCCCCAAGCCGATTCTGCCCTCGCTGGGTATAGATTTGATCGAGGTCGTCCGCATTCGCAAGATGCTCGACGACCAAGTGTTTCTCGAACGCATTTTTACGCAAACCGAACGTGATGAGTGTCTGCGCCGCGTCAAGCCCGAAGAGTGTCTGGCGGCGCGCTGGGCGGCCAAGGAAGCGGTGGCCAAAGCGTTGGGTGTCGGCATCGGCGAGTTTCTGACGTTTCAGGACGTGGAAGTGATCGTCGGCGAGCGCAAAGCGCCCTACGTTCGCATTCACGGCCCGTATGCGCAATATCCCATGCATATCGCCCTCAGCCTGACCCACACGAATACCACCGCCGCCGCCGTGGTGATGATCTATCCGGGGGAATAGAACCCAATAACTCCCACTAGCCCGCACCCTCCTGGGTGCGGGGAGGAGCGGAACGCCGGAGCGTCCCGCCTAGTAATTAATAATTGTTCGCCACGCGGGGTTGTTGAGCTTTCGTTGGAATGACATTATCTTTAAAATCCATAGTAATAATGAATGAACCAGCTAAACAATGTTCCGCGACTACGAGAAAAGGCCAACGGTGTAAAAAACGCGCTGTTTCAGGAGAAGATTATTGTCGTGGTCATCTGTACCTGAGAAAAGGTCGGTGGTACAAACGACCTGGAATTGTTATCCCTTGGCTAAGTGCAGCAATTTTGGCTATAGCGATATTTCTATGTACACCTTCACATAAAGATATTAGTAAGATCGTTAATACAGGATTAGAAAATCATGGATTTTGTACAAATGAGAATTTTGAAAGAAACAGTCTCAGGTTGGCAGCATTAATTTTAGATTCCACGAATCGAAGTGAAGAAATTAGACTTCTACGCGATTCATTGGCGATCTGCCGTGGGGAATATGCACTTTCTGCTAAAAATTCATTTGAACTTGGGATATTAGCATTTGAACAACAAAACTATATCGAGGCTGAAAGCTTCTTTAACCAAAGATTGACTGATGCTTCATTACCAGATAAAGAACGTGCGGATATTCTTGTCTATTTAGGAACCATTTCATATTTAAAAGACAATATATTACTTGCGCTTGATTATTACGACAAATCGCTGCAGTTGGTACCCACCTTAGTTGAAGCACTTATCAGCAAAGGAGCTTGTCTTTCGGAATTAGGTCGTCTTGACGAAGCACTTGAAGCATGTAATATTGCATTGGTAATAAACTCCCTCTATGTGGATGCTCATTATAATAAAGCTTTGATACTCGTTAAGCAGGGCAAACACGAAAAGGCACTGGGAGAGTTTAATACGATTCTTAGAATTGCACCTGATGATTACGAAGCCCTCAATAATAAAGGTGCTTGTTTGTCAGATCTCGGAAGATATAATGACGCGAAAGAGATATTTGATGAAGTAATTCGAAGAAAGCCTGATTATTCTATCGCAATAAGAAATCGAGCTAATTGCTTACTTCAACTAGGAGAAAATGAGAAGGCACTAAAAGATTTAAATGCATCCATATTGTTTGACAGCAGTAGAGCTGATGTGTACTACAATATGGGAAATTGTCTATATGCATTATCTCGTTATGATGAAGCAATTGAAATGTACAGTAAAGCATTAGAAATCAACCCGAATTTCAGTGATGCATTAGGGAATAGAGGTGCCTGCAAAGAAGAACTAGGTCGATGTGAAGACGCAATTAGAGATTTTAATGCTGTACTGAGTATTAATCCAAACGATACAAAGACATTGTTTAATAAGGGAATCTGCCTTGACAAACTCGGTAGTTTTCATGATGCAATAGCTATATACAATCAAGCACTGGAAGTGGATTCGCAAAACTGTATAATTCTTAATAACAAAGGCGTGGATCTGTCCAATATCGGAGAGAATGAATATGCAATCAAGATTTTTAATAAGATTACAGATTTAGACCCATACTTCTACGATGCGGTACTAAATCGAGGGATAGTCTACAGAAGATTAGGAAGGCTTCCCGAGGCTTTACGCGATTTCAAATATGTATTCGATGAAAATCCAAAGTATCCTCATTTGGCTTATGATATTAGCCGTATTTACGCAATTCTTGGAAAACGATCAGAAATGCTATACTATTTTTCAAAAGCAAAACTGTACGGTGATGATATCACACGTTCAGCTCTGACTGAGGAAGATTTTCGTTCATATTGGAACGACCCAGATTTCATCAAGCTTGTTGGAGGGTAGTATCAATTTCCTTACAGGCAGATCGGGGACCCTTCACTTCGTTCGAGGGCAGGTATGCCTCGACGATCTACCAATAAACTAGTGGCGGTCTCTGACCGCCTTAGCTCCGGACAAATGCCCAGCAAGCTGGGCGCTACCGGATGCCGGCGGGGTCGGCGACCCCGCTCGGCGAAGAGAGATCCTTCACTTCGTTCAGGATGACAAATAAGTTGTTTCACCGCGATGTCGGGAAACCGAACGCGGCGGCGATAGTTTAAAGGTCAGATTTCATCCTTTATCCCTCATAATTCATTCGTTCCCATGATTCCTCTCCTCACTTCCGACCAGATGCGCGCGCTCGATGCGCACGCCATTAACGAACTGGGCATTCCCGGTATCGTGCTTATGGAAAACGCCGCGCGCTCGGTGATGGACGCCATCGAAGAGCGCTTCGACGACGTGGAGTTCCTCAGCGTGGCCGTGGTTTGCGGGCCGGGCAATAACGGCGGCGACGGCTTCGCAGTGGCGCGGCACCTGTTCCTGCGCGGCGCCGACGTGGACGTCTTTCTGCTCTGCGACGAATCCCAAATCAAGGGCGATGCACTCACCAACTATAATCTGCTAAAGGCGCTTGATCTGCCGTCCATCCAATGGGATACCGAGAGCGGTATAATGCTGGCCGACTACGATATCATCGTGGACGCGCTGTTCGGGACGGGTGCGGTGCGCGCTCCCGAGGCGGCGGTGCTGGATGCGGTGCAGGCGATCAACGAAGCGCCCGGAACGGTGTTCGCGGTGGACGTGCCGTCGGGTGTGGATGCCTCCACCGGAGTTGTTCCCGGCGAAGCGGTGCTGGCCGATGTGACCGTTACCTTCCAATGCGCGAAGGCCGGACAATTGCTGCCGCCGGGCCGCGATCATACGGGCGATCTCATCGTCGCGCCGATTTCGATTCCCGAACGGGAAGATATTCTCGCCGATGCGCCGTTCGCGCTGCCCGAGGACGAAGACGTGCTGGCGCTGCTGCCCGCTCGTCCCCGCGAAGCGCACAAGGGCTATTTCGGTAATTTGTTGATCATCGCCGGATCGCGCGGCATGAGCGGTGCCGCCCGCCTGGTGGGACTGGCCGCCCTCCGCATGGGCACGGGACTGGTAAAAGTGGCGGTGCCGGAAAGTATTCGCAGTGAAGTCGCGGGCTATCGGGCTGAACTCATGACCATCGGTCTGCCGGAAACCGCCGCCGGAACGATTGCCGCCTCGGCGATTGATGTTCTAAAGCCGCATTTCGAATGGGCGGACGCGGTGGCGCTCGGACCGGGACTGGGTACGGAAGCTGAAACGGGCAAATTTCTCGAAAAACTCGTGAAGATCGCCGCCAAACCGCTGATCATTGATGCCGACGGATTGAATCTCATCGCCGCCCATAAATTAATGGATCATCTACCGGCGGGCACGGTGCTCACACCGCACCCCGGTGAATTCGACCGCCTGACCAGACATAAAGCCGGCGATTTCTATTCTCGCGCCGCCGCCGCCGGGCAACTGGCGCAGGATCGGGAGTTGGTGGTGGTGCTGAAGGGCGCGCCGACCATCTCATTTGATGCCACCGGATTGGGCGTGATCAATCCCACCGGCAATCCGGGCTTGGCGACGGCGGGATCGGGCGATGTGTTGACTGGAATGATTGCCGCATTAGTCGCACAGGGCTTGGACGGACATACGGCGGGCTGGATGGGAGCTTATTTGCATGGCCGCGCCGCCGACCTTGCCGTGCAAGACTTGGGGGAAGCCTCACTCGTAGCCGGAGACGTCATCGGCAGTCTGCCCGCCGCCTTTACGTCGCTGATTGCGGACGATGATGGTGATGCCGATGATCATGCATGTCACTGCGGGCACGGCCATTGAACTCATCGAATCCGCACATCACGCAGACGTTTTTCTCGAAACGGTTTTGGATCATTGCGGCAGCGCTGTGGACGGCGGCGGTATTGGCGTTGGCCGTCAGTCCGAACATGCAATCGAGCTGGTTGATGAAAACGCTCGGCGATAAGATTTTGCATGGATTGGCATTCACGATCGGCGCCATCGCTTGGACGAAGGCGTTCGAGGCGTTTCGGATTTGGCGCATTGGCATCGCTATGGTCGTGGGAGCGCTGGCGGCGTTGGCGGTCGGTGTGGCCATCGAGCTGATTCAATCGTATGTTCCCCGCCGCAGTTCCGATGTTCAAGATTTCCTGGCGGACGTTTTGGGAGTCCTCGCCGCGATGGTCATCATTGCCCTGTGGCACTGGATCCGAGTGAAAGTGCGGCTGTCTAACGGTTGATTTCTGTCGGCTTGTAAATATTTTTGCACAATCCTCGTTCGGATTGAAGGAGTAAAAGTTAAGGAGAAGTAACTTGGCAGGAACAGTCAATCGGGTTATATTAGTAGGCAGATTGGGGAAAGATCCGGAAATCAAATATACTCCGTCCGGCACTCCCATGGCCTCGTTTTCGCTGGCCACGGACGAAAACCGCAAAGACTCCGACGGCAATCGTCAGACGGTCACCGAGTGGCACAATATCATACTCTGGGGTAAACAAGCTGAAATTGCCGGAGAATTCCTCAAAAAGGGTCGGTTGATTTATATAGAGGGCAGGCTCCAGACCCGCTCATGGGAAGATAGTCAATCCGGCACCCAGCGCTATCGGACGGAAGTCGTCGGGGAACGATTCGTTATGTTGGGCGGCCGGGGGGATGGCGGTGAAAGTGCGGATCATGACAGAAGTTCGGCACCGATGCCGACCCGTTCCTCTCCCGAAACCCGCTCCGAAGATGACGAGGATCTGCCCTTCTGAGGCGAGGTTGGAAAATCTCAACAAGTTGTTCGCGGAGTATTGACAAGCGGCCATTTTTTGGTTATCCTAAGCTGGTTACTCACGGAGTGGGGGAGGATATCCCTATCTGTCTACGGGAATCCAAATAAAACAGGATGTTGCATGGATTGTTTACGGCAATATCCGATGAAATTACGAAAGACCTTTGAGAGGTGTTCGTGGTTTCGGTAACTCCAGTCCGGGTCAGGATCGTAGGCCCGGAAAAAAATGACCCGATCCGCAACTATATTTAACAGGGTTGATGCTTCGGGTAGGGTGGGGCAAATGCCCCAAAAACAACAGTTCGGGTATTTGGCGAAAGCCATTATTGATACGTTGTGATGGTATGTGTAAACAGGAGTTGGTCAAGGGATTACTTTTCGGCAATCCTTGTGTTTAAGGAGGAATGATGAAGAAAGTCATGTTTGTGTTGGTCAGCCTGTTGCTCGTGAGCTCCTGCTGGGCGCTGGAATCCGCAGCTTCCAATGCAGTGGGTTATGTCAAGACTGACATCCCGACCGGTTTCCAAGAATTCGGTCTCCCGTTCATTTTCTGGGATGTCCCCACGGGTAACATTCCGACGTTCGGCACCGAGTCCCGCCGTCCGTCCAGCATCGTTGGCGCGCAAACCAACCCCGGTCTCCCGACGACGGCTGATAAGATCATTCGTCAGGACGGTGGTGCATTTGCGCTTCGCACAACGGCAGGTGTCTGGACCGGAACGTTGCAGACCGGTACGTCCGAAATGGAACCGGGACGTGCCTACTGGTATCAGAACAAGAGCGGCGCTGCCCGTGTGCTGGTTCTCGCTGGCCAAGTGGATACGTCAGCCGGTGCGGATTTCCCGTCCCTGGCGGCGATCCCGACCGTGACCATGAACCCCGGCTTCACCCCCTATTCGTGGCGTGATTCCCGTCAGCTGGCGTTGAACCTGTTGGGTCTGCGCACAGCCGGTTTCGTTGGCGGTCTTCCGACCACGTCGGATAAAGTGATTCAGCAGACCGGTGGTCAATTTGCGATCATGCTGGCGACCGGTGTATGGCCGACCACGAACTCGCTGCAGTTCATTACCCCCGGCAAGTCCTACTGGATCCAGAACAAGCACGCGACGGCTTGGAACTATACGTACACGGCCCCGATGGCGAATCTCCGGGAAAATCCCAATCCGATTACCCCGACGATTCAAAAGAATGTGACTCCGACCGAGAAGTCCGTCGGCAGCACCAAAGGCATGTCGAAATAATTTGCACGATGACAATCAATAGTTTTCGGTATTCGAAACGTACAAGACAAGGAGAAGGTTCATGAAGTCCAAACTGCTATTAGTCCTGGCGCTGCTGTTGTCAGTGTCCTCGTTCGTGATGGCACAGGAAGTGAATTTCACGATTCTGGTTTCCAATTTCTCGACCATGCTCACCACCGAGTGTGGCGGAACGACCCCGATTCCTGATGGTACGGTTGGGTACATTTACAATGCAGAAACCGGCCTGATGCTGGAAGTTGGCCCGGTCGGTTCGGCGTACCCGCACTACAACATCAATTCGTTCACCATGAATGGCGGCGCGTTCGGCATGGACGGCTTTTTCTTCGTGGAAAACGCCCTCCAGAACACCCATGGCTGCTTTGCCACCCAAATGCCGGAGAGCTTCTATCTGGTCATTGACGGCCCCATCGTTGGCGGTCAGCACGCGCATTGGGTCAGCGCCCCGTTCAGCGTGAGCGCCTGTGGTGTGCAGATTGAAGTCGAAGTATTCGAGTGGACCTGCACGACCGTAATTGATGAAGTTCCCTGCGAGCCGACCCCGTTTGTTGATTTTGCCCCGAATCCCAGCGTTGGTCCGCAAATGCCGATTCAGGCCGTTTGCGCCACCGTGTGCCCCGGCGTTGATCTCCCGATTTGCGTAGGCCCGCTGCCGCTGCCCGATCGTATTCCTCACGTTTTCGTTGAGCCCGGCTGCAATCCGGCCAACACCCCGTGCAACGATCCCGACTGCCCGCCGGCGATTGGTTTCCTTTACAATCCGACCGCTTGGGTATGGACGATGCGCGGCGATGCTTACTTCTATTGCAACGTCATTACGATGCCCCAAACCGCTTCTGAGGGCGGCTGTGTTTGCATCCACTTCGACTTTATTGAGCCGGCCGAAATGGGTGAAGTTGCGGCAGTCCCGATGGACAACGCCGTGAAGCTGACCTGGAACACCGTTTCCGAAACCAACATTGACCAGTTTATCATCGCCCGTGACGGTAGCGATATCGGCTCGGTGGATGCGTCCAACAACGCCTCTGGCGCCGAGTATTCCTACACGGATGAAACCGCTGTCAACGGCACGACCTATTCCTACACGCTGATCACCGTTGGCTTTGACGGTGCCCGCGCGGAAGTCGGTCACGTTTCCGCGACCCCGAGCGAATTGGCGGCCGTGGTGACCGAATACGCTCTGCATCAGAACTTCCCGAACCCGTTCAACCCGACCACCTCGATTCGTTTCGACTTGGTGGACAACAACTTCGTCACCCTGAAGGTCTACAATGCGACCGGTCAGGAAGTGGCCACGTTGGTGAACGGCGAGCGTTCGAAGGGCGTCAACTTTGTTAACTTTGATGCGAACAACCTGACCTCCGGTCTGTATTTCTACACCATCAAGGTCGGCAATGTTTACAGCTCGACGAAGAAGATGTTGCTGGTGAAGTAAGTCTTTTTCGGTTGGTTTTTCCCTGTTTCCGGAGCGGGGTCTGGCTGCCAGGCCCCGCTCTGCATAAACAGGCTAAATGAACGAGCCATATCGTTTTCGAGATGGACTTCGGTTCATGGCTGGATACCGGTTCTGAAACAACCCCTGTGATGGCACATGTGTTGCTCATATCCGGATAGCATTCTATCAATAAGGAAGTGAAGATATGATTCGCTGGAACGCTTCGTTGATTGCGGTACTGTGCCTGACGGCTGCCATAGCCTATGCGCAGCCCTTCTCTGCAAGTCTCATTTACGAACCGACGACGGGTGGGGATCCACTCTATACGGCGTGTGACAACACTACGCCCATCCCCGACGGTCGAGTGGTCAAGATTTTTTGGGATCAAGATGGCGATGGACCGGATGAAACGGATCCCCAACCGACCGTGTGTACTGATCCGCCTCTCTGTGAGTTGGGTCCGGTTGGAACAGTGAATTTTAACGAATTCACGATTAACGGTGAATTTTGGTTTGGGATCGGTGGTTATTTTATTCCCGATCTCTTCTTCAACAGTGTCAATGTCCTTCCCGAGTCGCCTCGGTATTATCTGCGGATATATGAGACAGACGGAACCACCGTTTTGTGGACATCCTCTGTAAAAACATTGACATCGGGCCCTCAGGAAGTCTATTGGACGCGCGCGGAATGGACGTGCGGTCCCGCCGGTCCGCAATGCGTTGTCCGTGATGAACACGAATAGTGGATTATCACTCCCCAAAATCGCGAATAATCAGGGCGCTAATCGCGCCCTGTTTTTCAAATAGCTGATCCGGGCCTCCGATTGATTCCGACTCCCCGCGCGATCGTGCGAGTTATTTCACAAAAATGCCCGCCTTGCGCATTTATCGGAAACTTGGTACATTGTTGAATCGTTATAACTCCGAGACCGTTCGAAACTCGAACTAAAACAAATAGACGGATTGGTCATGCAAACACGATTGATCGCAGTTTTGGCAGTGTTGGTGGGATTGACGTCGGTCATCACCACTGGCTGCGGCCGCGGGCAAGCCTCCGGCAAACTCCAAATCATGTACAGCGGCAGCATTCGGGGAAATGTTTCCCCCTGTGGCTGACACGAGAAGAAAGGTGGCGTGGCCCGGTGGGCTGCCTTTATCAAGCGCAATGCGAATCCTGATGCCGCGTGGTTGACGGTGGATGCCGGCAATTATGTGGATCGTCAAGGTACAGGGGGATGCTCCAACAAATGTCAATTCATGGTCACCAGCTATGAAGATCTCCACTACGACGTACTGAATCTCGGTAAACAGGAAGTCTGGATGGGATATGAGACGCTGGAAGCCTTGATGGATACGACGCAGGGAACCGAATTCGTTTCGGCGAATCTGCTGAATCGCGAAACGCGCAAGCCGTTTGCCAAGCCATATGTGATTCGGGATTACGGCACGATGCGGATCGGTGTGGTTGGTCTTTTGAACGAAGCGGATTTCCCGGCCGGAACGGCCATGCTGGATACGGTTCGGCTACAGGTGATTCCGGCCATCGAAGCGGCTCAGAAGTATATTCCGTCGCTGGCGAAAAAAGTGGATGCGGTGGTACTGCTGGCCGATTTACCGACCCAGGCGCTGGATACTCTGTTGAAGGTCGTACCCGAAGTGGATATGGTCATTTCGGCGGGTGCCTTGCGGACCGGCGAAACCCCCACGGTGATGGGGACGACGCATGTCGTCGGGACCGGTTCATCGGGTTACAACGGTCACTACGCGATGCTGGAGTTTAATCCGGCCTGGGGCGACAGCATCGGTTTCAGCCAGTATCAGGATCAATTGACCGGCAAATACGACGAAAAGAGTGTGTGGGTGGATCGCTTAGCGGCGTTCGAAGCGGCCCCGAAACCGCAACCGGCAACTTCCGTTCGACCGGCGTCGCCGGATCCCCGCACGGCCAAGCCGGTACCGGTGCAGCCGAAATCCGAGCCGACGAAGGCGAAGATCGAGAGCGAAAAGAAAGGCTGATCATCGCGGTAGTTCCTCGCCGTTCCGCGATGATCGAAATAATTCGATATCGCAGGACGGATAAACCAATGAGGAATTGCCATGAAGGTATTCTATCGGCTGATGGGGATGATCCTGATCGCGGCGGCTACGGCTATAATGCTGTCCGGTTGTGAACGATCTCCGGCCAAGGGGAAACTGCAAATCATGTACAGCGGTAATCTGCGCGGAAATTATAAGCCGTGCGGATGCCATGTTCCGAAAGGCGGATTGGCGCGCTGGGCGGCATTCGTAAAACGCCACGGCGACCCTGAAGCATCGTGGTTGACGGTGGACGCCGGAAACTTCGTAGATCGTTCAGGGATCGGCGGATGTTCCAACAAGTGTCAGTTCATAATCGGGAGCTATGGCGATCTCCGTTATGATGTGCTGAACTTGGGCAAGCAGGAAGTCTGGATGGGTTATGAAACCTTGCAGACGATTCTGGATTCGGCGCGCACGACCTTCGTTTCCGCGAACGTGCTCGATCGCCATAGCGGCAAACCGCTGGCTGAGCCGTATATCGTGAAAGATTTCGGAAATCTCCGGGTGGGAGTGATCGGGCTGCTGAACGAAGCGGATTTCCCGCCGGGGAGCGCGCTGCTGGACACGGCTCATCTGTCGGTGACTCCGGCGGTTGAGGCCGCCCAGCGATATATTCCGGCATTGGCGAAAAGGGTGGATGCCGTAGTGTTGCTGGCGGATCTGCCGACCCATGTACTGGACTCATTGCTGAAGATCGTTCCCGCTGTTGATCTGGTCATTTCGTCGGGAGCGCTGCGCACCAGTGAAACGGCGACAATGATCGGAAAAACCTGGGTGCTCGGCAGCGGATCGTCAGGCTATAACGGACATTATGCGACGCTGGAATTCGATCCGTCATGGGGAGACAGCGTCGCTTTTTCCAGTTTTCAGGATGTTCTGACGGATGTCTATGACGAACCGGGAATCTGGAGCGAACGGATTGCCGCGTTTGAAAGCTCAGCATCGCCGGCTTTACAATCGAAAACTCCCGCTGCCGGAGCACGATCCCTCGCCCCGGATCAGAAGCAGCATCCCGACATCGTGAACACGAAAAAACAACAAGGTTGAAACACCGAAAAGGTTTCCCATCGTGAATTCAAGAATGAATTTCCGCCGTTGCCTGCTGCTGTTCGTGGTGGCGGCAATCGGTTTCGGTTCACTGGGAATTGCCGCGGAAGGGAAGCGCAAGGACCCCATCAAGAAATCCGAGCCTGCGGCGAAAACCGCCGCAAAACAGGTTCCGGCGCGCATCAACTTCTCCACCAATTTCCAGGGGGAACTCGAACCCTGCGGCTGACACAATAAAAAAGGCGGACTGGCCCGGAGGGCCAGTTTTCTCAAGCAAGTTCGCACCGATACCGTCGCAAACCTGACGGTGGAAGCCGGGAATTTCGCGCCGATGGGCCGGAATCCCCAGGATTCCATCAAGACGATGGCGTTCGCCGATTTCTATCGTAAAATGGACTATGATGCCGTTGGTTTGTCATCCAGCGAGACCTCACACGGGCTGACGATGTGGCGGGATGTCGCCGAGCAGGGCTTGCCGGTGGTCGCGGCGAATATCTTTGAATCATCATCCGGCAAGTCATTCTTGTCGCGGATTTTTGGCGGCAACGGTGAAAAACCGGTGTTCGAGCAATTTATCATTCGCGAAGATCACGGTCAGCGGTTGGGTGTGATCGGTTTTCTGTCACCCACGGCATGGAAAGCGCTGCCCGATTCCGGCGCCGGTCTGGTCTATAAGTCTCCCTTCGAGATGGCGAAGCTCGTGCGCAAGGCGGATCGAAAGTGCGATCATTTAACCATCGTCGGCGAGTTTACGAGCGCGGAGGCGGATTCGTTGGCGCGTGCGTTTCCCGAAGTGGACGTGATCATCTCGTCCGCGATTCGCAATGACAATGCCGTTACGGTCGGGAATACGGTCATCGTCGGCTCGACCGCGCGCGGCAATAACGTCAACTACGTGGATTTGCTTCCGTCTTCATCCGATTCGCTGCAATATATCACCAAAACGCTGGCGCTCGACGGTTCGGTGCCGGAAGATTCGACGGTTGCGCGTCTGCTCATAGACGCCAAGGATCGCATCAGTTCCGCAGGCCAGCAGCGATAGTTGAAGTTTCAGTTTACGGTTGATTCATCAACAGGGATTCCTATGCATCACGTTGCGCGATTCAGGCAGTTTGCAATAGCGATTGCCGTGATTGGAATAGCGGTTTTCGGATTTCAGGCGTTCGCCGAAGATGCGATTTCCGATTCCACGCATCCGCCGATTCTGTTCGATACTCAGGAACCGCCGGGGATTTTGGGGCAGGGTAATCCCTATCGAATCTTGACCCTTATGGCTTCGGCAATGACTCCCGTTTTGAATCATGAGGGAAAACCTCACGAAGCCGGGAATGTCATTCAAATTATTGCAGATGGCGGTAATGGCGTGCAGGATTCGCCGAATCCCGACGGTACTCCCGGCGGTGACGACTTATTGGCTTACGGTAATTTCAACATGATGCGGGTACTGCCGGCGGATCAGGCTCCGGACGGCAGCGGTCGTGAAGGTTTGTTCATGCCGGTACGGTATTTCATTCCGTTCAGCAATCCCACCAAGGCATATTACTTGCGTATTTGGGAGGGCAAGGACATAACCACCGCTCCGTATTACCAGGATACGAAGGAATACGATGCGGGCGACGATCGCGGCGGAGCCATGCTGTTCTTACGAGTCGGAGAACCGGCCGATGTGTATTGGACATTCGGCGCTTCCCAGCCGCGACCGACCGCCGAGCCGGAACCGGCTCCGCACTAACGCCCCACGTTGCAATGATTCGAGCGGGATGGACCATGTCCATCCCGCTTTTTTATACAGGTTGCCGAAATGAAACGTCTGCTGATGATTAGTGTCGGTGTGTTGTTGCTGGGCAACGTCGTCTATTCCGCCGAAAGCTATCGGCTTCAAGCGGGCCATTTCGACATGGACGGCGGTTCGCTGACCATCAATGCCCGGAGTGAAATTCCCCTGCCCGACGGCTGTCACGGTGAAATCATCATGGTTGCCGGTTCGGCATGCCGGGAGCAGCTCGCCGCGCAGCGAAGGTCGCTCGAAATATCGCGCGAACCGGGAGATCTCTTGCCGCGTTCGTTGCTGGGTGTATTTCAATTGAACGGCGGCGAACTGTTCGGTGTGGAAGGCTGGTTTTTAACCAATGTACTGCTGACCGGAACCGCGATCCCCGATCAACCGATTGCCTTGCGCATTTGGAATGCACCCGCGCCGAATCAAGCTACCGGTTACTGGGAATCACCGCCTTATCGGATATTGCCCGGCTTGCAGCAAGTCAGCTTCCGTCGTGATGAATGGACTTTTCATGCCGTGGATCGCGGCCGGGAAGGTATTTGCGATGATGATCCAACGGCGGTGGAAGGCGAAGCAGGTCTGGCCCAGTCGCACGAATTACTGGAAACGTGGCCGAATCCGTTTAATGCGGCCGCGCGGATTCGGATTTACCTCGATCGAACGGAATCCGTACAACTTCGAGCCTATGATGTCAATGGCCGGTTGGTGCGGGAGCTGATCAATGGCGCACTCGCCGCGGGCTATCACGATCTGACCTTTGAAGCGGGCGCACTGCCCGCCGGACTCTATTTTCTGTCGTTGCAGAAAGGACATGAATCACCGGTGGTTCGGCGGCTGCTCTTGATCCGTTAAGCACGTAAGCAAGAGGTGTGGTCTGGCAATTCTGGCGGGCTGTTCCAAAATCGGAGCAGCCCGTTTTGTTATTACTGTTTCTTTAAATGACCTTGAAGATGAATTACTCAGTGAGAAAACAGGAAATTCCTCCCTGTAATATGGCTATTATACCTTGCTTGTAAGGTATTATAATTTTGATATCGATTTTATATCTATTTGTCCATTTTGAATATATAGACCAAATTTTTATTGTCTCGCAACTTTGTAAATAGCGGTTATATGGTCATTAAGAACACAAAACATATTAAGTATTTTTGAAACGTTTTCAATTTGGTGCAAATAAACAATAACATTGTTTCTCCGGTAGGATCACCCTTTCTTGTCTTTAACAACGAAGTCAAACTCGTCACTTTGTTGCATGATTTTACTGACCCGCCTCTTTGGAAAAACTGCCCCATACATATCCCCGCGGACGAGAAAGGAAGGACGATCATGAAGAGATGTTTATTTGTGTGTTTGGCGATGTTGGTGATGGGTTGGTCGGTGCAAGCTGCCCCGGCTCCGGCCGCACTAAGCTCATCATCAATACCGGCCATTGAGAAAGCGCCGGTGGCAATTCCTGCGGATAATGCAATTCCGCGATTTGCGGGATCGCTGGATGATGGAGGTGAAACCTGCGCCGCTGCCGTGGCGATTACGAGTATTCCCGCTACGCTTACCGGCAACACTTGTAGCCATGTTAATGATTACGATTGGGCATGCGATTACACGGGCAGCATTGCTCCGGATGTGGTGTATTCGTATACTCCAACCGCCGATATTTCGCTTAGACTTAGCCTCTGCAATTCGTACTACGATACCAAGCTGTATGTGTACCAGGATGTGTGCCAGAATCCACCGCTGTATTGCAACGATGATGCGTGCTCCGGACCGAATTATCCCCTTTCATACCTCTCGCTGCTTTCCTGTGTGGATTTCTTAGCCGGGCACACGTATTACATTGTTGTTGATGGTTACGGCCAAGATTGCGGTGACTATATCCTCGATATCGAGGAATGTCTACCTCCGGAATTACCGGAATGTCCGGCATCCTCGATCTATTCCCAGACCCCGAATGATCCGGCCGGTTCCTGGACCGCGGTCAATAGTACCAGCAATAACCAATACGTTTACTTGGCCTATGACAACTTCGCAGGGCTGGACGTTCCGATCTGCGATATTCATTTCTGGGGATTGAGTCTGGTATTTGATGACGGATGGTACATGTGTGAGCAGAACCAGATGACGTTTGTCATCACGTTCTATCCGAATAACGAGAATAACATGCCTGGACCGGCAGCCTGCACCTATACGGTGGTACTGACGCGTCAAGCAACCGAATATAGCTACTCCGGATTTCCACTCTGGTATTGGAGCACGAATCTTGATCCGTGCTGTACGCTCGCTTCCGGTTGGGTTTCCATCCAGGGAGTCGACACGACCGGCTCTGATTGTGCCTTCCTATGGATGAGTTCTCCGACTGGAGACGGCCAATCTCTCCAATGGATCGCTGGGGCTATTGAAACAAATCCTTATGATCTCTCATTCTGCCTGACCCCCGGCGAAACGCCGCCTGACATGGACATGGGCGATATCATTCACCCGCTCAATGCGCCCAACGGCTATCCCACCTTAGTTGCTAATCCCGGTCACATTCTCACGGGAATCGCATGGCTGGGTGCGAATATCACCGGCGAACCCGCTCCGAATGTGTTTGATCTGGATCCGTTCGATGACGGCGTGGTTTTCCCGCCATTTATGATTCCTTGCACGCCGACTACGGTAACCGTCACGGTAACCGCCGGTCCGAATTATGGCGGCCAACCACTGTTTCTGAGTGCCTGGAAAGACGGCAACGATGACGGTGATTTCTGCGATGTGCTCTGTCCGGAAGCGACCGGTGCGCCGGCCGCTCCCGAGTGGATTATTCAGGATGCGCCGGTCACGCCGGGAGTGTGGACGTTCACGTTTATTGATCCCGGAATGCAGAACGTGCCCCCGTATACCGGCTGGTTCCGTTTCCGGTTGTGCAGTGTTCCGGTGGGACCGTTGGGATTCGGCTATGGTCTGCCGCAGCAATGTCCGGGTACTTGGGGTGTGGATGAACTGGGTGAAGTGGAAGATTACTGGTTCGAAGAATATCAACTCGCGGTGGATCTCACCTCGTTCGATGCGGTTGCCGGCAACGGCGAAGTCGCATTGAGTTGGGTGACCGCTTCGGAAACCGGCAACGACTACTTCGAACTTACGCGCAACGGCCTGCTGGTGGATCGCATTTCCTCACAAGGCAACGGCGCAACCGGTCACACCTATCGCTATGTGGATGGCGGCTTGGATAACGGCATGACCTATGAATACGTGCTGTACGCGATTGACTTGAGCGGCACCCGCGAAGCGGTGGGCACGGTATCCGCGACTCCGGAAGCTCCGGCGGAGGTGATTACCGAGTACGCGCTCCATCAGAATTACCCGAATCCGTTTAATCCTAC
>CAYUIF010000005.1:0-398 GCA_964444755.1 uncultured Alphaproteobacteria bacterium | reverse complement strand
CATATCGCGTTTGATTTGGTGGAGAGCGGTTGGGTGAGCCTGAAGGTCTACAACGTGGTCGGCCAGCAGGTGGCAACGGTCGTGGAAGGCAATCTGATTGCCGGTCCGCATACCGTGGACTTCACAGCGACGAACCTGCCGTCCGGCATCTATTGGTACAAACTGACGGTGAACGACTTCTCGGCCACGCGCAAGATGCTGCTGGTGAAGTAAACCGTTTTTCAAATGACCTCCCCACAAGCCCCCGATATCTTCGGGGGCTTGTGGCTATGGTGAGGGCACGGCGGGCTGTGCCCATGTACTCGCCGAGGCAGATCCCCTGATCTGCCCGGAATCTTCACGCAACGACCTCGCCGCGGCAGGTTCTCAACCTGCCCGGCTAACTGCTTACTAAAGAC
>CAYUIF010000004.1:103704-149880 GCA_964444755.1 uncultured Alphaproteobacteria bacterium | reverse complement strand
CGCGGGTGCCCGGAACGGTCACTTCAACAACACCATCTTGCGCGTTTGAACAAAGCTCTCGGTTTGCAGACGATAGAGATAAACTCCCGAAGCCAGCGCGCTGCCGTCGAAAGGAATTGAATACGCTCCCGCCGCTTGGAATCCATCCACCAGTGTTGCCACCTTCCGCCCTTGCAAATTAAACACACTTAGCGACACCCAACCGGATTTCGGCAGATCATAAGCAATGCGGGTAGCGGCGTTGAAGGGGTTAGGATAAGCGGAAAGCGTGAAATCCATCGGTTCGACACGCGGCGGTTCCGTTGAGTTTAGATCTTCCGTGCGCAAAACAAAATCGGCAACCACCGGCAAATGATCCGAGGCATTATACAAGGCATCGGCGACGCTGTCGGGAACGGCGTTATTGGGCAAGTCATTCACAGCCCGACCGAAGTGCTGTCCATCATTGCCATAAGCCCAATACGATTCGGGCAGAATGTGCGAACCCACGGTGTCCATCATTGCACTGGAAACCAAAATGAAATCGAAGCGCGCATTCAAGCCATCGGTCCCAATGGTATGAACCGCCGCAAAGGCCACCGTACTTTCCCAATGTCCCGGAGTGTTGATGGGATCGAACAACTGACCGTTCAAACTCGGAGTAGGCGCCAGTAAGAGTTGATAAGCCGGTTCATCCGAATAGAGAATGTTGTAATCGCCGCAGACCAGCAGCAAGGACCCGGCGGGGGTTTGATCCAATTGCTGACGGAGAATGAGCGCTTCCTGCCGCCGCCGCTCGATATTGTCTCCGCTTCCCGCATTGGCCTTGAGATGCAGGGAATACACGCGCACCCGCAGCGTCGTATCGCCGGACTGCGGACGCAGCAGGTACTCGGTGATATCGCGCAAGGTGGTGGGAATGTCGCGCTGACCTAAAAGACTCACTCTCGAACTGCGGTAAAAGAAGGCATTGTCATTATACGAGCTGCTGTTGTAAGGGGCCGATGCCCAATCGGCTTGCAGCGGCAGCAGCACAAAGGAAAGGAACTGGTCAACGGCTTCCTCGTCCTGCACTTCCTGTAATGTGATCAGATCCGGCTGCAGGGATGCCATAACGGTTCGAAAGGCGGCAATCCGCCCGGCGATGGATGAGCCGCGGAGATTCAGCGCATTGTAGGTCGCAATCCGGAGCGTATCGGCATTGCCGATGCCGACAACGAAAAATAACCCGAGAAAGCCGGTGAGTAATTTAATCCGCATATTCATTCACATTAACGTTCAGTTTAAGTCCACAGTATCCGGAAACCGCGGGGTCAGCGACCCCGCGCGGCGAAGATTCCCCCTTTTGTCCCCCCGCTGAAGCAGGATGAAGCGGGCACGATCAATCGGCCCGTACGGCTATCGAATCGTTTTAATTCCCCAGACGATGCCGAAGATGGCGGTGGCAACGAGAACAATCGCCGCGCCGGAAGCGATGCCCGCAAAGTAAGACAAATATAAACCAATGATACCCGATAGTACGGCGATGATCGCCGCCAGCAGCATCATCAGCGGCAGCCGCTGCACCAGCAGATAGGCGGTGGCGGCGGGCGTGACCAGCATGGCTACCATCAGTGCGATGCCCACGGTTTGCAGCGAAACGACAATCGCCATGGCAATCAATACCAGCAGCAGAAAATCGAGCAGTTTGGCAGGTAAGCGCAAGGTCATGGCGAGAACCGGATCGAAGGTTACGACCATGAACTCTTTGTAGAGCGCGATTACCGTGAGCACAATTAGCGCACTGAACACGCCGATCAATAGGATATCGCCGGATGAAACACCCAGCACGTCGCCGAACAGAAAATGGGAAAGATCCACGGCATAATTGCGCACGGTGGAAATGATGGCGATGCCCAGCGCAAACATTCCGGCGAAGATGATGCCTACCGCCGTATCTTCCTTAAGCCGGGCGGTGCGGCTGATGAGTCCGATGCCCAACGCGCTGGCAATCGCCGCCAGCATCGCCCACCAGAAAAGCGGTTTGCGCTGCCCGCCGCCCATCAGGTAGCCCACCGCGACGCCGGGGAGAATCGTGTGGGCGAGGGCGTCGCCATAAAACGCCAGTCCGCGCAAGACGACATACGATCCGACGACCGCGCAGACGATGCCCACCATGCCCGCCGCGAGCAGGCCGCGTACCATAAACGCATAGCGAAGGGGTTCAAGAAGGAGTTCAAGCATGGGAGTGATCTCCGCCTTCACAAAAGGTGTCTTCCACCACGACCATGCCGTCCGCGGTCTTGACCATATGCAGGTGTCCGCCATAGGCGGCAATCAAATTCTGTGAAGTAAGAATTTCCCTGGGTGGACCGAAGCCGAGCAGGCGATGATTGAGCAGCATGAGCCGCTCGCACCACGATGAGGCCATATTCAAATCGTGCAGCGAGACCATCACCGTCACATGCTGCTCGCGCAGACGGTCGAGAATCTCGAAGATGTCGCGTTGCGCGTTGGCATCGAGTCCGGTAAGCGGCTCGTCCATGAGCAATAGCTCCGCTTCCTGCGCCAGCGCACGGGCGATGAAGATGCGCTGCTGCTGCCCGCCGGAGAGCTGATTGATACGGCGGCGGCTCAGGTCTGTCAAGCCGACGCGATTCAAGGCTGCATTTACGATCATTTTATCTTCGAGACGCGGATTACGAAAGAGTCCCATGCGTCCGACGCGCCCCATCATGACCATATCGAACACGTTAACGGGGTAACTCCAGTCCACTTGGCTGCGTTGCGGTACATAGCCGATACATATGTGCCCGGTGGGTTCGTTGCCGAAGACTTCGACCCGGCCAGTGGTGGGTTTGATCACTCCGGCCATTGCTTTAAACAGCGTGGTCTTGCCCGCGCCGTTAGGACCGACCACGGCAACGCGTTCGCCGTGCTTAAGTTCGAAGGAGATATTCTCCAGCGCGAAGCCGTTTTCAAAGCGCACGGCAAGGTCGGCGACGCGCATGATCGGTTTGCCGGGTTCGTGCGGGCTGTGGCCGTAACCCAGTTTGCGCTGAAGTTGTTTAAAAAGGGTCGGCATCGGTTATTTCAGTCCGTTGACAATCGCGGTGACGTTGCTGCGCATATAGTCCAAATAGGTGGGCGCGCCGCCGTCGGGTCCGGTAAGCGCGCCGGTATAAATGGTAATTAGCTTTGTGCCCGTGTCTTCGGCCACGCGACGGGCGAGGGTCGGATTGACGGTATTACCTACAAATATCGCCTTGACATGATGAGTGCCAATGGCATCTTCCAACGTGGCCAGTTCGCGGGCGGAGGGTTCGGAGAGCGTGCTGTAACCGGGGATGATCGCACCGATCTGGGTGAAGTCATAACGCTCTGCGAAGTAGCCGAAGATCAGATGATCCGTAACCAGAACGCGATGGTTGCGTGGAATTAATTCGATCTGCTCACGAATCCATTCATCGAGAGTCAGCAGTTGATCATCGTAGCGTTCGCCGTTGAGACGATAGATCTCCGCGCCGTCGGGATCCAGTTCAATCAGCGTTCTTACGATGTTGGAAATCCACACGCGAATATTGTGAGGGTCGGTCCAGACATGGGGATCGAGACCGTTGTGATCGTGGTCGTGATGGTCGTGGCCTTCGGGTTCGGCGGCATGGATACCGGCCGAGACTTCGACGATGCGTGCATGTTTGGCGGCGCCGGTGATGAGCGGTTCCAGCGCGCTTTCCAGATGCATACCGTTCAGAAAAATGATTTCGGCATGAGACAGTTTGGCGGCATCGGCGGGCGTCGGTTCAAAATTGTGGGGATCGGCTCCGATGGGAAGCAGCGTCGTTAGAATTATCCGGTCACCGCCGATATTGGCGACAACATCGGCCACGATCGTGGTCGTCGCTGCGACATGAAGCGGGGCGGCGAAGGACACCGCGGCGAAACATAATGCAGCAAGGAAAACAAAAAAGACATGTTTCATCGTATGATTAAACCAGTTTAGTGGTTTCACCTTCGCTGCGGGCGATGATCACCGCGCCGCAGGAGTCCGACCAGATATTGACCGTCGTGCGCACCATATCCAGGATGCGATCCGTAACCATAATCAAGCCGATGCCTTCCAGCGGCAAGCCGACGGCTTTCAGGATAATCGCGATGGCCACCAGCGACGCCATGGGCACGCCCGCCACGCCGATGGACGTCAAGAGGGCGGTGAAGACGATGATCCATTGCTGAAGGAACGACAGTTCGATGCCGTAAACCTGCGCAATGAACATCGCCACCACGCATTCGTAGAGAGCGGTGCCGTCCATATTAATGGTGGCGCCCAACGGAATCACGAACGAGGAAATGCGGTTGGAGACTCCGGCTTTATCTTCCACACAGCGCATCGTAAACGGAATAGTCGCGTTGGAAGAGGCGGTGGAGAACGCGGTGAGCAGCGCCTCGGTCATGGCTTTCACATGGCGATAGGGGTGACGGATCTTGCCCAGCAGCCGGATGAGCAGGGGCAGCGTCACCAACGCATGGAACAGCAGCGCCGCCAAGACCACGAGGAAAAACTCGAACAGCGCGGCAAAGGCGGCGAAGCCGGTGGTGGAGACGATATCGGAAATGAGCCCGAAGATGCCGATGGGCGCGAACCAGATCGCGAACCGCGTCATCATCATCATCACTTCAAACAAATTGTCGAAGAAATTCTTGAAAAAGCTCTGGCCGCGCTCCGGCAAGCGCGTGACGAACACGCCGAACAGGATGCTGAAGAAAATCACCGCCAGCATGTCCCCTTCCACCATTGCCCGCAGCGGATTTTCAGGAATCATCCGCAGAATGATTCCCCACACCGTGCTCGCGTCGCCGACGCCGATTTCGGGAGTTTGGCTCAGCGCGATATTCGCGCCGACGCCCGGTCGGAAGATGTTGATGAGCACCAAGCCGGTGAGAATCGCGATGGTGCTGGTGAAGAGATAATAGAGAATGGTCTTGCCGCCGAGCCGGCCGAGGTTGCGGGTATCGCCGATGCCGATGACGCCCGACGTAATCGAAGCGACGATCAGCGGCACGATGATCATTTTCAGCAGCCGCAGGAAAAGGTCCGCCATCGGTTCGGCGATGACTTGGATCGGTTCACCGATCAGCCATCCGGCAAGTATGCCTAAAACGATGGAGAGAAAAATCCAGTGCGTAAGTGAGATTTTTTTCAGCATGGAGTTCTCAATAGATGAGGTGCACGATGCGGAATTATTTCGTCAACAGATCGGAACGATACTGCTGAATGATTTTGTAGCCGTGACTATGTTCGAGATCGTACGGCTCGGTGCGGCCGTCGGGATAGAGCCACTCGTAGCGTTTCATGGTGAACTTCAGGTGCGGCGAGTCGGGCGAATCGGGAACCAGCACCGGAGATAGATTGTAGCGGCGGTCGGGCGTACGAATTTGCAGTGCAATCTGACCTTTACCGTAGCGAACAATCCGCGCATCCGTCACATCGCGCCACAAAATCGTAAATTCTCCGCCGGGCGCAATATGATGAAGGCCGTCGGCGGTGACATCGATAGTCAAAGCAATCAAGCGCCGGAACATCATCCGAACGAGAAAGAAGACGAAGAATCCAGCCGCCATCATCATCAGCAGCGAAAACCAAATCTGCGGCGGGATCGGAATACTCTTACCGAGACTGAAGATAAAGAACAGGACAAACAGCAGCGAAACAACCGGGACCAGTAATACTAAGACTTGCATGAGGGTAAGGATGGTCCGCAATCCTTTGGCATTTCGATAGGCGCTGATGTATCGCATGGGATTCGCAAAGGTTGGTTGTGATGACCGGGTCGGGAAAAACGCAATTCTATGTCAATATAGCATTTTCCCATTAAAAGATACACCAGATAAGAGGGCACAATTCTACTGGAAGGACAATTCGGATTCGGGGGGAATAATCCAATAAGTTACAATTATTTAGTAGATGTAATAGAGAGTATTTTGAGAGCGTTCCGAGGGGGGTTCGTGAAATCAACCACACTTGAGAGAAGTTGGAGGATTTGAGCGGGTGAAATCAACCATAAGTCCTGTGTTCCTCCCCGTAATGGATACATTCTAAATATATTGAGACTGTCTAAGTGTATGGGAAAGCAATGACCTGACTATGTACACCAAGTCACCTAACTATATTCGGCATAGTGGTTGCTCAATCTCAACACGGATGCGGAACCTTAGCACGTTAATGAATGGAGGAGCTATGAACCGGAATACTATAAAGCAGACATTCTTGAGCGGTATCCTTGCCGCATTGATGGTTTTCGGTTGGGGATGTTCGTCGGATTATACTCCGACATCGTCATCCAGCCAGACCGATAATATGGAGCTTACGGAAGCGACGGTTACCGGTTATTCGCAAGCGGAAGGCGATGCCGCGGGCGGTCCGGCTCCGGGATTTGAATTCCTTACGAATAATGGATATACCGCGTCCGGCACGTTGGATGATCCGCCGGTTTACGTATCGCGGTTTATGCGGGTACGCAGCGGCGGCTATTTATCTGCGCCGGGCGTTGTCGGCGTTCAGATTGATCCGTGGGAATTGCCGAACGACTTAACCGTATCCATTTCAGTTCCCGATCCGGAATTTGCGGTGGCGGACTTCGGACCCCATCCACTGCTGTTCAACGGCTGGGTGGAGATCTGGTGGGATGTGTTCAGCTTGGTCGGCAACGATCCCGACTTCGATTACGAGTCTCTGGTTCCGTGGTATATAAATGACGACGGCGTGTATGAACCGGTTCAGCATGAATGGTACGCCGGTTATCATTGGTTAGTGGTGCGGACGAATCACTTCAGCCGCTACATTATCGGCAAAGCCGTGACGATTGGAGCATAAAGCGAATCAATGGACCGCAGACGAGGCTGCGGTGCAAACAAAAAAATAAAACGGACGGGCGAAAGCCCGTCCGTTTCTTTTACAAATGTTCGGGGCGGACAGTGAGTCCGCCCCGGCTTTCACCATACCGGGTTGAATCAACAGCCCGGCTTTATCACAGTGCTCGCACCTACTTCATCAGGACCATCTTCTTCTCATCCGCGAAACCGTTCACTTCCAAGCGATACAGATATAGTCCCGAAGCCAGACCGGAACCGTCAAAGGTCAGTTCGTGATGTCCGGCGGGCATCGTTCCGTTGACCAATTCCGCGACTTGCTGTCCCATCACATTGTACACCGTCAGTCTGACGAGTCCCGCATCGGCCAGATCGTAGACCAACTGGGTCGTGGGATTGAACGGATTGGGATAATTCTGCTTTAAAGAATAGGCTTCCGGCATCATCGTGCGGGGCGCGGGATCGGCCGCGTTGGGGATCGGCCATTGAATGTCGGTGAAGTTGGTATTGTGTTCGAAATTCACGACGACATTGCCGGTGGTATTGCTGAACAGCTCGCGCCACGCATGATCGGTGGGCGGCGCATCGTACATGCCGTTGCCGTTCAAGTCGGCGTAGAAATCCGCACGATAATTCGCTTGCCGCGTGATTCCCGGAACGGATAACGTGAAGTCGGCGAGGGCCAGTCCCGGCGTACCAGTACGGCCGATCTCGGTGGAGTTGGATTGGTCTACCACACGCAATTCAAACATATCGTTCAAGTGGGGAGTCATATTCAGCAGATTGATCTGGAACAGATATTCCCACATGACATCGGTAAAGGTCGTGTTGTGCGCAAAGTTCAGCGCCACATCACCGGTGGTGGCGGTGAAATCGATAGACCACGCATGATCGGTGGGCGGCGCATCATAAACGCCGTTGCGATTCAGATCGGCGTAGAAATCAGCGCGATAGGAGTGCCCCGCTTCCAGACCGGGAACATAAACCATGAAATTCGATGTGGAAATCACTTCGATACGCGCGCGACCGACCTCCAGATCCGTGGCATCGTCCACCACCCGCAACTCAAACAGATTTCCGTTGTGGGGAGTCATGCCGGTAGCGGAGAGGGTCAGCATATAGACCCATGGAATATCTGTAAAGTTTGTGTTATGGGTGAAGTTGACGGTGGTGTTGCCGGAGATCGCATTCGCTTCCATGCGCCAGGCGTGGTCGGTGGGTGGCGCATCGTACATCCCATTGCCATTCACATCGGTAAAAAAATCAATCCAATAGCTGCCACCATTCCACAAACCGGGAAGCTCAACATCGAAACTGCCGCTGGTAATACTGCCCACGGAACTCCGGCTCACTTCGTGATTAGTGGCTTGATTAATTGCCCGGATATACAGCGATTGTCCGATATGGGGATCCATTCCTGTAAAGTTGACGGTTACGGTCCGACCCGCATTGCTGGTGGATGAGCCGGGTTGTGTGACTAAGGATGAGTTACCGGGATTGGGTTGCCCAGTCTGCCATTGACCATAAGGATCCTGCAGCTCGACGCCATTAGGTATTCCATCGCCGTCGGCATCCAGGCTGGCCAGCAGGGGACTCCAAACGACATTCCCGCCACTCAAAAAACTCCGTTCAACGGTCTGCCCGAAGGCATTACGTACACCACCACCGCCGGGATTTACATGGCAGGCGGAACAGCTAATCAAACTACCGTTCGGTATTTGACTTACGCGAAACGACCGAGCCGCAGCCGGTCCGACTGTTATTGCCGCCATGGTCAGCCATGCAAAGATCTTGATGCCAGCCTTCATGTTACCTCTCCCAAGGTTAGATAGACGAAAATCACCGGGTGCACCCCTTATACTCGACAAAGAAGATCCAGTTTCAACATAATGTTTTATTTTCTTGTACAGATATTCAGCCAACAAAAAACACCCAGCTAACAAGGCTGGGTGTTCGTGAAATAATTCAACAACTAATGTCTTCGATTATAAGACATTATTGCTGACATAAACCGCTATAATCTTGGGAATCCTGTCACATTTTGCATTATCAGTCCTGTTTTCCTCTGACTAAAGGTGCTTCTGACCAATCGAATGCCTCCTCAATATGGTCACGAACAAACTTTTGGAGGTCAGCGGTAGGGGCGGTGAGAACCGTGACGCCTTCCCGGTCCTGATGACTAATATTCACGGCTCCGGCTTCGATCTGCTTGCGCAGCCATTGGTTGTCCAGGGCGGCGATGCGCAGGGAGTCCTTGTCAAGGGCAACCCGCCAGAAGGAATGGGCGAGGATGACATGACTGGAGAAAATTTCATTCTCGTTTTCCGGCGGTTCGGGATAGAAATCCAGGAGCAAGTGATCTCCCAGTTGCAGCAGATGGACATCAAAAGAACCTTCCGAATTATCAGCTTCGCGGACGGTCAGGCGATAGGATTGATCGGATTTTTTGTCGAAGGTCCAGACATCAGCCGAGCCGTCGGTTTTCATTTCGGACCAGGTGCCCAGAAGGTTCGGATCAAAGCGAAGATCCGGTTCGGTATAGAGCGGAAAAACGGACAAGGTCCAACAACCAACCGTCAACAACGCGATTGCAGTCAGTATGGAGAGGGCGAGAATACGCATGATTGCTCCTCGGTTTAACAACAATGGAGATCCAGGCGAATGTGCGGATTTAATAGACTACAACCGAATCCATTATGTATCAGTGAATCGTACGATTATTCAACGATTGACCCTATGAGGGAGTTGCGAGAATTTGGACAGATAAACGGGGCGATAGTGTTAAAGTTTTTACCCTTCCCATATTTAGAAATTGCGCAACTATGGATTTTTTATTGCACACCTGCCATCCTGAGTGTATATTAAGGGGACTCGGTAAGATAGATGATTATCGCCAGACAATACATAACAAGATGAACGAAAGGGACGGAACAGTGCACAAACGGACTCTGTTTTTCATCGGTGTTGTTCTTCTGTGGATTTCCGGCGTCAGTGCAGCTGACATCAGTCCGGTCCAGACTCGCAGCAACCTTCCCGCCAACTTCCACACTCTTGCGGGACCGCAAGAGATCGTGGCCATGCCGCAAACGCTGCTGGATTCCAATCCGGATGCGGTGCGGCTGCGCTTTACCGATCCGCCGGTGGTGATCGGCGATGAAACGCTGGAGGGAGTGGCCTATTCTTCGATTCGCATGAACGGCGAAGGTTCGACGATCGAACCGGGCGCGCCGGACGTGCCGCGCGTGACCCGTTTAATTATGGTCGGCCACACCGGACAGATCGAAGCCTCGGTCGCCGACCAGAGCTATCGCATCGAGACGCTGAGCCATCAGCCGATTCCGTATCAGATGCTCGACGGCGGTGAAGCGGAACGCGCGACCGGCCGCCGCAACGATATCTATACGCGGAGCGAATGGTATCCGTCCAACGTCGTGGAAGTCTCGCCGCCGTTTACGCTGCGCGACGTGCGGTTCGTGATTCTGATCGTTCATCCGGTTCAGGTCAATCCGGTGACCGGCGAGATGCGGATTTACGACCGGCTGGAAGTGGCGGTGAATAATATCGGCGGCGTTGGTGAAAACGAAATTCACATTACGCCCACTTCCATTACACCCGGCTTCAAGAAACTGTACAGCTCGTTCGAAAACTTCCGCGGAAGCGCATTGGACGAGCTGCCGGTGGTTCCCGGCAAGCAACTCTATATTTGCGCGGATGACGCGACGATCATCAACGAAGTCCAAAAGTTGATTGACTGGCGGCGCAAAAAAGGCGTGGATGCGGCTTATGTCACGCTGACCACTATCGGCGGCAACGACGCGACATTGATCCGCAACTATATCAGCAACCAATACACCGCCAGCAACGGCGAATTGGAATTCGTAACGCTGGTCGGCGATGCCGACGGTGTTGCACCGTATGCCCTGGCTACTGTTTCCACTTATTTGGATAACGGGTACGGCGCGTTAACCGGCGGACCGAATCCCGATCCGGTGCCGGACATCGCCATTGGCCGGCTGCCGGTGGAGAGCGCCAGCCAACTGGCGGCCATGGTATCGAAAACGATTCGTTACGAATCTGATCCGTTAGTAACGGATACCACGTGGTTCACCCGTGCGTGGTGCGCGGCACACACGGCGCATGTTCCATCGAATTCGTCCACCAAGGAATATACCCGACAGATCATGCTGCAGCACGGCATGCGCGAAGTGCCGTTCAACGTTTACAGCGGCGGAATGTCCACCTCCGATCTGGAAACGCGCCTCAATGAAGGCGTGTGCGTATTCAACGACCGCTTATCGTACGTGGGAGAGTTCTATAGCAGTTATCTTGATGGGTTGAGCAACGGGCGCATGCAGCCGTTTGTGGCGGTAATCACGTGCGGTACCGGTACCTTCTGGAGCGGCGACGCGCTATCAGAGGAGTTCGTACGGCGCGGCACCACCGCCAGTCCGGTGGGAGCCATCGGTTGCGTAGGGTTGTCCGGGGTTTCAACGCTGGTGCCCTACAACAATATCCTCGACGCCGGGATGATGTACGGATTTTTTGTACAGGGTATTCGCGAACAAGGTTTGGCGGTTATCGCGGGAAAACTGCAACTCTACAAAAACTACTGGGAATACGGTCTCACCACCGAAGTCAACAACTTCAGCTATTGGCTGAATCTAATGGGTGATCCGGCCGTGCCGATTTGGTTATCGGTGCCGCGCACGGCGACCGTAACGCACGACGCGAGCGTGAATCTCAATACCAATAATATCGGTGTGACTGTACAGCAGGGCGGCAGCCCGCTGGAAGGTGCCTTAGTCGGTCTAATGAAGGGCACTGAGACCTTTTCCCGCGGTTATACGAATGCCGCGGGAACCGTCAATCTACCGGTATCCCTGCCGACGACCGGCTACTTGTATGTAACCGTGACGCGCGAAGGACTCGACACCTATATGGATTCGATTCTGGTGCGGACGGTCGGTTCATCGCTATCGCTATACAACGTTTCGGTAGACGACGACAATACCGGCGGGACGGTGGGCGACGCCAATGCGATACTGAATCCCGGCGAGACGGTGGACCTTTCCATACGACTCACCAATACGGGCACGTCATCCACCGCCACGGGAATCAGCGGCACGTTAACCTCGCTAAGTCCGGGTGTGCAGGTCATCACGGGCACACAAAGCTACCCGAATATAACCGTGGGCGGGAACGCCGCGCCGAATTCACCGTTCCGCATTCAAGTGGGAGCCGTGTTCGACGGCGAGCCGGTCACATTAATGCTGAATGTGACGTCATCCGCCGGAACGCAGGTTGTGCGTGTGGATCTTACTCCGGCGGCCGGGGATGTGGCGTATATGAGTTCGGCATTCCTGGACGGAAATTCGCGTTTGGATCCCGGCGAGACCGGCAACCTGACCGTCACCTTCAACAACAACGGTTCGCGGTCGTTGCTAAACGCGCAAGGTGTTTTGCGTTCGTTGGACGATCACGTCGTTGTGAATGATTCCTTGGGTTCGTTCGGAACAGTGGGGATCAACTCCGATGCCACCAACAACTCCAACACTTACAACGTATCGGCCAGCGGCTTAACCGTCGGCGGTTATCAAGCCACGATGCAATTAGTCATTACGGACGATAACGGCTTCCGCGACAGTACCGATTTCATTCTGGTGGTCGGTATTGCCACGTCCATCACTCCCACCGGTCCCGACGCATACGGCTACTATGCCTACGACAACACCGAAACTCAACCCAGCGGCTGCGCGTCCGGTTATGACTGGGTGGAAATTTGTCCGGCGCTGGGCGGTTCCGGAACGTCATTGGGCTTTACTGACGGGGCTGAGGATGACGACGATGTAACGGCGCTTGAGTTGCCGTTTGACTTCCAGTTTTACGGCGAGACGTTCGATTCGATCACGATCTGCTCCAACGGGTGGCTGGCGTTCGGCACACAAACGCGGCATATTGACTTCCGCGATTATCACATCGGTTCACCGTTGGGACCGATCAATATGATTGCGGGGTATTGGGATGATCTGAAAGTAACGGGAATCGCCAACGGCGGAGTTTTCACGTGGTATGATCTTGCCAACAGCCGTTATATTGTGGAGTGGCGCACCCAAACGCTGTGGACGAGCGTTGATGAGGTTTTCCAAATCATCCTCTGGGATCCGAACGCGTATCCGTCGCCGACCGGAGACGGCAAGATTCTGGTGCAGTATGAAACCTGCACGCCCAGTCAAAATCACGGCTATAATGACAACGATTACGCGACCGTGGGTATTCAGAACAGCGATCATTCGATCGGATTGGAATACACGCACTGGAACGTGTATCCCGCTTCGGCGGCGGTGCTGGAAAGCGGACGATCCATCATGTTCACGACCGATGTGACCGGATATCCGCATACGCAACTGGCGCTGTTATCGCCGAACGGCGGCGAAGTCTGGTATCTGCACAATACGGCCAGCATCTTCTGGGCGGTGGGCGAAGGCACGACTAACGTGCGGTTGGAATTGTCCCGCAACGGGACCGGCGGACCATGGGAAACCCTTGCGGCTTCAACTCCCAACGACGGCTTTTACAGCTTCACGATTACAGGCGCAACTACCGAGAATGCCCGGGTGCGCATTACCGATGTTGACAATGCCGGCACGCAGGATGTATCGTACTTTGACTTCACGATTTCATCCTTGAAGGTACTGGCACCCAACGGCGGGGAGATTTGGTATCGCGACAGCACGGCGGCGATTTCATGGATCGGCGGCGATCCGTCCGCCTTGATGCTGATCGAACTATCCCGTCATGGGATGAACGGACCTTGGGAAGTACTGTCATCCGCGGAAATCAATACGGGTTCCTTTGCCTGGACGGTAGCGGGAGCGTATTCGGATTCCTGCCGGGCGCGCGTTACGTCACTCAGCGATCCGGTGGACAGCGATGTATCCAACGACAATTTCAAAATTCACGCCATCCAAGCGATACTTAACGAGAGTTTCGAAGACGGTGCATCGGGTTGGACGCACAATACACCCGGAACCCCGTGGATTGACGATTGGCATATCTCCACTGAACGCGCCCGCAGCGGTTCGTATTCCTACAAATGCGGCGATACAGATGCGGCGGATTATTCCAATTACTGCGATTCCCGTCTTGAATCTCCGGTTATTCCGGATCTGCCGGCCAGTACAACCCTGCAATTCGTTTATCAAATCGAATCGGAATTATCCAGTCTTTATCCCGATTCGGCTTATGACGGCGGGTTGCTGGAGATCGCGGTGGATGGCGGCGGATTCAGCGAGCTTGCTCCCGTGGGCGGTTATCCGCGCGTGTTCCGGTGGGCGCGCAATTCGGCGGGTGATCCGGTAACCGGACCGTTGCCGGGACGGCCGTGCTTTGGCGGAATCGTTACGACGTGGACGACGGTAACGGTGGATCTTTCCGCGTATGAGGGACATTCGATTCAATTGCGCTGGCGATTCGGCAGTGATGCCGGTACGGCGCGGGAAGGCTGGTACATTGACGATATAGCTGTCTTTGCCCCGGCGGTGATTGCCCCGCCGACGATTCCGCTGAACGTGACGATCTCGATTGAAGGCAGCAATGTTCATCTGCGATGGGCGGACGATGACAACGTCGAATATAAAGTCTATAGCTCGACTTCCGCGAACGGTCCGTTTGATACGCTGGTAGAAACGACCACTGAAAATGATCTGCTGATCGAAGGTGCCGCCGGAAGCGCCCGCCTCTTCTATATGGTGGTGGGTTCGGACGGCAATTAGTCCATCGAATCGGCTGCGCCGTGCCGCAGCCGGATAATAAGAAGCGCCGCAGAGTAACTCTGCGGCGCTTCTGTTTTCAGCAAAACTCCGATCGGCTACGGCAGTACCGCAGCGGAAGCCTCGACATAATAGAAGCACTTATCGAACGAAAAGTCTGGATCGGTCCATGAGGTATCAGATGTGACCGCGTACAGCTCGGACCATTCATTCACGATATTCGACTTATAGACGTTATAGGAATTGGCGCCGGGGACGCTGTTCCACGTCAAATGCGGATAGGTTTCATCGGTATAGATCACGATAGTCGGGGCCGCCAACGGTTCGAGGATTTCATTGAGAAACCACTGATAATTCTCCGGCGTGATGGTGACATGTTCCTGATTAGCGACCGGATAATAGAGGGTATCGAAGGGGCTGAGACTGCCGAGATTCGGATCTCCCGCGATATTATAGAATGGCTCGGCAACGGCCAGATCCAATGCACTGATGGTCGGAATGAAACAATGGTTGTTATGGAGAGCAATAAGGTCGCCGTAGGGAACTTCCGTGGTGTCCATTTGCAGCATGGTTGAGCGCTGTCCGCCGGGAGCGTTGTCCCACGGCCAGGTGGCCTGTACCGTAACGTTGAGTTGATCATCGGACAGCGGCCAAATCCGATCGATCAAGCCCTGAAAGATCTGCTGCGATTGAGTATTGTGCAACGCCCAGACATTGCCGCGAATATCCACCAAGAAACTATTATACTCGTAACGTAACAGTTGCGCGCCGGGATTATAACCGGCGTTTTGCATGGTCCCGCTGCCGTTAGCAACCGCCACAAGACGCGGCAGAGTCGGATAGTCACCCAAACTTGCCAACTCCGTGTTTAAAGCGGAAAACATCGGATCGGGAGACGGCACGGCTGAGGGGGGGCTGGTAAAATGCGTTAGGAGCAACTGGCGGGCGGCGGGAGTATTAAGCGCATCGCGCAAAAAAGCGGCATCGGACGATTCGATGGAGAAGAAGTCCACCCAATATTGGATGCCCAGCGGGATGTTGCCTCCGCTATTGGGTGAATCGAACTCAATAAAGGTGCGGACGTTGTGGGGCAGGCTGTTCGCCTCCATATACGTCAATGCATAACGGCACGTTAGCCCGCCCATACTGGCGCCGATGAGCGGAAGAGTGGTTGAGCCGTCAATAACCTGATTGACTTGGTCCAACAGCGCCGCGACCAAATAGGCGTTGGCTTGAACGTAAGTTGTGCCATCGGTGTAATTCAGTACCACCGCATCATAGCCCATGGCGCGCAAGTTCTCGATCATGTTCTCTTGGTTGAGCAGTTCGTACAACTCATCCCAATTGAGGCTGTTGTCCAAATCCAAGCCTTCCACCACCACCACCGGCTTGGTGAGTGTCGTGTGCTGATCCGAGAGATAGACATAGGCTTCACCGGTGGCATATTGGCCGTTGTGGGAGATGGCCGCCTGCACCGCCCATGTTTCAGTGGGATCGGGCGTATCAAGGCTGCGCACATCAAACCGAAAACTTCCGTGGAGAGTTATACCATCGCTTTGATCCGCCTGCACGCGAATAGTCTTCGTTCCGACAGATGTGTAATGTATGAAGATATCACCATCGGTCAGCGAACGATAACCCCGGCCGTCATCGAAATCCATTCGCAAGCCGGTAATCGGCGATTTGTCGTTCGAGAAGAGATAGTTCTTGCGATCAATACGGAAACGCACCTCGCGTCCGCGATAAGTTGCCGGAGCCAGAGTGGATGCGGCGAACGCACGGTCTTGTTCGAGCGCATCGGGATTGATTGCGGTGAGACGATCATCCGCGAATTGCCACACGTCATCCGCCTGAAAACCGGTACGAATGCGCTGATAGTCGTAGTTCAGGATCGCAATGGGGTAGATATGATCGCGGGCGAAGGAATTACCGATGGTGCGAAGATCATAATCGGACGGCAATCCGGATTCCGTCAAGGAGGCGCGCTGCAATTCGTAGGCGATTTGCCGCCATGTGCTTAACGTGATTGGGCGCGATTTCGTGCCGCCGTCAAAGGCGGAAATGCCGGAGAGGGGCACCACCAAATCATAGAAAATCCCCGTTGACAGGGGACTTTCTTCCACTGATCCGTATTGTTGAACTAAATCACCCCGTAATCGGGAAACAAACTCCGTTGGAGTTGCCGCCAAGGCGTTAAGTGCGATACCGATAATAAATCCGGTCAGACCCAGCCATCGCAATTTCAACATCATTCGCATCATCTCCAAATTATTCGTTTCATCACGGGTTAACTGGCGGTCAGCCGCTCCAACGCCGCTTGGGCTCGCGGTCGCATCATCGCCAAGCCGATGCTATTCAGTAGTCGCTGCCGGGTTATTGACTCATAGGCTTGGCGGGCGTCTTCAATCCGTCCCACCTGTTCGTATGCGTGTCCCAGCCAATAGGCAATACTCGGATCGCCACGTTTGTCTTGTTCAAACAGAGCAATCGCGGTATCGAAATCTTCCGCTGCCAGAGCACGAATTGCCTCGCAAAGGTTCAAGGCGCGCTGAAGGTCGGCATCATCAGCGGCGCCGGGCGTTTTCTTCAGTTCGGAAATAAACGTGTCGGTGTCCGTTATATCGCCCCGAAGAGGAGCCACGTAGCAGTTCATGCGCATTCGGAAAAATCGCTTATACCTTTCAATAACATTCGGCGGCAGCGAAGATTGTTCAACAATCTCTTTCGCCATGCGAAAATTGGTTTCGGCCGCGGCAAGCTCCCCTTGTTCCACCAAGATGCGGCCGATGGCGTCATGATCCAACGCCGATTCGTAGAGTGTGCCGCTCTGATTCGCCAAACGACAGCGTTGCTCAAGCGCTTCCACGGCAGCGGGAGTGTTTCCTTGATCCAGAAAAGACACCGCCTTCGATAGCTGCAACATCCGTCGCGCTTCGATCGTGAGCGAACTGTCGGGCGGCCAATCCAGATAATCGCGAGCTTCCTCATGGCGGTTCAGGTAATTCAGATTCGCGGCAATACCGGAACGGGCATTAATAAACGTAGAATCCAGCGATAAGGCGTGTTGATAATTCGTGATGGACTCGTCATGCTGCCCCGTTCGCAACAGCAACTCCGCATAGGAATCGTAGGGATTCGGTTCATCGGGCCGCAGCGCGATGCACTGTTTGAAGGCTTGCTTAGCCAAATCGTAACTGTCCACCAGCGCATAATTATAGCCAAGCATGTTGAACGCCCAGATATCGCTGGGATTCAGTTCCGTCGCGATGCGGAACTGTTCAGCGGCGCTGCGATGGTCACCGTTTCGCCAATAATAATCTCCCAGCATGCAATGAGCGCGTCCATCTTTCGGGTACATTTCAACCAGTTTGCTCATGCAGTCGTAGAATTTGCTCTGGTCATGAGCCAGCATGGCATTATAGCCCAGAATCCACAAACGCTCGCCTTTCGACACGTGATTCACCCGCTTGGATGCTTCATTGATCATATTCGCCGAAGCGTCTTCCGACAAGATACCCGACAACGAAAGACCCAATTTAGATTGCCGGGGCGGATTGCCGTTTTGCGGTCGCGATAAGCCGTCGGCGGTCTCCAGTCGTTCAAAGACCTCTTCGGTATTGGGTGTCACAAAGGCGAGACAACAATAAGCCACGGCAAAGTCGGGATCTTCCTTGATCGCTTTTAAATAGTATTCACGCGCCTCGCCCAGGTGATAGCATCCGGCCAGCTCTTCAGCCTTGTGGAAGTACTCGCGCGCGAGCTCAGATGACGTGGTAATGGGGATTTTTTCGGCAAGCCGTGTGCCGCAACCGATGACGGCAACGGTCAACATACCAAGTAACACGAGGATTAGACGACGAAGATGCAGACTACGCCGTTTCATGGTCTTCTCCGAATTGATGCTGATACTTGTAAGTGGAGCAGGGTAAAGATCTAAAGTACGTTCTTCTAAATCTAACTTAGTTGATCCCATTTTGCAAATGGTTATCGAAAAAACTGGTTGTTTTTGGAGTATCGGTTCAAGTAGACCTAATCTATGTCTTAAGAATTGATTAATAGAATTATATTGGAGTGGCGAACCACTAAATGCTTAACAATAATAATATCAACATTTAACGCATAAAAACACGGGTACAATTCTTAATGACTGTTATTATTTATCTTACGATTTAAGTCCAGATAGTTTGGTTAGTTTGGCGCGCCACTGATTTCGGTGATCGGGGGCGCGCACTCCTTTTTCAAGAGCTGTTTATCCCTCCTCAAACATCTTGCACGGCCAATTATGAGGAAGATGTTTGGCATGACCGGGTGGGTTCTATTGAGAACAACGGAAACCTTTTCCGTAAGACATATATAATTAAATATATAAGAATCTGCAATGAGCTTCTCATTGTGGAGTGAAGGCCGGTTCACAATTTAATTGTTTTATCAAGAGTTGAGCCGATAGAGCCGATACTCTGATTAGGTAAGTCGAGTATTTTAAACGGAGTTCGCGTTACAGACGCGGCTCCCCAGAATTTTCAAATAGGCAGTGGACGAAATTCTCAACATGTATCAGGAGAAGAAGATGAGAACTCTCGGAACTCTCGTTATCGTCGTGTGCATGAGTTTGTGCATCGGCACGCTCGCAATCGCCGCCGATAACGACAATCACCAAGTCACCGTTACGGTTGTAGCGATCAACGAATTGGCCGTGACCGGTGGCGACATCACCTTGACGATCAACGCCGCCACCGCCGGCTCGGAACCGGACGCCGTCAACAACACGACCTGCGGATTGCAGTGGACAACGACCGAAACCTCGAAAAAAATCACGGTAGTCAGTGATTTGTCTGCACCGGATTACACGCTGCAGGTCCAAGCAACCAGCGTGACGGGCGGAACATCGGCCGGACAATTGACCGTGTCCGACTCGGCGCAGGATTTGGTAACGGGCGTGGCCGAGACGACCGGCAGTTGCACGCTGAGTTACACGGCATCGTGTACGGCATCGGAAGGAACCGGATCGTCCGTGCATACGATCACCTACACGATTACCGCCAGCTAATCCGGTTGTCGCACAAGGGTGCAGGTAATTCAGTGGACTTGCGATCTCATCGAATCGCGCCGATTCTATTCGGGTTGCTGCTGATCGTCTGCGGAGGATTGTTCGCAGCCGATCTGTCGCTCTCCGGCGGTGACGTCAGCATGACGATCTCCGCCGCCGTAGCCGGACAGCAGCCGACGGGTGTTACCGACGAGACAACGCAATTGCAATGGGTTACGCTGATTTCGGATCCGACGAAAAAAATCGTCGCTCAATCCAATTTGGGCACTCCGAACTTCACGCTTTCGGTTACGGCGGTGAGTATCTCGGCCGGGGACGGATCCTCGGCCGGGATTGTCACCCTGGGTTCGACTCCGACGGATTTGATCGTTGACATTCCGGCGGACGTTCCGGCGGGCGATCCGGGAACCTGCACCCTTCGGTACGCGGCTTCCGCCGTCGCCGGCGACGGAAGCGGATCTGATGTACACACCGTGACGTTTACGATCATGGATCAATGATGATCCACTACACAAAAATGAGCGGCCTATGACCTCCTTTCTAAAACTGCGCATTGTGCTTGCCTTCTGGATGATTGCCGCGACACCGACGGTATGGGCGGAGATCACGGTGGAAACGTTGTCCATCGAGAATCAAGCGAACGCGGGCGAGACGTACTCCAACTCGTTCGTCATACGGAACAACGATTCCACGGCCTGCGAGGTATCCGTTTACCAAACCGATTACTTATTCTCCTGCGACGGCAGCAACGAATTCGGCGAAGCCGGAAAACTCAGTCGTTCCAACGCCAACTGGATCACCTTCAGCCCGCATCGGGTGATTATCCCGCCGTTTCAAACCACCACGATCCACTGCAACGTGCGGGTGCCGGACGATACGGCCATGTCGGGTACGTATTGGAGCATCCTGATGGTCGAAAAGACCGCCGGAACCTCACTGGATGATGTCCTCCAGTTGAAGGACGATCAAACCGGTATTCGGCAGCGGGTACGCTACGGCGTGCAGTGCGTGACGAACATCGGCACCGCCGCCACGGAACAATTGAATGTCTTAGGAGTGCAAGCGTTCGTCAATCCGGGCAACAACAAAGAACTTCAACTCGATATTGCGAACACCGGCGAGCGCTGGGCCGTTCCCGCAACCTGGACCGAGCTTTACGACGAACAGGGAAAGCGCGTGGGCCGCTATGAAGCGGAATCCAAGCGGATTTTTCCGGGCACGTCGGTTCGGTATCGTTTTTCGCTGGGCGAGATCGCGCGCGGAAAATACAAAGCGCTGGTGGTGTTGGACAACGGCAATCAAAATGTGGTTGGCGCAAAATACGATTTGGAATTCTAAGACTTGTTACGCCCATGGCTTTTCATACTATGGGTCGCGGGTTTGCAAGCCGTTGCCGCGCTTGCAATGCCGGGAAATAGTGCAATCGTTGTTGAATGCAGTGATTCAAGCACGATAGACGTCGAACCCCCGCGGCTGATTACTCTGGCATTTCGAGTTTCCAACCGGGCTGACATCGAGCAGACCGTATGGGACGAGATTCAGTTGCCTGAGGGTTGGCAGCCGCTTGTCCAATCTCCGCGATTTTCACTACAACCTCAGTCATACGATCTTCGTTTATGGTGCATTTCGGTTCCCGCCGCTGCGCCGTCGGGCCGCTATGCTCTCACCTACAGTGTACATTCAGCCTCCGACTCGGTTCGGCTGGGATATGCTGAAGCCGGAGTGAACGTTGCCGGAGTTATCAGGCTGGAAGCCACGACCGATCCGGTTCCCGAACGCATTGTGGCCGGAGAAGAGTACTGCGCACACCTGCGAATTACCAATCGCGGGAATGCGCCATGCGTGATCGTGTTAGAACCGTCACTCTCGGCGTCCTGTCAAATTGAATTAAACCGTACACAACTGACCATCGAACCGAATACCAGCGATACCGTAACCGTACAGGTTCAGGCCGGGCGAGATTTGTCGGTGATCTCCAAGCATCGGCTGGCGGTGAACGTGTTCGTGCCGCAGCAACTGGATGCGGGAATCCAAGTGCTGGCTCCGAAACCGGTGGAGATCGTGCCCCGCGCCGCTCCGGCAGGCGATATGTACCATCGGGTGCCGTCGCGGCTGGCGACGCGTTTTATCGGCGAGGGCGATCAATCGGTAATGCAGATGGAATATGCGGGACAAGGCACCGTTGATCCGAGCGGCCGTTATACGATTGACTATCTGGTGCGCGGCCCGCGCGACTTGGAACGCAATAGCTTCGGAACGCGTGACGAGTATTATCTTCGCGTGCGTGATAACAACGGCGAGGTGCGGGTCGGCGATCAGTTGTTTACGCTATCGCCGTTGACCGAGCGCAACCGGCTGGGTCGCGGCGTGAATGCGGTCTATCGCTATAGCCATATTCAAACCGGTGGTTATGTCCTGAAATCACGAGCGAAATATCCCGATCTCGAAGAACGGGCGGGGTTTGCAGGATTATATTTCGGGCGCACATCGCTGAGAATAAATGTGCTCCGCAAACAAACCGCTGCCGATGAAGCGATGATGGTCGGCGCATTATCGGAATTTTCCCCGCTGCCGCGTTCACGGATGAGCATCGAATACTCGTCCGGTGAAGCATCGGGCGGCAGCGGCTGGTGCAACGCGGCGGCCGGGCGATTCGACGGTAATTGGAAGCGGATACGGCTCACATTAGATAAAACATATGCGGCACCGAATTTTCCCGGGTACTTGCGGGATCACGATCAAAACTCGGTTGCAGTTTATTTACCACTGTTCAAGCGGTTGAACTGGCAGGGATCGTATCGAACCCTGGACCTGAATCTGAATCGCAATCCGGAATTTCATTCGGCGCTGCGGGAACAGCAATGGCAGACGCGATTCAACGCAACACTGCCGTTCAGTTTGTCAGGCGAAGTGGAGGGTGAAGATTTGTTACGGCGGGATGTGTTGGAGCCATCGCAATACGGCTATCGCGAGCAATCGGTTACACTTGGTCTGCGGAGATCGTTTCATTTCCTCGCGTTTGACGGATCGGTGCGATCCGGACAATGGACGAACTTGCGAAGCGGCGGCGCCGACGCCTTGGAACGTTATTCACTGGGACTGCGGTTTTCGCCCAGCCCATGGCAAAGCTACGGCACATCGTTTCAAACGGGCCGTTATGGCTCGTCGTCGGGGATTCGGCGCAATCAGATCGTTCGGTTATCGGTACAATACAAGATCATGCGGCGATTGTCGGTAGGGGTGAATGTGCAGCGGAGTACAACCCGCAGCGAGTTCGCTTTCGACAACAATCAATTCGATGTGGATGCCAAGTGGGTGCTGTCGTGGAGTCACATCCTCACGCTGCGCTATCGCCGCTTGGAATATGAACAAGACTACTTGACCGGCGGTTCATCGCTGCTGGTCGGCTATGAAGTGCCGGTGGGTATGCCGATCAGCCGTCAGACGAGCATCGGGCGTTTGAAGGGAAGAATCTACGATGAAGAAGATCCCCAGCGACGCGGACTGTCGGGAGTACTGGTCTCACTCAATAACTTCAGCGCGCGTACCGATGCCAACGGCAATTTCTCGTTTCCTTCGTTAGTGCCCGGGCAATACTATATGCAGATTGACCGCTCGTCCATCGGCTTTGAAAAGATTCCGGTGTCGCGGACACCGTTGCCGGTGAATGTTCACGGCGGAAAAACGGAGCAAGTTCAAATTGCCATTACCCGCTGCGCAACGCTGCGGGGCGAAGTGGCGGTCTTCGGTTTAACTGAGCAGGAAAGCGACCGCGGCATCATCACCGAGTCCGCTGCCGACAGCAGTGATCAGCAGCCCGCCGAAATGGAACGACTGAACGGCTTGGCCGGGGTGGATATGGAATTACGAAGCTTGCGCGAAGCGATTCACATTACGACCGACCGCTATGGCCGATTCTCGTTCGACGAACTTCGACCGGGCGAATGGACATTAACGATTTCATCGGCTGCTTTCCCCGCGTTTCATCAATTGGAAGCGGATAGCATGACGATTGTCCTGGCTCCGGGTGAAGTGCAAGAACAACAAATCCGTGTCGTACCACGGGTTCGCCCGGTCATCGTAGTGGACGAAGGTCCGGTGCCGGTGGTCCGGCGCGACCGCCGCCGCTGATTTCTCCCTTTCTTTTAATCCATTCCCAAACAAACGCCTGACGATCAGTGTTCACTCCACGAGACAGCTCTCTAAGATTGCTTCATATTCTTAAATAATAGACTTTTAAAGGAATTCTGATGAATCCTTCATTCATTTGCCTATCACGTTAAGATTCATTAAATTATATTGGATATTTCCCCTCTTCGCGCAGGTCTTAACCCAAGCGGTGTGCAAACGCATGACGGATCGGCTATTCCACGTCGGCTATCTATATGATGGAGAACGGCTTTACCATGACAGTGAAGTGTTCGTACGTGATGGCCGGATTCATGCGATTCTTTGCCGCAACGACAGCAATCGCGATGCACAAGCCGTGCGGCGGTTGTTCGATGCGGCGGAGCAGATTGATCTGCCCGGCGGATTTCTGCTACCGGGTTTGATTAACTCGCACCATCACGCGTACTCCGCGTTAGCGCGGGGAATGCCGCTGAATCAATCATTTCCGAATTTTCCGGCGATATTAGAGGGATTATGGTGGCGGCTGGATGAAGTGCTGGACGAGGATGCGGTGCGCATTTCCGCACTGGTGACGGCGCTCGATTCGATCCGTCACGGCTGCACGATAGTGCTCGATCATCATTCGTCACCGCATTTTGTTCGCGGCAGTTTGGATGTTATTGCTCACGCCTTCAATCGTTTACATATGACGGCTGCGCTGTGCTACGAAACGACCGATCGCAACGGACCGGAAGCGTTTCGTGAAGCGGCGGAGGAGAATCTCCGGTTTTACCATGCGAACCGCGATCATAATTTGCGGCGGGGAATGTTCGGGTTGCATGCATCGTTTACACTCAGCGATGATTCGCTACAGGAAATCGCCCGCGTAAAACCCAAAGCGATGCCGATCCATGTCCATGTAGCCGAAGATACCAGCGACGTCGAAGATGCGCGCGCACGAGGGTATACCGGACCGTTTGCGCGATTGCAGCACTTCGGATTATGGAACGAAACGAGCCTGGCGGTGCACGGTGTTCACATGAGTTCGGACGAGCGCACCATGGCGAAAGAAATCGGCGTGGGAGTTGTACACAATCCCGAATCAAACTGCAACAACCGCGTGGGTTATGCCGATCCGGCGGCGTTTCGCAATGATCGGATCCTATTGGGAACGGACGGCATGTCATCCGATATGATTGCGTCGCTGCGTTCCGCATATTTATTGCAGGCAGCCTACGGTAATCCGGATGTTGATCGAATGGCCTTAGCGCACCAGTTGTTATTCAGAAATCCCGCACAATTCGTGGCGCGGCTGTTTGGGCGGGAGGTTGGAACGCTGCGCGTAGGCGCGCCGGCGGATTTCGCGATTTTTCGCTATCCTTCGCCCACTCCGGTTGCCGCCGACAATTGGCTATCGCATTTCATATTCGGATTGGCCAATCGCTCGGAGGCCGCTTGGGTTTATGCCAATGGCGAAGCGGTGTTGGAGAATGGCGCGTTCGCAACGGTTGACGAGGTTGATATTTTAACCGAAGTCCGATCAATTGCCGACCATTTGTGGAAGCGATTTCAAGCGCACGCGCGAGGATCCCGTTGAAAACTGATTTATCCACAACCATCGCCGGATTTAAGCTGCGCAATCCGTTATTGCCGGGCAGCGGCCCGCCGGGGGCGAACCTGCGCAAACTGAAGGCGCTTGAACAAGCGGGAATCGGTGCGCTGTTGACGAAAACGATTTCAACGGCAGCGGCGGACGTGCCTAAGCCGTGCATGGCATTCGACGGAGATCTGTTTTTTAATATCGAGAAGTGGTCGGAACTGCCGCCGCAAACGTGGGTTTCGGAGATTTTTCCGGCACTTCAAGAACGCAGCGTGCCGCTGATCGTATCGGCGGGGTACACGTTGGACGATCTGACGGATTTGGTTCCGCTGTTCGATCCGTGGGTAGACGGCTTTGAGTTTTCCACTCATTACAAGACCAGCGGCAGCGAGCAGTTATTGCAGATCGTAAAGACGGTCCGGCAGTTGACGGCGAAGCCGATCTTCATGAAGCTGTCCATTCACGGCGGGGATATCGTAGCAAACGCGCAAGCCTGCGAAGCGGGGGGAGCAGACGGGGTAGCGGCAATTAATTCAGTAGGACCGGCGATGTCTATTGACATCGAAAAACGCGCCAGCCGGTTGGGAGTGAATAGTCCGCATGCGTGGTTGTCCGGTCCGGCCATCAAACCGATAGCCATGCGCGCGGTTTACGATATTGCACAAGCAGTGAAAATTCCCGTAATTGCCAGCGGCGGCGTGGCTAATGGCCGCGACGTGATCGAATTCATGATGGCGGGCGCTGCGGCGGTGCAATGCTGCACGTCGCTCATTCGCAGCGGTCCGGATTGGATTGGACAAACCTTAAACGAGATTGATGCGTGGTGCCAAGATCATCAGGTGACCGCGATGAACGATATTATCGGAACTGTGGTTCCGCATTACATGGTTTCACGAGAAACAATATGAGCAATCTGGCACAGCAGATAAAGAAACTGGCTGATGAGAACCGCGACGACACGGTTCGGATCCTGATGGATTTGGTGCGCACACCATCGTTTTCCACTAAAGAGAAAGACGTCATCGAAGTGATCCGCAAGGAAATGACGGCGGCGAAGTTCGACGACGTGCGCGTGGACGGCTTGGGCAACATTATCGGACGCATCGGAGACGGCCCGCGTCTGATTGCGTTCGATGCGCATATTGACACGGTTTATGCCGGAGAGATGTCGCTATGGTCATTCGATCCGTTCACACCGAAAGTGGAAGACGGTAAAGTCTGGGGACGGGGAACGGTGGATCAAAAGGGCGGCATGGCTTCGATGATCGGCGCGGCGAAAATCATCAAAGCGCTGGATTTGTCAGGCGAGTTCACAATATTGTTCGTCGGATCGGTCATGGAAGAGGATTGCGACGGCTTATGCTGGCAGTATCTGATTCGCGAAGAAAACGTGCGGCCGGAAATGGTCGTGATTACCGAGCCGACCAATCTGAATATCTATCGCGGCCATCGCGGGCGAATGGAAATGGTCGTGAGGATCGGCGGATTGTCCTGCCACGGCTCCGCGCCGGAACGGGGCGACAACGCCATCTATAAAATCTCACGGATTGCGCTGGAAATCGAAACACTCAACGAACGGTTGAAAACCGATGCATTTTTAGGCAAAGGCACGGTGGCGGTGACGCAAGTCTTTTTCTCGTCGCCCTCACAGTGCGCCGTGCCCGATGGAGCGAGCATTCAATTGGATCGCCGTTTGACCGCCGGGGAAACGAAGGAAAGCGCGGTTGCCGAAATCAAAGACGCGGCGGCGCGGGCGGGATATCCCGATGCGATGGTGGAGATTCCGCTGTATGAAGAAATCGCCTATACGGGATTGCGCTATCCCACCGAGAAATATTATCCCACGTGGACGACCGAAGAGAGTTCACCGTATCTGGCGGCAGCGACCGATGCCTATCGCAAACTGCTGGCCCGCGAACCGCTGGTGGACAAGTGGACCTTCAGCACTAACGCGGTAGCGATTATGGGAATGCACGGTATTCCCTGTATCGGCTTGGGACCGGGTAATGAGATCTATGCCCATGCGCCCAATGAAGCCTGTCCGGTCGAACACTTAAGCGATGCGGCGGCGTTTTATGCCGCGTTTGTCGCCGCCATGAATAAGAAAATCTGACATGCCGGCATTTCGCTATCAATGCATTGAATGCGGCAAGCAATACGATCGCGAGGCCGTGCGCTATCTGTGCCCGGATTGCGGACGGCACTTTGCGCCCGGTCAGCCGCTGCGCGGTGTGCTGCAAGCGGTCTTCGATTTCGCAAAGATCAAGCCGGTCTTTGATAAATCATGTCCCGATTGGTCGTTGATTTGTGCAGTCGAGCCGGAATATCATCCGCCGTTTCCGGTGGGGAATACGCCGTTTGTTATATCCACGCGGTTGGGGGAAGAATTAGGTTTCTCGCGATTATACATCAAGAATGACGGCTTGAATCCCAGCGGATCGCTTAAGGATCGCGCCTCGTACTTGATGGCGGCGGAAGCGATTCGACTGGGCGAGCCGACCATCGTAACGGCTTCCACCGGCAATGCGGCGGCGGCACTAGCGGCAGTTTGCGCAGCTTCCGGAAGGCAAGCGTTGATCTTTGTTCCGGCGGCGGCACCTAAGGCGAAGCTCGTGCAAATGCTCGTGCATGGCGCGGAGGTCGTGCGGGTCAACGGTAGCTATGATGATGCCTTCCGGCTCTCCATCGAATATACATCCCAGCGCGGCGGGTTGAATCGCAACACGGCTTATCATCCGCTGACCATCGAAGGCAAGAAAACCGTCGCTTTGGAAATTTACGAGCAATTCGGCGGTGCGCCGGATGTCGTAGTGGTGCCGGTGGGTGACGGTGTGATCATCGCGGGAGTCCACAAAGGATTCTGCAATTTGCGCGATTTGGGATTGCTCGAGCGCGTGCCGCGCCTCATCGCAGTACAGGCCGAAACTTCCGATGCGATTCATCGGTTCGTACTCTCCGGCGAATATCACAACGCTCCCTCGCCGCGCACGTTTGCGGATTCGATTTCGGTTTCCGCGCCCAGCAATGCTCTCATGGCATATCATGCAATTAAAGAGAGCGGCGGCTGTTCGGTGACGGTATCCGATGACGAAATCCGCGACGCGCAATTGCTGCTGGGGCGCACGTCCGGAATCTTTGCCGAACCGGCAGCGGCGGCTACGGCGGCGGGATTGCGCAAGCTTGACCGAACGGAATTCAACCGTGACGATTCCATTGTGCTGTTGGTCACCGGACACGGTTTGAAAAATGTTGATGCCGTTATCGAAAAGATGACCTTGCCGGAACCCATCGAACCGACGTGGGACGCGCTGCAGAAGGCGATTCCGCAATGAAAACGCTGATTTGCGGCGGACAGGTAATCCATGATTCCGGCAGCGATGTCTGCGATGTGCTGATCGAAGAAGGTCGAATTGCTGCCATCGGAATAAACCTGCCGCGACCGGTCGATGCTCTGATGATAGATGCGTGTGGCTTGACGGTGCTGCCGGGAATGATTGATTTCCATGTGCACATGGATGGCCGGATCGGTCGTTACGAATTGTCCGATACCTATCATTCCGGATCGAAGGCGGCGGTGCTGGCCGGGGTTACTACGTTGATTGGTTTCGTTACGCAGGCGCCGCATAAATCCTTGCGGGAATGTGTGGATGACGCACGCGCCAAGGTCAATGATCGCAGCTATGCGGATGTGGCGGTTCATTTGACGCCAACGCGGTTTGCGGAAACCGATTGGCAAGATGTTGATGATTTGATCGAGGCGGGATGCCGGACATTCAAGTTCTACACGACCTACAAAGCGGCGGGGCTTTATCAGGATTATTCGACATTTCGCGATATCATACGGCGGTTTGCGAACCGGAAAGTTCGCATTCTGATTCATGCCGAAGACCAGGACGTTCTGGATGCCGCTGATCGTGAATATGCCGATGCGAAGGATATTTTTTCGTATGCCAAATTACGCTCGCCGCAAGCCGAAGTCGCCGCTATCCGACACGTCGCGGAACTGGCGCGCGAAACCGGCGCGAGCATTCATATCGTACATGTCAGCACCGCTGAAGGCGCGCGGCTCATTAATGAATATCGCTCCACGATCGCGATAAGCTGCGAGACCGCACCGCAGTATCTGCTCTTGAATGATGATTTATTGGCGGCACGAAACGGTCATCGCTATTTATGTACGCCGCCCCTGCGCAGTGAAGATAATCGCCGCGCGCTGGAGCAGTATGCGATAGACGGATTATTCGATATTTTTGCGACGGATCATTGCCCGTTCCGAAGAAAAGACAAAGATACTGTCAATGGCGATGTACGCAACGTGCCCAGCGGACTGGCGGGGGTCGGCGGCTTGGTTCCGCTGCTTTATGAACAGCTGGTGATTCGAAATCAACTGCCGCTGACGGATTTGGTCGAGCGGTTGTCCACCAATCCGGCCAAGCTCGCGGGACTGTATCCGCGCAAAGGAACAATTCAAGTTGGAGCGGATGCCGATCTATTGATTCTGAACCGGAATGGTTCGCTGCGACCGATCCGCAGCAGTTATTCCGATTGTTACGAAACATATCCCGATCATACGACAACCTTGGATTTTCAGTACGTTTTCCTGCGCGGCGAAATCGTCGTCAAAGATAATATGCTGACCAATCCCGAACAGCCAACCGGTCGAGCGTTATGGCGGATCTGAAATTTAAAGCGTGGCGCAATGATGCGGTGACCAAAGTCACCGGACGGGCAAAATACGCCGATGATCTAAAATTCGTCCGCATGCTGCATGCCGTTCCGGTGTACACGGACTATGTGCATGCGCGCTTGCTGAGCGTAGATACAACTCAAGCTTCGCAAGCTAAAGGTGTCGTACGCGTGCTGACAGCTAAGGATGTTCCGGGCTCCTGCCGCTTCGGGCAGATCATCCGCGATTATCGTATGCTGGTGGACGATAAAATCCGTTATCATGGCGATGTGGTGGCGATTGTCGTAGGGGAAACCCGCGCTGCCGCACTGCACGGAGCGGCGTTGGTTCAAGTAAATGCCGCGGAGCTGCCGCCGGCGCTCGATCCGCGCGCGGCCATGGAGCCTGACGCGATGTTGATCCATGAGGAGCACGGCAGCAATATCGTGAACCATCATAAGGTTCGGCGCGGGACCATGGCGGATGGCTGGGCGGAGTCGGATTTCATCATCGAGCAGCAATTCCAAACGCAGTTCATCGAACATGCCTATATGGAGCCAGAGGCGGCGGTGTGCTGGCCGCGTCCCGACGGCGTGATGGAAGTCTACGGCAGCATGCAGCATCCGTTCAGCACGCGGCGATTCGTGGCGGCGCTATTGGGGGTGCCGCTGTCCGAAGTGGAAGTGAAAACGATTCCCATGGGCGGCGGATTCGGGGGTAAAGACGATACGGCGGCGATTGTCTGTGCGCGGGCGGCCTTGGCGGCGCACGTGACAGGTCGTCCCGTGAAGATGACCTACGAACGCGAATGGTCTATTCGCGAGAGCTATAAGCGGCATCCGTACTTTGTGGATTACAAAATGGGGGTGACCAAGGACGGAATTATTCGCGCGGTTGAAGTAAAAGTCGTGGCCGATGCCGGGGCTTATTGCTCGGTGACGCCGTGGGTGACATGGCGTTCCACTGTACAATGCTGCGGGCCGTACGTCGTGCCCCATGTGCATTGTGATGTCTACGGCGTCTACACCAACAACGTTTTCACTGGCGCGATGCGCGGATTCGGCTCGCCGCAAATGAATTTCGTGGTGGAGCAGATGGTGGAAATCGCCGCCGAGCGCGTCGGCATCTCCGCTGTTAAGCTGCGCCGTCGCAATATGGTTCGGCAAGGCAGCACGACCATTACCGGACAAAAGCTGGAAGGACATACGGTCAGCTTGCCGCAGGTATTCGATACGATACTTACGGCGGCGGACTATGAAGAAAAGCTCAAACGTTGTTCGCATGGCTCCACATCTAACGACGAACTCTACGGCATCGGATTGGCGATCAGCTATCGTGGTATGAGTCTCGGTGCGGAAGGTATGGACTTTAACTCGGCCATCGTCAACGTTCAATTCGACGGCTCGATCTTGTTGGAAGTCGGCGTGCACGAAAACGGACAAGGCAGCGAATCGGCGATGATTCTGCTGTTGGCTAACGAATTGGGAGTGAAGCCGGAACGCATTCGCTATCGTCAACCGTCCACGGCCAACATCCCCGACGGGGGCACCACCGTGGCTTCGCGGGCGACGCTGATGGGCGGCGGTGCGGTGGTCAATGCCGCGCAGGTGCTCAAGCGGCGCATGTCGCAACTGCTGGCAGAGAAGCTGGGTTGTCAGCCTGAAGCCGTACGGTTTGAAAACGAATGTTTGATCGGCGGCGATACCGGCAACCGGTTGACATTCAACGAGGCCGTGCACGAACTATTTCTAATGCAGGAATATCCCTATTCCTTCGGAACGTTTAAAGCGCCGAAGGTGACGTGGGATGAAGAAACGGGTCAGGGCAACGCCTATTTCACGTGGGTGTATGGCTGCCAGTGCGTCGAATTGAATGTCAATAAAAATTCCGGCAAAGTGAAGCTGCTGAAAGCCTACGCCGCGCATGATGTGGGCCGTGCCGTTAATCCGGCGATGCTGTTAGGGCAGTATTACGGCGGCATGGCGATGGGTATCGGTTACGGACTGCATGAGGAAGTTCGCATCCGCGAGGGCCGGATCGAGAACAATAACCTGAATAATTATCGTATTCCCCGCGCCACCGACATGCCGGAAATGGAAGCGATCATCATCGAGAATCCTGATCCGCTTTCACCGTCGCGCGCCAAGGGCATCGGCGAGCCGACCAATGAATTGATGGCTCCCGCGATTGCCAACGCAATCTACAATGCAACCGGCCAACGCTATTACCGGATTCCGATTAGGGTGGAGGGTCAAGTATGACCACCACCATTAACGGTCGCATGATTCAGTTGAGCCCGGATCAACTGCCCAAGAATCTGCTGGAATTTCTCCGCGAGGACTTGGACTTGACCGGAACGAAAAAAAGCTGCGGAATCGGGGTGTGCGGATCCTGCACGATTCTGATCAATCAGAAAGCCGAGCAATCCTGCCGGATGACGGTTGAAGAGATTGTCGGCAAAGATGTGTTAACGATCGAAGGCATGCAGCAGCCCAACAGTGCGCTGCATCCGCTTCAGCAAGCGTTTATTGATTACGGCGCGTTTCAATGCGGCTTCTGTACGCCGGGAATGATTATGGCGGCGCACGCTTTGCTGCTGAAAAATAACCATCCCACGCGCTCGCAAATCCGCCGCGCCATCAACGCCAACCTCTGCCGTTGCACCGGCTATCAGCAGATCATCGACGCTATCGAAGCGGCGGCGGTGTTCTACCGAAATCCCGAACCGGTTGCATAAACAACCATTCACATTCACGTAGTCTATGAACACACTTTCCATCCACGATCACCTGAAGAAACTTCAGTCGTTGAACATTGCCGATTACGGTTCCGACTATTTGCTGTCTTGGGATAAATCGGCAGATTCGATTTTAGCGACGGCGGCGACGGCAGACATTCTGAGGGAAATCCATCGCCGTCACGGATCGCTGCGTATTTTCGACAGTGGTATTGCCATCTCCATCTTCCGCGACAAGTCCACCCGCACCCGCTACAGTTTCGCTTCGGCGGCCAACGCGCTGGGCTTGGCGGTGGAAGCGCTGGATGAAGAGAAATCGCAGATCTCGCACGGAGAAACCGTGCGCGAGACAGCGGCAATGCTGTCGTTTCTGACCGAAACCATCGGCATTCGCGACGACATGTTTTTAGGCGAAGGCCATCGCTATATGAGCGAAGTAAGGTCTGCTATCGAGGAATCCTATGAGCACGGCGTGCTGCACAACCGTCCGGCAGTCATCAATCTGCAATGCGATTTGGATCATCCAACCCAATCCCTGGCTGATCTGTTGGCGTTGGAGAAATACTTCGGCTCTTTGGAAGCACTGCGTGGCAAGAAGATCGCCATGAGCTGGGCATACTCGCCGAGCTACGGTAAACCGCTGTCAGTCCCGCAGGGAATCATCGCGCTGATGACGCGGTTCGGCATGAACGTAACGCTGGCTTTTCCGGACGGCTATGATCTGGTGCCGGATGTGCTGAATGTCGCCCGGCAAAACGCGGCAGGCTCCGGTGGATCATTTCACGTGGTTCATGATATGGAGGATGCCTTTGCAGGTGCCGACGTGGTTTATCCAAAATCGTGGGCTCCATTTCATGTAATGGAACGACGAACGGATATTCTGCGCAACCGAAAGGGCGACGGGCTCAAAGAGCTGGAACAGGAATGTCTGGCGCATAATGCGGAATTTAAGTCATGGGAATGCACGGAAGAGATGATGAAGCTGACGAATGACGGTAAAGCCCTATATATGCACTGTCTGCCGGCGGATATTTCGGGCGTGAGTTGTGCGCAGGGCGAAGTCGCAGCGTCGGTATTCAAACGATATCGTATGGCGACCTATCAGGAAGCGAGTTACAAGCCGTTCGCCATCGCGGCGATGATTCTGTTGACTCGCACAACCGATCCGGCGGAAGCGTTAAGCCGTCTGATCAAGAACGCAAATCTATAGCATTGAAGGATCATACGTGTCACGCATCATAAAAGAAGTCAATCCCGCCGTCATTAAACGCACGGCGCAGCGTTGCCGCGAACGCGGAATCATTATTCCCACGTTCCGGCAATTGGAGCATCCCGAAGAGATTCCGCAGACGATTAAAGACAAATTGAAGGATATCGGTCTGTGGGACGTCAATCCGCTCAATCTGTTCCGAATCACTTGGAAAAACGACATCAAAACCGGCGGTTTCGGTTCGGTGAACTATATCGAAATCCCACGTGAAATCACGGGAGTGAAAGCTCGCATTATCGGTTTGGTGGGAAAATATTTTCCGACCGGCGCGCATAAGGTCGGAGCGGCCTTCGGGTGCTTGGTGCCGCGCTTAGTCAGTGGCGCGTTCGATCCCGATCGCGATAAGGCGGTGTGGCCGTCCACCGGTAATTATTGCCGCGGCGGCGCTTTCGATTGCGCGCTGCTCGATTGCACGGCTATCGCCATTCTACCCGAGGAAATGTCCGCCGAACGATTCACCTGGCTGCGCGAGATCGGCGCGGAGGTAATCGCCACTCCCGGATGTGAATCCAACGTGAAAGAGATCTACGACAAGTGCTGGGAATTGCGCGGCGACCCCACAAATGTCATCTTCAATCAGTTCGATGAGTTCGGTAATCCGATTTATCACTATCAAGTGACCGGAAAAGCGATTGAAGAGGTCATGCAATCCCTGGCCGCAGACCACCGCATGTCGGCATATATCTCGGCAACGGGATCCGCGGGAACGATTGCCGCCGGTGATTACCTGCGCAAGCGCTATCCGCACGTGGCGGTAGTGGCTACCGAAGCACTGCAATGCCCTACGCTTTACATGAACGGTTTCGGCGGCCATCGCATTGAAGGAATCGGCGACAAGCATGTGCCGTGGGTGCACAACGTGCGCAATACCGACGCGGTTGCTGCCATTGACGATGATGAAACGCTGCGCGTGCTGCGGCTCTTCAATGAAGCGGAAGGAATGCAGTATTTGGAGCGCATTGGCATATCCAGAGCCACCGCCGAACAGATGTCGCTGTTAGGCATCTCGGGTGTGTGCAACTTACTGGCGGCGATTAAGACCGCAAAGTATTACGAATATAACGAGCATGACGTCATAGTCACGATCTTTACGGATTCAATCGATCTGTATGAATCGCGCATCAAGGAATTGCGCGACGAACGCGGAGCGTATACCGCCGATCAGGCGGCGATTGATCACAACGCGCTGCTGCTCGGCCAGAAAACGGATTACTTCCGCGAGTTGAATTACCGCGACCGCAAGACGATTCATAACCTGAAATACTACACATGGGTCGAACAGCAAGGCAAGACCTACGAAGAGATTCTTGAGCAATGGAATCCCGAATACTGGGAGGAGTTGTTCGAAGGCGAAGTGGCTTATTTCGATGAACTGATCAAGCAATTCAATCGCGAGGCGGGACTGATCTGAATGAGCTCCATCGCCGCCGACATCGGCGCGGTCATTCTGGCCGCCGGAAGGGGCCGGCGCATCGGCGGACCGAAGGCATTGCTGCCGCTGCATGGTTCCACTTTTCTCGAGCACATAGTAAATACGATTAGGAGCGCGGGCATGACGGATATAGCGGCGGTCGTATCCGATCCGCTTTACGAACGCGTCGCGAAAACGCTGCCGGATTGCGCAGTCGTTGTGAATCCCGATCCCGACGGCGATATGTTGTCGTCGGTGCGTATCGGTCTGAAAAATTCCGATGTCGTCCGGGGAGTGTTCATTGTGCCGGTGGATCACCCGTTTGTCGAAGTGAATACGTACCGCCGGCTCATGACGGCGTTAACAGAGCATCCGAATCACGTCGTAATTCCCGAATATAACGGATCCGGCGGGCATCCAATACTGGTGCCGTCGAGTTTTACAGAAATATTGCATTCAATGAGAACTGTGTCGGCACTCAATCGGGCAATCAAGGAATCGGGATTGGAAATCGTTCGCACGCCGGTCAATGATGCCGGAATATTGAAAAACGTAAACACCGCGCAAGACTTGGAAGGCGTATGAATTTCATGCTCAACGATTGCTGTTCCATATGAAGGTTTCATTTTTTCTAAACCGCGATGCGGTTCAAGATGATGTTCGCACCGATCAAACGGTACTGGAGTACCTTCGCGAAGTGCGTGGACTGACCGGCACCAAAGAAGCGTGCAACGAAGGCGACTGCGGCGCGTGTGTGATTGGCGTGGGTGGATATGACGGCTCGCAGGTTCGGTATCGCGCCATGAATTCCTGCCTCATGCCGGCACCACGACTGCACGGCAAGCATATTGTGACCGTGGAAGGCTTGGCGGACGGCGATCAACTGCATCCGATTCAGCAGGCGATGGTGGATCAGCACGCCATTCAATGCGGCTACTGCACGCCCGGCATGGTCATGGCGTTGTTCGGTTTGTTTCAGCAATATCCGGTCCCGACGCAAGCACAGATTATGGAAGCGTTGGACGGTTCGCTGTGCCGCTGCACGGGATATGCCGCGATTATGAAAGCGGCTCTTTCGGTGGCGGATTTCTGCAAAACACTAAAAGAAAACAGCTCGCATTTGCAGCCACCCTATTTCAGAGACATAGCGCAGCGGATGAAATCGGATGGATTCGTTCCAGTACAACCTGAGCACAATGATCATACGGAAAACATATATTTTGTTCCGGCCGATTTGAACGAGCTGTTTACCCTGCGCAAACGCTACCCGGATGCGGTTCTGTTAAACGGCGGTACGGATATCATGGTAGCGGCCAATACGAAAGGGCAGAAACCGCCGCGAGTGATTGATCTATCAAGCATCAAGGAGTTCGACAGGATTACGGAGGCGGAGTCGGGGGTGCGCATCGGCGCGCACGCGACCATAAATGACGTTATCGGAAATCTGACAATTCAACAGCGATTTCCGGCATTGTATTCTGCCGCCAGCCAAATGTGCTCGACCCCGGTGCGGAATTCCGCAACCGTTGTCGGGAATATTTGCACCGCATCGCCCATTGCCGATACAATTCCTGTGCTGCTGATTCATAATGCGGAAGTCGTATTGCAATCGGCGAGCGGTACGCGTCGCCTATCGCTGCGCGAATATTTCATCAGCTACCGCAAAACGGCGCTGCGGAATGATGAAGTACTGGTATCGGTGGAGATTCCGTTTACCGATTATTTGACGAGCTTCGAGAAAACCGGCAAGCGCAAAGTGCAGGATATCGCATCGGTCAATTCGGCGATGGCCTTGAAACTGGTCAATGGTACGGTGTCTGATATTCGATTGGCCTATGGCGGCGTGGCGGCGGTTCCGTTTTGGGCGGAACAGACCTGCCGATTCCTCAGCGGCAGACCATTGTCGGAGGCGTTGATTCGCGAGGCAGCGGAAATCATTGCCGGCGAAATCACGCCGATGGACGACGTTCGCGGCAGTGCGGAGTTCCGGCGACGGCTCGCCGCAAATCATTTAATCAAACATTTTGCGCGATTGGTTCCAACTTTATTCGAATAAATCATGGCTGTCAGAAACGTACAAGCTGCATTAAAGGCATCGGACGCTGCAAAAGCATCGGTGAATATGGTCGAAACACCATCCGATCTGCATGTGACCGGGAAGTCGCAGTTCATCGGTGATATACCGAAACCGGCGGGCATGTGCTATATAAGCGTTGTACCGAGTGCCTATGCTCATGCCCGGATTATCGGAATCGATGCATCGTCAGCGCTGCGGATGTCCGGAGTCCTTACCGTGCTGACGGCGGCGGATATTCCGGGCGAGAATCAAATCGGGTCAAAGATCAAAGACGAGCCGTTGTTAGCCGATACGGAAGCCTGCTACATCGGACAGCCGATAGCAATCGTGGTTGCTGAAGATCATGAAATCGCCGTGCAGGCGCGCGCGCAGGTAAAGATTGAATACGGACCGCAGGAACTGATTCTCACGATTCGCCAGGCGTTGGCAGCGCGTTCGATGATTACCTCGGAGCTGAAGCTGGCGAACGGCGACGTCGAAGCCGGATTCGCACAATCGGAGTTCGTTCTGGAAGGTGACATTGTCAACGGCTCGCAGGAACACGTTTATTTCGAGACGCAGATCACGCGGGCAGTCCCCGGCGAAGATAACGAAATCACACTCTATTCCGGGACGCAGGCACCATCGGAAGTGCAGCAAGTCTGCGCGCGTGTGCTGGGTTGCGACCGCAAAGATATTACGGTGGATGTTAGGCGGTTGGGGGGAGCGTTTGGGGGCAAGGAAAGCGCGGCTACGCTGTGGGCAAGCCTGGCGGGATTGGCGTGCTATCAAACACGTCGTCCCGTGGAACTGCGGCTGTCGCGCGGCGACGACATGGGTTGGACTGGCAAACGTCATCCAATCGAGAGTACTTATAAAGTCGGATTCGACCGTAACGGCAGGATCAATTCCTATGCCGTGGAATTCAACGGCAATGCGGGTGCGTTTGCCGATTTGACGATGGCTATTTTGCAGCGCGCGGTGCTGCACGCCGAAAACGCGTATTGCATACCGAATATCCATGTCATTGCGCGGCCCATGAAAACCCATTTGCCGCCCAATACCGCGTTTCGCGGATTCGGAGCGCCGCAGGGAATCTTTGTTATCGAATCGGTGATTGAGCGCATTGCCTTACAACTAAACAAGGATCCGCTGGAAATCCGCAAGGTTAATGCGTATCGCGAAGGAGATGCGACACCCTATGGTCAACCGCTGACGGAAGTCAATACCGCGCCGTTATTCGAACGACTGGAAACGCTTTCGAAATACAAGCAAGCTTGTGCGGATGTTGATCAGTTCAATGCGGGACATCGTTTCGTTAAGCGCGGCGTCAGCATTATACCTGTTAAGTTCGGAATTTCGTTTACCACGCCGTTCCTTAATCAAGGTTCGGCACTGGTTCATTTATACACCGATGGGTCGGTCTCGGTATCGCACGGCGGGGTGGAAATGGGCCAGAGTGTGAATACGAAAGTCGCGCGAGTGGTGGCGGCGGAGTCGGGTGTTCCCTTGAACCGTATCCGGATCGAAAGCCACAACACCAAACGCACCGCCAATACATCCCCCACGGCGGCGTCCACCGGCGCGGACATCAATGCCAATGCCGCGCGTAATGCCGCTCAGAAAATCGTCACGCGTTTGCGTCCGGTCGCCGCCGAGTTATTGCAGAATAAGACCGCCAGCAGCCACGATCCCGAACGATTAGTATTCCGCAATGGTTTAATATTCGATCCGGCCGAGCCGAATGTTACATTAACCACAAAAGAGTTGGTCAATGCGGCCTGGATGCAGCGCGTGGATTTATCGGCCCACGGTTATCATAAAACACCGGGCTTGAAATTCGATTGGGAAGTCGGGCGGGGAACCCCGTTTGCCTATTTCGTATACGGCTGCGCGATGGTCGAGGTGGAGGTGGATATTCTGACCGGCAATTTCACCGCGAAAAGAGCGGTTATCGTTCACGAAACCGGACCGTCCATTGATCCGTTGGTGGATCGTGGACAAATCGAGGGCGCGTTCATTCAGGGTATGGGCTGGTGTACGATTGAGGAGGTGGTGCGGGATGATCGCGGACGTACGTTGACGGATTCGTTGACGACTTACAAAATTCCTTCGATTGTCGAGCTACCGGAGGAGTGGATCATCGAAATGGTGCAGGCGGAGCGCCAGGCGGCGGGGGTGAAGGGCAGTAAAGCCGTCGGCGAGCCGCCGTTCATTTACGGCGAAGCGGCGTTCTTTGCCATCAAGCACGCGGTTGAGGCAGTTGCCAACCATCGCGTCGAAGCCGACCTCCGTATGCCCGCGACGCCCGAGTCCGTATTAAATGCCGTGGAGTCGTTAAACCGAAAAGTTACAAGCCAATGAGTGCTTCGGAATTTTATCGCCGCGTATTGGAAGCGGTTGAAAGCGGTCGCGAAGCTTATGCGGCGACGCTAACGAGTGCGGAAGGTTCCACACCGCAAAAGACCGGCGCAAAAATACTGATTTATGCCGATGGTTCCAGCTTTGATACTATTGGCGGCGGCGATGTCGAACGCAAACTCATTACCGATGTAATAACCGCCCGCCCGCGTGAGCCGCTGACCATTCGCTACAGCCTGAATGCCGAAGCGCAAACCACCGCTGATCCCAAGATGATGTGCGGCGGTTCGGTGGAATTCTATATTGAGCCGCTGGCTAATCCGCACCAACTGTTCATTATCGGCGGCGGACATTGCGGCGTCGAACTGTCGCAGTTGGCGGCGCACGTCGGCTTTACGGTGACAGTGATTGATAACCGGGCGGATTGGGCAAATGCCCAAAAACATCCGGCGGCTGCTCGCACGATCTGCACCGCCTATGATGATGTCGAGTCGCATATTCATTTCTCGCCCGATGTTTTCATCGTGATTATGACTCACGGCCATCAGCACGATGAGCAGGTATTGCGAATTTGCTTGCGGTACGAGGCACGCTTCATCGGCGTGATTGGTAGTAAGCGCAAAGCCAAGACAATGTTCGAGCATTTGAAGGCAGATGGCATCAACGAACAGGATATTGCTCAAGTTCATTGTCCCATTGGTATGGAAATCTATTCTCACACGCCGGCTGAAATCGCGGTAAGTATCGTGGCACAATTGGTGGCCATAAAAAACGGACCTCCGCAAGCAACGGTGATCCGTCCCAAGTAAGTCCATGTCGGCGATCAAGCCAGCGGTTTTTCAACCGCCGCGATTATTGCTTGAGTAAACAACTCGATCTTCTGCTGATTATCATCCATATCCATTATTTGATCTGCCGGAAATCCGAATTGTTCGGATAGTTCCGGCAGTTTGTCTTTGCGGATAACCGCAATGACAGCGACAGGTGGATAGCCTGCAAGTAATTCGCTCACCGCTGTACTGTAACCTTCCCCCGCCGCTTCCCGCTTTCCCAATTCATCTATAAGAATCACTTGCGCGGAGGCGGCATCCGCCAACAGCCATTCCCGTGCGATCGTGAAGGCATCTTCATTGAACGCAAATCTCTCGCGCTGGGACTTTCGTCCTAACTCCATACGTTGTTTGTCGCACCATCTTACCAGTTCGTAGATAGTCTCATCGCTCGAAGGTTCGGTGTGGCTTTTCTGAAGGAATCCACCGACTTTGATTCCGGAAGATTCCAAATTGGCGGCGATCTGATTCAGTGTTGTACTTTTACCAATGCCGATGGAACCGGTTATCCCGAACAACCGCGAATGCTGAATCGGTTCACCTTGCGCCAAGTCGGCGAATGCCGCCATCAAACGGGCTACGGCCCGAAACCGCGAAGTATGCTCGGTGGTGCGAGCCGTCTGCCAGTTGGCTTTGACTTTCGGCAGCGTTTCCATCGCTGCGGCAAAGGCGGGATCCAAATGCTTGAGTCCCAGCCGCGAGGTGAACGCCATGAATTGCTCACGCCCCACGCTATGAAATAGGATCGAACCCGATACCACCAGTGTAAAGGCGCGCACGTTCATGAGCAATCCCATTTTCAAACCCTGCAGCGAGACCCGCACTCCGAAAATCTCGCGCGCGTCGCTCCCCAGCCACAATCCTGCAAGTACCGCAATCGTCAGGCTGAAAATCCAAAACTTCAGCTTGGCTACCCGGCGGAACGCACGTGAATCAAAAAATACTCCCCACAACAGCGCAATGGAGAATCCGGTAGCCAGCGGAATCGGTCGAGCCGTAAGTGCAAGCACCACGGCCGTCAGCGCGATGATGATGCGCAATCGGTTAGCGGGGCGCGGCATGTTGCTCCTTGCGGATTTCTACCGCCGTCTTTCCCACCTTCCATCCCAACAGTCCGCCCGTCGCTCCGACCAAACCAACCAGTATCAGATAGCCGCTCACGATTGCCCAGCCGTTGCCGGAATCCAGATGGAACAATCGTTCCGCTTTATTGAGCAGCGAGAGAAACAAATCCCAAAAGTCCGCGCCGTAGGTAAATAAGCGCACCACAAAACTCTGAATCTGACTGGCAACAGCCGCCGTAATTCCGGCCGCGATTCCCGCCAGCAGCGGCGACCGCAGCAGAATAAAGAACAGCGATACTTCAAATCCTTGAAACAACAATGCGAACATCAATCCGCCGCGAATTCCGTCGGGAGCCAGCGTGCGTAACGCCACGCAAATCAGCGCCGCGCGCAGCGGAAACCACGGGCGGCGAATCAGCATATGACTGGCCACCAACACCGCCGCCGCCAAACTGGAAAGAAACACTCCCTTGAGCGGCAGTCGCGTCGCGTATAGAAACGAACCGATGGTAATTTCCACCGCACCCCATAGCGCCCCGAACACCGCCGCCTCCCGCCAAGCCTGCGGCAGCGAACCGCCCTTCTTGGGCGAAGCGTCACCGGATTGGGATAGATCCTCGATCGAGAGAACCTTTTTTTTGGATTGGCAGCAGTCGGACATGAATCGTCTGGTCGGATGAAAGGGATTCAAGTTAATACTATCCAGCACTCATTGCAAGTGCCATTATTGGTGGGCAAACATAGCGGGACTTCCCTATATATAAGGATAGCAAGACAGCTGACACGGGGTCAATCCTCTCAATATTGCCGACCAACCTACTGATTTCACTTAATAAACAATGAAATATAGTGAAAAACAGTGTACAAATCATCGGAAAGAGTCAAAGAGATAAACCATCTTGTATGTAATCCCGGAATTTCCTACGATAGATTTGTACATATAGGTACAAAAAGAGAGTTGACTGCAATAGTTTCAATTGTGTATATTATCACAAGGTAAGGGCTTTCTTGTACCAAAATATAGACCTAAAATGGCGAAAACAACGGCAAAGGCGACCCCTGTAATACTTAAAGATAAGGATCTCCAGAAATTATTCGAGATCCTTCAAAGCAAAGGCTGGGCGACCATCGGTCCCTGTATCCGTGATGGCGCGATTGTTCTGGACGAACTCCAATCGGCGGATGACCTCCCGATCGGCTGGACCGACGAACAGAGCGGCGGACATTATCGTTTGAAGCCGCGCAACGATCGCGCACAATTCGGCTATAACGTCGGACCGCGCTCAGCCAAAGGCTTTTTGCATGTGCCGCGCGCCACGATTTGGCAGGGCCAGAGTGCGGATTGGTCGCACGCAACCGCGTCCGACGGACCGCTGCCCAAGCTGGCCTTCATCGGCATTCGTCCCTGCGAGCTGAAGGCGATCTTCGTCCAAGATGAAGTGCTGCTGCGTGGACCGTACGGCGATGCGATCTACACGGCGCGGCGCAAGAATCTCTTCTTTGTCGTCGTCAACTGCACCGAGGCGGGCGGCACGTGCTTCTGCTCGTCCATGAAAACTGGACCCAAAGCCGACGGCGGCTACGATATCGCCATCACGGAACTGCTCGAAAACGGCGAACCGCGTTTCTTGCTGCAAGCCGGATCCCGGCGCGGCGATGATCTGCTTAAGGATCTTCCGACGACCGAAGCGAAGACGGCGGATCTGGAACAGGCGGAGCAGGGCTATCAACAGGCCGCCAATTCCATGGGCCGTCATCTGGAGACGAACGGGATTCGCGATTTGCTGTTCGATAATTCCGAACATCCGCGGTGGGACGAAACCGCCGAACGATGTTTGGGCTGCGCCAATTGTACGATGGTTTGCCCGACCTGTTTCTGTGTGACGGTGGAAGACTCCACATCGCTGGACGGCAAAACCGCCCAACGCGAACGCCGGTGGGATTCCTGCTTTACCCTCGATTTCTCCTATATCCACGGCGGCAGCATTCGACAGTCGTCCAAGTCCCGCTATCGGCAATGGATGACGCACAAGCTCGCGGCATGGCATGACCAGTTCGGCATGTCGGGCTGCGTCGGCTGCGGTCGCTGCATCACGTGGTGTCCGGTGGGGATTGATATAACCGAAGAAGCAGCAGTCATTCGACATAGTGCAAGAATCAAGGAGGCAACCGATGGAAACGATTGAACCCTTGTTGGCGGAACACCCGATCTTTGAAGGATTGGATCCAAAGTATATCTCGCTGATGGTAGGGTGCGCAAGCAATGTCCGCTTCAATGCCGGTGAATTCATCATCCGTGACGGCGATACGGACAATGTGTTCTACCTGATCCGCCACGGCAGCGTCGCATTGGATGTATACTCTCCCACCAAAGGTTCGATCACCTTCCTGACGCTGGGACCGGGGGAAGTGATGGGCTGGGAATGGCTGGTTCCGCCGTATCAAACCCACGGCGATGCCCGTGCGGTCGAACTGGTACGCGCGGTCAAGATCAATGCCGAATGCCTGCGCGAAAAATTCGCTCAGGATCACGAACTCGAACTGGAACTGTTAAAGCGGTTCGTTCCGCTGATCACCGAACGCGTTAAAGCGCTCACGATGCAGCTCTTGGATGTTTACGCGCCGCAGACTCCCAAATTGGGACTGTGAGTCTAATGCTGCGCAGAATAAATTATACTACAGCTATGGCAGAAAGTTTTCACAGTATGACTCCCCGGCCGTTTCGCGTTCGGCGAACCGTGCAGGAAACGTCCGATACATTTACGCTGGAACTGGAACCGACCAACGAAGCGGATACGCTGACGTTCAAGGCCGGACAGTTCAACATGCTCTATGCCTTCGGCGTCGGCGAGGTGCCGATTTCGATCAGCGGTGACCCCATTAAGCCGCTGCCACTCGTGCATACGACGCGCGCGGTGGGCATGGTGACCGAAGCGCTGCGCCGGTTGAAGAAAGGCGACTTGGTCGGCGTGCGCGGACCGTTTGGCACGTCGTGGCCGGTGACTCCCGCGCGCGGCAGTGATGTCGTGATCGTCGCGGGCGGTATCGGTTTGGCGCCGCTGCGTCCCGCCTTATATCACCTGCTGAATTTCCGCGAGGAGTACGGCCAGATTGTACTGCTGTACGGCACTCGTACCCCGCAGGATATGCTCTTCACCAAAGAGCTTGAGCAATGGCGCGGTCGGTTCGACTTGGAGGTAGGCATCACGGTGGATCGCGCGACCGGCGGCTGGCGCGGCAACGTCGGCGTCGTCACGCGCTTGATCACCAAAGCTCCCTTCGATCCGCACAACACCGTGGCGATGGTTTGCGGACCGGAAATCATGATGCGCTATACCGTCATGGAACTGATGAAGCGCGGCGTAGCCGAAAGCAGCATCTATGTGTCCATGGAACGAAACATGAAATGCGGCATCGGATTGTGCGGTCATTGCCAATGCGGACCGACGTTCATCTGCAAAGACGGCCCCGTCTATTCCCACGATCAGATCGGCGGATGGCTGAAGAAGCGGGAAATCTGATATGAAAAAACAACACAAACCGCGATTGGCCGTGTGGAAGTTCGCGTCGTGCGACGGCTGTCAACTCAGCTTGCTGGATTGCGAAAACGAGTTGCTGGCGGTTACCGATGCTATTGAAATCGCCAATTTCGCCGAGGCGTCGCGAGCCATGGCGCCCGGTCCTTACGATATTTCGCTGGTGGAAGGTTCCATTACCACGCCGCACGATGCCGAGCGTATTCATAAGATTCGCCGCGAATCCGATTTGTTAATCACCATCGGCGCGTGCGCGACCGCCGGCGGCATTCAGGCATTGCGCAACTGGAAGGACGTGAACGAATTTTTCGCGATGGTTTACGCCTCACCGCATTATATTGCGACATTGAAGAAGTCGACCCCGATATCCGATCACGTTTTCGTGGACTATGAATTACGCGGCTGCCCCATCAATAAATATCAATTGCTGGAAGTGATCAATGCGTTTCTCAATAAGCGCAAACCGAACATCTTCCCGCACAGCGTGTGTATGGAATGCAAGGCGGCGCGCAACGTGTGTGTGATGGTAGCCAAGGGCATTTCGTGCATGGGGCCGGTAACGCACGCCGGATGCGGCGCGTTGTGTCCGTCCTTCGATCGCGGCTGCTTCGGCTGCTACGGTCCCAAGGAAGCGACGAATACGTCGTCATTGGGTGAGCAGTTCATTAAATTGGGGATGACGTCGGAATCCGTAATGCGGTCGTTCCGCACGTTTAACGCCGGAGCGGAACCGTTCCGCAAGGAGAGCGAGCTTCATGAAAAGTAGAACGGTTAAAGTGGACTATCTGGCTCGCGTCGAAGGCGAAGGCGGTCTGCTGATTCGCATGAAAGACGACCGCGTGGTGGAAGCGAAACTGAATATCTTCGAACCGCCGCGCTTTTTCGAAGCGT
>CAYUIF010000004.1:0-103694 GCA_964444755.1 uncultured Alphaproteobacteria bacterium | reverse complement strand
TTTTGCGCGGGCGGCATTATTCCGAAGTGCCCGATATCACTGCACGCATTTGCGGCATCTGTCCGGTGGCTTATCAAATGAGTTCGTGCCATGCCATCGAGAGCGCGTTCGGCGCGACGGTCGGCGGCAGCATTCGCGAATTACGGCGGCTGTTGTATTGCGGTGAATGGATCGAAAGCCATGTGCTGCATATTTACATGCTGCATGCGCCGGATTTCCTGGGCTATCAAGACGCCATTGTCATGGCGAAAGATCACCCGCAGGCGGTGGAAAAAGCGCTGCGGCTGAAAAAGGTCGGCAATGATCTGATGGGTATTGTGGGTGGTCGCGAAATTCATCCCATCAATCCGCGTGTTGGCGGCTTTTATAAAGCGCCTTCGAAGCAAGTCTTGAACAAATTTGCCGAGGAACTCAAATGGGCGCGCGACGCCGCGGTGGATACGATCCGCTTTACCGCCGGATTGCCGTTCCCCGATTTCGAGCAGGATTACGAATACGTTTCGCTGCGTCATCCCGACGAATATCCCTTCAACGAAGGGCGGCTGGTTTCGAACAAGGGACTGGATATCAGCATCGAGGAGTATGAGCGCAACTTCGTCGAAGAGCATGTGCCGCACGCCAATGCGCTGCACTCGCTGATTCACGGACGCACGCCCTATCTCTGCGGCCCGATGGCGCGTTTCTGCCTTAATTATGACCGCTTGACTCCGCTGTGCCAGCAGGAAGCGGAAGCGGCGGGACTGAAGCCCGACTGCATGAATCCGTTCAAGAGCATTATTGCCCGCGCCGTCGAAACGCTCTATGCCTGCGAAGAGGCGCTGCGCATTATCGCGCAGTATGAGCCGCCGGAAAAACCGTATGTGGACATTCAGCCGCGGGCGTCGTTTGGCAGCGGCTGCACCGAAGCGCCGCGCGGCATCTTGTATCATCGCTACAAACTGAGCGATCGCGGTTTGGTGCTGGACGCGAGAATCATACCGCCGACCTCACAGAACCAGCGAATGATGGAATTCGATCTGCGCAATTTCGTCGAACAGAATATGTCGTTGAACAAAGACGAACTCACGTGGCGATGCGAACAGGTCGTGCGCAACTACGATCCGTGCATCTCCTGCGCGACGCACTTCCTTAAGCTCGACATCGTGAAGGAATAACCCATGCGGCGAATCATTCTCGGCTGCGGCAACGAATTTCGGGGGGATGACGCGGCGGGAGTGTTGGCGGCAAGACGGCTGTTGAAGATGAATCTACCGGATACGGAGGTTCGGGAGTGTTCCGGCGAAGGCGCGGCCTTGATGAACGCATGGGAAGGTTTCGAGGAAACGATTATTATTGACGCGGCGCACGGCGGACTGGCGGAAGGCGAAATCCGCGAATGGGATGTTACCCGGCAACCGCTGCCGTCGGCATGGCGTTCGGCGTCAACGCACTCCTTCGGGGTCATTGATGCGATTGAGTTGGGGCGCGTGATGAATCGCTTGCCGCAGCGATTGATTGTCATCGGAATCGGCGGCGAACACTTCGAAGCGGGGGAACCCCCTTCGGAAAAAGTTAAGCAAGCGATAGATACTGTCGTTCAGCAGTTGGTCAGCAGTTAAGCATAGAGACAGCCCGCGAATTTTCGCGGGCTGTTTGCTTTATCAGGGACAAGTTTAAATGAGCCTTATATTCATTTTGCTCGGACTGGTTGTGCTGTTGCTACTGTGGAAAATAATGATGTACCCGGGTCAATCGCGCGCCGGAATGCTGGAAGAACTGCTGATCAGGCAATACGGCCCACGCACAGGTAGACTCGTAGCGGTGTTGCTGCTTGTGTTGTTTCTCTTGGGTGTATTGGTACTTGCGTGGCTACGAAGAGGCTGGATTTTTAGCCTGTTCAGGGCCTTACAATGAAGGACTATCAACCATCCCCTTCCAACTTCCCCCATGAAATGGGGAAAAGAAAAGCCCTGCTTTGCCGAGCGGTGTCGCTGTAGGCGGTTTGTCTTATTTGGGAGACTGTATATGATCACGATGGTTATTCTGATTGGGATATTCGCGCTCGTGATGCTGTGGGTGTTTCAAACATACCCCAATGATATTGGGAATATGCTGATAAAGCAGTACGGTCTTCGCACAGGTCGGCTTGTATCGGTGGCGCTGCTTGTGCTCTTCATTCTGGGCGCAGTTGTGTTTGCATGGCTGCAAAGAGGCTGGCTTTTTAGCCTGTTCAGGACTTTACAATAAAGGACACTCGCCGTGGCGGGTCTGTGACCCGACCGGCGAAATTCGGACGGTGTCTCTCACAATTCAGTGTGCCGCCGGAATCCCGCGTCCCTTGTAATGAATCACATCACCGAAGCGCTTCATGAAGTCCATATCGTCATCGGTCAACGGACCTTGATTCAGGGATTGCAGATTCTGCCGCAATTCCTTCATATTCTTGGGGGCAGTCAGGCAAACATCAACGTTCTCGTTCGACAGCACGAAGCGGTAGCACATTTCGGCCGTGGGAATGCGCTCGTTCTTCGGCCAGCTACTCGGCCGGCGCAGTAAATAGCCCCACCGGGTCGCGGTATAGCTGATCAAGCCGGGATTGTGCGTCGGTAGATGGGGAAAGATGTCGTGCTCCGCGCCCCGATGCACCGCGTTATAGCGAATCATTAAAGTATCCAGATCTCCTTGCTCCGCCAACTTTCCGACAAATGCGCGGTCATGGCACGATAGTCCCACCGCGCGCACCTTCCCCTCCTCGCGAAACCTGCACAATTCCTCCACCACCCGCTCCGGAAACTGCTTGGGTTTGAGCACGCCCAAGAACAGAAACACGTCAATATAATCCGTTCTCAATTGCCGCAATCGCTTTTCGAGGGTCCGCCGTAGATTCGGGTAACCGATGATCAAGTTGTAAGCACCGGTGGCAATAACGATGTCCTGACGCCGCGTCGGAAACACGTCCCGCAGAGTACGGATCAACTGTCCGTCAAAACCGTAGGCAAAGAAAAAGTTGATTCCATTATCGAGGGCATAGTGAATGGTGTTTTTACCGGGCCGATAGGTGGCCGATAGTCCCAGCCGCCGAATCGGAATTCCGGTACGACCCAGCACTGTTTCTTGAAAGGTTTGTGGCATGATGATTTGTGATTGTACCTATTTGAGTAGCAGCATTTTTTTCTGATCCACGAAACCTTCGGTTTCCAAACGATAGAAGTAAATTCCACTGGGCAGGTTGCTGCCGTTGAACATTATTTGGTGATGTCCCGGTGCGGCCACACCGTTCAGCAATTCCGCCACTTGCTGACCAAGCAGATTGTAGATCCGCAGCGTGACCATGCCGCCCTTGACTAAATCGAAAGCGATTCGGGTCTCGGGATTAAACGGATTCGGAGCATTTTGGTAGAGTGCATAGCTTGTGACGAGCGGGGCATTGTCGAGTTCGGCGGCCAGCGGTTCGCAGGCTAAGGACGCGCGATACATCGTGCTGTCGGAAAACAGTAGTCCCACATAGGTCATGGGTACGACCCAGAACATGTATTCTCCAGCCGCCACCGGACCCGGCGTTACTGCGGTTACTTCACTGCATAGTAATGAAGAGGAGGAATAGGCGATGGGCGGAGCGTAATCGCACGTGTCAATGCGGTCAATCGCAATCGCCACCGGGAATTCGGCGAAGACACTTACACGTGCGGTGGCCGGTTCCGTCAAGATGAAACGGTACATGTCCCAATCGCGGTTATAGTAATAGCTGTCCGTGAAAACCATCCCCAGCACCGACTGGCCACAGTTCAGGTCTTGATACAAGTAAGTTGCATACGAGTATTCCTCTCCGCAACCGCCGTTGCAATCGGTGGTCCAATGTGAGGATGAATCCGTCTCGACGCACTCGATGACGTCGCCGGGTTGATACACCGCGCAAGGTATCCACTCCTCAATGGTCAATTGATACGGACCGCAATCGTTGACGTATTGGCCTTCGATGGTCAAGTAGTAGGTCCCGGCTTCCAGAAGTTGATGCCAGATGACGGACGGACCATATGATCCGCCGCAGCTATTCTGATCATCGGTAATCAAATTGCCGCCGCAGCAATCGGTAGACAAGTATATGTGCGTTCGGACCTGCGTTTCCGCACTGCACAAGGAGAATTTCCACGAGGCGGTGTAGGGAACGGTAACGGCATAGGTTACGTCCTGCGCCGGCCGCTGCCAGCAGTTATTTTGGGCAAGTGACGTATTGCCTGACCACGTACCGGGCGCCGCCACCGAAAAATCGGGATTACAGGGGGGCTCTTCGATGACGTCCAATGTATAGATGTCACCGCTACTGCGCCAATATTCGGTAACGATGAGATAATATGCTCCGGCGTTCAGATGAACTCCCGGTATCAGCGACAATCCGAAGTACGAATCATTGCATCCGCCTTCCGCATGTTCCAGGATTTCTCCTCCACAGCATTGCGTCGTTAAAATCAACTCCGACGGGAACTCCTCCGGGCTGTTGCACATTGAAAATGTCCAATTGCCCTCATAAGGAATAGTGATTTGGATAATGTGTTCATCATGACCGAAATTATCCACCCAGCATTCATCGCCGGCGTCGTCGAGGGTTCCGGTTAACTGCCCAGGAGCCGTTAAGGAGTAGTCGGCATGAGTGCAGGGATCAACGGCGGTTACACTGACGGTATACGGACCCGCGGCGCCGTACCCGTCGCTCCGTAGAATCGGCAGATAATAGATTCCGGATAGTAATTGGCTGAAGATAATGCGCAGATTGCCGTTGGAACACTGGTCATAGGAATAGTAGCCGATCGGATCGTAGCACGGGCATTGTGCGAACAATACGTCGCTATAATCATCCCAGTCGCTGCCGCAACCGCAATAGTCAACCATGATGTCACATGTGGAGTCGAGCACGAACGAGTGCCACGTCTCGCCGATTCCATAGCGAATATAGTCGCAATCGCGAGCCGCGCAGGCATTATCGCCGGTGAATATCGCGGGAAGCGGTTGCGGTGTTCCGGCATCTTCACAACGATCGTTAGGTGGGACCTCGAATGCCGAGGATCGGCACGACAAGGTTACGGAATACCGCAGTGAGTCGGATAGCGGCAGTTGATAGTAGTTATAGGGTCCGACCCACAGAAAATAATCTCCCGGAAGCAGGCAATTCACTGTCAGATCCGTATATGCGCAGGAATCGCGAGAATAAGCGCGGGCAATGGTAGTAGTTGGGCATTCGCCGCTGAGTATAAGCATCTGCATGGAAAATTCTGCATAACCTCGGACGGAAATGCTGGTTCGTTCGGTCACGGTGAACCGGAACCAATCGGTATCGCGGTAGGAATAACCGTAAGTGTAGCCGATTCCGCACACAGTTTGTCCGCAGCTGATCTCTTGCCACAACGGTTCCTCTTCGTTATTGCATCCGCCGTTGCAATCAATCTCCCAATAGCCTTCGGTATCAATCTCGGCGCATTCGAACAGGGAACAGGAAGCCACCGTTAGATCGAAAGTCAAGGTATCGTTGGAACGATTGCCGTCCGTTGGCAAATCAGCCCAGACCTTCAGGCGGTATGTTCCCGGAGTTGCCGGTGCCGTCAGCGGTATGGTGAACGTATGCAATTCCGATTGCAGCGCCGCCAATACGTTGGTAGTTTCGGTGACAATTGTGCCGTTATCGAAACGATATTTTATCGGGCAAGCCTCGGTGGTATAACCCAGATTGCGGAAAATCGCTTGAACCGCTTCGGATTGACCGGGAGTCGTCAGACAATATCCGGCGCTGCTCGCAGTCTCTGCTTGGAAATCATGGGCAAGCATATTCGGGCGGTAGAACCAGATGGCGCGACCGGCACCGATTTCGGAACCCCGTCCGTTGCATACGTACTCCAGATATTGATCGTCGTCGGTTCCTTGAATCCCTACAGTGGCTTCGCCGCCATGACCGCCCAAATTCATTTGCCTATACTGCAATTTAATGCGGCCATTGGCATACAGGATTACTTCGAACTTGAGCGATGCCGGATTATCGCCATGATAACGACCGATGGAATCGAACTCGATCACCGTATAGTTATCGAAGGTTTTCACGCCCACGACATTCGTTCCCGTCGGGATTCCGCCGGTGGTTAGATTCAAATCATCCCAATAGGGGAAGATCGCCGCCTCAAAGGCTGGAACCGGCAGACAACGATTTTCCCATGTCGTATACGAATTCGTGAATTGAATTGTACCGTTGGTCGTGATGATCATATCCGTATAAACCGAATCGTACAGAACAAACGGGAATCCGATAGGGATCTGACTTACCCAGCCCTCATCGGAATTGGAAAACGCATTGATCCAGGTTACTCCCGCCGCGCCCCGCAATTCAATCCAACTATAAACCGCCGTATCGGGACCCTGATTGTCCACGAAATAATAGCCCATCGGATCGGGACCGCCGGTAGAATCCAATGAACTTTCGATTGACCGATCATTCTCGAAATTGGGATCCTCAGCCGCGGAAGCCGTCCAATACTTCGGCTCGGTTCGGTTCGGCCATTCTTGATGGTTTTGTGCATCGGCAATCGCACGGCTTGCCGGAGACCACACTACACAGAGGACAATTAGGATTTGAAGGTAAAATTTACGATCCATGACCAACTCCCGTACTGAGTTAAGCGAGTGAATAAATGCAGGCGTTCATTTAAAGACAACCATATCCTTAGTACATAAAGTGGTCTCCTGTTATTAAACAAAACCCCACCGCAAGAGCTGCAGTGGGGTAAAACTGTCCATTCGAGAACGCGTGGCTATCGCAGAAAGAAAGTGTCCGCCATTTCAATTTCATGCGTGACCTCCTCCAAATGCGATTCCGCTCGCTTCACTGGAATATAGATAGCATTCGGGTCAAAGTCAAGCAAGTTTTTCTTAATTAATCATACTATGTATAACAGTGCCAAACGAGATTAGGAATCCGCGTTTTCCGGATTGGTTTGGGGATCGGCTTCCCACGATTTCCGCAGCCGCGCCTTCTCTTCATCACTGAGGCACGTCCACCACTTAGCCAGCGATGAACGATATCTTAAATCCGTGCAATCATGAAACCGTTCGCGATGATTACTGTGCCAACCGTGAAAGAAGATCTTGCTGAGCACAAGCAGAATCACCGCCTGCCAATACGTAATGGTGGTGACGCCGAAAACTTGCGGCATAACGGCATTCCATAACCACATTACCACCAAGCCGAACACTAAAACAAAGGCCGCGATGATGAAGGGGATTACCAAGTACTTGGGATGGAAATGACGCTGAATGGTAGCTGAATCCGACATATTTCACCTCGAAAAATTGATGACTGGTTATTGATCGCCGCGGAACGATTCCAATCGTTTGCGGAGAAGGTTCACCGCATAGCGTTTGCGGGAGATCAAGGTTTTGATATTTTCACCGGACACTTCGGCGATTTCGCGGAATGTCCGGCCTTCGATTTCATTCCAGATGAAGGCTTGGCGCTGTGGTTCGGGAAGCTCGGCCAGTGCCCCCGAGAGTTCATCCCAGAAGCGCCGCCGTTCCATTTCATCTTCGGGAGTTTTCAATTCAACGAACAATGATGCTTCAACCGGCTCGTCCGCATCATCATCTCCGATATCCAGTTCGCTGGCTGAATGCGCCCGTTTCTTGCGATGATAATCCACGATACGATTACCGGCTACCGTATACAGCCACGCACTAATCCGCTCGATCAGATCGAGATCCGTCATGCGTGTGAGTTGCAGCCAAACCTCCTGCTGGATATCCGCCGCATCGTCATCGCTTCGGACGCGGGCGCGAATGTACGCCCACAGTTGTTGGCTGTAGCATTGAACAACTTCCACGATTCGTTTGTCGCGCCGGGCATCGGCCACAGTCATCGCGAGCGGTTCCATATACCAATAGGACGGAATAACCACCAGAATACGCTATTTTCCGTAAAGTGCAACCCATGTTAATAATATATTATATTATAGATACTTGTGAAGCAGAGGTGAGGTAGTTACGACAATATTGCTCATATACATATATTCATGGAGAGAGGCCGATGAATTGCTTCGTCGGAAAAAAAATTGTAGATTTGGGTTTGTTTACCGATTGAATATCTATCTGATGTCTTCGACAAATAATCAATCTACTGCTTTATCTATTTTAGGCGGCGGACCGGCTGGGCTGGCGGCGGCGTTCTATGCGCGCAAGCGGGATATTCCGTTTGTCGTTTATGAAGCCGGACCGCGAATCGGCGGTAATTGCCGGACGCTTGAACATAACGGTTTTCGGTTCGATACGGGAGCCCATCGGTTTCATGCCCGCTATCCCGATATCACCGCGGATATGCTGGAACTGATGGGGAATGATCTGGTAAAGATTGATGTTCCCAGCCAGATTGTTTACGGAAAACGGTTCATTGATTTTCCGCTCTCGCCGTTGAATCTGATTACCCGCCTCGGACCGCGCAAAGTGACAGCCGCGGCAATTGACTTTGTTCGTGCGCGCCGCAACGGCAACGGATTCGACAATTTCAAAGACTCGGCGGTGGGCACTTACGGGCAGACCATTGCCGATGCCTTTTTATTGGGATATTCGGAGAAACTATGGGGATTGCCGGCCGCGCGGCTGTCGCCCGCGATTAGCGGGAAGCGGCTCAAGGGACTGAACGTTTCGACGTTTTTGAAGGAGGTATTCAAAGGCCGCCGGCAGAAGACCGAGCATTTGGATGGTTCGTTCTTCTATCCGCGTTTGGGAATCGGCATGTTGATGGATCGGATCGGTGAGTACTGCGGTGCGGAGAATCTGCGCACAAATTCGCCGGTGACGCAAGTCTTTCATTCCGGCAATCGGGTTACGGAATTGGAAATTGCCGGTTCTCGCGTTCCGGCGGAAAGTGTTGTGAGCACGCTGCCGTTGAATGTTCTGGTGCAATCGCTGCAGCCGGCGGCGCCGCAGCGATTAATCGAACTCGCACAGAAGATCCGTTTTCAAAATCTGGTTTTAGTAGTGTTGCTGCTCAAGCGGGATCGCGTGAGCGGCAACGCATCGTTCTATTTCCCCGATCCGTCCACTCCCTTCACGCGGGCCTGCGAACCGAAAAACCGCAGCAATGCAATGTCGCCCGCCGGAATGACGTCGTTGGCGATGGAACTGCCGTGCGGAGCGGATTCATCTTGCTGGAAAGAACCGGATGATCGGCTGATCGAGACGGCCGCGCACTACGCGACGAGTGTCGGTTTGATGGATCGGGGCGATCTGTTGGAGGGGGTTGTATATCGGATGCGCAACGCGTATCCGATTTTAGAGGTCGGGCACGAAGCGGTGGTGGCGGAGATTATGAGCTATCTGTCACAATTCGAAAACCTGTTCATCAGCGGGCGCAACGGCAAGTTTTCCTATCTGCATGTGCACGATCTGCTGCGGGAAGGAAACGAATTGACCGCGCGATTGGAAAACAACAGTCAGTCGGCGGTTGGAGCCAAGGTTGCGGATGAGGTTGCTAAATTGTAACGGGTGACGATATAAGGTTCGATATGGAAGCCGTAGGGATTCGCCTTGCGGCTTTCGTTTATATTGATGAGTAATTCCTGTGCGCCGCGTTTCGACAGTGCGGCGGTCAGTTCCTCATGCGGCGCAGACTTCGCCGTATATGCCTCGACGAGCCACACGCGTTGCGCTTTTCGAATCGCCCTATTTAGATCCTGAACGTTTAACAAACCGGTTAGCCGCACGCTGTCGGTTGGTGGAAAATAATGTTGCAAGGCCAATGCCGACCAGGGCGATTCCGCAATGACAACATCGCCCGCTTGCATTTGCCCGGTGATATACTGTGCCGTCTGTCGAATGGGATCTTTGTCAAGATCGTAGTAAAGGTGATAAAGGGGTATTATCGTGAGTGATGCGATTAGAAGGACTGCGGCAATTCGGTATGGAATCTTCATGTCGGTGATTGCCCAACCCAATGCAGCAAGAATTACTCCTGCCGCCGGAAGACAATACTTGGCAATAAAAATCGGAGTAATCAGCAGCGAAATCAGCCACGGCAGAAATAGGCACGAAAACAGAACGGAGGTAAGCGCCCAAAATCCCAATCCGGATTTAGCACGCTTACGAATGGCGCGGATCAAAGCAACGGTGATCACCGCATAGCTCGCTATCGCCAAGCCGGAATACATGAAGTATTGCCGAAGTGCGTCAAAGACTGCCCCGAATCCCGGAACTTGGATCCACGCACCTGCAATGGTCGGGTCAATCACTTTCATCACAAACGTCGCCCCGAAGCGCAGCATTTGCGGTATATAAAGGATGACGACCATTGCCAAAACCTTGATGAGCTTGCCCCTCGGCTGCTGGTCGAGTCCCAGCGTAAAACGGCGGCTCAGGAGTAGCAGCATCGCATAGGCAATTATCAGAAACGGACCGAACTGATGAGTGTATAACACGGCCAGCGTCGTGACCAGGAATAGCCAAGCACGCCGCCATGAGAAGCCATCCACCAAGCGAATCCAGAAATATAGCGATAATACCGAGACCAATAGGTAAAGCGTGTAAGGCCGCGCTTCCTGCGCAAAGAAAATCGCAAACGGGTTGATGGCCAGAAAAAACGCAGCCCAGATACCGGCTTGGACACCGAATAATCGTCTTCCCAAAACGAAGATTGCCGGAATGCCCAGCACGCCGAATATCATTGCCGGAATACGTGCCGTGGCATCGCCGGTTCCGCAGCAATCACACCACGCCTTTTGAATAAATGTAAACAGCGGTCCCTGACGGTTACTATCCCAGTCAATGAGCAGATTGAAATAGGATCCGCTGATCCGTTCCATCATCATCGCTTCGTCGAGCCACATGCTTTCGTCGCCCAGCCGGTAAAGCCGTAGAATCGCCGCTAAAATGATAATGCCGCCCAAGAGCAGCATTGTCATTTTTCGATTATTGATCGTAAAACTGATTTGCATTATCAGTGGTGACGCGATCGCAATAATTACTTGTCGGTTTGAGACGTTCGCAGCAGATTGGTCAAATCATATCCCTGCTTGCCAATAATATCGAGCACGCTTTGCAGTGTGCCTTCATCCATGGTCGGTGTACGGGATAATACCCAGAGATACCGGCGCGCGGGTTCGCCGATCACCGCATAGGAATAGTCCTCCGCCAATCCGATGATCCAGTAATCACCCCACACAAACGGCAGAAACGTGAGAAAGCCCGGCGCAAAGCGGACTTTCAGCTTGCTATTCGGACCGGACTTATCGGCGATTTTCGCGCGGCCTTCAGCTTCCGAGGTTTGACCGTCGGCGGTTCGGCAGCGATTGATCACCAGCAAGTCGCCATCGTCGCGCCAACTGTAAGTCGCCGTAACGTCTCCGGCACAATGGGTTTGGAAACGGTTGGGCAGTCGGGCGATTTCATACCACGTGCCCAAATAGCGATCCAAATCAACGGTCGGCACAACCTGCAGCGGCGGCACGGTTCCCTCCTGTGAAAATCCCAATACCGGGAACAGCAGCAATAAAGCGAGTATCCATTTCAGCATTGCGATACCTTGTCAACGACAGAATTTACGAATCATAGCCGTTGCGAATAAACGGCTATTCAGCGCGCAGGCTCTTCCAAACCGGATCCCAGATCGGCAGGGGCGTGGGTTTCTGATCGGCGATTGCCGCAACATCGTCCGGCAAATATTTCCTGGGAACGATGACATTCATTACATAGTCATCGAACCATTCATCGGACATGGTGAAGAAACCGCCGTCGCCACGATCCTTGCCCCAGCTATTCTCCACGAGCCACTTGCGCGGATTGCCGTTCACCATATCCACACCGGACAGCACCATCGCGTGATTGCTGGACTGTCCGCGATAATCCAAACGTTCGGTTTTCGTCATGTCCAATTTGATTCCGAACAAATCCTCATAGTCGTACAAGCCCTTAATCAGCAAACCCTTCTTGCCGTGGGACTCGTAACTCACGTCGCAGCCGAACCACACCCGATTGCTGTCCAGCAGCGCTTTCAAGGCATAACTTTTCATTTGCGCGGCATCCACATTAATGAATGTTACATCGGGCAGGCCGGGCATGTAGCGCGTCGCATTGATCGAGTAATTCTTGCCGAAGGGGTGAATCGGATAGCAGGCCAGGGACATGTATTGCGATAAATCCAGTCCGATCACTTCGCTGTAAAACTGCTGCGGAGTATAAACCACCGGCTCGCTGACCTTGCCGGTGCTGTCGGTGGTGCGCCATTCGAATTGCAGCGGCGGTCTGCCGTAATTGATGACCAGCACGCGCATCACATCTTCTAACATCCGCATTTTTTCCTGACGCAGATCCTTGTCCGATTTGTTGGCCATGCCGCGCAGACGTGCGGCATCGCGGCGGAGCAGCTCGTTTAAAACATTCTGCATGCGGCCGGTGTTGGCGCTGCTCTTCGTTTCGTTCATGTACATCTTGGGAACCACGCCGTACTTTTGAACGATGTGCGTCACATAGTTCCAATAGCCGCCGTCGCTAACCGGGGATTCCATCCGCTTATCCAGCTCGCGATCCCGAATATCGCGTTTCCGGGTATCAATAATATATTCAAGAAACTCATTGCTCTTTTCGAGCATGTCCCAGAACGCCAGATAGCTTTGCGAAAGCTCGAAGTCATCGAGGTCGTACTTTTCCGCGACGGACTGCCGCATCAGATTCAAGCCCGCGAACATCCAGCAGCGGCCGCTGCTTTCCTGATCGGTAATGCCTTTGGCGGGCAGTTTGAAGGAAAAGATATCATCGCTGACGGCGGTTATGTCGCGATTGATGGCGAGATCTTTAATGTCGTTGTTGGTCACGGCATTCATCGCCGCTTTGGTCGGTCCGTCCAGCGGAACGGATTTCAACAGACTGTTGATCTGCGTTTGCGTCAAGTCGCCGTTCGGTTCGGCGGCGAACGAAGTGTTGATCGCGATGAGGCAGGTTAGCAATAGAGCAGTGAAAAAACGAAACACGTCATCTCCAAATCGGTTACTTGATGTATGGATTGCGGTCAGCCGCGATCCTTGGTTTTCACACGGTGTGCGGATTATCTTCCATCGGCATGACGATCCACGCAATAATATACAGCAGAATTCCGGCGCCGCCCAGCAAGATAAATAAAACCCAAATCAGCCGGATAATGGTTGGATCCACGTTGAAATACTCGCCGAATCCGGTGCATATTCCCGCGACTTTACGACCCTTTTGAACGCGAACCAGTCGTTTGCGTGTCGGTTCCATGAGCAGCCTCGCGTAGGTTAGGTGAATCGTTAACTATAATGATTCAATTGAAGGCAATCCGGTATTCCAGTCCGGCGACTACGCTGCGCGTTAAGCCGTCCGGGCGGACGTCGCGGGTAACCAGCGGCATGCCGATCATCAATTCCAGCGCTTGTCGCGGGTTGATTTTAATCGCGGCAAACACATTCACATTCAGCGTCAAACCTTGTGATCCGGCGATGGCGATTTCTTCACCGGAACGATTGGTATAGGCATCCTCGCTTAAATGATAGATCGGCAGCAGACTCGGCTTGATGGTCAGCCGGTCGCCCATAGCCGAAAGTTGATAGGCGATGCGCAGCAAGGCGTCGCCCCGCCGAACGTACCGGTTGGTAGATGAATAATTCTGCGCGCGCGGATCGGGATATTGATTCGCCAGAAAGGTACTGCTGTTCTCGCCGCTCATCGGTAATTGCAATCCGATGTGCGTGCTGAAGGCTGACTGCCGGTAACTGCATCCCAACAGCAGATCGTAACTGTCCAGCGATGCTTGATAATCCATCGGCAAGGAATACGTGTTGTCGCCCCCGTCGGCTGAGCTGAGCGGAACTTTCCCGCCCAGCATAACGCTCCATTCATTCACGTTCGTTCGATGAAGGACGTAACCGCCGCTGACATACATATCGCCCAACCCCGCATAATCTCCCAACTCCCCGAAGGTCGAGTTATAAGTCAGCTTTGCGGCGAGAAATAACCGGTCGGTCAGGCTCCGCTCATAACTGACATATGGCGTCAGCGTGGAAACGGACTCGTCGCCTTGGCCGAATGTAAGTCCGATCGCAACCCGGTTAGCAGCCGGGAGGTTCACCGACTCCACATCCGGCGGTTTAAGATCGGGGATGCTGCATAAGCCCGCATCGCTGCACCCCTGGGCGATGCTCAACCGAAGCGGCAGTAAAACTGCCGAAAAAATTATTAGGCCCAACCTACCCCAACATCCCACCCGTCTCGGCAATAGAAGACTGACCGCCAAACGACACCTCGTTCGTTATTTTTTACCTATCTAAGGTAACGAAAAGTAGATCAGCAGTCAATGTATAAGGGTTCCTTCATGATTGGGAACCGAGGTCTTGTCCATTGGAGTATGAAAGCCTGTTTCATGTTTCGTGGTTTAGATTCGAAGACACCCTCCAATATGGAGGTCATCTGTAATCTTGTTTTCAGGAATTGAAAATTAGAACCGCATCCGTTAAACATCATTCAAATTACTTTTATTCATGTTAAATTTTTAGAAACCTCCCCCATATTGTCTGCGTCTAACAATTGAACCAAAATTAAGGAGTCTTAACCATGATGAAAAAATTGATTCTCGTGCCCATCTTGGCACTTGCCCTCGTGTTCGCGGGCTGCTCCGAAGACGATGACAACAACAACATCGTAAATCCTACTCCGTCAGGAACTTCATTTGTTCGGGTCGTCCACCTTTCCCCGGATGCTCCGGCGGTGGATGTGTGGGTGGACGGTAACCGAGTTCTGCAAAACGTTTCCTTTAAAGGATCCAGCAACTACTTAACGCTCACCAACGGCGAGCACCGGATCCAGTTAAGTCCGGCCGGTGCTACCGAACCTATTGTTTTGGATGAGACTGTAAATCTTGAAGAAGATATGAGTTATACCATAGCGGCAACAGGTCGGTTAGCCGAACTTGATGCGCTAATGGTCATGGACAATCGTAATCCCGTCAACAATCAATCCAGGGTACGGTTTATACACACTTCGCCCGATGCACCGGCTGTTGACGTGGCTCAATCCGGCGGCAGTGTCTTGTTCGGAAACATTGCCTTCCGTCAGACTGGTGACTATACCGTCGTGGCTCCCAATCAATATGTCCTCGATGTTCGTCCGGCCGGAACTCAATCCGTAGCGTTGCGAGTCCCGTCCGTTCAGATTGGCTCAAATGCAAATTATTCAATCTTTGCTGTGGGCTTAATCGGAAATGGAACACTGGAAACCCTTGCGTTAGTAGATGCCGGAACACCGGGAACCTTGCCCACAGCGCAATTGCGTGTTGCCCATCTCGCGCCCGATGCGCCGAATGTAGATGTTTGGGTGAACCGTACGCGAGTTCTTGAAAATGTTCCTTATCAGGTTTTGAGTGATTATTTAACCGTTACCGCCGGACAGCAGTGGATTCAGGTAACACCGGCTGGTGCGGCGGAACCGGTCGTGATTGATGCAGTCGTCGCGCTGGATGCCAACATGCCTTACACGGTGGCGGCCACCGGACTTCTGGGTTCCAACGATCTGCAGCCAATTCTGATCATGGATGACTTGACGACCAGTGAAACTCAATCAAAGATGCGCTTCGTCCATACGTCGCCGGACGCTCCGGCCGTGGATATCGCCGTGGCGAATGGCCCCGTACTCTTCAATAATATCCCGTTCCGTTCATCCGGCAACTATTTGAATGTGGATCCGGGAACCTATGCGTTGCAGGTGCGGTTGGCCGGTACCGAAACGGTAGTCCTGACAGTCCCGGGGCTGGAACTCAGTCCCACGGTCAACTACACGATATTTGCCATCGGCTTAGCCGGTGATGGAACTCTATCCGCTTTAGCGACCGTTGACGCGGGTACACCGCAGGCCGGAGCGACCGCGAATCTGCGAGCGATTCACTTGTCGCCTGATGCTCCGGCCGTGGATGTGTGGGTGAACGGTAATCGGGTATTGCAGAATGTCACCTATGAGATGATCAGTGGTTACTTGACGGTTCCCGCCGGCCAAGTGCAAGTCCAGATTACAGCGGCGGGAATGACAGAGCCAATCGTGCTCGATACGGTGGCAACGCTGACCGCCGATATGTATTACACCGCCGCCGCTTCCGGCTTATTGAACAACGGTGACATTCAAGCCGTGCTCATGGCCGATAATATGATGACCAGCGGCGCTGAAGCGAACGTGCGTTTTGTTCATACATCGCCGGATGCTCCGGCGGTGGATATCGCGGTGAACGGCGGTCCGGTGCTGTTCAGCAACGTGCCGTTCCGCGCCGTAGGTGATTACCTGAGCGTCGCTCCGGGTTCGTACTTCCTTGAAGTGCGTCTGGCGGGAACCGAAACCGTCGTATTGAACCTGCCCGGAACTGAATTATCGGCGGGAGTGAACTATACGGTATTTGCCAAGGGTCTGGTGACCGACGGCACGCTGGGCGCGCTGCCGGTAATTGATGCCGGAACTCCGATGGCTTTGCCCATGTCTTATCTGCGCGTGGCGCATCTGTCTCCGGACGCTCCGAGCGTGGATATCTGGGTGAACGGCGCTCGGATCTTGGAGAATGTTCCGTTCCAAACCGTGAGCAACTATTTGATGGTTACGTCCGGTCAGCACTGGATTCAGGTGACACCGGCGGGAACCAGCGAGCCGGTGGTGATTGACGCGGTGGTGAGCCTTTCACAGAATATGGCCTATACCGTCGCAGCCACGGGTCTGCTGGGCGACGGCGATCTGCAGCCAATCGTCCTAATGGACGACCTGACGACCGATCCGACTCAATCGAAGATTCGCTTCGTCCACACGTCACCGGATGCTCCGGCGGTAGATGTTGCATTGGCCAATGGCGGTGCGGTATTATTCGGTAATGTGTCGTTCCGGCAAGCTGCGGAATACCTGACCGTGGCTTCGCAAACGTATGATCTGGAGGTTCGTTTGGCCGGCACGAATACCGTAGTGCTTCCGCTGTCGGGTGTGCCGCTGGGCGCCGGGATGAACTACACGGTGTTTGCGATCGGCTTGGCGGGGGACGGGTCATTATCCGCTCTTCCCGTAGTGGATACCTCATCCGCGGGGCCGATGGTAGAGCTTCGTCGCTGAGCGCGATGAATCATATTAGAATGAACGAGGGCGAGCCGCTTGGCTCGCCCTCGTTCATCAATGGCGTTTTGAAATCGTTATTTGATCAGCATCGCTTTAGTTGCCGTGCGAAATCCGGATTCGGTCCGCATAACGAAGAAGTAGAGACCGGAAGCCCGTGCCCTCGCGTTCCATGAAATCCGGTAGTCTCCGGCATTCATTTCCGAGTCCACCAGCCGTTCCACCGTTCGTCCCATGATATCGTAGACCGTGATGGAAACGAATGCGCTATGCGGTACGGTGAAGGGAATGACGGTCGTGGCATTAAATGGATTCGGATAACACGTGCCTAATGCGAATTGTTGAGGTGTGACCGCCGCCGAAGGCGGCACGGCGTTGATTTCATGAGTGCCGGTGGTTAACCGTAAGGCGGCTCCCGGTCCGATCAACCATGATGTTGAGTCATAAGTTCCATTGTACAGCAATTGCAGGCCGATGGATTCCGCCGGATTCTCCAAACCGATGGTACATAATCCCGGCACGTCCACCCGCCGGTAGAGAAACAGAATCTCGCAATCGCCGGTCGGTGTGATCCGGGCTTGCGGATCGAAGATTTGCACCTGAAACGTCGCGCGCTGCGGCGAGAGCTGCCCGAAGCCAAGGTTATAATACTCGATAACCAAGCGTCCGGCACTTGCATCATAATAGTAAGAGATCTCGCCGTTAGCATCATCAAATAAATTATCCCAAAGCGGCGCGATCATCCCGCTCGGACCGGATAAACCGGGAATCGGGAAATTGAAGTAGGTATGATCGTGCGAGATTCCCACAACCAACCAGCCGTTTTCATTGATCGTTAGACTGTCGTATTCCTGTCCGTAATAGCGGAGCGGGAACGGCATCGCAATGTAGCCCGAAGAATCGCGATCCGGCATTTCAATCATCGCTCCCGCTCCGCCCAAAACCGGCGATATCTCCAGCCAGTCGAATTCAGCGGCATATCCGGTATCGTAACGGTCATAAACCCGGTAGCCGTAGCCATCCGGTCCCGCTGGATTCGATCGCGGCGAGCTTAAATACGCGTCCATGATCGAGATGGAATCGTTGGTTACGGCAATCGCGGTATCGAGGACGGCGTCATGATAAGCGATATGGACATTATAAGTTGTTCCGCCGGGCAGAAACGATTGAAAATATCCGACCGAATCAGTCATGATCGGTAACACGGGAGTTCCGGGAAAAATTACTTCGGCTGCTTCCAGGGGAACATTGTTCCCGGCGCGCACGATCCCGTGCAGCGTTCCGCCGGGCGCGAGCATCAGACCGACATCGTGAAAAACCGTATCTCCCTCGGTGACGGTGGCGTCAATTGTGTCGGCCAGATATCCGAATAATCCGAACCGCAGCGACCAGGTTGTGTCGCCGAGCAAGGAAATGAAATAGGTTCCATCCATCCGGGAATTCACCCCCCGACCGCCGGGTACCGCTTCCACCCGCACTCCGCCTAACGGCTGCTGCGTCAGCGAGTCCCGCACAACCCCCATCACGAAGCCACGATTGGCAATCAGCATCTGCACGGCGGCATAGGCGTCAATAAATCCGAATCCGTAGGTGTTGTCTTCGCCCGTTGTGCCGTAATCATGGGCTGAACGCATTATCACCGACTTGATCTCGCGGACTTCGGCATCAGGGCAGGCTTGCCGCAGCAGAGCAACCATACCCGATACATGCGGTCCGGCCATGGATGTTCCATTCATGAAGCTGTAGCCGTTGGGCGGATACGAAGAATAGACATCCACTCCCGGCGCACAGACCTCCGGTTTGATGGCCGTGCCGGGTGGGCAGTCGGTGGGACCACGGCTGGAAAAGTTTGCGATGTCGTAGGGCGGAATCGTGTCGTTGGTGGCATCCACGGCTCCGATGGCGAACATCGTTACCGAGTCAATGGCCACGCCGCCGGGACTGCCGCAGGTGCGGAAATTCGGTCCGGAATTTCCCGCCGAGAAAATTACGACGACTCCCGCCGCTTCGCAATTGATGATTGCATCATTCCATAAATTGAAGCAATCGGCATATCCCGGGAAGCTGCCGGATACCCCCCACGAATTCTCAACGACGTCGGGAACATCTTCGATCGTATTCGCATTCCCATCCGGATCGGCAAACCACTGATAGGCATCCAGCACGTCATTGTTGAACTCTTCGCTGGCATCCTGATCAATCCCCGAGCAAGCGATCCATAACGCTTCGGGAGCGACGCCGACGGAATCGTTGCTGAGAGCGGAATTGCCGCACATGGTTCCCATCACATGGGTTCCATGGCCGTGGGTGTCATGCGGATAGGAACTCTGAAATACTTCATCGTGCCAGCATTCATCAGCCGGGGCGAAATTGCCGCGCCAGCGCGAAACCAGCGCTGGATGATTGCCATCCACTCCCGTATCCAAGTTGGCGACCAATCGGCCGGCTCCGGTATAGCCCAATTCATACCAGACTTCGGGAGCTCGAATCGCCCGAATACCGCGGGGGATACCGTGGTCCAGATCCAACGGGTGATGCCCGGCGTGACGATCACTCGGCAGGGGTTCGATCAACTGTGCCGAGAAGTTGACATCCACCCATTCGACGTCCGAACGGCGGGCGATTTGTTCGATAGCCGACGGAAGTCCCCGGATCACGATACAATTTGTAATCCAATAAGGGGTGTAGCCGACCACCCGACCGGTCTCGCGAAGCTCTTCCAACTCGGCAAGAATCCCAACCTGAGTTTGTTCCGCCACCCTCCGAAGTTCCTCGATGACCATACGATGGCGTTCAGCGCGGGTGGCATGTCGACCCGATAACCACAGGTCAAGCGATCCAATATCCGCCCGTTCCTGTAAATAGACAATCGCGGACAGCGGCGAATTAGCCGGCGTGGAATCCAGTAAATAGGCTATCGAGGGACTTGTTGCTATGGGATATCCTATAGCGAAAGTAGTCCATGAAAGCAGAAACGCTAAGACTATGATATTGCGATACATGACAACCCTCGCGCATCGTTTGTGTCCCGTGCCGAAGAATCGAAACTGACGATTTCGGAGAAGAATTTGAGAGGCATTACTTTAAGTATAGGCAAGACAGAACAGGTTTGCAAGCCATTTTTTGATGCAGCGAATTCTTCCGTTTATTCTAAACCACTATGTGATAATTCTTTCACAGTACCCTGATTGCACTTGGAATTTTACAACTGGCCGCCTCCCATTCAAGAAGTTATTTTTATTTGTTCCAAATATCCTTGACATGTGCATCTTTTGCATATATTATTAGTCTAATAAGCATCCCCGATCCGGAGTGTGTTTTCTCAGTTTTGCAGCAGGGTTGTCACATGTTAGAGGAGTTTTCGTCATGAGTAATCATCGCAAACCATTTTTCCTCGTTTTCGCCGTTCTGATTTTAGCCGGCATTGCGGTTGGGCAACCGCTAACCGGTTCTTATGATATCGGTGGTGGCGGGAATGACTATGCAACTATTAATGATGCCGTAACCGCCCTCGAAACGAACGGAATTTCGGCGGCTGTGACTTTTTATGTCTATGGCGGAGACTATGCCGGCCGGGTCTTGATCAATGGGCCCATCGTCGGCGCCAGCGCCAGCGATACGATTCTCTTTTATGATGCATCCGGTACGGCGCGAATTACTTGCGCCGAATATCTGGGGGCAACGGATGGCGCCGTGATGTTCGATTCCGCCAGCTATTTCATCTTCGATGGAATAGACATTCTGCTTAATCATCCGCAGGACAGTTGTTACAAAAACATGTCCATGATCAACGGATCGAGTTACAACATCATCCGCAATGCGACCTGGACCGGTTCGGGTTTCACCGGAACTTCCGTAAAGTACGGTCTGTACATGTGGTCCAACGAGTGCAACTACAACACTTTCGAAAACCTCCACATTACCAACACCAAGACGGCTGTCCGGATGTACGGCTTCAGCGCCGCCGGGTTACAGCCCACCGGTAACATTTTCCGGAATCTCACCGTTGACAATGTGTGGGGCGGATTTTATGTCGGCAACTCGGATCAAACCCGTATCTATGACTGCGATATTCAGATCAATGCCGCCGGCAATACCGGAGCCGCCGCTGCTCCCTATGGAATTCATATTGACGAGCACCAAGCCGGCGACTCGGTGTTCTTCTACCGGAATACCGTTCACAACATCATCACCAGCTACTCATCGGGCGGCGGCTTGGCGCGCGTAGACCCCACCAGCGGTGTGGCGATGGTGTACAACAACATGTGCTATGACTTCGGCATCACCGGAACCGGACAGGCGCGCGGTTTCTATACGGAAGCCGGGGATATACACCTGTATTTCAATAGCATCTACATCAACGATGTCAGCGCCACCGGCACCGACTATGGAATTTACGTCGGTTCGTCCAGCGGCAACGAGACCATCGAGAACAACATTTTCTACATCGGCGAAGCCACGAATACATGCTACGGGATTTACGGTTCGCTCAGCACCTACGTACCAAATACCCTGGACTATAACGCCTACTACGGTACGGGTACGGGCTATAACTTGGCGAAACTGGGAACGCCCGTTTATGCCAACTTAGCCGCGCTGCAATCCGGTACCACCTATGAAGCGCACGGGGTGGAAGGGGATCCGGGATTTACCAGTTCGTCCGACTTGCACATTTTGAATACGCAAGGTTTGGTCAGCAACAATGGTCTGGCGATTAACGGCATCGTAGACGATTATGACGGCGATACCCGTCTCGCGACTCCCGATATCGGCGCGGACGAATACACCTTTTTAGCACCCGCTGCCGACTATGCCGTTGTTGAGATTCTGGATTTGCAAACACTCTATCCCGAATTGACGGCGCTGACGATTCAAGCCCGCGTTCAAAATCGCGGATCGGCCGCTCAGACCGATGTTCCCGTTCGCTTGTTCTATGACGGTGTGCAGCAGGGCAGCGACGTTTTGGTATCGCTGAATCCCAGCGACGTTACGACCGTGGACTTGCCGTGGACGACTCCCGCGGCCCGCGATACGGGGATCCTCGAAGTCCAGTGCTTCTTAGGCGGCGATGTTGACCTGAACAATGACAGCATTGCGGCGCAAGTGGTGGTGGTCGGTCAGCCGATGCACGGATCTTACGATATCGGTGGCGGCAACAATGATTATGCCAATTTTACAACGGCGATTGACGACATGACGCTGCGGACGATTGACGGTGCGGTTACATTCAACGTCTTCCCGCAGACTTACAACGAGTCCATCAACATTACCGCCGTTACCGGTGTCTCTTCGAATAACACGATTAGCTTTGTCGCGTCGTTGCCCGTTACTCCGCCGGAATTGGTGGGAGCCGGTCCGGTCGTGCGGTTGGATGGCGCCGCTTACGTTACCTTTGACGGCATTGACATCACCGCCAATACCAGTGCGCGGGTCGTGCTGATTCTGAACGGAAGTTCGTACAACACCTTCCAAAACCTGACGGTTACCGGCAACGACGTATCCAGCACGAGTTCCTACGGTATCGACATCAGCGGCGGCGGCAATAACTATAATATGTTCGACAACGTAACGGTCGGCGGCTGCTACTACGGTGTCCGGTTCTACGGTTCCTCATCCAATTCCGATTTGGGCAACGTTTTCCAGAACGGTTCCGTTATCGAAGGCAAGTATGCGACTTACCTCTATTATCAGAACGGAAGCAGCATTCATAACTGCGACTTGCAGCCCGGCTGGACCGGCGCGAATACCGAAATCTATGGCGTTTATTGCAGCAGCCATGCATCGGGAACAACGTCGGAAGCCTACGCTAATCAGATCCACAATATCCGTTCGGCTTCAACTTGTAACGGCATCTATGCCGGATCGGGCAGCGGCCAGTTTAAGGCCTACAACAACTTCATATACGATTACCAAGGTCCGACCGGCACGAGTGTCCTGTACGGATTACGCGCGGCGGCGGGAACTTCGGAGTGGTATTTCAACAGCGTATATATCGGTGACGTCGCCACCACCGGCAACATCTACGGCTTCTACATCACCGGTACGAGTACGGTTGCCACGCTTCAAAACAACGTCATTCAGATTGAAGAGCCGGTTGAAGAGTGCTGGGGAATTTATATTTCCGGCGGATCACTGACCAGCGATTACAATGCCTTCTATAGTTCCGGTCCGGGAGCGCTGTACAATGTCGGCTTCATGAGTGCGACCAACTATGCGACGTTAGCCCTCTGGCAGGGCACGGGATATGATGCCAATTCACGGGAAGGTAATCCCGGCTATCTCAGCTCCACCGATCTGCATATCGCTCCGACCTTCAGTCTATTGAATGGAGTCGGTACGGCGATTGCCGGCATCGCCGATGATATTGACGGTGAAACGCGTGGCACGCCGCCGGATATCGGCGCGGATGAGTATGCCTTTACATCTTTACCCCACGACTACGGTGTAAACGGTTTCGTGAGCTTGAGTCCCACCTATGTCAACAACGTGCCGGTGGTCATTCAAGCGGTTGTGGAGAATTACGGTTCGTTGAACGAAACCGATGTTCCGGTTCGTCTGTATTACAACAACAACCAGCAGGATGAAGTGCTGGTATCGTTGAATGCCGGAACGAATACGACGGTAGATCTCGATTGGACGCCGCCGGTCACGGATTACGAAGTCGGCGAATTGAAAGTCAAAGCGTTCTGCCCCAGCGACGGCTTCAATCTGAACGATTCGACGACCGCATCGGTAACCATCGTCGGTGCCCCGATGTCGGGGATGTATGATCTCGGCGGCGGCAATCTGGATTTCGCCAACTTCAACGAAGCCGTGTCGGCATTAACGCTGCGCGGCATTGACGGCGAAGTGATCATTGACTGCTATGAAGGCACCTATGATGAGATCGTCGAGATTCCGGAGATAACCGGCGCGAGCTTTACGGATCGCATCATCTTCCAGGCTCATCAGGGCGCACTGGACGATATCGTAACCCTGACCTCCACCGGCGGCGCTCAGATCCTTTATTTCAACGGCGCGGACTACATCACCTTCGACGGCATTGATATAGTCGCAGCGGGATCCGTGAACATCAACGTCACGCTGGATAATGGCGCCGATTTCATCACGCTGCAAAATCTGACGATCACCGGTCGTGACAGCACCAGTACCTCGATCAAGGGCGTGAAGCTCACTTTCAACGGTAACGACGATTGCGTTCTGGATAATGTGACAATCAGCGGCGTGTGCTACGGTCTGCGCTGCGAAACCGGGACCGGACAAAGTGATCGGCTGGAAGTGAAAAATTGCCATGTCAGCGGCGCGGCGTATTGCATCTATATCGACGATCACCACAATGCGCGCATCCATGATAACGATTTGCAGCCCCACGCCTACTCAACGACAAGTTCCGCCTATGGCGTCTATTGCGCGAATTTGACGGCTGAGGATACGGCCTACGTCTACAATAACCGGATCCACAACTTGCGGCATCTGGGGACCTCCACTTCGCCGACGGTGGCCGGTATTTGGGCCGGGTCGAACTCGGTACTCTACATCTATAACAACTTCATCTGGGATTGGCAGATCAACGGACAGGATGGCTATGGCGTTTACGGCAGCACCGGCCAGACCTTCTGTTATCATAACACGATCCGTATGAACGATGTACCGGCCGCCGACGGTTATGCCGGAATCTATACCGGAACCGGCACATTCACGGCCGTGAATAACATCATTGAAGTTGTGGAAAGCGTGGATACCTGCTACGGCATCTGGCGGGCTTCCGGTACACTGCTTGCCGATTACAACTGCTACCACGGCACCGGTGCCGGATTCCGCACGGGCCGTGATGCCTCGGTGGAATTTACAACCTTGTTGGATTGGCAGGGACTCGGTCAAGATATCCACGGTATTGCGGGTGATCCCGGATTCGTTGCTGACGGCGATCCGCACATCAATATCTCCAGCCTGTTGGTGAATAATGTCGGTCTGTACATTCCCGAAGTCGTTGAAGATATTGACGGCGATCTGCGCATTGATCCGCCGGATATCGGGGCCGACGAGTATGAAGGGCTGGTTCAGCCCGAAGCGGTTGATTCCTTGACCATCGCAGTGGATGCGGAGAATAACGATGTCATCCTGCGTTGGACGGCGTCCGCCGATGCCAATAGCTACAAGATCTATGCGGATACCGACGCGGATGTGTTGATTGATCCGTCCACACTGGTGGGACATACCAATGCACTGACGTTTACCCATGAAGATGTGTTGCTGTTGGGTGACGATCTGCGATGCTACGTGGTGATTGCCTCCAGCGATCCGCCTCCCGCTGCGGCTCTGTCCGGTAGTCGGCACGATCAGCCGCAACGCTAAACACCTATTATAGGCAAAGAACCACAGGGGGACGCACAAGATCGGTGCGTCCCCCTGACTCTTTGTCCACAAGTCAAGGATAACATTTATTTTACCGGATATCCTCCGGGTCACTTGATTTCTTTCCCAATCCTGACTATACTATTTCCATGCACCATAACTTCGGGAAAAATCCGCTTCCATCGGGAAGCAGGGAGGTGGTTGTGTTTATATTGGCAAAGCGGATGCTTCAGCTTACCGCCGTACTACTTCTTAGCTCGGTTGCCTGCGGTCAGGTCGTTGTTCACGAGATACCTTCACCTTCCGCGAATGCCACCGGGCTGTGTTGGGACGGCTCCGGTCTTTGGGTCAGCGACTATTCAGCGACACTACGCAAAGTGGATCCGGTTACCGGAGCGGTTCTCCGAACGCTTCCCAATCCGGTGAGTGGCTCGCGTGGTTTGGCTTTCGAGAACGGGTATTTGTGGACCATTTCGCGGGTTTCCTCCGATCGCCGCGTATTCAAGATGGATACACTGACCGGGGCGGTGGTGGACACGCTTATTGATCCCACCAACGGCTGGGCCGGGGGCATGACTTGGGATGGCGCAGCGCTCTGGTTTTCCGTGTACTATCCGCAAGATCAGATTATGAAGGTTGATCCGAATGCGGGCGATACGCTTTCGCTGTTTCCTTCACCGAGTGTTCAACCCTACGGAATGGCCTGGGATGGAGCGGCACTATGGAACTGCGCGGAGGACTCCGGCGCCGACCGAGTTTTCCGTATTAACCCGACTACCGGAGCGCTATTGTGGACTTTCAACTTGCCGGCGCATTCCTCCGGACAAAGTCGTCGCCCGCGGGGCATGGCGTGGGATGGTGAAACACTGTGGATCATTGCCTATAATCAAACAACGTTCGATGTGAAAATCTACCAATACAACGTCGGCAATGCGATTAATCCGGATATTGATTTCAGCAGCACCGGCCATGATTATGGAGCCATCGTAGTCGGATTTCCCGCCGAATGGACGACGACCTGCACCAATATCGGCAATGTGCCGCTGCGACTGGATAGCGCCGTTCTTCTCGGCACCCTGCCATATCAGCTCCTTCAGCCATCATCGTTTCCGATTACGATTGCGACGGATGAACTTGTAGACTTTACGATTCGCTTCGATCCGCAAGCTCCCGGCACCTTCATCGATACGCTGATGGTTTATTCCAATGATCCGGACGAGCAACCTTTCAAGATCAGCTTGGCCGGAATTGGCTTGCCGGATGAAGGAAACATCGAATTGGATCCTTCGAATATTCCGTTCGGACAAGTGCGCATCAATTCGACGATACTCTCCACGACCCGCGAACTGAATATCCTGAATATCGGCAGCGGCACGTTGACCGTGACCGGAATTGAACTCGACGGCGACACCGCTTTTTATACCGACCCCATCGCGTTCCCGTTGGTGATTGATTCGAACAGCGTTTATACCACTCGGGTTTGGTTTAATCCGACTGAAGTGCGCGAGTACGGCGCGGTACTGCTGATTTCCTCCGATGATCCCGATGAACCGGTAGCGCAGGCGGTGCTAAGCGGAGTTGGATCCGATCTTCCTGCCCCCGGCGGTGAAGTAATGTGGTACTTTGAAGCATCGGGAGGATTCGACAACGGCTTCAATTCCGTGAAGGCGATCGGTGACGTTAACGGTGACGGAATTTCGGATGTTGCCGCCGCCAGCGACAACCGCTTGGTTTATTGTTTGAACGGCAGTTCGACGCAGCTTGCCGATACGTTCTGGACCTATAATATCGGCGCTAATCCGAACCATTCGGGAACCGTTTACTATGAGCGGGGCATGGCGGCGTGTCCGGACTTGACCGGCGACGGTGTTGGGGAAGTCATTATCGGCACGTCGGGGGGGAGTCGTTCGGTCTATGCGCTGTCCGGCACCGACGGCACGGAATTGTGGATGTTCGATACCCGCGAATGGGGCGAAGGCGGCTGGGTGTACGAAGTGCAACCCATTGAAGATGTCAACGGCGACTTCGTTCCCGATGTGCTTGGCTGCGCGGGTGACGATACGCCGGGTACCGGGCCGAAGCGCGTGTTTGCGCTGAGCGGTGCCAGTGGGCAACTCCTGTGGAGCGCCGCGCCGTCGGCAGCGTTCTTCACGGTTCGTACGATTGACGACGTGACCGGAGACGGCATTGCCGACGTGGTCGCCGGTGATACCGACGGCAATGTGTTCGGCTATAGCGGAACATCGGGAGCGCCGATCTGGTCGGCCACGGTCGGAGACGGTTCGCCCGTGTTTGCCCTGCTGCCGATGGGCAACGCCAATCCGGGTCAAACCCAAACCGAAGATATCTTTTTGGCATCGGCCTATGAAGGGGTCTACTGCCTGGACGGCGGCAACGGCGCGCAAATCTGGTTTGTGGCAACGTCGCATGTATACGAAGTTGCGGTCGGCGGCGACATAACCGGTGACGACGTCAAGGATGTGTGCTACGGTTTGGTATCCGGACAAGTCGCATGTCTTGACGGCACGACCGGCGCGCAGATCTGGACGGTTACGGCTGATCCCAATTCCCCGACAAATGTGCTGTCCATCACCACGATTCCCGACGTAACCCGCGACAACATCCCCGATATCGTCTGCGGCACGCTGGGCCGGAATATCGTGCTGTTGAATGGTTGGGACGGCTCCCGCGTTTGGTATACGATTGGCATGGGTCCTTCCAGTGCGATTGACGCGCTGGATGTGCTGCCGGATATTGACGGCAATAACTCATGGGAGATTCTGGCTGGGCACCGCAGCGGCTTGATCGAAGCCTTGTCCGGAGGGGTGTTGGTGGACGACATCCGTCCGCCGGTTGATTTTGCGGCCGATGATTTCGCGCTGGGTACGGCCTATCCCAATCCGTTCAATGCCAGCACGACGATTCCTTATGCGTTGGGACACGCCGGTGAAGTAACGCTGGTCGTTTACGATTTATTGGGGCGGGAAGTGACGAAGCTGGTGAATGCCGTTCAACCCGCCGGAACCCACTACGTTTTTTGGCAAGGCGATCGTGCCGACGGTACTCCGGTAAGTTCAGGCATGTACTTTGTCCGCATGCAGAGCGGATCATTCTCCGCCACCAAGAAAATCATGCTGCTCAAGTGAGCTTGGTGAACGGCAGACGATCATGAAAGCCTCCAACGATGAGGACGACGATCATGCGCGGCATTGCTGTACTTAGTGTTTTTCTGCTGCTGTTGTGGACCACAACTGCCACGGCTAAGCGAATAGTCGAGATTCCGGTCTCCACAACTTCCGAAATCATCCGGTTGCCGGACCTGGGAATCGAATTACTGGATGCACGAATCGAACGAACTAATCCGTTGTTGAGCCGGTCGGCCCAACATGTGCGTTGGTGCCCGGAAAATGGATTCGTAACGGCTTTAGCCGATGCGGACGCGCTCCAGCGATTGAATGCCGCGGATATCCGGTTTCATGATCGCGGCGAATATATTCCTCATCCTGATCGCCGCGGACCACGCCGTACTTTGGATATGCCGATGCAATGGGGTTGGCCGCGACTGATGGTGGGTTGGCCGACGCTGTATGGTCACACGACGACCATCGGCGATTTTGACGGCAACGGGGACTTGGAAGTTCAAATTTCCAACATTGAAAATTATTTTTATGTGTGGCAGCACGATGGAGCATTCTATCCGGGCTATCCCCTCGATCCGATTATTTTATGGCTGCCCGGCGATCCCCCCTCCGCGGTGACGTGGGTTTCCACGGCAGCCATCGAAACGGGCGCCTTGGGCGATATTGACGGCGATGACGGAAACGAATATGTCTACGGCTGTGCCATCGGTTATCTCTGCGTGTATCAGCCGCAAGGCAGCATGGATGGTTTTCCGTGGATGCTGGATACCGCTTTATTCACCGGCGTTCCGGCGCTGGTGGATCTCGATGGTTTCGCTGGTGACGAGATCGTCATCAATACCTACGACTACTTCGATGGTTTTCCGCAGAATGATCCGCAAGTACATGTCTACTATCCCGATCATTCGGAGATGTTCGGCTGGCCGCAGCATCTGCCCCGGAAAAGTGATTCATCGCCCGCGGTCGGTGATCTGGACAACGATGGGCAGCTGGAAGTCGTGATCGGCTGCGGTCAGGATAATACCGGTCCTGGTCAAATATTCGCGTGGCATGCCGATGGATCATTAGTAGACGGCTTTCCCATTACGAACCTGTTTAATGTCGGTTCAACGCCTACCATCGCGGATCTTGACGGTGATTCGCTTCAAGAAATCATCATCCGTGTCAAGTTTATGGACTCCGATATCAACGGTGTCTATGCCTTCGATTATCAGGGACACGTCAAGCCCGGTTTTCCGGCCCCGGTCAGTTCCGGGCATCCTGACGGAGCGTGCGCGGTGGGTGATATTGACGGTGACGGGGATCTGGAAATCGCATTCGGGAGTCTCGAAGCCGTGGATCTCGGCCGCGTTTACGCATGGCATCATGACGGCACCCCCGTGACCGGTTTCCCGCAGTTGGTGGGGGCAACCTGGGTGGACGGCAGCGTGGCCATGGGCGATGTTTCGGGTGACAGCTTGCCCGACATTATCGCGACGACCAACGGCTTAACCGGCGATCCGGGGCACGTCGTCGCCTTCAATTACATGGGGCAGATGGTGGCGGAATTTCCGCTGTTCCCCGATGCCGGGGATCAGTTCACCTCCATGGAATGCACACCGACGGTGATGGACGTGGACGGCGACGGCGATAACGAAGTCTTCGCCACCGATTGGGAAGGAAAAGTCTACGCGTGGGATACGCCCGGTCTGGTTTCCGATTATGCGGCGTGGCCGTCGCTCAAGTATGGTCAGCATCGCACCGGTTGCCGCGCCACCGAACCGCCGATCGAGACACCGCCGAATCCGGCAAATATCCATGATCCCGTCGCCCAATCGTTCCGTCTTGATCCGCCGTATCCCAATCCGTTTAATAGCCGGGTGACGATTTCCTTTGCCATTCCTGATCGATTGCAGAATTCGGCAGTTCTAACCATTACCAACATTCTCGGTCAGGACGTGGCGCGGTTCAGCGGCTCATCACTGCGCGCGAATCGCCTGTCGTGGAATGCCGCCGGACAAACCACCGGGCTTTACTTCGTCACTTTGTCGGCGGACGGTATCAGCCAAACCACAAAGATTCTGCTGATGAAGTAACTAACTTGGCAGTCGATTTATAAAAACGCGAGGACAACCTCGCGTTTCATTTATAGTGGGCCGTCGTAATCGCTGATTAGAGCGACGTACTTACCGCTTTGAGCGTACGCTCGATGGTGCCGGCTTCATGCGCCAGCGAAATAAACCACGCCTCATAGCCACTGGGCGGCAAGTGCACGCCCTGCCCAAGCATCTTTGTGAAGAATCCGGCGAAGCGGTGATGATCGGCTTTCGACGCATCATCGAGGTTTCGCACCGGAGTTTCGCCGAAAAATAATGTCAGCATCGAACCCACGCGTTGCACTACTGCCGGTAGTTTGGCAGCGCTGCAAGCTTCGACAAGCCCGTTTTCCAACTGTCCGCCGATTTGTTCAAGCTTCGCATAAGCCGCTTCATCCAACAGCTTCAGCGTAGCCAGTCCCGCCGCCATCGCCAGCGGATTGCCCGATAACGTTCCCGCTTGATAGACCGGGCCTTCCGGTGCAATACGCGACATCAAATCGGCACGCCCGCCGTACGCTCCCACCGGCAGACCACCGCCGATCACTTTCCCGAAGGTCGAAAGATCAGGTTTCACATTATAGAGTGTTTGCGCTCCGCCGGAATGCACGCGAAACCCGGTCATTACTTCATCGAATATCAGCAGTGCGCCGTAGCGATCACATAACGTTCGCAATCCGCTTAAAAAGCCCGTCACAGGCGGAACGACTCCCATATTTCCGGCTACGGGTTCCACAATCACGGCGGCGATGTGTTCACTTTCCGCTTGGAAAAGCGCTTCGACGGATGTTAGATCATTGTAGCGCGCATTGCGCGTATCTTGGGCGGAGCCTTTCGTGACTCCGGGACTATCCGGCAAACCCAGCGTGGCAGCGCCCGATCCGGCTTGAATCAAAAAAATATCGGCGTGGCCGTGATAATCCCCGGCAAATTTTATAATCACATCACGACCGGTGGCGGCGCGCGCTAACCGCACGGCGCTCATCGTGGCTTCAGTTCCCGAATTGACAAACCGGACTTTCTCGACGGACGGAACGCGACGAATGATCTCCGCCGCCAGATCCACTTCCAACGGTGACGGTGTTCCGAAACTTGTGCCTTGCGACGCCGTTTCGATCAAGGCGGCGACGACGGCGGGATGCGCATGGCCGACGATCATCGGCCCCCACGAACCGATATAATCTATGTATTCATTGCCGTCCACGTCTTTCAGCAGGCATCCCTGCGCCGAAGCGATGAATCGCGGCACGCCGCCGACTCCTTTAAAGGCTCGCACCGGCGAATTGACGCCGCCCGGCAACATTTGTTTCGCTCGTTCGAATAAAATCTCGCTGTTAGTCATGAATCAGTCTCGTTTAGAAATGCTTTGATGTTCAATCACGCTCGCTCAGCCATGCCGCCGCTTCACCGGCGTAATACGAAATGATGATATCCGCTCCCGCCCGCTTGAACGACAGCAGCGTTTCCATAATCACGCGGCGGCGGTCAATCCATTGGTTGCGGGCGGCGGCCTCGATCATGGCATATTCCCCCGAAACCTGATACGCTGCCGTCACTCGCTTGAAGGTTTCTTTTACTTTGGCCAGCACGTCTAGATATGCGATACCCGGTTTAACCATGATCATATCCGCGCCCTCCGCCAGATCCAGCTCCGCTTCACGCAAAGCCTCCAGCGCATTAGCGGGATCCATTTGATAGCCTTTGCGGTCGCCGAACTGGGGAGCCGATCCGGCGGCATCACGAAACGGACCATAATAACCGGAGGCATATTTAACCGCATAAGACAATATCGCAACATCTTTGTAGCCGTTGTTATCCAGCGCGGTGCGAATCGCTCGTACGCGGCCGTCCATCATATCCGACGGTGCAACAATGTCCGCTCCGGCGGCGGCGTGGCTCACGGCTGTCTTACCCAATAATTCCAACGTGGAGTCGTTATCCACATCGCCATGTGCGATCAGTCCGCAATGACCGTGGCTGGTATATTCGCACAGGCAGACGTCGGTGATTACGGCCATACCCGGCGCGGCTTGTTTGATAGCGCGCACTGCCGATTGTACTTCGCCGTCTTCCGCCCACGCGGTACTGCCCGATTCGTCTTTATGCGACGGAATACCGAACAGTAAGACTGCCGGAACGCCTAATTGCTCCAACGTCCGCGCTTCCGCGGCAGCCATGTCTGCCGATAAATGGAATTGTCCGGGCAGGCTGGAAATCTCGCGACGCACTCCGGAACCCGGCACGATGAACAATGGCTGCACCAGATCCGCAACGTCAAGGCGGGTCTCGCAAACCATGCGGCGGATGGCGGCGGTGCGGCGCAACCGGCGCGGCCGGTCAATGGGAAAGCTCATGATCCAGTTTTTCCAAAATCTGATTTATATTGGACTCGTTGTCAGAAGCGAAGGCCTGCGCGACGGCGCGCGCTAATGATAGATCGTCGCGATCCAAACTGGCGCGTTTCATATTCGAAACGATCAAGCTGGTGACTTTACGAATCAGGCTTTTCGAGAACTCGTCCACCTGGCGATGATTTTCGGGGGTGAAGCGCTTGACGTTGGTCTGTACTTCGTGAACGCGAATACCCTCCAGCACTACGGCCAACTGCTGAATCGTGGGGGCCACCCGGTTCTCGCGATACCACTGCGCGAATTCTTCGGTTTGCTTTTCCACCAGCTTTTCGGCGCGCACTGCTTCTTTTTCGCGAGCCTTCAGGTTAGCGCGCACCATTTCCTTGAAATCGTCCACGCTGTACACGTATACGTTATCGAACCGGCTGGCTCGCTCATCCACGTCGCGCGGCACGGCTAAATCAAGTACCAGAAGCGGTCGGCTGCGGTGTTGAACCGCGGTTGTCACAACATCATCGGTAATGACCGATGTCGGCGAACTGGTGGCGGAGACAATTAAATCAGCCCATGCAAGGTCTTCAACTTGCGGGGGAAATGCGGTTGTGTTTCCGCCTAACGTCTCCGCCAGCGTCTGCGCATTCTCAATCGTGCGGTTGCTGACCTTCCAACTTACGACTCCGGCATCGGCCAGATATTTGGCAGCCAGACGCACGGTTTCGCCGGCTCCCACGAGCAATACGTTGCATTCCGAAAAATCATGAAAAACGCGTTGGGCCACGTCCGCCGCCGCATAGGCCACCGACGCGGCTCCCTGAGAGATCGCCGTGCGATGGCGTACCAGTTTTCCGCATTCGATCGCCCGCAGGAACAGCGCATTCAGCACATTATTGGTGCAGGTTAATTCCAAAGCCGCATGATAGGCGTTTTTGACCTGCGTAAGTATCTGCACCTCGCCCAACAGCTGCGAATCCAAACCGGATGCCACCCGAAACAGATGCGCCGCCGCTTCGCCGTCGCGTTTCATGTAAGTCGCTTCGGCTTCGTCGATAGTCAAATTGCAGATCTCAGCGAAGGTACGGCGCAGATCGTCCGGCTCGGTATGACGCGACGGGGAAAGATAGATTTCCACGCGATTGCACGTGGAAAGGATTACAACGCCCTCCATCATCGGCAACGCCTGAAGCCGTTCCACCGCCGCGGTGATGCGATCCGGTCCGATCGCCGCCTTTGCGCGCGTCTCGAGAGTCGAAGTCGTGTGATTCAGTCCGATCATTTCCAGCTTCATGCGGCTGCTCCCGCGTAGATCCCGATTACCGAAATCAGGACAATCATCAAAGTCACAATCGTGAACATCATCGTAATACCCGCCGAGCGATGCTGGTTCATCCAGCGCATGCGATCGCCGAAAGCCAGCAATGTAACCACCAGCCACAATATGCCCATTTCCCGCAGATGGGAGTGAAAAACCGCTTCCCGCGATTTTCCGAACAGCATCCACACTGTTGCCAGAAGCAAGCTAATCGTTATCAGCAGCCACGCCATCCTCACCGCGCCAATTCGCAGACGGTGCAGTTCATCCATGGAAGGAAGACTGCCGAACAGGTGTCCGAATGAGCGGGTTTTAATTTGGCGGTGCAAAATCATATAACCGGTACCATACACGCCGGCTCCCATCAGCATCGCCAATCCCGCCAGCGATAGCGTAACATGAAATGCCACTCGCACACCCTGCATGACATCGGAGGAGGCAGCCGGACGCATTCCCGCTACCACGGAAACAAACAACAGAAATACGACGGCTGCCGTGGGCAATAGCACGAGCATGCGTTGTGAGATCCGTCGTTGCATATAGGTTTGCCCGGCCCAAATCAACAGACCGAGAAACACCGATATCTGACCCAGAGAAACAATCGGAACCTGTCGTTGGAAGATCGTGATTCCCACGATCCAGATAAAATGTGCCGCCAGTAATCCGTATCCAGTGCGGATTGCCAACTTTTCAAGCCGTTTATCGGCATGATAAGCGACGGTGATCCATGTCGTGAGCAGCGCGGCGTAGAGCATCAGCAACAAGGTCGGAACCAGTGTGTAGATGATGGTGGTCATACGACGGCTATTCCTTGTTGTTTCCAAAATTCTCGCGCCACCCGGAAAGCATCCTTCGCGCAGCCGTTGATCGAAACGCCGCGATAGGATGCGCCTGTAAAGAATAATCCCGGCAGATCACGTTCCAGTTGTTCCGCAGCCGCAACTCGTTCTAAGTGGCCAAGCGTATATTGGGCGATACCGCGTGCGTGCCGGATGATCCGGCGAAAGCGGGGCGGATTGTGCATGTGAAACAGCCGATTGTGATCCTGATCGGCGATACGATTCAGTTCATTCTCGGAAAGCTCGACGATCTGCGGATCATGTGCGCCACCCATTAACGTTCGAAGCAAATGCATCCCTTGCGGCGCCTGACCCGGGAAAATCGAATTGCACCATAAACTGCCGAGCGAGCGGATCCCTTCCGAACGAGGAATCAACACCCCGAAGCCCCGCAACGAGTGACCAATATCCTGCACTGCAAATCCGTGGCAAACCACATCCACCGGAGCATACGGAATCTCATTCAACGATTGCGCAGGCGTCGGTGACAACGACTCGATCATCTTAGCCGCCGCATAAGACGGACACGCCACCACTACGGCATCGGGATTTTCGATGACAATATTGCTCTGTACTCGCCACGCGTTGTCTCGTCGCGCAATGGCTTCGACCGGAGACTGCACGCAAATGGCATCCCCCAATTGCTCGGTCAATGTATCCGTCAGTTCACCCATACCGTTGCGGAAGGTATTGAGGATGGCATGAGCGCCCGAAGGACCGCCGCTGACTGTGCCGTTGCGTTTTGCTTCTCGCTGTTTTTTAATCAGTGCGCGAAATAGCCCGCCATAGTCGCGTTCCATTTCCACCATTTTGGGAAAGACCGCGGGCAACGACAGCTCGCGGGTGTTGCCGGCGAAGATCCCCGATACCATCGGATCGAGCAAATAATCGGCAAACCTTCTTCCGAGTCGCCGTACGCCGAAGTCATGCACGGTCTCTTCCCTTCCGTTGCGCCGGGCGGGAATCAATATTTCCAGGGCCATGCGGAGTTTGGCCGAAAGCGGCAAAATATCCGATGCCAGAAATGCCGGAGGTTTAACCGGTACTTCGTGCAACTTACCGCTGTGATAGATATAGCGTAACGCCGCCGTTTCATTGGCGGGAACTAACCGTTCGGTAAGTCCCAACCGCTTGACCAGTTCCAGAGTGGCCGGTTCGTTATCCAAGAAACCGTTAGGTCCCCATTCGCAGAGAAAACCGTCAATCGTATCGGTGCGTGTAGAACCGCCTGCTCGGTCCTGCGCTTCCAACACCGTCACGCGGCAATCGCGTCCCGCCTCACGACCCAGTTCGCGAATCAGAAACGCCGTTGCCAATCCGGCAACTCCACCACCGACCACTACCACGTGCGGCAGAGAATGCTTATCCGGTGACATGAGTTTCCTCGTGCAGTAGGCTTGCCAATGCGGCGGCGAACCGCGGATCGTCATTGAATACGCGCACCCGAATTACGGTTTGCACGTTATGACGGCGGGCGATCTCCATCGCCACCAAATCCAGATCGTATAACGTTTCCAGACAATCGGCGGCAAAACTGATCGGCATGATGACAATCGGTTCGTTGGAGGCGGCGGCCAAACGATGGAGTTCCGCTTCCATATAAGGCTGTGTCCAGGCGATGGGGCCGACCTTGCTTTGGTAAGCGAGAGTCCATTCCATTCCGGCCGGCAATGCCGCCGCCAGTGCGATGGCGGTTTCTTGAACCTGCTGCGGATAAGTCTCGCCGCGCCGCACGTTGCGCTGCGGAATCCCATGCGCGACAAACAGAACCCGCGCAGTCTCGCCCGCTGATTCTACAGATCGTTTGAGATACTCCGACCACAATTCAATGATTCTCGGATGATTGCCCCACGCCGGAATGCTCCGCCAGATTATGCCTAATCCACGTGCGGCGTGCGACGTTTCCAGCAGCACCGATCCGGTCATCGCCGACGTGTGGTGCGGGAACAACGGCAGCACACAAACATTCCGCATGCCCTGCGATTGCAGGATTTGCAGAGCTTCGGTTATCGTTGGTGACGTATAACGAAAAGCGTAAGTAACAGACCGTTGATCGCCGTTGGTTCTGATCTGCGTGTTCAACTCCTTGCAGAGGCTCCTGGTCCATTGATGCAGCGGAGACTTACCGCCGATCTGGCGATATCGTTCCATCACCGCATCGGTTCGCCGGGCTGTGATGCGATCCGCTACGAACCAACGCAGCCATGCCGGAACGGGTAGAATCGCCGGATCGCGAAAAATCGCCCGCATGAACGGACGCACCTGATCCAGACTGTCCGGACCGCCCATATTCACCAGCAAAATCGCTTCGTTGTGATTCGGTGCTTGCATCTTATACGGTTCGGGAAAAGGCGGTTCCGCTTTGTGACGGCAGATAGCGATCGAACGGCATGGCCAGATTGCGAACGAAAAGTTGGCCCAACTCCGTGATTGAATAACCGCCGTTTTGCCGCATGATCAATCCGTCCGCCTCGAATTCCTGCAATGAGTGCATCGCCTCAGATAGCGATTCTAAGAGACCGTTTTCCGCTTGTTGCGCAGCTTCCGGAATCGCGATTTCCAGATTGCACATCAGGTGATTTATCACCTGTTTGCGAATTCGATCCTCCATATCCAAGCGATAACCGCGCTTGATCGGCCAATGGCCGCTCCGAATCGCTTCGGTATAGGCTTCAGGGGTCACGATGTTCTGGGCAAAAAGATTCTCAAATTCACTGATTCCCGAACATCCGAAACCGATCAGCTCCATCCCCCGGCTGGTGGTATAGCCCATGAAATTGCGCCAGAGCCGGCCGGTTTGCCGGGCCATGGATAATTCATCGTCGGGAAGGGCGAAGTGATCCATTCCCACCGCGACGTAGCCGGAATCTGTGAAAAACCGGTTGGCATCCAATAGCATTCCTAATCGGTCGCGCGGGCTGGGCAAGTCCTCCTCGCGAATCGCTCGCTGATGCTTCATGCGCTGCGGCAGATGAGCATACCCGAAACATGCCAGCCGGTCCGGTTTCAGTGACGCAATCGCCTGCAATGTGGTTTTCCAACTGGCGCGCGTTTGCAGCGGAAGCCCGTAGATCAGATCAATATTGATTCCGGTAAATCCAAAATGCCGCGACCGTGCAATGAACTCCTCCAGCTGTTCGCGCGAATAAACGCGATGAATGGCTTGCTGTACCGCCGGATTCAAATCCTGAAGTCCAATCGAAATTCGCCGAAAGCCGCGTTCCGCCAACCGGCGCAGGTGCTCATCGGTGGTCACTCGCGGGTCCACTTCCACCGATCGCTCGGCATCATCCGCGCCCGGAAAGCGGTTGATCAATAAATCGAGTAATGCGGATAATTCCGCCGCGGGAGTATAGGTGGGAGTTCCGCCGCCTAAATGAAGCTGCGCGTGTCGTATCTCAACTCCGGTAATCTCAGAAACGCGTTCGATCTCCATGGTCAAGGCATCCACATAAGAGATGATTCGCTGTTCGTCAGACGTAATACAGGAGTTGCACCCGCAATACAGACAGCGGCTGCGGCAGAACGGCAAGTGTACATAGATCGAAATCGGGTCCGCGCTTTTTTCTAAAGTCCGCAGCGCGTCCAGATACGGCGCGGCGGGAAAATCATCCTGCCAAACCGGAACCGTCGGATACGAGGTATAGCGCGGACCGCGGACATCCAGCCGTTCGACTAATTGAAAGATCTGCTCTTCAGGAATATCGCGCAGTTTCACGAGTTCGTGTCTCCGTTGCGGATTTCGTCAAGCAATATCTCCACCGACGAAATCGGCGTCATCGGTAGAATACCGTGTCCCAGATTAAAAATGTAGCCGCCATCGCGGTTTCCGTCGCGAACCGTGCGGCGCACTTCGCGGCGAACCGTCGGCTCGTCGCCCAACAAAATCGTCGGATCGAAATTGCCCTGCAGCGCCATGCCGGAACCGTAGAGGGTTCGCGCTTCGTGAAGCGAACTGCGCCAATCGAGACTAACGACCGTACAGCCGGTATCCTTGATCGCCCGCAGCAGATGCATCCCGCCGTGAACAAAATAAGTCATCGGCACATGACGATGTGAGAGCTTCTCGAAAATGCGCTGTACGATCGGCAGATTTAAATCGCGAAACTGGCTTTCGGAGAGATTCCCGGCCCAGGTATCGAACAGTTGAATCGCATCGGCGCCCGCGTCAATCATCGCCGACAAGTAATCGGCAACCATCTCGGCCAGCTTATTCATCACTTGATCGAAGGTTGTGCGATTGCCGTAAGCCATACCCATTAAATGGGCGAAGGGTTGCGGCTTGCCGCCTTCCACCCAATAGGCTGCAAGCGTAAACGGCGCTCCGGCAAAGCCGATTAACGCAACTTCATCCGGCAATTCAGCTCGAAGAATTCTGATCGTTTTCAAAACGTCAGCCAACTCTTGGCGTGGCTCGATCGTTCGGATACGTGCCACGTCTGCCGTCGATCGCAGCGGATTCGCGATGACCGGGCCGTGTCCTTTTCCGAAGGTCAAGTCCGCTCCCATCGGTACCAACGGGACGAGAATATCACTGAATAAAATGGCGGCATCGAACCTGAAGCGGCGAATCGGCTGCAGCGTTACTTCACAGGCCAATTCGGGCGTACGGCAGACTTCCAGAAATTCGTGCTGCTTGCGTACGGCATTATATTCCGGCAGGTAGCGGCCCGCTTGCCGCATGAGCCATACGGGCGGTATCGTCAGTGATTCACCCCGTGCGGCGCGAAGATACATACGATTGTCAGTGTTTTCCGCCACGGATCTACAGTTCCTTTCCGTACTCTTTCAACAGTTTTAGGCTCGCCCCGCTGAGACATTCGGTGGTCGGTTTGGGACAGACCACCGGATCGGGAACGCCGATGTCTTTCAAAGCTTGTGCGGTCGTATTGCCGATAGCCATGCTGGCGAAATCCCACGATCCCGGCCACGCCTCGGTAAAAGATCGCACGGCACTGGGTGCAAAAAATATCGCCACTTTCCACGGCCAGATTTTCTTCAGATTAAGTGACAATTCCGATGGCGGAATATTCTCCGTTCGGTAAACAGGCAGTGATTGCAGGCGAAATCCGGCTTCCAACAGCAAGGCTTTCATTTCCGGATCGGTGATCGCCGCACATGGCCAAAGAATCGAACCGCGTTTCCCGGCGGACTCCTGTTTGATCAGCGATTCCGCCAATCCGCGCGCTGAATTCTCGGCGGCGATCAGTTTCGCCGTGCGTTCGAATGTCCGCAAGGCTTTCGCTGTAGTTTCACCGACAACTGCGATTTTAATATCCTCCGGGAGCGCATATTTCGCTTGCGATAATTGACGGGCAAACGCTCGCACTCCGTTCACACTCGTGAAAATAAGCCAATCGAATTGCGACGGATCCGGCAAATCGGACGCAGCGTCAAACATAAGTGTTCGCGTGACCGGCTGGGCCACGGCGGTCACGTTCGTTTCGTGAAGTGCGGCAATTAACTCCTGCGCGCGCTCCGATTCGCGCGTGATCAAGACATGACAACTCATATCCTCTCCCCGCTCAGCGCGTGATAGAGTTGATCGGATAAGGCTATCGGATCATTTCCCTGCACTTCCATCCAAGTCGGAGTGGTTTTATCCCCACCCCAAAATCCCACTGAGTGCCAAATCTGATCTTCCCTCCACGCATGAACCCCCAACGGTAATCCGCAGCCGCCGCCAAACCGGGCTTGCACGTTGCGCTCGATAATCGTTGCCGTCTCGGTTGTGGAGTCATGCAGGGCGGAGCGAATCGCGTCAAACCGTGGTTCATCTTCCCGCACTTGAATCGCCAGCGCACCTTGACCGGGAGCCGGAACGAACTTGCGCACATCCAGGCGGATGACTTGATACATACTCAGGTCGCAGTGCAGGCGATTCGCTCCCGCTGCCGCCAGTATGATCGCATCGTATTGACCGGATTGCAGCTTAGCGATTCGCGTTGGCACATTGCCGCGCAGATCGCGAATGTGCAGATCAGGACGAAGGGCGCGCAATTGAGTTTCGCGACGCACCGCACTGGTTCCGATGATTGCTCCGCTCGATAGCGGAAGCGCTGCGGCATCGGCTTGGTAAGCCGATGCTCGAATCAACAGCAAATCCGCTACGTCTTCGCGAACCGATACCGCCGCCAGCGCAAGTCCGGCGGGCATGCGGGATGGCATATCCTTAAAGGAATGCACGGCAATGTCAATCTCGCGGCGCAGCAACGCTTCCTCAATCTCTTTCGTAAAATAGCCCGCGCCTTCCAATTCCCGCAGCGGACGATCGGTTACCCGGTCCCCCTGAGTATGGATCACCTGAACGGGAGCTACGATTCCCAGACGACTTAAGAGCAACTCTGCTACGGTTCGGGCTTGTGTTAAGGCCAGATCGCTGCCGCGTGTTCCGATTATCATTGTATGCCAATCTTATTTATTACCTTCGTATATAATATATTGATATCAATAGAGTGGATTGTCATAAAAAAGTAATACAGAATCCGCCATTTTGAGCCAATATTTGAAAACACATATTATTGAATAATAAGATATTATGGCGATCTTCAATATTCAGAAATGGTCATTTGGCTTCAGATTATTAGACAAGGCTCTCAAGTCAGCTTAAATTATTAACATTATAATTTATAGATTTTTGTATAATATCGGCGGTCAAATCGAAAAAGAATGCAGAACGGGAGATCAATTGCAAAAAAAAACGGGCTCCCGTATGCAGGAGCCTGTATTTGTCAGGAACTATATTACCGGAAACCCCAAAATGTACTTCGATGACTATTTCATGAATATTTAATCACTTGATTTTCCAAAGATTCGCTGAATTCTTCCACCGGTGAACTGGCCGAGAAAGAACGCCCCAACCAGCACCGGGAAAGTTTCCCAACGCCAACCCAAGCCGCTGTAGATCCGCATAAGGATAATCAGCGGAACCGGCAAATGGACGGCCAGAATCCACTGTATCGAATATCTGCGAACACGGCTACGCCACATTCCACATGGAATATTGATCAGCAATACCAGAGCGGCAATGAGCCAGAGTTTCACAGACACAATTTGGAATTAAGATTGAACGGACTCCCAAAGATACGAAAAAACTCCTGTTAAGTAAATGCTCACTAATGGCTTTTTGTAGTGACGGCGGGAATCGCAAAGCCATTTTTCAGATCAGCCTTCATCGTGTGCATTAACAAGAGCAAGAGTGCATTCGATCCGACTGCGAATCAGTCGATCAGAATTCAAGCTTTTCCGCCACATCGGGACGTCCGGTGATCATGGCGACGGTCGAGCGAATGGTCGGCAAATCGTCATCGAAATCGGAATGATGCATGGCATTCGAAGCTCGTCCGCTGGCCACGGATTCCTGATTTGGGCATAAAATCCACTCAACCAGGTTGCGGTCTAAGGCATCCCTGAATTGCGGATCGGCGAGGTTTGACTTCTTACCGAGGAATCTTTCCATACCCAGTATCGGCCAACCCTGCTTTTTCAGACCGAAATAAGCTTGCTCTTCGAATGCCATTGAAACCAAATACAGCAGCGATTTGTGATATATTCCGAGACAATTATCATCTCGCTCCACGGCGTCGCTCAAAGTATAGAGGCGAAAGCGCGAGAGAGTTTTGGACTTGATCGCCTGTAAATAACTGTCATGGAAATCATCCATCGTGCAGGCGGGAGCCCAGAGTGTACACGAACTGACGAGGTGGCCTTTAGCCCGCATAATATCCATAAAGGGTGCGAACAGTATGCTTCCCGCGCTATGGCCGCACACATGGATTTCAGGTTTTACGATACCCGCCGGTGAATTACTTAAGAGCGTGTGGATCAGTTCCGCCACCAAATGCGCGCCGCCGCCGGGATCGGAAGCCATCTTTGCATTCTCTTTCATCTCCCGCCACGGTTCCTTCATGAGTTTAAAGCTCCGGATCACCGCTTCGAGCATGTCATCCTTGCGATCCTCCATGAATTCCCCGATCGTTTCCAGCACGCCTCCCGCACGTCTGCGGCCGAGCGCATCATCGAGGATATTTTTGAGTGTACTCCATAGATCGGAATGCCAGATAAAGAATACCGGATAAATGCCGACACTGAGCAGCGGCGGAATCCACTTGGCGGCGCGGCGAACCGCGTCATCTTCACCCACCAGACCGCCGTGAGCGTAAAGCAAGATGCGCGGTTGCTTCCAGAGCGGATCAGCCTTTTTCTCCCGAAGTTTGGCGGGCACCAGATCTTCAAAAATCTCTTTTACTTCCGCTTTATTGGTTCCGAAACTTCCCTGATCCCGTAGCCGGCCGTCGTTGCCCAGACTGACCAAGTGCGGCGCGACGTCCGCCGTCGCAATGGAGAACGCGGAGGTTGCCGTTTTCGACAGCGTTTCCGCGCGCGCGCGGCGGGAACTGATCTCGATGGCCACACCCAAGCGTGCCACCCAAACGTCCTGTCCGTTGGTTAGCCAGTCATCGTACAGAATGTGACAAAAACCTTTTTTACCCCACGTATCGCTCCACGAGTTCTGAATCCAAAAGCCTTGGTTGTTGTAGCCGACAATCGCAAAAGCATGACCGTCTTTTTCGGATTCGGGTACGCGTTTGAACGGAATCTTCCCGTTCGATTTAACTTCATCCCAACCAGGATGGGTCCAGCTCATCGCATAAAGAATTCCCACTTCAGTCAAGGCGCAATGCATGGCAATAATGTCTTTGTGGTTAACGCGATAGTAGGCGCCTAACGGCCGCCGGCGGGCGTCTTGCGCGCGGTTCTGGGTGAGATCGGTTCCGCGTTTCCCGCGGTGGCTCTTCCACAGTTCATCAGCGCATACGCCATGTTTGTGCCAGCCTTTGATCGCGCCGCGCGCGCTGGAGCCCTCGTAATCCTCCCCGCGCCATTCGTCGTACCGCCGCGCCAGCGTGTAGAGCATGGCCGGGCTGGCGAGTTTTTCCGCATCCGGTCGCGGGTGATTCGAGAATTTTCGGGTAATCAGCAGATAATTCACCACGGCGGCCAAGCCGTATCCGGTACACGCCCCTTCCTGTCCTTGATCAAGAACGGGAACTCGGCCGTCCGGATATTCATCGCGGTATTTCGCTAGCGAACGCTCCCCCGGCACTTCAACCAGCGTCGGACGATAAATCAAATCCCGGAAATCGGGAGTGTCGGGACAGGCGTCCAACTTGCGATTTTTTTTCTTACTGGGTGACATGTGAAAGACCCTATTTATCGGATTTTGTTCGATGCCATTGCCATTGATCGCATCTCAACGATTATGTGTCTCATGAAAACGCCTCGGAAAAGTTCACGATGCTGTCATTCGGGGAGCAGAGCCAAGCGAATCACTTCCGGGTCACGCCGACCAAGCCGGTGTGGTCATTATCTGTTTTAATGTATGATTCTCGGTCAGGGAATATGTCCGAAACCCAGAAGTTGTTCCATGCGGCTGAACACGTAGGAGAAGCCCTGGACTTTGGAGCTCTTGTTGCCCTCGATCGTGTAGAGCATGCCATCCTTGATCTGATACACGATGCCCACGTGGCCTTGCCAACCATCGGCTCGCACGCGCCACCAGACCACGACATCGCCGGGAAACGGTTGATAGCCGTCGTTGGGCGCATGTGCCCAGCCGCGCTGCTTGAATTGTCGCAAAATATCCCGCGCGCCCACTGAATACTCGAACGGCGGCTCGCCGGGAACCCGATGGAAACACCAGCTGGTGAATCCGGCGCACCAACTCGATCCCTCCTCGGCCAACCCGTTCAGATACTTGCGTACCCACTTCCCGCGATTATTCCCGCCGATTTCACCGGCGCCGGCTTTCAACTCACCGATGGCCGCTTTTAATGCCGCCCGCCCGATTCTGCTTCCGCCTACGGATGCCGCCGGCATTTTCTCGAAATCCACCGCGCTGTAGACTTCAACATTTGGTTTCGGATGCGTTAAGCTCCACCACGTTAGCGGCCCGACTCTTCCGTCCACCGTCAGCGGCTGGCCGTGCTGGTCGAGATTCATCGACTGGAACGCCCGCACCGCATTATACGTCTTCGTGCCGAAGTCGCCGTCAACGGCGAGTGTGAATCCGCGCCGATTCAGCAATCGCTGTAATTCGCGGACTTTTGATCCTTGAGAACCTTTGGATAGCATAGACCATATTCCTCACTTAAGGCATTCATTCTCAGGGTAATGAAGTTCCAACGTTGCGACATTGGTATGTTTATCACCAGTTGCGCTTGGTCGTAGCCTTCAGATGCCCGATTGATATAATTAGCGAGCATCCTGTCCCAAACGAGACTGATCCTCGACACGGATTAAGTCCCAGCAGTTCTGGTTCCAGTAGATGATGTACTTGCGTCCTCCTTCCAGCAGATAAGAACGTTCAATGGGCGGCAACGTAACCCGCTTTTGTGCAGTGAATAATCCGATGATCTTCGCTGCGGGAAAGGCGATGGTCTGCCCTGCGGGCAATTTCCAAGACTGCCAGGTCGAACCGGTATCCGTTCGGGTGTAGAAGGTCATATCCGAAGCCTCGGCATTGGAAATTACGACCTGCGTGGTATCCAGTTTCTCGAACTCGGCTAAACTGGATTTGATCATGGCTAACCGGCGCTGCTGGGGAGTTTCCGCATTGCCGATCGGTGTGGTTTTCTCCCCATAGGCGGACACTGATACCGCAGCGACGAGGATCACGCTACGCAGCAGGAGCGGGGTGCGTCTCACGTTCCTCCTCCTTTCTGTCCGAACGGCCTAAAACGTAGCCGGCAATGGTGCCGAACAGACCGATCGCCGGTGCGATATCGCTGTTCTCGAATCGTCCGACAATGAAGATCAGCGCGGAAATGATGATTAAGGTCAGAATGAAATAACGCGGCATATCCCGCGGACCGATGGCCTTGCGGCACGCGAGCAGGAAGAGTACAATCAGCGTAAAGATTCCGAAGGCCATTGCGTACAAAGGGAGATAACCCTTGGATACTTCACCGGTCGCCAGGACTTCATATAAATTGTCAGAGGTGACCAGCGGTGCGGTCGCCGTGGGCATGTTCTGCGCCATTAGCAACGACCGCCCGCTTCCGACACCATTACCCCATAGAATCGGCATCATCAGAACCGGTACAAGCGCGATAATGAGCCAATGAGTATTTCGCATTGCCCCTCCTTAATATAGTCGATGACTGACACTGGTTGAATTCCCCGCGGGAGACGGCTCAATTCGTGAATGCCATCGGCAGCTCCCGAAAATCCTGCCGCAGACTGATGGTCAATACTTCGCGATCCTTCAGCCACCCGAACCGCCTTCTCTCTAATTGTTGCCACCAGGTAATGTCAAAGTAAGTGTTGCCTCCGTCTCCTTCCCGAACCAGCGTCTGGAGGTTTAGCGTGAGATACTGAAATCCGTCCGCCTCGGGTTTATGGCCGAACAGCTTCACAAACGAGTCGTGCGATGTCCGGACTACGTCATGATACGCCAGACTGTAGTTGGCGGATAATCCCAGATAGCGGCCGAGCTGCATGCCTAATCCGGCGCGAAAATAGTGCTGGACGATGCCGTCCAGCGCCATGGAATCAGTGCTCGCCCACGGCGAAAAAAGTGAATCCGGACGACGGGGATCGGCGGCTTCGGACGAGTAATCCCGGAATAGTCCTTCATAAGGTCCATAAAATTTTATGCCCCAGCCGATCGCTCCGACGATTCTGACCGGCATGTACGTAATAGAATCCGGATCGCCGGTATAGTTCGCCCTCGTCCAGAATGAAGACAGGGAGAATCCTGCCGGAGCAGGTTGCATCAGTGCCTGAAAGTAGTCGGTAATCGTCTCCGCTCGCCGTTGCGCTGAAAGCGTGGGACCCGCTTGAAGACGCCACGCTGTGCGTGGATTATCATGGTAGTGATTACCCATGATTAGCCGGCTAACATAGCGAACCGGTTGTGATGCCAGACTGGGCAGATAATACCCCAGACTCCCCAGACTGCGAATGCGCGGCCAATGAACCAGGCTGTCATTGACCGTGATCACCCAACCCAAGGTCAGATCCGGTGAAATATTGGAAAGATTCGCGTCATTTCCCAACGCCGCACTCATGGCCGCCCGCCACGCAAGTCCGTTTGGCGAATCCGCTTCCGCCGGTGGCGTAATGATCGTGGAACTGTCGGGCACAGTGTCCTGTGCCATGGCAGCTGCGACCATGCTCAGGGCTAAGATCACTACCGCAGTAGAGTGCATTATAGCCTCCGTCGTTAGTGGGGATTATCCGGTCGTTTGGGGCTTTGGAGTGTCGTAAAACAAAACAGACCTCGCTCGTGCGGGCAAGGTCTGTCCTTAAATGATTGTAACGATATCCGTTGGCCGCGGGCGACACGGCGCAGCACGTGGCTTCACTGGTGTCTCCGACCGGTTTTACATCCGTTTTCTTCCACCAATATCGTATATACTGATCAGTATGTCAAGAGAATTCTAACGTGTCTAAGATTGGTGATATGTGTGGCTCGTTATCGTCCCAAGAATGATAATGTTTTTTCGCACCATTGCGCAACCATGTCGTGGATAATATTCGGATTCGCTTCATTTATTAACCCAACCAATATCAACCGATTCAGTTAGAATGAAGGCACTAAAAGAAAACGGACCGCTCCTGCGCGAGCCTCTGATGTGCACGCCGTGGTGTTGAGCGCTACAAGGGAGACCGATATCGAACCCCTGGTTTTTTTTCGCGGGTTCACTACAGGATGTGTTTTAGCACTCACCATCAACCGAAAACACGACAAAACAAGCCCGTGTTTTTCATTCGTTACATACTAAAACAGGCTCCCCGTTACTGAGGAGCCTGCTTGATGGATGAAGTGAATGGGCTATTTCATCAGCAGCATTTTGTTCAGAAAGGTACGCTGACCGGCCTGCATCCGAACCACATACATTCCTGACGGGCACGATGAACAATCCCAGATCAAGGTATGTACTCCCGGTGAAACCATCGTCTTCAGCAATGATGCCACATGGCGGCCAAGGATATCATAAATATCAATGCTGATCTCTGAGGCCACAGGGACTCCAAAGCGAATTGTTGTCGAAGGATTAAAGGGATTCGGATAGTTGCGCGCTAAGAAATAGTCGGCGGGAATTCCGGAGAGTTGAATGTTCGCTGCGTTGGCGGCCGCCAATACAAAGGACGATAAAATCAGGGAATCCGTCCGTGAATCACGATAAATCAGTCCCATGATATGACAGTTGGGAGTATGGTTGCTCACCGGCTCGAAGAATAACGAGTCGCGGGCTGAAGGCAGGAAGGTTCTTTGATATTGATAAGGTCCGTTATTCAACGAGAGATACATGCGTGCACTGTCGGTGTTGGAGCAGTATTGAACATCCAACACCAGCCATTGTCCGCTGGGCACCGTATCGGGCATTTCCGTTGCAACCTCCATTAGTGTCAGAACGTGACCGAAGACCGGATCGGTAATCGGACCGAATCCGCAGAATGGATTGTATGCCTTTACCATGTAATCGTGCTCGTGATTGTCGGCAATAGAACGATCGGTATAATGAGTTTGGACGGTTGAATCAATCGGTTGCCCATCGCGGTTAATGATGTATTGGCTTACTTCTCCAACGGCGGCATTCCAGGTTAGACGAATTGAATCACACGTTACCGGTGTAATCGCCTGCAGATTACCGGGAGTTGAAGGCACTCCGTGGCCGGTTCCGCTATCGGGAGTGCTGGGCCCACCCTCGCCGCATTCGCTGCTGTAGGCGGTTACCGTATAGCTGAAGCTGCCGGTGACCGGCGAATCGACGTAGGACTCCGCCGCCGGGAGTGCGCTGCCGATAAATACTCCGTTGCGGTAGAACCGATAGGAGTCTATATCACCCGTTGCGTCTCCCCACCAAATCGTCACACTCCCACACAAATTATCCGATGCTGTTATGCTTGCGGGAATTCCGGGAGCGATCAAGCGAATTCCTTCCGCGGCGGATGAGGCAGCGCCGGCACCGCATTGATTAACGGCCTGCACGGTGTACTGATGAGTCCCCGCAGCAGGTGCGTGAGCAAAACGTGTTCTATTAACCGGCACGCTGTCAACGGGCATGCCGTCAACGATGATTCGATAGTGGGTCTCATGCGGAACATCGGTCCATGTCACGATGATCGAATCGCAGCGATTTTGCGTGGCGGTCACGCCAATAACTTGCGCGGGATTATCAGACATACTTCCGTTGTTGGGCGCGCTTAACGGCCCCATGCCGCACGCATTCTGCCCGGCTATCGTATAGGAGTAGACCGTAAACGGCATTGCCGCTCTATCAGTATAAACCGCAGCGGATGTCCATCCCAGCAGGACCGCATTGCGATAGACGGCACAACTATCCGCCGCGCCTGCAACCGTCCACGATAAGTAAATGCTGTCGCACAGCCCGTCAGTAGCGGTCAAGCTGTTAATGCTTGGAAGCACCGGGAATCCAATTAAGATCGGCGGTGAAATCGGACCTTCACCGCATGCATTGTAAGCCGCCACGGAAAACTGGGAGGGTTGCGGTATAGTCGAATCCGTGAAACAGAGAATTCCGGACGGAACACTATCGATCAGAATGCCGTTGCGGTAGAGCCGATAACCTTCGGCGTCTGCCACGTCCGTCCAGCATACGTGATAGGCAAGGCAGGAATCCGGAATAAACGGAATGGGCGCGCTGAGCGGAGGCGTACGGCGCTGTCCCGAATCGGGGACCGACCATGGACCGCTGCAGCCTATATTATAAGCACAGACAACATACTCATAAACGATTCCGGCGACGGCGTCGGCATCGTGATAGGTTGTAATGTCGGCGTCAATGCCCGTGGCGATCGTGGTTCCATTGCGGGCGACGCGATATCCGGTTTCCCCTTGAACGTCATCCCAAGTTATTCGTACATAGTCGCAGATCGTATCGCTGGCGGTCGCGGCCGATACTTGCGCGGGCGTCGGCACTCTCGCTCCCAAGGCTGACACCCCTTGTGCACCGCAGGCGTTGGACGAAATCACCGAATATTCATGAGTAATTCCCGGAACCGCCGTACAATCCGTAAAGGATGTGGTATTGGCCGGAAGAATCGTATCCAGCGTTACCGCATCACGATCGATGTAATAAGCGGTTTCATGTTCAGCATCAGTCCATGACAGTTCAATGTGATCACAGAAATTGCTGCTCGCCGTCGGATTGGCGACAAAGCCCGGCATCGGTAGCCGCGTCCCTAAATCACTGATGGATGTAGGACCTTCGCCGCAGATATCGTTATAAGCGGTGACGGTATAGTTATACGTACCGGATTCCGGATAGTCCGTAAAATGCGTCGTGTCGGTTCCCGCTGAGCCGACCAAGATGCCGCCGCGATAAATCCGGTACTCGTCCTCATCATTGACATCATTCCACGTGAGATAGATACTGTCGCAGGCGGTGTCCGTTGCCGAAAGATTCTGCACCGCATCCACCACGCGCCACGCCATTCCGTAGTCGGCGGTTGATACCGGTCCTTCGCCGCACGCCGCAATTGCGTAAACCGTGTACCAATGACCATCACCGGGATTGATTTGGAAATCAATCTGCTGGGTGCAATCCGCCGGAACGACATACCAATACCCAACATCCGTCCACACCGCATAGCCGTCCTCGCCGACCACATCGTCCCACGTGATCACAACAATTTGGCATTGGTCCTCGGTAGCGTTCACACCCGTCACCTGCGCCGGAATGAAGCCGTCATCGGGCTGAACATCGAGAATAAAATGTCCGGCTTCCGATGCAGCCCCCCCCAGTCCCTCAATGGTTGCATAATAGTATCCGGCGGTCGGCAAATACACGCACAGCACGGATTGTGCGCCGTACTCGCCGTTGCAGAAGTAGTCATTTGCCGAACCCACATCGAATTGACAACAGTCCGATCCGATCAATAGATACGTGTCGAAATCCGAACCGCACAGTGAGAAATTCCAATAACCGGCTGCGGGAATTTCCACTTGAACGACTTTATCGGGGGACGAGGATGACCAGCACGAGTTGTCCGCGCCGAGGGTCGAATCGGCGATTTGCCCCGGTGCCGTGAGGGTCAAATCCGCACACGGACAGCGAAGTCCGAAGGGACAGGCGATTTGATCATCATACACATCCAGCCGAAAGTCGCCGGTGGAACCCCATAAGCCATGGACCAAAATCCAATAGGTTTCACCAAGACGCGAACACCAACTGACCGGGCGCAGAAAGGACGTATCGCTGCACAGGTCGCTCTCCGTAGCCACACAGACCAAACTGTCGCAACTGCAGGTGTAGATCCCGATGCGATTGTTCCACTGCACGCCGCTGTTGCAGACATCGGCGGTGATCGTCGTTCCGGTTCCGGTGATTTCGTACCACACACCCGGATAATAGGGCGGATCTTCCCAACAATCGGGCGTGACATCCACCGTTGCACACTTGGTCGAACCGTAAGTCGTACCTGGGACATTCAGATAAATCGCATTTTCGCAGAGGTCATTGAAAGGAACCTCGCTGGCGGTGATCGTCAAATCGAATTCCGGCAGACAGGGCACAAAGGGGTAAGTGTCCACTATAATATAATACGTTCCCGGGTCCATGGTTACACATACTCCGTGCTCCACCTCCGCCCACGACTCGCTGCGGGCAAGGCAGTTGTCGTAGCTCGGCGGACATTGATCATCAATCGCTACACCGGACGCCAGCGAACCACGGGGATTCAACCAGACGGTGTACATTCCGCCCGTTGTCACCGTCCACACGAAGACCATGTCTTCCCCGTCATCGTACCCCTCAAGGCAGGTCGAATCGTAATCATTGAGCTTGCCGCACGTGGTCAAGCCGGTCAGCGTCACTTCATCGGCGATTTCCATGGCGGTGGCGCAATCGTTGCCCAGCGAATGCGGGATCGCATCGAAAGTCAAGCGATAATCCCGTTCGTGCGGGACGCCGCCATAGCTATAGGGACCGATCCATAAAAAGTGCTGTCCGGCCCCCAGCGAATCGATGTGCATGATCGTCGTATCGCAGGGTTCCGTAAAAGCGGTTGCCACGAGCTGCACATTGTTGCAGTTACCGATAGTGTCGATAATCGCAACCATTGCGGAAAATTCGGTAGCGACGGTCACATGCACAGTTTCCGGCTGACTGAGGTTGAACGTATACCAGTCCGTATCCCGGTAGTTCAATCCGTTGCGGATATAGGTAAAGGCGCGTCCGTAAACGGTTTCACCATTGCTGATGGTTGCGAATTGGTTGATTCCGCCGACATCATCATTGTTGCAGCCGCCGTTGCAATCGTTAGCGGCATTGCTTGAATCGGCGGTTTCGGCACACTCCATTGTATCGCCAGGCTGACTGGTGATACAGGAATCGCACGGTCCGATGGACAGATCGAACTGCGGGATACAATACGGATACGGCCACGAATCCACCATAATATAGTAAGTGCCCGCTTCGAGATGCATGCAATCCGTGCCATAGGGAACGGCATCGGAATTGTAGGCGATAGCAATGCAATTGTCTGCACTGGGCGGGCACTCATCGTCCAACAGGAGTCCCGTATAGATGGACTCATGGGGATCAAGCCAGAGATAATAATCACCCGCGAACTGCAGTTCCCACATATAAATGATGTCCGCCCCGCCGTCGTAGCTGCCCAAGCATGTGCCGTCATAGTCATCCTGCATCGGACAGGTGCTTTGTGAAATGAGGGTGTATGCATTGCTTACGTAGATATTGTTGGCACAATCACGGCCTTGCATATACGGGCAGGGATTCGATGATATATTGAACGCCAAGCGGTATTGGGCAGGGGCGAAGATGGTTCCGGCGGCACCTGTCACATAAAGGGCATAGGTTCCGGGAGCCAGACATGGCACTGTAATGAACAAACTGTCGCAGTACGATAACGTCTGCGTCCAGTCCACCAGCGAGCGATAATCGCAGTAATTCGTATCCATTATTCCGATCTCGAAGGGAACGTCGCATTTCGCGGCAACGCGCACAGTTTCCGGCTGCGTAATTGTGAACAAAAACTGATCCATATCGCTGTACCGAAATCCGTCATTCCAGTATTGAAATAGTATACTGGTCAAAGTGTCTCCGGATGTAATCGCATCGTATTGAGGTACTCCGCCACCGTATTCGTTCCAGCACCCGCCGTTGCAATCGTTGAACGCGTTCGTGCTGTCCCAGTTAGGCTCGCTGCATGCATGAGCATCACCCGGATAACCCAATACGCACGACTCCTGAAAATACAGATCGTAGCTCGGTATGCAGTTGTCGAGATAATTAGTACTCCTATCTACCATAATATAGCGAGGCCCGTCAAATGTCAATGAAAAAAGTCCGCGCGGCAAACCATCTCCGTATAGGTCATTCATTAGCCCTTGACAACCCTGGTCTGGAGGACATGTGGTATCAATTACAATTCCGGCATTAGGTGTACCATGTGGATCGAGCCAAATTGTCCAATAGCTATATCCGGGCGGCTCAAAGCGATATACTCTATCTTCCCCCTCATCGCCGACGCCCAAACAGGTGTTGTCATAGTCGTTATAATTCAGGCAGGTGGTTTCATTGATGAGAATGCCTGCTCCCTGCTGCACGACCGGATCAGAACAATCGCTGCCGGGAAATGATTCCCAAGGCTCCGTCTCGAACGTAAACCGATAGTGCTTTTCCAGCGGGAGACCTACGTTATCGAATGGGGACACATTAGCGGAATAGGTTCCCGGATCGAGCACCGTCTGCACGAAAAAACTGTCGCAGGATTCCAGTGAATAGTCGGTAACTATGGTATGATTCAGCGCCGTGTCGGAAATTCCCATAAAGGCCGGAAATTCGGCCTTCCCCCGCAGGGAAACGTAACTCCGTTCCGTGAGCGTGAACAGGTAATAATCGGCATCCCGGCGCGGTGATCCCGATCCTCCGGCAAAAGTGAAACAGCGTCCGTATACCGATTGTCCGGACGAAACGGCTCCCCACGACCGTACTCCGCCGTAATAGTAATTCCCGATTCCACCGTTGCAGTCAACCCGGCTGTGGGATGTGTCTGGCATCTCCGCGCATTCTTCGATATCGCCCGGCTGCGATGTTACACAGCTGGGATAGCAATATCCAGTCATCAAATCGAACGACGGAATACAATAGGGTTCCGGCCATGTGTCCACCATGATATAATACGTGCCTGCATCCAAAGAAAGGCAGTTTATTCCGTGTGGCAAGCTGGAGCTGTTGGCGTTAATTCCCAGACAACCGGTAGCGCTGGGCGGGCACTGATCGTCAATTAGAATTCCCGAATAGTCCGTAGATCGCGGATTCAGCCAAATCACGTAGTCCCCCGGCTCGCTGACCGTCCACCGGAACAGGGCATCCTCACCGTTATCGTAGGATCCTAAGCAGGTATTGGAATAATTATTGATCCTGCCGCAGGTCGTACGGTTTCCGAGAGTTGCAATATCCTGCAAGTTTATCGGTTCGTTGCAATCACGTCCCAAGGTTGAGAAGCAATTCAAGGTCACGCGATAATCTGCCGGAATCGGAACCCCAGAAAAATACCTTGGACCAACCCAGAGAATATAGTGCCCTGCGGCAAGATTGGGAACGGTATCAACCACGGTTTCACACATGGAAGCGAAAAATAAATATTGGACGTTTACAGTGGCGGAGTCCAAAATGTAAATCGTTGTCTCGAATTCACCGGTATATGTAATCAACAGGCTATCGGCCTGATTTAACGTAAACCGGTACCAATCCGTATCACGAAAAGTTAATCCTCTGTATATATAAGTGAATCCATCTCCGGTAATGGTCTGACCGCAGGAGATGGCTCCGTATAGAGCCGTTCCCCCATAGGTGACATTATTCGGTCCCCCGTTGCAGTCCAGCCGTACATTGTTGGTATCGGGTGTTTCCGTGCATTCGATGATATCGCTCGGTTGGGCTTGAACGTCACAGGACGGGCAGAAGCCGGTTTCCAGATAATAAGTTCCGCAATCTAATGATGAGTAGCCGTCAACCACGATGTAATAAATGTGCCAAGCCAGCAGCGTCTGACATTCGATCAGCGACCGATAGAAGCCGGTCGCCCCCGGGCAGGGATTGGCGCCGTCGTTGCAGGCAATCGGCGCCCCATTACAAGTGCCATCGTAGATCATTAACTTCGTATCGAAACTGGAGCGGCACAAGCTGAACGACACATTCTGTGTACTTTCCGGCATATACCGGTACACGACATCAACCCCGCCGGTTACAGTAAATGGACAGGCCGCATAGTAATCATCCGATGCCCCGCAGGTATTGCCCACATGAACTCCCGGCACATACATTGTCATCGCGTTTTCGCACGTATCACCCGGCGTTGATGCCAGGATTTGAATCCGCCATCGCCGCAGATGGCATGCGTTGTCTTCGTTCTGACAGACCCGCAACCGCCACACTCCATTGGGATTTTCCCCGTCAAACACTGAAAGCGGTTCCTCCGGCCGATACGACCCGGTAAACGGGGATGTTCCCGTGGTAATAGAAGTGGCGGCATCGTCGTCGAATCGCGTGTTATAGTAATAACGGCCGGTTCCGCCATTGCCGGTACTTAACGTGCAGGTATCGCCGGAGGGGCTGATCAAATAAATATCTACGAGGCTGATGTTGTAAGCATAGGTCAGCGTATCCACCTGCACTTCCACATCAAGTATTGTTGTCCCCAGACCGCTCACGGTTATCGAGCCGTTCGCGCATGACCAATTAGGAACGGAAATCGGTCCGTGAGACGAGAAGAACGTCGTGCCGCCGTTGTCGTCCAGCGTTGCCCGATCTCCCCTTGCGATCAGAGCATTCAGTTGTGCATCAATGGCCGTGACATCGCCGCCGTTCAGTTCAGTCGTTTTGCGCAGTTCCGATAGCTCATTGATCTGAATTTGCAGAGGATCCATCGGCGGCAGCGACGGTAAGGGATCACCCTCGGCCTTCAGTATGTCCCCGGCGGGTATTAGCACTGGCGGCGGTGCCGATTCGCTCGATTCCATCTCATGAGAGATCGAGGCGATTGGTAATGAATTTAGTTCGGGTATAGGTGAATCAGCAATGGTTTTATTTGATAGCGAAGCATTCGCTTTCGAAGTCGCTTCCGATTGGCGTTTTGCCGTTCTGTCAATTACGACATTCGGCCAGGTCTCGTCATGCCGCCGATGACGTTGATCGAGATTTTCATCCCCCGGACGATTGATATCATGTGACGATGAGGCTATTGATCCGATTGGACGGGACGGATCAACTGCTCCCAACGAAATATCGCTCCAGTCCTCAACCGAACGGAGTGATCCAACAACTTCCGTACCTTTGGATATTGCCGCCTTCGTGATCGCGTTTCGCTCCTCGCGCGGCAACTGCGAAATCAGGTTATTCAAGCTCGCTCGGGCGGCTGCGATATCGCCATTTCGGTTGATCTCATTTCTTAAACGTTCGAAGGCGTTCTGAATTCTCGTGTCTAAATCGTCGGCTATCGGTTTTCGAACCGGTCCGCGCTGAATAAAGAAAGGCTCGATTTTCGAGCCTTCGATACTCCCCCGAGTGATTCCCCACGGATCATTGTTCTGCTGATTATTCCGAAGGAAATCTTGTCGGTTATCTTGAAGCGGAGGTTGTTTAGAATCGGCTTCCTTGGAAAATTTCGTTGGGGACTTCTTGTCACCGGCGGCAATTCCCAGCATCAATAAAATGACGCTGCACAGCACAACCGCAGTCGCTTTCTTCATCGTGAATCTCCTCAATCGGATTTTCCGTCGGATAAAACGAAAAAACAGACGAATTTCGTGACCGGGACGGGTGCAAGAAGTTGTCTGTCAGGTTCGCGATTGGTGATCTGCCGATTACGTCGTCTACCTCACAATTTGATCCTTTTATATCAAAAGTCAAGACATTTCTGTTCTGGACTACTAATTAGGCCACAAGACTACATTATGGATCATTGAGTCATAATTTCTTTTGCAAGTACTCACAGATTTCGTGTTATAACCTGCGCTACTAAGCAAAGCGAGGCTCGATAAAAGCTTGAAACGGAAATTGGCAGATCCTAAAATGGCGGCTAAACGGTACATTTCCGATCACTAAGCACGATTACAATCTATAAGTCCTTTATTTTTGCGCTTAGATGAATCGTAACAGGCCTCGTTCATATTCCCCGAGCGAGAATGTGGGATGATTTCCCGCGTTCAACGATCTGATGTTGATTTGTAGGATTAGTCCTTATTAAACTTGCGATTGTGTCTGACTACTCATAAGCGCAGGTGTCCTGTTTTGTCCTGCCCGATTTACTGCAATTTGCTGCTCATTAACTTGAAAGCCCTTGCTAAGTCTATGCTTAACAAGGGCATTCTTGTGTAGACGGCGGGAATCGAAATCCGTCATTGCAACTAAAACTATTCTGCATCCTTTTCATAACAAAAGAAAAGCCCCAATTGGGGCATTCTTTATAAGTGCATCTAAGTCCATCTTTCAACAACCAACACCAACCGAAAACAGGACAAAAACAGGACAGGTGCAAACGCACTTACCATCCTCACGCAGAGTGTTCGAAACCATTGTGGTCATAAGTGTTGGCAGACACCATTAACCCATCTGCGTGCATGTGGGACTAAGTGAATCCAAGCGAGGGTCAGTGTGGAAACAGTATCATAGGTTTTAATAACAAGATGTATTACATCGGGCATGTATAGGGGTTGGACGGTGCACTCACATGGACTCGAATCTGTGTATCTCCGGTCTGAATTACATGACTTAAGTGCACCTCGTTCACCAAGTCAGTCGCAGTAATCATGGCTTGTTTTAAGTCTATAGGTGTCTTTCATACAAGCTTGTCGTCTAAGTAGGTTAAAATTGCCGGAGTTGCGTTCTGCATTGCTTGATCGTATCTTATTTGATGTAGGTAAGTCTGGCAGCCAGACGAAAACTCCGGCAATGTTCCGACTCAATTGTCTATTCTAATGACCACAGATTATAAATCTATGATAGCCTTGGTTGAGTCCATAACCGAACAGTTTGAAATCGGCATGGGACAGCCAAATCGAGTCGAGCAAGACTGTATTGAACTCGGGAAATCGATTGCGCTTGCTCCTCTGGATTCAACAATAGAATTGCTGACTCGACTTCTTCCATTATTGCAAAAACGGTCTGGCGAGATCGTGTGGCCCCTTTACAATCTGCTGGAATCGCAGTTGATGCGCATCGAGGACAAATGGCTGATCATAAGGAGTCTGCTCTGTGCTCGCGATTCCGATGTCGTACGGAAAGCGCTTGTGCTTGCTGCACAATTAGTTCGATCGGGCGCCCTCGAGATTGATACTGACATCGTGGAATTCCTCTCCGAACAAGTACGGATAGAAGCGTCGGGATTGAATCGAGACGATCTTCTTCCGCAGATCGCGGCACTTATCCACCATTTTGAGCCTGACGAAGCGGGAGAATACGAAGACCCGCTGGCCTATCTCTTCGAGACATCTGCAAAGATATCCGTTCGCCAACTTGCAGCTCGGCTTCTGGATTTTTCGAACAAACCCGTACCGCCGGAACGGATGAAACGAGTTCTGGGAGACGACGCATACGAATTCTTGTCGCCGTACCTGATTTTCACACACGCAGGACATGGCGATCTGATCTATCTGGCTCCGAACCCCCACAAGGCACCGATTTCAATCAAATCCCTTCGTTACATTGAAGAAACCTACGGTAAGGAAGCGCTCCGCACGATCATCTCCGAATTAGGATGGTCGCGAATCTGTCTCGGAATACAGGCTCACGATCGGGTCGGAATCAGCATCAGCGGATCCTTACCGTTATTCGTTTCGCTGGCCGAAGCGACACTGTTTAAAGGATTTAAGGATGTTCGGAACATCGGCGAATTTCTCCTGATCATTGCCCATGGCGGTTTGACAGCTACGGAACAAAATGTTGCTCATACCGATGATTCCGTAACCCGGTTTCGGTCCTACAATCTGACACACGCAGAATTACTAAACGAGATCCTTGATGTCGCACCGCTTACTCCCGAGAAAATCCGACGTATCATTAGTTGTATGGATAAGATTGTTGAGGACTTTATTCGTTTATTTGGAGCCCACACGGAAGAATGCACGATTCTACCCGGAATCTATAATGATCTGAAGTCCCGAATTAATGCAGAGATTGAAAATACCAAATCCGGACATCAACTGTCGCCCGAACTTACACGACTAACACAGATGTTCGAAGATCCTCGTTCACTCGGTGAAGTCCACACGCTTCATGGCCTGAAACGTTTCTTGCACCAACGAGGCCTGAAGCTTGGATTCCGCTTGGTGGAGGCCGGACGTGCCCCTAATTGTACGGTGGATGTTGCGCTTTTACAGGATTCCCAGATTGTTCAGACGGCGCAACGGATCCGATACACGGATTTCGATCCGACTTCAAACGAAGCCGAGCAAACCATACACATGCCGTACTCGGTTGCGATCGTCGCCGAGGGTTTCGCTCGCCAACTGCTGCATGGACATACGAACTTTCCCAGTGTTGATATATTCTGTTATGGAAACGAGGTTCACTATTATCTGGCCTATCGCAATCATCCGGCGTTTGTCCGCATAGATTTTGCGCCGCCCCTCCGCGGCGGAATGATTGATCTTGAGTACATCGGCGTCAGCAACTATGAGCTTGCGGATCATCCGAATATCCATCTCGATGCGATTCGAACATTCTTTCAGAAAATGGAGTTTGATATTGACATTCAAGGCACGCGCATCCATGCCCGCTACGACAAAGAGCGTGTCTTGAATCTTGGAGATCTATGCAAAAAGGCGGAAGCGTTGTTCAGGCTTGTTCCTTATTTGATGGATGTTGATTGGGTAATCGGATCGCTTCAACTTGATGCTGACGCGAAACGAAGTGTGACCGACGCATGGGCAGAATCCTTCAACTTGTGGGGCGTTCTTCCCATCGGCCGCTTGCTCACGGAAAGCCGGCTGGGAATCGTTGAGCGAATTGATGCGAATTCGTCAGGATTACGTGAAATTGCGTGGTTGGGTGAAGGTGAATATCGTGATCGCTACAGCAACCCGCCACCCGCTGAATTTCTTTCCAACCTTTCTTTCACCCTTGAGTCCTTTGGATTGGATACGCTGCCGATTTTGGAAGAAGATTGTTACCGTCCCATGGGACAGATCCGACTCGAACAACGGCTATTCGAACCGCTCGAAGACGCATTAGCGCGTGGCGAACTTGTCCACACTTCAAACGGTATTTGCCGACAATCGGCTGCTCTATTTGAACGAGAACACGAAGCCGAATATTTCGCCGAGATCCTTGCGTCCGGTGTCGAGAAAATCGCCGAAGCCATTGCTGTTGCTCGCCTCATTGCACCGCTGGAGCGAATGCTCGATTTTCAAACCACAGGATTTGTCGGCGAAAATGTCGTGCAGCGCGCTTGTCTCTCGCTTCGCGGCCGAAGTCTGGGTCTATATGTCATGCGGGGACCAAGAGGGATTATCCGTCTTGCCATGTATGCCCGGAGCGACATTTTATGCCGTCACCGTGACAGCGAGTCGGATCCGTGGACTTCCACCGGCAGTTGTGATGCCGATGAACTGAAGCAAATATTGTTTACTAATAATTATATTGCTCGCGGACAAGAGCCGTCCATGAAAGGAATTATCGAGGAAGCGGAGTATATTCTGGAACGCTCGAATCCGCGACTCTCCGCAAGACATCCGCGACGACTGCCCGGGCAACGGATTATTCACGGCTTGCAGGCATCGCGGGGGCGCGCTGTCGGCAGAGTATTATTCGGTACGGCGGGACGAAAGCCCGAGGATTTCCACGATACTATTCTGGTTGCCGCATCGGTCCGTCCCGAGGACAATACCTTTCTTTACCATGCCGCCGGTATCGTTTCAACCGGCGGCGGAGTACTGAGTCATGCCGGACTTATCGCTACTCAATTCCACAAACCCGCACTGATAATTAACGGACGTTGGCAACAATCAAAAGACGGATCGAGCACGCTCCTTTACTTGACCCAAGAGTATCGGGAGTCTGACCATGAGATATGCGGATATCAGGTATGTGTCAGGATAGACATTCACGAACGCGAATACCGGCTTATAGAAGGCGATTTGGCCGTACTGGACGTGGATGATGGTGCGCTGTATGTTTTAGGACAGAATCACGATGTGCTCGCTCTCCATGACGGATTTCGCCAGCTTGCCGCCGTCTATCTTCAACTGCGGGAGATGGCAAATGACAAAGAAATCCTCGCTATTCGAGGACGGCGTTTGCGTGCCTATCATCAAATTGCCAAGATCGTCGGGCGCATGACTAATCCCGCACTTGCCCGCCACGCCGTTCATGAGTTGTTGTTGGGCGAGGAACTTTCCGTGCAATCAGGATCACGCGATGATCGTATTGAGCTATTGAGGTTGCTGATTTCAAATCCGCATATTCATTCGGCCGTGGCCGAATATCTTTCGTGGATAACGCAGATACTTGAAGTCCGTTACCGTGCGTTTATCGAACGGGCAAGCAATCGCATTCCCGTCTCAAGTTACACTTTTGAGATAGTTTCGCTGCGTCTTGAATTGATTCGGATCAGCAAGATTTGGGACGGCGCGTGTTCGATGCTGAAAGAATGCGGATTGACGGATCTCCCGTCGTACGATTCAGCGATGCACAATATTGATGAAGCGGTATGCAAGCGGCTGGCGCAATTGCGTCTTGAACAGATGGATTCAATCTATGCTTCCGGATCAACGGCAAGCGATAACACAACTCTTCGGCATTTTCTGCGACGCGTCGAGCGGATCGACCGAATCCTCTCTATCCCTGAAAGCGAACGCGATTCAATGGATGCATTACGGATAGAATTGTCAAAAGACGATTCGATATCTATCGGAAAACACTCTGAGGAGTTTTTACTGGCCGACCGACTATGTGGTTTTGAACTCTTTCCGATCATCGGATGGAAGGCTGCGAATTTAGGGGAAGTCGGCCGCATTGCCGGCTATGAGTTGGTACCGTCCTGGTTCGTAATCACGGATTACGCCTTTAACTTGGTCTTCAATTCCAGTCTTGCTGATCTGGGGCACGACTCCGCAGCGAGTTCAGTCGGGACCGGAACACTTCGCGAGGCCGTTGACTCTATCCTTGAACGTCCGGACTTAAATAATAGCCAGAAATCTGCGCTCATCATAAACCTCTGGGAATCCATCACGCTTCCGCCCAGTCTTGCGCTTAAAGTAGCAGAGCAGTATCGTCGGGTCCTCGAACAGACCTGTGGGGAGAACGAGACGTCGCATGATCCAGCGGCACCGATGATGGCTCTGCGCTCTTCCACATGTGAAGAAGACGCAGAGATCGCCGCCCGTGCCGGTGAATTTGAAACATATTTGTTTATTCGTGGTGAGCAAAGCATAATCGAACACCTGAAACGAACCTGGAGCAGCCTCTGGACCGAACGAGCGATTCATAACCGCGCCGTTTTAAAAATCGAATCTTCGAAGATCGGTGGCGGAGTCATTGTCCAGCGAATGGTACAATCTCGTGTGGCCGGGGTGCTGCAGACCGTCAATGTGGCCAGCGGCGAATTGGGTGAGATTGTAATCAACGTCGGTCTGGGTTTGGGGGAAGGCATTGTGGCGGGAATCGTCGAAGTCGATCAGATCACCGTGTCCAAGGAGGGAGACCTGCTGACCGATCCATTGCGATTCCGCTACGTGACCGCCAACAAGCGGAAGCGTGTGGTCTATAACCAGAAGTCGGGCTATGGGACGATTATAGAAGATACTCTGAGTCATCAAAGGCTTCGACCTGCGCTGGAGTACATTGAACTCTGTGAGCTGGTGAGAACGGCCGTTCGCTTGGAGAATGTCTACGGATACCCTCTCGATATTGAATTCGCTATTGAGGGATCGCGGCTGTGGATACTGCAGGTTCGTCCGGTTGCGACCTTCCTCGCCGACCTGAATAAAACAATCTATCAATACCCGCTCTTCCATAAATAGATTGGCAATCACTCAAACTATGAGGACGACCAATCATGATTACCCGCGATGAAGCTCTCGCCTATCACGCAGCAGACCGGCCGGGCAAGATCGAGCTGCGTTCCTCCAAACCTTGTCTAACGCCTCGTGAAATGCGCCTGGCCTATCTTCCCGGAGCAATCTTCCCAGCCCAAGATATCTCGCAAACACCAAGCGACGTATTTCGCTATACGTCAAGGGGAAATCTTGTGGGAGTCATTACGAACGGGAGTGCCGTCCCCGGCCTGGGAGATATCGGTCCGACCGCCTGCAAACCGATGCAAGAGGGAATGGTTGTTCTCTACAAGCGGCTTGCTGATATTGACGTTTTCGACCTCGAATTAAACACCAATGATCAAGAGCGCTTCATCGAGACTGTCCAGATGCTGGAACCGACCTTCGGTGCCATTAATCTCAAGGATATCCGCGCACCGGAAGGTCTCTATATCTATGATCGCCTGTGTGAGTCTATGAACATTCCGGTATTTCATGAGAATCTCTATAGTACCGCCGTCGTCGCGGCCGCCGCGCTTCTCAATGCGCTTGACTTGGCCGATAAAAAAATTGCCGACGTACAGGTGGTAATTTCCGGTGCCGGTACGGTTGGAATCGGTTGTGCGCGCTTACTGGTTGAGCTTGGTGTCTCACCGGACAATCTTAAGCTGTATGATAAGTACGGTTTGCTGCATCCTGACCGGAATGATCTGTTTGATTATCAGCGCGCGTTTGCTCGTGAAGATCGCGCGCGGGACATGAAGCAGGGAATCCCGGGATCGGATGTATTCATCGGAGCATCGGCGGGCGGAATTGTCACCATGGAAATGATCCGGTCTATGAATCGTTTTCCGATTGTCTTCGCGCTGGCCACGCCCGACCCCGAGATATCCTATGACGATGCAACGGCAAGTCGGCAGGATGTCATTGTGGCAACTGCGCTTGGACAATATCCGAATGCCATCCTGGATTTTATGAGTTTTCCCTATATCTTTCGCGGAGCTTTGGACGTTCAGGCAACGCGCATTACCAAAGGAATGTTGCTGGCCGCCGTGCACGCTTTGGCTGACTTGGCCAGAGAAGAGGTGGTGGAAGAAGTGGAACAGGCCTACGGCAGCGAACAGTTCTCGTTCGGTCCGGAATACCTTCTTCCCAAACCGATTGATCCTCGCATTCTGGTACGGGAATCCGTAGCGGTTGCTCAACAAGCCGTTGAAGAAGGCATTGCTCGCCAACACTTTGATTCCGATGCCTACGTGGAGTGTCTTGAGACTCGATTAGGCACAGGGCGAGAAACCATGCGCGGATTAATCCTGAGGGCACGTCAGCTTAATCCCCGAATCGTATTTACCGAGGGAACCAGCGAAACGATCCTGCGTGCATGCAGCATTTTGCTTGACGAAAACATTGCGACTCCAATTTTAATTGGACCGGAGAATGAAATTCACGAGAAGATTGATCGTCTCGGTCTCGATCTTGGGGGAATTTTGGTGGTGGATCACACGCGCAATCCGCGTCTACCCGCTTATGTGGATGAATACGCTCGAATACGATGGCGGCACGGAGTAACACATCCCGTGGCAGTTGACCGCCTCCGGCAACGGGATTATTATGCAGCCATGATGGTACATAACGGAGACGCAGACGTCATGGTTGCGGGTTTCTCCACCCATTATGTCGAGACCTTGCAAACCATTCTGGATGTAATCGGACCCGCTCCGGGAATTCACCGCATCTCCAGTCATCACTTGCTCCTCTTACCGGGAGACGTTGTGGTGCTGGCAGATTGTACCGTGAACATTGATCCGACGGCTGAGGAATTGGCCGAAATCGCATTATTGGCTGCGCGCACCAGCCGCTCTTTGGGGCTTGAACCACGAGTGGCCATGTTATCCTTCTCAAACTTCGGAAGTGTGCGCCATCCGCTTGCCGCGAAAGTCCGGCAGGCAACCGCACTGGCCAAACAGCAGAATCCGGACTTGGATATCGACGGCGAAATGCAGCTTGTATCAGCGCGCAATGGGATTGTTCGACGCACATTCTTTCCAAGATCAAATCTGCAAAAGGATGCCAATGTTCTCATTTTCCCGGATCTGCAATCCGGCAACCTGACGATGCATGCCCTCCAATGCATGGGGGAAGCCAAACCGGTCGGCCCGATTCTTATGGGAACTCGACTGCCCGCACACTTGCTCCAATATGGGGCCACCGTCGAAGAGGTTGTTAATGTATCAGCGATCGCGGTTGTTGAGGCCGCTGAGTTTTTAAGTGTTGCTCGATGATGATTCAGAGTGGGGCGGTAGGTTTTCCATTCAAATCGCACAACTTTCTTAGATCCAAGCAAGAACGCGGGATGACATTCCTTCGGTTTGGCCTCTCTTTTCAATTAAAAAGCCCCCTTCGGGGCTTTTTAATAAAGTATATCTAAGACAATATTTTATCCATCACCAACAACCGAAAAACCGGGCAACCACCGGACCGCTGCCAGCGGTACAAATAAGAGATCGGCATTCTCGAATAATATTATCATTTCCTTGGTTATGTAGTTTGATGGAAATTATTTAGCCGTTCCATCGCTGCACTTCACAAACCACATTTTGACGGAATCCACGGCATTGGTTTCGATCCGCCTGTGATCTTGGCCACTTTTCCGTCCGCCTGTGACAGGATGACGGTCAACAACACCACAAACATTCTTTTATAGTGGTCCTCATCAAGTGATTATTAACACCCAATCTTGACTTCGAATTAGGCACAATTTCCGGATTAAATCAATATCATTGACCCTTATTGGGTCGGTGAGCTATTTGTCGTTTTACGCTTCTACTCGATGACCGTTTTCCTCTCCGATGAGGCATAATTTCCCCATCCGTGCATGTGATGAAATTATCAATAAAGTAAACACAGATATACACGAGAATCATCGAACGAAATGACAGCGGTTTTTTTTATTTCTTCTGCGCGAAGCATTGACATTACCCGACAGGGCCATATATTATTACCGATTTCAATATATTTTCTCATATTAGCACAAGTGTGATTTTATTATCACAGTGATAATTATTTCACACTTCTGTGCAATTTTATTCGCAGTAGCCGATGTACATTTCAGACTCAATGATAAGGGGTGCGCCAGATGAAAAGATCACGGCTTTCTTGGCTGTTTGGACCATTATTGATTGTTTGTCTTGTCACCACCCATGATGTTCGATCCCAGTCCCCCCTCGATGATCTCTCCAGTGGCTTCATTCATCTCAGTCCCGCAATTATCCACACGACCAACGGCTGCAGTCAATTCACGATTGGAATTCTGGGAACCTTCACCGATGCCCGCGTTTTCTCGCTAAGGTTTTATTTCGATTCCCCGAATCTGCAGCTCCTATCGGTAACGCCGGCGGCCGATACGTCCCTTCATCTCATGCCCTACCTATTGTCAGCGGACACGCTTTGGATAGACGGCTTTTTTCACCCGAACCGAACCGGGGTGAACGTATTGCTCGCGCAACTCCATTGCAAAGCTATTTCCGCCGGTGACTACACGGCATTGGTCGGGTTCTTAAGCGGGGAAGGCTACGGTGGAGTGGTGACCAATCCGGACACCTTGATCTTTTCAGGGGACACATCCGTGGTGTTCATCGAAGGTACCGCGCCGTTGCCGCCGGAACATTTAATTGTTCAGTCGCCGCCGCATCCCGCTCACGATGATTCCCTGTGGCTGTGCTGGCGATCCGTGACGTGGGATGAAGACGGTGACCCGGTGGTGAATCCGCTGTATCACGTTTATTTCCGCAACATCTTCACCGATTCCACGTTTCTGATCGCCGAAACCCCCGATACCTTCATCTGGGATAATGCCATTCAAACCGGTATCCACTCCATACTTTACGATACTCTGGGAATACCCATCGATACTTCCGATCACGGCTGGTATTTCGTCACATCATGTAAAACCCAGCCATGATTTGATCAACGATAATCCGATTACAACTATTGAGCGTGCAAAACTATATTTTAACACATTGAGGGAGAGAATGACAATGAAAGCATGTAAATGGTTTAGTCTCATGATAGCCGTTTGTGCGCTATTCATGGGAATGGGTGCAATAGCAGCCCCACGGGATGCGACCATTACGAAGACATCAGTTCAACCGCCCGTGGTGTATGCTCACGGCGGGATTCAGGACGATGTTACCGGATCAATTGCCGCTGTACCCATGCGAGAATCGCGAAGCGGCGGGTCGCTGGATGTAACGGATCGTTATGTGAATCCGGATGGAATTTGCGGCGGCAGTGCGCCGTGTTATACGACGATCCAGGGGGCGATCGATGTATCATCTCCGGGCGACATTATTCATGTCCAGGCGGGTTCATACGTTGAGAATATTGTCGTCAACGTCTCGGTAACGATTGACGGAGCCGGCGAAGGAGTCACCATCATTTATCCGGCGCTGTCGGCGCCCGGAACCGATGACGGTCCCTCCATGCCGGTGGGTACGTCGCATGTGATCGTCATTGCCGCCGACAATGTTACGATCAGCAACTTGACCGTGGATGGGGATAATCCAAGCCTTACCAGCGGCGTCGTTCGTAACGGCGCGGACATTGATGCGCGTAACGGCATCGTTACAAACAAGGGATCAGCCGTGACGGGCATGCTCGTGCATCATTGCACAGTGCAGAACATTTATCTCCGTGGTATCTATCCACGCGATAACGGATCGTCATTCCATATCCACCATAATACCGTTCAGAACGTGGATGGGGGCTATGCTTCGATCGGAATATTCAACTGGGGATCATCGGGAATCATTGAATATAATTCCGTCACTCAATGCAGCGATGCAATAGCTGCAAATCACTCCCGAGGGACACAATTCCTCAATAATATCGTGACTCAGTCCGGTTCAGGAGTGCATACCGATAACAACGGGGACGGAGGTGGCGTCGCCGATGTGATTGACGGAAATCACGTCAGCAACGGCTATTCCAACAGCTATGGCGTATGGGTGTTCTTCCCTTATCTCAACGTCGTGCTCAATAATAATACGGTCACCAATTGTGATGTGGGACTTTTTACGTGGGGCGGAGCCGGCGGAGTGGGACAGTTTACCAATAACACCGTTGACGCACAGAACCGTGCGGGTTCGATTGGTGTATATGCAACATGTGGACCGGATTACTGGGGTTCGTGGCAAAGCAATGTCAGCGCTTCGTTCAATACCAATTCGGTCAGCAATACGGATTACGGATTCGTTGTGGAATCCGATGAAGCGACTCCATTCTACAGTGTTGCCGTCACGGTATCAAGCCATAGTGCCAGCGGCAATACGGCTGACATCTATGTTGCGGGACTTGGGCCGTTGACATACTCTGGTCTTGGCGGCAACACGGTTATCGTGGGAAATCCCGGCCGTATTCAGGATGGAATTAATCTCGCGAATGCGGGCGGAACCGTTGATGTGGCGGCCGGAACGTACACAGAGAATTTCAACGTCAATAAGCATGTCGATATCATCGGTGCGGGCAGCGGCAGCGATCCGCTGTCAAATACGGTGGTCACTCAAACGACCGCCGGTGCCGGCGATACTAAAATCGGAGTGGCTCAACTAACGGCCTCCGGTGCTTCGTCCGTGGATCCGATCCTGCTTCAGGATCTCCGCTTGGAACCGGTGGGGATGGCCGGTATCAGCGTGGGCCGCTTTACGGAAGCCACCGGTCAAACCGTAGATTATGTCAAACTGGATAACGTGCATGTTATCGGCACAAATGTGAATCCCAGCACTGAACAAGAGCGGGGTCTGTACGTAGATTTAACTTCTACACTCCGCTATCTGGACGTGGTTGATTGCGCGTTCAACAACCTGACCTATGGCTGGTATTTCCAGAAGCAAGTCAGTGCGGATGCCAGCACCGTCCAATATGTTACCGTGGATGGAACGACCTTCAACCATAACAATCACAAGGGTGTCTACACCGAGAAGTTGTCCGATGCCGCTTTTACGGGTTGTACGGCGGATAACAACGGCTTCGATTCCTCCGTCTTGCCCAGCTATTTCCAAGCCTGGAGCTGCGGTATTGATATCAATCTGAAGGCGGGCAGCTACGCGAATCTGACCTTCGATGACTGCATCATCACCAACAACGCTATTGATGAAACCAAGGAGGGAGTTGGTCTCACCGTTAAGGCGCGTGATGACGGTACTACCTATGGACCTTTCCCCGCTTCGGTCAGCAATGTGGATGTTCTGAATTGTACGATTACCGGGAATGAGCGCGGTTTGCGGTTCGGCGAACCCGGCAAGAACAATGCAACGCCGACGGACGTGACGGTTTACCACAACACCTTCTGTAATAACGTGCAGCATTATAGCGGCACGGATGGCACCGCCTACGGCGATCTCATTGAAATGACCGCCGCCGCCGGACTGATCGATGCTGAAGAGAACTACTGGTGTACGGTAGACATGGCGCAAATCGCGGCCAAAATCTACGGAGACGTGGATTGGAGCCCGTGGTGCAACAGCGATTTTTCGGTCTGTAGCTACACGTGGCCGGTTCATAACGTCACCCAAGGGATTGACTATATGGCCATTCAACCGGCCATTGATGACGCCGATCCCGGCGATTTCATTCAAGTTGATCCCGGCACGTATTATGAACACAATATCACCATCAACAAGTCGCTGACAATTAACGGTGATCCGGGCGATGGTACTCCCGGTCCGGGCACCAATGCGCCGGTTATCGATGGACAGGATTTATACGTTGACTGCTTTAAGCTGGTCAACGGCGTGTCCAATGTGACCATTCAAGGTTTCGAAATCAAAAACTACACCGCTGGAACCGGGAATGGGGAAGGAAACGCCGTTCAAGCCTGGGTGGCCAGCACCACCAACATCACCATTGCCGACAACTATATGCACGATCTGCGATGGAATGGTGTACTCGTGGGCAACGATGGCGCAACCGGAACTCATAACGGTTGGACGATCGCCCGTAATATTCTGGACAATTTCGGCACGGGGACGTTTAGCTTCTCAGGATATGGTTTTGAGTTGACGAATACGTCGAACGGTGTGATCGAAGACAATATCATTACCGCCGGAACGCGACAACCCGGCTGTGGTATCTTGGTCACTGCCCGCCGTCCCGCTTTGGTGAATATGATTCTCCGCCGCAATGAGATCAGTGGTGAATATGATTACAATGGAATTGCCATCTATGCGTGGAATGGTGATGTCTCGAATCCGAGCCTGACCGGTCTGGTCGTTGAGAACAACCTGCTGAATATCTCCGGTACGTGCAACTATGCGCTAAGTATTCGCGATATTGGCGGCCCGGTAAGTGGAATTACGGTTTATGACAACTATTTAGTCAAAGCCGGCGGAAAAGGCCTATATAAGGGGACGGCCGAGACCATCAACGCGTCCGGAAATTGGTGGGGAGACATTACTCCCGCCGGTGTTCCCACCAAGATTCAAGGTACGGTGGATTATACTCCCTGGCTCGCCAGCGCTGCGGATGTGAGTACGGATCCCGGTTTCCAGGGCGACTTCTCCGAACTGCGGGTGGACGATAACAGCCCGCAGACGGGAAGCGTCGGCAGAATTCAGGAAGGTGTCAATTCCGTATCGGGCAGCACGGTGAATGTCGCGGCGGGTCTGTATACGGAACGGGTGGTCATTAACGATCCCATCACCCTCTTGGGCGCGACCGCCACGGTAGATAAAAACGGCTATACCGTGCCCGGCGGATATGCGTGGGATACGTCCGTTGAATCCGTGATTGACTATCCGGATCCGACCGGTTTGGCCGGTGATCTGTCGCAGGTGGTGGATATTCGATCCAGCGACGTCACGTTCAAGGGATTTGTCGTTCAAGTCTTGAATGCTCGCTGCAACTTTAACGGTGACCAGTTGCTGCGTGTTAATGCCGGTCTGCCCGGCGGCCCCGGAACCTATATCGACAACGTGATCATCGAAAACAACGTGCTGGGTCCGAATACGAACATCAGCACCCAGGATGGCACCTGTGGAAGAATGGGGTTGTATTTGGCTTCACCGACCTATCCATCCCATTACCAGGGAATCACGAATAGCCATATCGCGGGGAATAAGATTTTTGAAGTCCGCGGTAATGGTGACAATATATTTGTATGGGGTGCGGCGGCATCGTATAACTCGGTGCAAAATGCCGATTATTCCGGGACGGTAATTGAGAACAACGATATCTACGGCAGTCATCGGGCCGGTATCGAAATTGCCGGCGGTGTGTCGGGATTAACCATTCACAATAACCGGATCTACGGCAACAGCAGCACGATTAACGGCGGCGCTCCCGATGCCAACTTGAAATATGGCGGCGGAATCATTGTTATTCGCATGGGTACCGATAAAACCAATCCCGCCGGAATGGGGGTTGACGATCTGACGATCACCGAAAACGAGATTTTCGACAACGAGAAGAACGGTGTCTATTTCGGTCCCATCGCCAGCAACGTTACGATCCACGAGAACAACATTCACGATAACGGCTGGAACGGGTTGATCGTGGACTTGAATGAGATGTATTACGGTGGAAGCTGGCCGGTCACAAATGCAACGTCGAATATTAACGCCGACTACCACAACACCCTGTTGGATAACGGCCTCAACGCGGCGGTAGTATCCGGAACGCCCACGAACGGCTTTGTACTGGATGCCGAATTATGCTATTGGGGAACACTGAATTACTACTTGATCGAAGGACAAACCCAAGGTCCGGTGGACTTCGATCCCTGGTGCAATAGTGATTTCTCAGTTTGCGGCTATACGCATACACTGCCGGACATCCAGCTCAGCATGGACGATCCGCATCTCGGCTGCAGTGCAACCTGCATTGACGGGTTGTTGAAGGTTCAGTTAACCGTAATCGGTATTCCGAATCTGTCGGTGGTCTTCACGCTGCCGTCAGAAATCACCGCGATTCTCCCGATGCCGCCGTTAGTGTCTCCTCCCGTCGGCGAGAAGGATCCCAATCTGCTCAATTCCTATGCAACCTTAACCGGAAATCAGCTGCAGATTGATATGGGATTCAACTCCCCCTACAGCACGGGAGATCTCTCGAAGTATGTCGCCTACATTCCCATCCAATATGTGAGCGGTACGACCGGGACATACAATATTACCGGGACAAGCTCCATTTGGTGGGAAATTGACAATACACAGCACACTGACGAGTTGAGCTTGGCGACCTACGGTGTGAACATTGACTGCACGCCGCCGGAGATCACGGGTTATGCCAATACCGCAACCTGTGCTTTCGGTTCGGCCGCTCAGATTGAAGACGCGTTCACAGCGACCTTCGGATTGGGTGCGGCTCCGGGCGATGCTCCGCTGGATGAAGCGTGGATTACTTTCAGCCCCAGCGGTCAGACGTTCTACCTGCCAACTCCCGTTCCGGGCCCGGCGACCTTCCCGGCGGCTGGTGATGCAGCGACTTTCTACGGCTGCTTGGCCAACGATGCCTGCAACACCCTTACGCTGCATCTGACCGATACGGAATGCAACGAAACAACCGAGGTCTTGAGCAATATCGGCCGCGATGAGACGGCGCCTTCGCTATCCATCGCGAATACCACTCCGACCGGCTACTGCTACAACAATACCAGTGGTTCGGATCATTATGGTGCCGACTACCTGGATGACTACATTGACATTACTTCGGCGCTGGGCACCAACGCCTGCATGGCTGCCACGGGCAATTTGGTAATCAGCCATCCCGGCATTTCGCCGGACTACACCGTGGCGCTCGATGTTACCGGCTATCCGATTGATGACAGCGAGGCGGCTGCGTTGTGGACCTGGATGCAGCCGGCATTAATCGGAGTGAATGGCCTGCCGGTGACGTTTAATGTTAAGGTTGAGGATTGTGCCGGCAACTTTGCCACCGGGTCGTTCACGATCTGTGTGGATGTGGTAGCTCCGGCCAATACGGTCACGCATTTCGATGCCCGTCCGACGCATTTGGGCGTTTGGCTGACGTGGTCGTGGGAAGCCAGCGCGCAAGCCGAAGAGATGCGCATTTACCGCAGCCCGCTATCGAGCGAATATCCGGGCTACTCGAGTGACTTATGGGCGACCTTGAGCAACTATGATGTGACCGCTCTGCCGCCAGCCGGCTGGGAACTGGTAGCCACGCAAACCGCAGGCAGCGGAACGGTGACCTCGGCTGCCTTTGCGAATAACAACAACCGTGGTGATTTCCACCAGCATGTTGATGGTGGTTATACGTATTGGTTGGATGCGGCTACCGGCTGGGTGGACGGTGACGGCAACGCTGCCGATTACCGCGACATCTATCGCTATGTCACTTTCGTCAAAGATGCCGGTGACAACTGGTCAATTGACGAGTCCGTGATTGTCGGAACCAACGCCGACCGGTCCACCAATTACTGGTTGGGCGACTTCAGCACCGCCGATAATTCCGGAGATCCAATGTCACGCGGTCGTGTTAACACGGAAGATCTGACCCTGCTGTCGGCGGTTTACTTCACCGCCGTACCGGGTGACTATCGCAATATCGGACCGTGGCACTATGAGAATGGCAATATCGGCAAGAGCCTTCCTGATCCTGACGGAGCGGGTATGGTCAACTTCTCCGATCTGGTTCCGTTCAGCTTCAACTACAACATGGTCACGCCGGTCGGCGAATCCCTGGAATATCTGGTTATGCCCGGATCGCTTCATCCGTTCAGCACTCTCGATGCTGAGCCCGATGTAATTTTGGCCTTGATCGGCAGCGATGAGGCGCTTGGAAATGACGAACTATTGGTGCAAGTTGTGCTCACCGGCAATGAGGGTAACGTCGTCAAAGCGGTGGAGGTGAATGTATCATATTCCGCGGATGATCTGGAACTGATTGCCACCTCAACCGGTGACGTGCAGACTGGCGATGCCACGTTGTTTACCAAGATCAGCCCGGTATCCGGCAAAGAAGAGACCATCGGGATTGTTGCGGCGGCCTGTGGTGGACGGAGCACAATACTCGGTGAGGCGAACCTTGCGGCCTTGAGGTTCCGTCTGAAGTCAACAGCATCCGCTCCCCGATTGGCAGTGCCTGCTATTCACTTGCTCGATAATACGGGAGCAACGATTGAGAAAGTGGGTTCAACGCTCGATTTGATGGGCGATGTCGCATCGCTGCCACAGAAGTACACCCTGTATCAGAATTATCCGAATCCCTTCAATCCGACCACGACGATTCGGTTTGATCTGAAAGACGCGGGCTTTGTATCCATCAAAGTCTTCAACCTGCTGGGACAAAACGTGGCTTCGTTGATCAACAATACTTTGGCGGCTGGTCAACATCAAGTATCGTTCGATGGGGCCAATCTGTCTTCGGGCGTTTATATTTACCGCCTCGAAGTTAACGGATTTGTCGCGAATCGAAAGATGCTCCTGGCGCGCTAAAATCGAAGGAACCTTCTCCCCAGATGCCCCTGCCGCCCTTGCGGGCGGCAGGGGTGCGCCGATGCATGGTGTTGTTTGAATAAAGCGAATGATGAGTGACTATGAAGCACGCTGGATATTTGGCGGTACTCGCGATGGGACTATTGTTGAACCCGCAGTCGGTCTCGGCAATAGATTTTTTCTTTCTGCCGGATTCATCTTACGGGCAGATCGGGGACACGGTTTTATTGTCCGGACATATCGGTGCATCGGATCCATTACGCGGCTTTACAATTTATTTGTATAATGATACGAATGTAATCGATTTGGCGGAAGCGCCGGTTCCGGGAGGTCTTATCGCGGCTCGTCAAGGGCTCGATTTTAGATATGCCGACCACATTCCGGCGGGTCCGAATTGGATCGAAGTTGGCGCTACGGTGTTTAGTTCAGATTTTTGGGCGGGACCGGGGGAACTATTTACAATTCGTTTCGTTTTGCGGCAATGCGGTGACTATGCTCTGAACGCGAGTGTTGGTTTTCGTCGTCCGGATGGAACCTACATCGCCGGGACGTTTAACGTGCCGGTGTTCCTGGTGTGCGATCGCATTCCCGAGTCACCATTGCAGCTCACCATCACATATTCGCAATCTGATTCCGTCTTTTTTTATTGGAATCCGGTTCTCTATGATACAATGGGCAGGTCGTTGCTGGTATCTCCCCAATACCGGATTTCTTCACAGCAAATACTGCCGGTGGTTTTGCCGCTCGAGGTTATTTCCGTTCAAGCGGATACCTTTTACAGCAGACCGATCCCGACCGGTATGCAAACGATATACTCCGTGTCCGCCCAGACTCCGTAAGCGATCTGTTTTATGAGAGCAATTTCACCACTGACTTTGTGTATTTTAGTAACGGGATGTGCCGGTGCCTTGGCCGACGACTATGATTTAGGAGATTTATGCCCGTGCGGCTATCCCACTTTAGCCGCCAATCCCGCTCACGCCGTTTCCGGAATCGCCTGGCTCGGCGAGTGCATTACGCCGGATTCAGTTCCCCACGAGCCTAATTGCGATCCATGCGATGATGGTGTTGAATTCATGCGGTGTCCATGGACACCCTGCACTGGATCGGGAGAAGTCTATGTTACTGTAACGGCCGGGCCGGGATATCCGGATTTCGTTGATCACGGAGGACAGCTCTATCTGAACGGTTGGAAAGACGGAAATCATGATAAAGATTTCTGTGATACCCTCTGTGACGGGCAGAGTCCGGAATGGATCATCCGGGACGAATTAGTTACACCGGGACGATGGACCTATCTGTTTATGGACCCGGGGTCCTATGAGAATGACCGTTCTGACGGGATCTTCCGATTTCGATTGACCAGTGCTCCGATTGGTGCGTACGGCTTTGGTTTGATGGATATCGCCTGGTGTCCGCGAATGCCGCAAGGAACCTGCGGCTATGATTCCTGCGGTGAAGTGGAAGACTACATTATACATGACTTCCAGCTTGATGTGACACTCATTTCATTTACGGCTACGCCTGATGAAGACCATATATATCTGCAGTGGGTGACCGCTTCGGAGTTTCAAATATCGCATTATGATCTTTACCGGGACCAGTTATACCTGGCAACCTTGCCCAGCCAGGGAAGCGGACCGGTCAACAGATCATATCACTATAATGACTATGGAATCGCTTCCGATCAGCGGTATGAATATACCTTGATTTGTGTGGATCTGGCAGGAAATCGTGAGGCGATTGGTTCAATATCAGCCGCCTTGCCCCATTACTCTGCCTATCCCCGTGAGTATGAGCTATTCCAAAATTTCCCTAATCCATTCAATGCGAGCACAACAATTGATTTTCGAATAGCCTGCGACGACCATGTTTCCTTAGTCCTGTATAATTGCCACGGGCAGTTAGTAAAAACTCTTGTAGACAAGGATCTGTCGTCAGGAAACCATTCGGTATGGCTCCAGGCTGATCAATTAACATCAGGTATCTATATCTATTCTCTTAGATCGGGAAACAGTGTTCTTTCGCGAAAAGCAATTATCTTAAAATAATTCCATCGACAGCGAAAAAAGACCCGTCAATAACATGTTGACGGACATTTTTACGAGAAATGGTCCTGCGCTGTTGGTCCACCAACTTCCGAGTCGGCCAGTCGCCACTGAAATCATACACGTTACAAAGTATTGGTTTTTCCCTTATAGATAATCGTGCACCGCCTCAATGAAGCGGTGCATTATCATAGGTTGACCGCAGCTTTCACACAAGCACACACTCGCCGTGTCTGTTTTTATCCTGCATAATTTGTTGTTGGTTGATGCCCATTGGCAAAACGCCCTTGCTAAGTCTATACTTAACAAGGGCATTCTTGTGGAGACGGCGGGAATCGAAAATCCGTCCTTCTAACCAAAACCATTTCGTATCCTGTTTATTAACAAAGAGAAGCCCCATTCGGGGCTTTCTTCAAAAGTGCATCTAAGTCTAAATTTTAGCAACCAAGACCAACCGAAAACAGGACAAAAACAGGACAGGTGCAAACGGTACAAAGCATGAGATCGGATTGGCAAGAAACTCTGAAGTGAACTTACAAACACAAGCACTGGACGGTATCAGTGAGACCTTTGTGTCAAAGGTGCTGACGAAAAACATTATTTGACTTGTAAAACAGTATTTCTCTCGAAGGCTCTATCAACGCTATAACATATTAGGCGGTCCATGAATGTCTTTCTTGATGGCCCAACTTATGCATTTAAAACGTATTCGCAATTGAAGCTTCGATTTCTATCCTTTTGAGATGCTTCAAGATGCAACAAATAAAATAGCACCGAGAAAAGGTCAGAGATGTTCATCAACGATTTCCTTTCCCCCGATTATATCCATTTTATATATGGAATTGCATTTCTATTCCTTGGCGTTGTTCTGTGGAGATTTACCCAATTAGGTGACTCCAGTCCTCGGTTTTTGTGGCTCCCATGGTTCGCAGTTTCTCAGGCTGTATTGATATTTCTTGACCTGTTCGATTATGGATGGGGAATAACAACCTATTCACATTGGATCAGGCACGTGGCATGGATCTCATTGATATTTACAACATTGGAATTTGTCAGGGCTCGATGGTCAATATGGAAAGGCAGTCGATACTGGATATATACCCTCACCGCATTACTGGGGATTGTTCTCTTAGTACAAATGTCGACGATAGAGCCCCACTATTTATTGAATAATATATTAGCCGCAGCTTCAAGTATTTTTATCGGTTTTGTGATAATTCGAACCCCTATCGAATCAACGACCAAGCGCAAGATCGAAACGTCCATAGGTGTTGGTCTATTTCTGAACGGTGTGTTCTCATTTCCATGGGCAAGTTCAGTCTTATCATGGGAGCTTCCCGGTGGGAGCAGCAAACCCCATTTTGCCTTATCTAATATTACTTTTTCCTACTTGCTATCGATATTGGCAATCTTTTTCACGATTGCCTTTGCGCTTTATATCTATACTCGAAGCAGTTCCGAATGGAATTCGAAGATCTTCGGCAGATGGTTATTCCCGATTGTCGTGATTCTTATTGTGGTTGGGGGTTCGGAGCTTGCAAAGTGGCGGGAAAATAGTGCCGATACAGAACTGCGTGGGTCATTATTGTCGCAAGCAACTTTGATTGCAAATGCCATCTCCCCCAGAGATGTTCAACATCTCAGTTTCACTGAATCTGACCGGACGAATCCGTCGTTTCAGAGACTTCGAAACTACATGTGTTCCTATGTCAATATTGCCCAAACGGCGCTTTCTGAACATCCAAGCGATCTCAGTATCTACAGTATGACGATGCAAAATGGATCCATCGTTTTCGGACCAGAGAGCATCCCGATATCCAGCCCCTATGCGTCTGTACCCGGTACGGCTTACGAAGAACCACCCGATGAATTACTGCACTGCTTCACCTTAAAACAATCCTGCACTTGTGGGCCGTATTCCGATGAATACGGGACATTTGTCAGTGCATTTGTTCCTGTTATTGATCCAAAAGATCAACGAATTGTCTTAGTTGTGGGAATGGATATTGAGGCACAATCATGGCAGGTTGCAATCAACCGCGCACGGCTTCTAAGCATGTTGATTCCAGCCATATTGTTGCTTATGATCTTTGCCGCAAGTAACCTGATCTTCCTTCGTGCTCAGGCAGACCGCAGTCAATATGCTTGGTTGCAGCATGTCGAGATTGCCTTCACCTTCGCCTTTGGCTTAATGTTGGCAATAGTCGGAGCCAGCTTAGCTCACGAATCCGAATCAGCATCACGCAAGTTCGCCTTTTTACAGTTATCCGGAACTTATTCAAATGCACTTGTAAATACGATCTCCAACATTTGCTATTTCGAATTAGAAGGACTAGCGCATTTCTTCATGAGTTCCGATAGTATCAACCGGAATGAGTTTCATGCTTTTACGGATTACCTTACATGTGATGGGGCAGTACAAGCTTGGGAGTGGATTCCGGCTGTTCCGGCTTTACAATTAGACTCAACAGTCGCCGTTGCGCGGCGTGATGGCTTAGATGAATATCTCGTTTGGCAGAAAGATAGCCTAAACCGCCGGACTCCAGTTCACGGGAGAGATACCTATTATCCGGTTTTTTACGTTGAACCAATGAAAGGGAATGAGCAAGCTGCCGGTTTTGATCTTGGATCAGAGAAAATCCGGCAAGAGGCGCTGGTGAATGCGAAACGAACAGGTTTGCCAACGGTTGCAGCACCCATTACCTTGGTTCAGGATTCAACCCCCAATACCGGGGCGATTATCTATCGACCGATTTATCGTTGTTATGGCGATACGTCATCTCTTAGGGGCTACGCTTTGGCTGTGCTCAAACTGGATGCCGTCTTGGAGCGAATCAGCGGTGCAATGGATTCGTCAACCTCACCCTTAAGGATTGACATATATCAGTTGCAAAACGAATGTGAACCGCTTTCCATCACATCAACCTCTCATGGCAGAGCACTCCCATGGTCCAACCATGTACTGAATACATCATCAAATTCGTCATTCTTAACAGTGGCACCGTTATACATATGCGGAAATACATATGCGGTTATTATCCATCCGAGTTCGCAGTTCATTGAGGCGCATCCGGCACGGGCTGCGAGACAGACGTCGGTTGCGATAATCATCATCACTTGTGTTCTCGCAGGATTGGTCGGATACAGTAGAAATCGCCAGACCAAGCTGGAGACCTTAGTTGTCGCACGCACGAATGATCTACAACGAAGCATGGAATCCTACCGCCGTCAGTTTGATGACAATTCAATGATCATGCTAATCGTTGATAGAAGTAGTCTTGATATCATTGAAGTCAACTCGGCAGCCATAGCGTTTTATGGCTATCCGAAATCACAACTATTGCAGATGAACTATAATGATATATGTGTCTCGGAGTTTGATAATATCAGCGGCGCATCCGCTGCCGCAGATACGAGTCACAGTCAATTCAAACGATCGATTCATCGGACAGCCAATGGCATTGAACGCTACGTAGAAGTATTTCGCAGTGACGTTCTCTACGGGAAGCGAAACGTATTTCATTTGATCATTCACGACGATACTGATCGGCTTTTACGAGAAGAGCTTATCGCAAATCAACGCCTCCAACTGTCACATATCATTAAAGCTACTCGTATCGGAACCTGGAACTGGAATGTTGTCACCGGTGAATTGACTACTAATTTGCGGTGGGCTGAAATTCTAGGGTATACGCTTGACGAACTGATGCCAATTACTATTCAGACTTGGCTATCTCTGGCCCATCCGGATGACTTGTTGAAATCCAACGAGTTGCTGCAAATTCACTTCGACGGTCAATCGAGTTACTATGAATGTGAATGCAGAATGCGACATAAAAATGGTTCATGGGTATGGGTAGATGATATTGGCCAGGTTATTGAGTGGACATCAGACGGTAAACCTCAGCAGATGACCGGCATACACATCGATATTACGGATCGAAAGCGGGCTGAAGCTTTGCTGATTTCAAGCGAACATTACTTTCATACACTCATCGAACAGCTACCGGCAGGTATTGCGATCATCGATAGCAAGAGCCATAAAATCGACATGGTGAATAATACCGCTGCAAACATTTTCGGAATTCCGCATGACAAGCTTGTAGGCCATAGTTGCCACGGACTGTTATGTGACGCTTTAGAGCATTCTTGTCCCGTTCTGGATTGCAATAAATCTATTGATAATGTGGAGAAGGTGATTATTCAGAAAGGCGGCAAACAGATCCCGGTCATTAAATCAGTGCGGAAGATATCATTGTATGACCAGGATAAACTGCTGGAAATATTTATCGATGTCTCCGAACAGCGGCGTGCACAAGAAGCGCTTCATCTCATGAATGAACGAATCACTTTGGCCAAGGACGCGGCATACATGGGAATATGGGATTGGCAAATAGTGGAAAATAAAATTAGCTGGGATGAAAGGACGGCCGAACTTCATGGGTTGCAAAAGGGCATCAACGTCGGAACCATTGATGATTTTATATACAGAATTCATCCCGCCGATCGTGATTCTATCCGCACCGCAGTTACCCAAGCAATTGACAATCATTCCGAATTCAGCGCTGAGTTGCGGATTCCATGCGACGATTGTGAGGACTCGTACGTCGCAATTAAAAGCAGAATCCTGCGAGATTCGCACGGCAAGGCGCAGCGCATGGTTGGTGTGAGTTATGACATTAGCGAGCATAAGCAGCATGAATTGCAAATGAAGAAGTCGCATGATGAATTGCTGGAGATTAATGAAGAAATGGAGCGGGCGATCGAGCATGCAAACATTTGGGCGCTTCAAGCCCAATCCGCGAATCTTGCCAAAAGCCAGTTTCTGGCCATGATGAGTCATGAAATCAGGACACCGATGAACGGTATCATTGGAATGGCAGGACTTCTCGCCGATACCGATTTATCCCATGCGCAGCGTGAATATTTGGACACGGTACGTTATAGCGCTGACGCCCTGTTGGAAATCATTAATGACATCTTGGACTATTCAAAAATCGAAGCGAAAAAGGTCGTCATTGATAATACCGACTTTAACTTGCGCGCTATCATGGAAGAGATGTCAGAATTGCTCGCGATAAAAGCCTTCCCAAAAGGACTCTATTATTCATGCTACGTTGATCCTCGCGTGCCTGACAGGTTAATTGGAGATCCGGGACGTCTCCGACAGATCATTATCAATCTTGCCGGTAATGCCATCAAGTTCACCGATGACGGTGAAGTGAGTATCCGCGTCAGCGTTGATTCGATGCGGGATAATCATGCAATAGTTAGATGGGAAGTCCATGATACCGGCATAGGGATTCCGGTGAGCAAACGTGATCTGCTCTTCAAGTCTTTTACGCAGCTTGATGCCTCAACGACCAGAAGATATGGGGGTACGGGATTAGGACTGGCGATTTCGAAACAGCTAACGGAATTAATGAATGGTGAGATTGGTCTGACGAGTGTAGAAGGCAGGGGATCGACATTCTGGTTTACTGCGACGCTTGCAATACCGGGCGATGCCAACCCTGATAATTCAGAACTAATTGATCTAAGCGAACTGAACGTACTGATTGCTGAAAGTCACGAGTTGACAAGACAAATCATTGACAACTTTCTTCGAGATACAGGCTGCAGGTATGAATTCGCGTATGATAGCACATCAACGATAACGGCAGTGGAATTGTCACATCTTGCGCACGATCCCTATCACTTGTTGTTGATCGATCAATGCCATCCTGCAACCCAATCGCAGAACATATTGGAATATCTTGCGGCCACCGATCGAAGCGTGCATTTGCGCGTGATCCTAATGAAAGCCATTGGCGAGTCAATTAATAGTAATATCGGTACCTATGCCGGACCGATAGCCTTTATTCAGAAGCCGCTGAAAAGACAAGCATTTTTGAACTCCATAGTGACGTGTGCCAACAGAAATGCTGAGGGTCATCAACAGACCGTTTCGGAAGATCAAACAGGAGAACAACCAGTGAATGATCATCGAACCCTCCGGATCTTGTTAGCCGAAGATAATCTCATTAACCAAAAGGTTGCAACAAAGCTGATCAGCCGAATGGGGCATAATATTGACGTTGTTTCAAACGGAGTTGAAGCGATACAATCCCTTGAGCATACTTCTTACGATCTTGTGCTGATGGACTGTCTAATGCCGGAGATGGACGGTTATGAGGCTACACAAAGAATTCGCAATTCCACAACTCCTGTTCTCAATCACGATATCCCGATCATTGCAATGACTGCCAATGCAATGGCTGGGGATCGGGAGAAGTGCATTGCAGCCGGTATGAGCGATTATATCGCAAAACCGATTGACCCCGCCGAATTAACGGAATTGCTAAATCGCTGGGCACAGGGTATTCCGGAAACGATGCCTTCTGCGCCTGCAGCAGAGGGTGACATAACCATACTTGATTTTCAAGCCTTAGTGGATCGCCTGGGGGGGGACGAAAATGATGCCAAAGAAATCATGAACGAATTTATTGCAGATGTTCCCATGAGAATCCGCGAATTGCAACAGGCGATTGAAGATCAAAATGCGGTTTTGATTCGTCAAATTGCACACACGATAAAAGGAGCATCCGGAAACGTCGGTGCAATGGCTCTCTTTCACACCGCGCAGACATTCGAGCATGCAACTACCAACGAATATGAGTCTTGCTTTACATCTCTTGAGCAAGAGTTTGTGAAACTGCAAAATCAACTCAAACATAAAGAAAGCCCAAAATGGACATCTTAGTAGCAGATGACGAAATCACAACGCGATCCACGCTGCATCACATTCTGCAGCGATTGGGCCATAGTGTCCGAACAGCGAGTGATGGAGAAGAAGCGTGGTCAATCATGCTTGAAGAGAGTGTCCCCCGGATAGTTATCCTCGACTGGATGATGCCGAAAATGAATGGGCTGGAGTTAAGCAAAAAGATCCAATCATTGCGAATTCGACCTCTGATTTACATCATATTGCTGACAATAAGGGATACCAGAACAGACATGCTGGAGGGATTTGCCGCCGGCATAGACGATTTTATGGCTAAACCCTTTGACTACGATGTGCTGCAAGCGCGGATTCATGTGGCACAAAGAACTCTTAATTCAGCCACGGAATTGGCAAATAGGGTGAAGCAGCTTGAAAATGCAAAAGAGCACATTCGTACTCTTCAAGAGATCTTACCGATTTGTATGCACTGCCACAGCATAAAAACCGATGAACAGAGTTGGCAGCGAATTGAAGACTACCTAAACGAACATGATGATGTGATGGTGAGTCATGATCTTTGCCCGAGTTGTCTCAATAAGTACCACCGGATAGATGAAACGCAGAAGCGTAATTATATCAGGTGAGATCGCTCGACGCTGAATCATTCAATTTTAACGGACAGAGGAAGCCGATTTGCGCACTAATTGACTTAAAGCTGTTGATATTTTTTCGATGTGTGTTACTACACCATTCTGATCATTTTGTATGGCTAATATTTCCAACTGCTTACCTAATTTCGACAAATCGTCACTAAACATCACTCCTGATCCTAGGAGGTCATGGCCTATTCTTCGTGCTTCTGCGAAGAAATGCTTAGAATTCGGTGAAGGCATGCGACGAATAGAATCGGAAAACGTTTGCACGTACTCTTCCACCGTTATGAGTGCTTCCCCACCAATAAGCGCATTGACCTTTGCAATGAAGGAATTAATTTGAATCGGTTTTCCCAAGGCATCCTGGGCGCCCATTTCAAGCACTTCCTGTCGTACACTATCATCAATCTCTTCAACAAGCAAAATGATGTGTGTTAACCATCCATTCGGATGTTGATTTCGCATTCGGCGTATCAACTCGACTCCATCCAGACCACGTAATACAACGTCTAATACCGCGATCTTCGGTTGCAGGGCAAGCTCAGCTAACGCCTGATAGCCGTCATTGGCCAGTTTATAGGTGATTCTGTTTGCATGCAATGCATCACATAGGACTTGTCCGGCTCGTTCGTCTCCCATTGCCACTAATATCTGGTAATCACACTGCGGACGTTCACTTGGTGAGTCGATTCCTTCACGTGTGAGAAAACCTCGCAGAAAACCAATCAGCTTAGTATGATCAACCGGTTTGGGAAAATTTTGAAGTGATCCATGTTTGCGCACCTGTGACCAAACGTCGGGATCGTTCGATCCAGATATTACTGCAAATGGAATATCCATCTGTTTATCGCGAAGCAGTTTTACAAATTCCAGACCGTTCATACCCGGGAGACCAATGTCCAATAACACGATCTCTGGTCGAGTTCGCAGTAACAAATCATAGGCTTGTTCAGCCGATCTTGCCAATACAACCGGGTATCCATGACTCATTAACAATGTCTCTATGCTTTTAGCAGTTATCGTAAAATCTTCCACGACCAGAATGTGTCCATGACGTTTATTATTTTCTAAGCGGTCTCCATTTATTTGACGTTCCAGAGCTTGTCCCAGTCTCTCAACCGTAAAGGGTCTGGTTAACAACTCGCGGACTCTGTATTTTTGAAGCATTAGTACCATTTCCCGATCGACATGTTCGGCTATAACAATGACCGGTATCTGATCACAATCAGACCGCGCTACTGATTCGCAATATGATACGAATCCCTGAATATCCTCCGATAAATTGTAGATTATTGCCTTCACTTTGAAGTTGAGGACAATGGCCGAGGCTTCAACATTATTCTGCGCATTAAATGACTCATATCGTAGGGTAGCGAGGTTGCTTGAAAGAGCTCGCCCCAATAGCGGATTGCGGTTGACAATAAGGACAGTTCGGTTGTGTGGATCGTACATTGGATTGTCCGTGCTATGTATCCAGAAAATTAGCCGAATTTCAACAAACGACGAATGAACTTCTATTCGTGGCTCGATCACAACAAACGGGACTATGGTTAAAAAGGGCTATATAATTTTCTATCTATAGTGAATAAATCACTTTCGATTATGTAATTTCTCCACCTGAAAAACCTGCAAACAATTTGCCAATATCAATGATTGCGATAATTGCCAAGCCCAAAGCTAGCACCAATCGCTCTTATTGTCGTTGAGTAGTGGTCTCCTGAGAGTGGCAACTCATGCATTAACTGCCCTGCTATGAAATCTTTGTAATTGTTAATTCATATCTTATGTCAGCCTGAGGGTACTAATAGTTCTATCGTGGTGCGGAGTATTGAAGAGATGCTTGATTTCCATTCTGAATAGGATGCAATGTTGCGTTTGAATAGAAGGTATTGGCAGAAATCAGATAGGTGTTCGGGGATCTTTGTGGCGCAGGGTCGACACCTCAATAACGTCACACTCTTCGTAACACTAAAAAAACTCGTGGCCTACAAATTATTGAATCTGTATTCGGGCGTCCATTTGCTTTGGCAATCTTGTTCGACGACATAAAAAACGCGGGATGTTTTCCCGCGTTCTATCGTTCAATGCTGCTTTGTAAGATCAGCTTCTATTGAACTTGCGAATGGGTGGAGCTACCCGTTCATTTGCAGTGTCCTGTTTTTGTCCTGTATAATTTGTTGCTGGTTGATGCCCATTGGCAAAACGCCCTTGCTAAGTCTATGCTTAACAAGGGCATTCTTGTGGAGACAGCGGGAATCGAAAATCCGTTCTACTTTCAGATATCGACCCGTATCCTGTTTATTAACAAAAGAAAAGCCCCCTTCGGGGCTTTCTTTAAATGTGTATCTAAGTCCAGATTTTAGCAACCAAGACCAACCGAAAACAGGACAAAAACAGGACAGGTGCAAGCGGTACAAAGTATAGAGTTAGCGTCCCCGAAAATCTCCTTTTCAACTAGGTAATCCCCTACACAGGATAGCATCTATAAACCCTATGTACTCGAGTTGACGATGGAAGACATTATGTGGTTTTAAAAGAGGTTCTAATCAGTGAGGCTAGAAGATGGTTACTTGATGAAATCAGATGGATCCGAACGCAAACGTAAATAGCTGTAACACTAGAAATGGATTAGGATAGGTAGCGTTCTAAAGATCTCCCGTCCGACAATCTTTTTCCTCGTCTGTGCCCTTTGAAAGGTTGTCCTTCACCCAACTAGTTATTACCATCCATAGCTCGAGCCACGCGCTTTCAGAATGATGTCCTTTGTGACTTCGGTACCTTCAGAAGTCAGCTTTACACCATGTGACAATCGCTTGATAAGACCCCGCTCATAGAGGCCAATAAGGGGATCGCCAACAGTCCAGTATTGCCACTTTGAAGCTCCTATCAAACTCTGTATGGCCGAGTCCGACAAGCCGTGAGCCTTACCGAAAGATTCGCGCATAACGGATGTTTCCAGAGAATCATAGGATTCGAACGAGACATCCACAGTATCTCGGCCAGAATCAGTTGCAACAATGATTCGACCACATCCCCCATTGCACTCGATGCCATTGTCGTAGTCTCCTTCTAAGAAACCAGTCTTAGCGCCACAGTCAAAACAGAAGATGAAGTAAATTCCACATTTGTTACACTGTCCAGACATGAATCCTGAACCATCTGATGGACTGTTTTCAAACTGCCAGTAGATCATTCCGGGCATAGAATCTTCATCTGCTGCAGGGCAATCGTCACATAGGTCATCAGTATCACCAATATGTTTGGTTAGTGCAACCATGTCCCAGGGTAGGCGAAGAGGAATTATTCCTGATTTTGCGGCTCGTCGTAGAGCGCCCTTTCCAAATTTTTTATCAGATACGAGAATTCCGTTCTGAAGTCCTGCATCTTCTAGCATACCCCTGAAAGCGTCTATTGTTATCAAGCCAATTGGCTTGCTATGCAGCTTGCAATCCCCCCCAAAGGTAATCGGCAAGCGTGCTTCAAAGTATTTCGAGAATGGAATTGCAATTTCAGCGGTCACGGAGAAGTCGAAGTTTCTTCCATTGATAATCGGGTGTTTCTCTACAACTGCACCTGGGATAGAACTGAGCAGTCGATGCACTGCATCTTCGTACATTTTCCACAGGTTCTTTTCCCACTCTGTTTTCGCAGCAGGCATGTTATTTCCCTTGAACTGACGTTGCTGAAAAGTTCCTCTCGCCTACAACAAATTCAAGATAAGGCTTGGTCGGCACTGTGTCCTTCGGACTAAACTCGGCACATGACCACAATCGTGTACATCCCAAATGCAGGCTAGTCAAGTCACTCGTGCGGTGGGTACTTCTCTAACTCTTCTAGCGTAACAACATTGGCTTCAGCAATGTTGTTAATGTGTTGCTTCAAAATGTGTCTTTTTGCGTGGATATCTGGTACCAGTACCCTATAGTCAGGTAAGCTATTTGGCTTATATAGTAACTAAAAGTCATTGCTGACTCGCCACTCTCTTTCGTGTGATCATTCATTCTCTCCATCATTATGTAACCTGACATCAGCGTACCAACGTGGAGCGAGCGGCATCAGGAGAAAATGGAGATCATGGTCAAAGACTAAATTCGGATGAGTCGTTCGTGGGTCGTAAGTCATTCCTTTGAACAATTCGTTGTTAACGTACCTTACTGGACCGCCACCGCGATCGAACAGCCAATACTTGTGAACGATGATTCGATAACCCGAGTATCGTTGCCTAGTTACCATCTCGCGTATGGTCTCCGGCACGGCCTCGGTGAAACATACCGCTTATGGAAATGGTAAGTGGAACCGAGAAGGGTTGTAAGGCTCGAAGTTTGGTAATATGGACGCCCAAATTATGTTAAGGTGTAGTATATTGATGATTCGTTGCTCGGGACCATTCGGAAGTGGATCAGTTGCCGGACTATCATCGGAAATCCTTTCATCGGGATTCTGTCTTTAGTAAGGTGTAAGACTAAATCACTTTAACATGCCTCGAGAAGAAGATAAACTCGCAATTTATCACATTTGGTAATCCCGAGATGGAACAACGGCGTCGATTCATAGGCATATATGGTGATTACACACATCCTGATCACAATAGTGAAAGACTCTCAAACAATACCGGAAGTAAGTGGTAGCTAAGATCATTAACACGGACTGAATGGATTGAAGTAACACTCATTCAAAGTATATCTCCGACATAGGCTAGTCTTAGCATCATGCAAGGTCCGGTTATCCCTAACCTTCATGCCTTAGAAATCAGTCCTACGATGCGTTCCAATATCCATACACAACGCATCAGCCTAAGTGCCGCGAAGAAAGCTGAAAAAGCTACGAGGTCTGTTATAATGTGTATGGGTGACTTGTCTCTATCCAAGAGAAGTGCTGAAATGGCGACTATCGTGGCAACAGCCAGCACACGAATAGCTGATGTGAACGCCTTCCAGAGTGTCAAATAATGCTGACTACGTCGAACTAACGAAAGCCGGTTGTCGGACGCACTCGTCATTATTATCGATACTGTTGTCACAACAAAACCAAGCAGTGCGCCGAAGATGGAAGCCAGCGTCGCGTATAGTGCGCTTCTATTTCCATCCAAAAGCATATCAATATCGAGCGCCCCACCCAAGTATCTATCCCATATATAAAATATAACGCCTACAGCGATTGCCAGTAGAAGTTCTAAAAGCAGAAAATTGGCTTCCCAAAAAGTGCGGAGTCTTGTCATCTTGTAATACCCGCTGCTTCAATCAATTGAGGACGAAGCTCGTCGTATGCTTCTTCAATGGCTCTGAATGCAGCCTGGGAATCCAGAGCACGTGTGCGACGATCTTGGCGTAGGATAGACTTCTTTGAAATGAGAAGGTCGTTAAGAATATCGAGCGTTTCTACCCGACCCGTCTGTTGGTCATAACCTTTGATGATGAACTTCTTGGCTTGTTCGTTAAGTTGAGGTATTCGTGCAATGCTGGCAGCGATATCCAGAACTCGCTGTGTGAGTGTGTTCTGGTGACCTCGCCGCGCCCGCAGGATTATTTCAACCTCCTCGGCGTTCGCAACATCTGCGGCTGTCCGGAAAGCGTCTGCTAGAGATCTGTTTACTCTTGCTATTAGATTGATGAAGGATCTGTGAATACGGAGGTTCAGCATACGCACATCCCTCAAGTTTGTGAGTTGCGCCATCACGTCCGGTCGAATCAACTCCTGCAATTCGAGATTAGGACACAGGCCATTTCCTTTCGCAGGCAAATAGGTGCATAGGCGCGAAGGTCTCGGTCCGTAAAAATTGTATTCAGCACCCATTATGCCATCGTGGAATAGAACCATATGTGTTTGCTCAGCCAAGCCTGCATTCGGGTTAATATTCAGAGCAGTAAGTCTCCCCCCTTCCTCAACCAGAGGCAAATCACTCCGACGTATGAGGCCAAGATGAAAACGATAGGGTTGTCTGAGCCTGCTTATCCAACAACAAATGATACTCGCATCTGTATCTACATAGTAACGCCCTTGTTCTGTAAATGGTAGTGTATCTACATGACCGAGCGATGGAGCAAGATCAATCTCCTGTGGCTGGCCAGCATTATCATAGCCCCCGACAACACGGAAGAAGTGTATCTTTCGTTCAACTTCCCTAACGGCGGTGCGTCTGGGCATAAATGCTCCAATTGTAGATAATAAATGGGAATACCTCGGACCTCGTTTCATTGCTTTGGGCATTCATAAACGTCAGAAAACGGTAATCCAAGGTTTGCTCGCCTTTATGCCTTTCGCAACATGACCACGCTTTCGCGCGACGCTATCCGACCAAATACACGCATTTGCTGGGCGCTGTTACCACGAAGACGAGCTATTCGAATCGAATCACAACTCATTCCGCATTGAAGTGCAATGTCTGCTGTGGCCCGGTCTACTTCGATAGGTGCACCGCCGTATTGGGCGTTTCCTACGACAATTGCCGCATGGCCGCCTGGTCGTAGCACGCGGGATATCTCTCGAAGGCTCAGGTAAAGATCACAAAAATATCCATGCAACATTAAAGGAATTCTGTCGTCGATGGACGAGGTGTGAATCGCCTTGCATGCATGAGTTATATATTGTGGTTCTCTATACCCGGAAATAGATGGGCGTGACGGTTTCGATTCGGGATGTGAATGAAAGGACTGGTATCGAAGTTCGCGTGTCTTCTCCCAGTTCATAAATCCGAACATCAATTCTACGCCGAATACTCTTGTGTAATCATGCCTGTTAGGGTATGGCGGCGAAGTAATGACAGCAGAACATGACTCCTTACGCATGGGCAGCTTACGTGCATCCGATACTTTCGCTTCCCATTTCGCACTTCTTGCATCTCTATGAGGTGATATGTCCTCGAGCATCAGTTCGACGCGTTGCTTAAAAGCGCTCGGAATTGAGGAAGTCGCACGACGAGGCCTTACCCAACTAAGCCAGCCGCCTGTGGCTCTAGCACTGCTAAAGTCCGGAATTATTGAAATTAGTGCAAGATAGAAAAATTCTCTCGTGGGTATGTCTTGTAGCCTGTCAGTTATGCAGTTCTTAATTGAATGAAAGGTCGCTAAACGCTTACCAGCCATTGCGCGAACCACGAGTTCCGAGTACTGTGCGGCCTCATGTCCAGGTTCATATACTCGTAGACACCGCTTTACTTTTCCATATGCTGTCTTTAGGCTGGGCATATCGTAATCAGCTGTCTTTACTCTGGTGGCGAAGATAGCAAGTGGAGACAAGTCGAAACCCGTGGAGCTAATGCCCAGTTCTTGCGCCGCCCTGACGGTAGTACCTGACCCTACGAAAGGGTCAACGATCCTATCCCGATGTTTCAGCTTCCACTCGTAAGCAAGCGATGCAACAAGTTGGTCGGAAAAGCTATGCGGGAATACATACCAGCGGTGTACCGGATGCTCATGCAGGTGCCTTGGTGTAACCCAGGAAGCCCACTCTGTGTGATCCTCGAAGCGGTGGCGCATCACCTGTGTTGCCTATATGCCGGGCGAGGAAACTTCACTTTTATGGGTTGCCGATAGATCGGATGGGTGACTACTAAGTCGCCCTTATCGAGACGGGTCAAGTGCATCTTGACATCATCCTTAAGAGAGCGGTAGTTTGACTGCGCCAATTCAGTGGGGGCCGTACGTCCAAATACCTTTGTGGAAGCGTTTCCGATTATTCGTTCGTGCACAGCACTGGCAAATTGTTGGGCCGATAATAATACCACTCCTAAGGATCTACCTCGCTCACTGATCTCGAGTAGGTCATCAAGAATAGGTGATTTCTTGCCTCGTTCGGACGGCGCATACTTGTTCAATTCATCAACGAAGATAATGACCTTGCGCGGCGGTTGATAATCGCGATTGTCAAAAGGTCCCAGATCTACACCTTCTTCACCTGCGCCCGAAAACAGCTGATAGATTGTTCTTACCACGTCACCGAAAACCAGCATTTGCTCGTTGTCATGCAGCTTCGCTATATCAACGACATAAGTATGTCCGCCTTCAATTCTGGACATTTCTGACCGGATTGTTGTCCAGTTCTGGTGGCGTTGGTCGACGAACATTCCCGTCGTGCGGTGGCGAACCGCTTTCCTGACGTAGCGGAAGAACCTGTGGATTGAGCGCGGTTGAATTGCTCCTGGCGCACCACGGCCATCGTTCGCCCATTGGGCCATGGGACTTCGATTGAGCAAATCATCCCATGTCCGAACATTTTCCCAACCTCTTGCATTTTCCTCAATTGCTTCCCGCACGATTCCAATGATCGCGTCAAGAACCCCATACTCGTCCGGAATGTCCGACAACATTGCGTCAAGTTTGTCCACGCAATCTCGTAGCTCATAGGCAAAAATGCGCGTCAGTAGTAGGTCGGGCGCCGGAGGATAACAGTTCGCCCGTGCTGGATCCCGTTGGCTGTCTCGCCCAGCGGGAAGCAAGTACGTCACATTATTGAAAGGACGAGGTTGGAGACCCAGCCTTGTCCAAAGCTCTCGTTGTGCAACGGGCAGTTCCTCGTCTGGCGCCTGATCAATTGCCAATAGATCATTATACTTCACGTTTATCAAGACCACAGCTACGTCCTGTGATCGTACTCCGTCTTCATTACCACCCTCTATCTCTCTATCCATAGTCTGCAAAATAGACTGCAGTAAGAACATGATATAGCTTGTCTTCGTCGCTAGTCCGGAAATCCCCGAGATGTTCACATGAGCACCTTCCGGTCCCAACACGTATTCAGAATCAAGGTACGCTATAGCTTCTGTTCCGTTGCTCATTTCTATTAGACCGGCAGGCACGCAAATTGGCTCTCGGCGGATCTGTTCCTTCTGCCGCATTGCGTCTATTCCTAGGCTTACGTGTATCCCGTTTTCATCGGCAAATCGAACCAGCGCCTCGTTTTGCACTGGCATGTACGTCCCGCTGGTGTTAGAGAGGACAGACACCTCGGCCACATTTGTACCTTGACGTGGAGTATTTGGGGCATCCACTAATTCGCCGAAGTCGTTTGCAATGAAATTCGACAAGTGGCTAGGTGCGTCCGTCGTATGCCGGATATTGGTAACCAAACCAAAGGTCGTGCTTTGGTCCAAGTCCTGTTCAGCACTCACAATGTCAAATGGATTGACCATTAGTCCAGGGCGCAACCAGAATCCGAACTGCTCAGACGAATTAGGCGCTCTTTCGGTGGCCGTCGCACGACCAATTACGTCATCGCGATTTGGGGCTTGCTGATCCGGGGCTGGTGGATGCGCTGGTTGATCCGGTGCCGCGTTTACAGGATTGTCCTCAGGAGTCATGGTTTCGTCTCTACAATTTTTGTTTGAGCTAAGCTACTCTGTTTAGCCGTGGCCACTTGATTCCTGCGCGAAGTACTTCATCTGAGTAGAAACCACTCTTGATTACTTGCTCAGCCAGGAAGATTGGATAGAGATGCGCATGCCACCGTTGATCCGCTCCGTGCGGTGACACGGTTCGTTCAGCAACAAGCGCACGCGACAATCGACTGATAATGTCAGAGGAAATTATCGCACGACGGGGATTGGGCAGCTCGATCTTCAATACACCCATCAGCGGATACTCGAGCTGCCGTTGTTCACGTATCCTGATGTACCAGAAGACAACATGGCCCTCACCTCGCGCAAAGGCAGCCGTTCTTTGGTTCACCTGCAAATTAGCGAGAAGTTCATAAAGACTCAGCGTGACCCTACGCCCCCGCGAGTTTAGATCAAACGACTGGTCCTTGCTGAAATTCTTGATTACACCAACGAATCCGCGATCAAAAAAGGCATCCTGGAATTCCTTTCCCAGGCCTCCGTCAATAGCAATCCATGCTCCTGTTCGATCATGCTCGGCCAGAAGTGTCCGAAGTACTTCCCGCTCGAGAAGCCGCATTTCCCAATTGGCCTTGTGCGCTGCACGGGAACGTGGTTCCTTATTCGTTCCAAAGGATCGACTCGCATTATTAGGATCTTGGCGCTCGGTGTCCACGAGCTCGAGGGGTATCGCAGTTCTTGTTACTGCAAGCGTCTCTTCTACATTTCGCCAAACAGCTTCCGAGATTTGTGTTCGCGCCAATAAAATAGCGACCTTGCGTGCATAATGTTGGGGTGAGACGTGGACTTCACCTGTATCACGTCTATTCACTGCTGCGGCGCCTAGTTGCGCAAGTACGATAGGTGTGCTGCGGTCATGTTCTATAGCCGTGCCCAGAAAAAACGTCTTCACAGATCCGTCTACGAAGTAACGGAAGACATGCTCTTCGTTTCGTGGAAGTGGTGGCGTGTTGACATAAAGTGCGTTCCCAGGCTGCTCCATGATAACACTGATACGCGTATCGTCCTCGGTGCGAATCCGGTCATAGTATTCATCTATATCAAAGCGTTGCAAATACTCTTGCGCCTGACCTGTCGCAGGAAGAATCGCCGGGCCAGCAGCAAGTGCCGCAAGAGCAGGATGCAGATTACTGAATGGATTCACTTCGTACCTCTCGGGCGTGCAATCTTTCGAATGCGATGTTGTGGCAAGCGATCCCGATAGGCCTGCAATTGCTGACCCGTAACGCCAATTAGTTCTGCCGTATGGTGATCGACGACGTCTTCAAGTGTTTCAATGTTGTCAATCTGGGAGGACACGCAAGCCGCATGCGCATCCAAGCTGGCCTGAGCAAGAGCCTCGTGCAGCTCATTCGCTGAATTATAGCATGGGATATGAACTACGTCGATGATGCTCTTGTGAGCTTTTGTACATATCGAGGCGTTGATCTCAGCACGCGCTATACAGGAATTCAAAACGGCGCACACATAATGGGCTTCTCTTTCCTCAGTAAAGGGAATCATCATCAAGTTACCATTTGGTACAGCTAATGCGCCAACTGAGTCTGTCAACGGCAAAGAAGTGAGCACGCAAGCCTCAAACGTCTTGGTTGAGCGCTTCCAGACGATTTTCCATGGTGCAAAGGTGTAAGTTCCGATATCATAGAGCGAGTAGAACGGGCGATCAGTCTTTCCCCATCGAAGATGCAGAGACCGTTGCTCAAGCTGTTGCTTGAACGAATGCAAGTATTTGTACGTCTCGGGGTAACAAGTCTGCATCGTAAATTCGTCCATCGGCAACATGCCAGTCGATTCCGTGTGGGGAACAATGTAAACACCAGCAGGTTGAGCACACCATCTTGAAACGGTGTCGCCAGATACGAACGGATGTAGCAGTGATAGTTCAAGTGGTGCGGAAACTTGTTGCACAGGCTTCTTGGCTCGATGAAGCACGTTTCTGACCAGGACGCGTTTATCGGAATATTGCTTGACTATTTGAACGCTGAACACGCTTTCCAGTTTGGTTTCTATTCCAAGCCTAACATCAAGTACCTTCTGTGGGACGCAGGACTGGCCTGAAGATGCTCCGGCTGGCCTGACCACCCAAAAACTCGTGTATGATGTTGAAGGAACCGCTTCCATTGTTTCAATTTGTACGTTCGATAACACCTCTTCAAGCGTGGCGTCGTCCCTGTCAAAAGGTCCCGTATGCCTCCAGATATAATATGGTAACGGATATGTCGTTTCCGGACCTTTTGTCGCGAATATACATGCGGTTTTGTTAGTGGCTATACTGAAGGGTTGGACAACTACCATGTCATCAACGCGTCGAACATTGAATGGAGGACCCTCCGAAATCCGGAACTGTCGGAATTCGTTTGAGGCCGTTGACTGAAAGAGGGTTTGCGTAATCACGAATCCCAACTTACCGCTCTCATTCAGATACTTGTCAACCGCCACGTAAACAAATAGCGCGCTAATATCCTTTCCTGCCTGCCCGAGCTGTTTCATCGTTGAAGCTGACGAGCGGATTAGATGGTAGCGATTGGTCATCACATCTTTGATCTTGTTTCGATGCTGTGCTGGCAAATTGTTCCAGAAAACCCAAGGAGGATTTCCTGCGACAAAGTCGAACTTTCCAATGAACAACGGCATGAAGGCATTTTGTAGAATTCGTGCCCAAATGCCGTCGAGTCCCTGTTCGTGAAGCTCCAGAAGCGCTTCATAGAGCTTCTTCAATATTGACTCCGTAGCCTCGCCTTCCCCCTTCTTCCCTAGCCACATATCTTCATCAACATCCAATGATTTCTTCGCCCGGGACAGAAATGCCTGCGGCATGGTCTCCGAGTAAACACATTCCTCGATCAGATTTGCCAAGTTGTCGATTTGCTCGTGCCGCGTAAGGCAACTCGGAATCTCGAAAGTGCCCACGACAGTGCTCAACTCATACCTGTCTTTGGTAAAGAGTTGTTCGCCACCTGTGGGGATTAAGACCGAGTCCGCAAGGTAGACTGGTATGTCAATATCACATGTGCGATGCTCAAGAAGATCTCCAAGCGCGAGTAGGTAATTCGTTCGTGCCGAGATAACAGCAAGAGGATTCAAGTCTATGCCAACGATATTGTTTAGAATTGTCGCAAGCGTCTCTTGCTCATTGAGACCGTTAACAAAACACTGTTCACGTAGACGTTTGATTGCAAGGACTAAGAACGTCCCTGATCCGCACGCAGGGTCAAGCAGTCGTTTGTCAATTTGTCCGGTGTATCCCACTTCATTGAGTACATATTCAGCGAGCCAGTCTGGCGTGTAGTATTCGCCAAGATCGTGACGAATCTCGGCTGGCATCAAATGATGATAGAGCTTCTTCAATAGGTCGCGTGCCTGCTCTGGGCTTACTTCAAGCGTCCCCGGGTCATAGTCCTTCAAGCGATCAAGCAATAGACGAACCGCGTGTGCAATGTCCTTATCCCAAGAAGTGAGATACCATTTGAAAAAATCGCCCTCCAGAAAATTTCTGATCCCAAGCTTTCTAAAAAGACCACCTTTCTCAAGATCTTGGAGTTCTTGCTTTAGTTCCTCATCTGGCAATTGATACAAAGACCCAAAACGAGTGCCGAAGCCTGACACAAATCGCGAGAGTGCATAGTAGGCTATCAGCTTGATGAGTAGCGCGTAGTAGGAATGGACCGCGAACAATAGATGAGTGGGGCTGCACTTCGTTATGTCCAGTCCCATGCCTCGTGCGAATTCGCGCATCTCTTTCTTCTCGCGGAGGCGATTGGACACCTCATCATAGCCGGTGACCTGACCGAAGAACAATTTCCATTGTTCGAACAGTTTATGAACAATGGTCGGGGTTGTGATCTGGAGAGACGTGTCGAGAGATTTGTATAGTGAACTCGCAATGCTTTGTGCCGTAACCTGATGAGCGCCGAAGTCCTTTACAAGATTCTCTGGGATGAGTGCTTTGCCAGAATTTAGCGATACAAGGAGGCGCAAGAAGCGAGCGACAGACTGCTCATTAACTGGCTCCACTTCCGGTTCAACCCAATGGCCGTCAACCTTGCGAACATAGATGAAATACACGCCATCAAGTGCTACACCGATGAGACGATGCGCTTCTTGATGTTCTTTCTGCACCACGCCGTCTACATAATCTCTCGCTTGCTGTATTGCATGTGCCGTAGGCTTATGGTTAATATCTGACCGAAGCCGGCCAGGAGCTTCGTACTCGATGATCAGTCTGTTGTATGTGGCATCTGCCCGCCCCGTTGCGAGCGTTCGCTCTTCATAGATGAGAAGCTGAATATCAAGCGCCTTTGCCCAAGGCTCAATGATGTTCGCGAATAGTGTTCGAAACCGGGCTTCATTACCTATGTTTTCCTTTGCAGCGGCCATAATCTGAGCAGTAATCTTGCCGGAATCCGAACGGATTCGCTCGCGAAGTTGTTCCAAATTAAGTGCCGTTGGGGTAATAGACATGAGCTTCGATTGTAGTGGGTGATATGAATATTGGGGGAAGGAATGCTGGAAATTACCGTTCGCCAATTTACGAAGGATATAGACGAAGAACAGGTTCTGGTCGGCTACTCAATTCATACTTGACAGGTATAATCAAATCATAGCCGCCGGTAGATATCTAAGTTAGTGATTCAGCACGCACTTCGTCAAGAGAAAAATGCGGTCTTTTAAAGACTGTCATCTATGAAAATGTCAGTTTACAGATGGACATTCGAATATGTAAACCCACGAAAAAGAGATCTTGACTCTGCCAGTTCTAGAGCTTATATTATCGCTGAACACATGTTCAATTACTACAATCAAGAAATTTGATATCTATTGTATTTATTAGAATTAAAGGATTCTATCTGGCAAGATACTCCCTTGATCCGGAGCATCCTTGTCTGGCTATTCTACGGGATGGCTTGGTGATAGATGCGTCGGAAACAGCGCAGGAGTGGAGTGTTCACATCGCACTACCGAAGCGGCTGGCCAAGCAGCGATGTCCAAATCTGATCTTTCAGGTCTTTAACCCGGATGATTTTCGAGAGGAATTCCGGTCGGTCTGGAGTATTTTCGCAGGGCTTTCGCCTCTGGTGGAGCCCACCGATTTCCATGAAGGATTTGTGGATTTGACGGGGTGTATCAGACAGCGCCAAAGCCCTGAGGACCTGATGAACGAGATCGCCTGGCGGTTCCGGTTTCAGTATGGATTGGAATTGTTATGGGGTGGCGGGCAAGATCGCTGGATAGCGCAGGTGGCTTGTGGAGACAATCGGTTTGTCACTCCTGATGAAGAATCGGCCTATCTGGCTGAATGTTCATTGAAGAAATTGCAATTCCCGGGAGATACCATAGATCGGTTGTGGAGACTGGGGATTAAGACTGTCGGCGGTCTGGTTGACACACCATTGCTGTTCCTGCAAACGCATTTGGGATTGTCAGCCAGTCAGTTGCAGCCCTTCCTACGACGAGGTGACGCAACCGTTCGGGCGTTATTTCCGCCACCGATTCTTGAAGTATCTGAAGACGTGGATGGGTGGAATGAAGAAGATAACACCCGTACATTGTACTCGATTGCTGACAAGGCATCGGTTCTTCTGCAGAACAGTAGTCAGCAGTGCAGTGCCATTGGTGTGAAGTTTCATATTCGTAGTGGGAAGATATCCCAAGAGCTGAAACTAGCCAAGCCCGGCAACTCGTCAACTGTGATTTATAAGCTCTTGATTGATTTATGGGAGTCGCATGGTAATTCCGAGCTTACGCATGTTGAACTGGAATTGCGGGATCTATTACCGGCTCCGCATCCCCAAGGTGATTTATGGCAAAGCCAGCTGAACAATACACAGAAAACCGCGCAACTGGAACGAATCACCGCGCAGGTCGAACAGAAGTTCGGATATCAGAGCCTGCGGACCGCCGAACATTACCGGCAGCAGATACCACCCCGGTTTGCCCAGATGGTGTACGCGCGGCGCGGATTCCACCTCCCCTGATGAGTGAAGTGCAGGTTCGAATACAGGATAACTCTCCCATCAGTTTTTCATGGAAGCGAAAGCGTATCGGCATCGAACAGGTCACCAGCCAATGGTCGGAAATGGGCCGCTGGTGGGATGGTGAAGTGCCCTGTGTATTCTACGAAGTGCTGACAACGTTGGGCTTATTTCTATTATGCCAGTGTGAACAGGATGAAGTGTGGTATGCCAAACCGGTTCACTAAGCAGGCGTTCACACACCTGCATGTCAACAGCGAATTTTCGTATCTGGACGGTGCCTCTCATGTAGAGGCACTTGTTCGCTGTGCAACTGCCGATGGACAGACGGCATTGGCGATCACCGATCACGACAATCTCAGCGCCGCGCCGGAGTTCATGCGGCTCTGCAGGAATCATGGTATTAAACCGATCTTTGGAGCCGAACTGACTCTGGATACCGGTAATGTTGTTGCTCTGGCTAAGAATCGTGATGGCTATTCGATGCTTTGTCGAATGCTCACGTATGCTCATCTTTCTCAAGAGCGCGGCAAGCCGCTGCTTTCACAAAGCATGCTTTTAGAGAACGGGCGGGGATTGATTGTTCTGTCGGGATATGATCATAGTCCACTAGTTCGGATGATGCTTACTAGGAGGTATGAGGAAGCCCGCATGTGGTGCCAGGCTTTTCGCGAGCAATTCGGCGAAGATTTCTATATTGAAATCGTGCGATCACTGGAGCCGCTGCAGGATCAGCTAAATCGGCAGTTGATCAAGTTGGCCCAGGAAATTTATGTGCCCATTGTGGCAACCAATGATGTTCACTATGTCCGCCCCGAACAATCGCACATTCAGGATGTGTTGACCTGCATTCGGCATTTAATTCCACTGGATGAACCTCATGAAGATCGCAAGGTCAACGCAGAACTCTATCTGAAATCATCAGAAGCGATGAACGGGCTGTTTGCCGATCTTCCGGAAGCGATACAGAATACTGTGGAAATCGCGAATCGTTGCGAATCCTACGATATCTTCGAGCCCCGCTTTCTTCCGCGATTCGTTGGTACTAACGGTACCAGTTCCGCCCAGAAACTTCATGATCTGGCTTATAGTGGTGCCAATACCCGTTATCATACCATCAATCCAACCTTAAAATCCCGCATCGATTACGAACTATCAGTGATCACCGATCTTGGTTTTACCGACTACTTTCTAGTGGTACATGATCTAGTGCAGTTTGCAAGGTTAAGAAAGATTCGTCATGCGGGACGGGGCAGCGCGGCCGATTCGGTGGTAGCGTACTGTCTGGATATTACCAAGGTGGATTCCTTTGCACGAAACCTACGCTTCGAGCGGTTTATTAATCCCGAAAGGCGAAATAATCTGCCGGATATTGATATTGATTTCGATTCGCGCTATCGCGATAACGTTACTGAATACGTGACGAATAAGTACGGGAAGGGCCATGTGGCCACCGTATGCACCTTTGCCCGGTTCCTCGCCCGCAGTGCCATTCGGGATATTGCCAAAACGTTAGGCTTCACTATCGAAGATATCGATAGAATCGCCAAAAGTACGCATTGGGCAACCGCCGCGAGAAATCTGCGCGTTGCCATTGACAAGCGTCCCGAACTTCGCGCGCTGAACATTCCACGGCAGAAGTTCAAGCTGCTGTTCGATCTAGTGGAAGCCATTGACGATCTGCCCCGGCATATCTCCACTCATCTGGGTGGGGTAGTGATTACTGGTGATCCCATCTGGGAGATTTCGCCCTTGCAGATGGCGGCTAAGGGTGTGCAGGTTATTCAATACGATAAGGACGGTGTGGAAGATCTGCATCTGCTAAAGTTGGATCTGCTCAGTCTGCGAATGCTGGGAGCCGTGGAAGATTCTGTGAATGTAATATCATCGCAGGATGCAAACTTCAATCTGGATCAGATTCCGGTTAATGATGATAGCGTTTTCGAACTGATTCAGTCAGGCAATACCGCGGGAGCCTTTCAGATTGAGAGCCCGGCCCAGATGTCGCTCCATCCACGATTGAAAACGAGTACATACGAGGATGTGGTGGCCAGCGTCGCGTTGATTCGTCCGGGTCCGGTGAAAGGCGAGATGGTTGAACCGTTCGTCAAGCGGAGGAATGCTCAGGAAATCGCTCCACCCGTACATCCCGTCATTGATAAGATCCTGGGTCATACCTATGGCGTAGTACTGTATCAGGAACAGGTCATTTCCATAGCGATTGAACTGGCCGGATTCTCACCCGGTCAAGCCGATACCCTACGGCGCACCATCTCTCATCATCGAGCTATTGAACGGATGCAGGAAATTGGCGAGACGTTTGTAGCACAAGCTGTTTCCAACGGTGTGGACCGGGAACTTGCAGAGAAGGTGTTCTCGTGGCTGCAGGGTTATGCGGGTTACGGATTCTGCGAAGCTCATGCTGCCGCGTTCGGTGATACCAGCTATCGCACGGCCTATTTGCTGAAGCATCATCCGGCGGAGTTCTATGCAGCAGTGTTGAATAATCAGCCCATGGGATTCTATCCTCCGGCAACCATTACCAATGAAGCACGACTCCGGGGAATCAAAGTTTTGCCTCCGGATGTCAATCAAAGTCAGATTGACTTCACTATTGAGAATGGTGCAATTCGGGTGGCGTTAAAACAGGTGGGTGGGATCAGTCAGGTAGATATGGAACGGATTATTGTGGGGAGACCATATAGTTCGGCAGGTGATTTTCTGCAGCGCTGCAAGTTACCACGCGATATTCACGAACATTTGGTTTTATGCGGTGCGTTGGATAGTCTGCATGCCAATCGCCGCGCTTTGCTGTACAGCTTAGGAAGTCTCAGTTTGCGGGATACCGCGCCGGCTCTGGCCTTGGATGATTTTCATATTCCCGCTGATGTCGCCGACTTCACTCCCTACGAGAAGCTCTGTTACGAGTGGGAAATCCTCGGATTTAGCCCCGATTACCATCCGCTGGTGTTCTGGCGGAGTGAACTAACCGGTCGTGGCGTGCTGACCAATGCCAAGATTAAAAGCATACATGATTCGTCCCGGATATTGCGCGCGGCCGGTTGGGTGATTCGTCCCCATACACCGCCCACCAAATCTGGCAAGACCGTGGTCTTCTTATCGCTGGAAGATGAGACCGGGCTTTTAAATACAACTGTCTTCCCTGCCGCCTATGAAGAATACGGGCACTTGATTTACAGCGCTCCCATTCTGATGGTGGAAGGCCGCAAGGATAAGCGGGGGGCGAATTCGCTGATTGCCAACCGCATCTGGAAACTTGGTAAGCCACGGGGGAGTTTATGAAATACCATGTGCGGCCGCATCATTCTTACCCACAAACCCAAGCAGATTCAAGGGCTGGAGTATGAGCTTCAGTTCGAGTCATGGCCGGGTCCCCGGTATAATATTGCTCCAACCGAATCCGTAGCGACACTTTTCAACAACGGATCTCCCGAAGTCCGGTACACCCGCTGGGGATTGATTCCGTCATGGGCGAAGGATGCATCCATCGGCAACCGCATGATCAATGCGCGCGCGGAAACGCTTTCCGAAAAACCATCCTTCAAGAGCTTGATCCGAAAAAAGCGCTGCGTGATTCTAGCCGATGGCTATTATGAATGGAAGATCCTGTCTAATAGCAGGGTCAAGCAGCCAACGTTGATTCGGCTGAAGTCGCAGGAAGTGTTTGCCCTGGCTGGACTGTGGGATCACTGGAAAGCACCTGATGGTGATCAAGTGGTATCGTCTACCATCATCACGACTGAACCCAACGAACTAGTGTCTGCCGTTAATAACCGTATGCCGGTGATTCTGCAACCGGACTGTATTACACGTTGGCTTTCCCCTGATGCAAATCCTATTGAAGACCTGTCGAAATGGTTAATGCCGTATCCTGATTCGCCCATGGAAATGTACCCAGTCTCAACCTTAGTGAATAAGCCGGGGATTGATCGGCCGGAATGTATTTCGCCCTTGGATCAGATGTCTTTTTGATGTTCTAAAAACGGCGATCGTGGGCGGGATACTGAAAAATCAGGGGCTACCAAGCTATCCGCAAGGTGCTGTATTTTTTTATCTTGGGTTTTTCGCCACCCCCGATTCCAATTTTCACATGGGTACAATTAGATAAAACAGTGCGTTGAAAATTGGGTTTCAGGCTACCCGATCACCCTGTAGCCCACCCGAAAAACGATCGGGGCTTACAGATCAGCTTTTCGAAGATTGTTACAATGGTGCGCTTCACAACATAGGTAAGAACGGATAGACTTTCTGGCATAAGAGGATGGTAAGTAAACCTATCCTAAGGCCAAAGGAATATCCATGGAAGACGAACAGAACAACGAATCGCTC
>CAYUIF010000003.1:0-156278 GCA_964444755.1 uncultured Alphaproteobacteria bacterium | reverse complement strand
CTTTGTTCAAACGCGCAAGATGGTGTTGTTGAAGTGACCGTTCCGGGCACCCGCGGACGGGTGCCTCGGCGGGATTGCTTCGCCGAGTGCGGGTCCGTGACCCGACCGGCGTAACTCGGGTCTCCCCTCGCTTTAGCGGGGGGACAAAAGGGGGGGATCCTCGCTGCGCGGGGTCGCTGATCCCGCCGGAAGAGTGCCATTGCGGGCTTGTAAGCCCACAACGGCGTGAGCTTCGGTCATTCAGTTTTTCAGCATTTCAGTATTATACTTTTCGATTCCCCTTCATTTATATATAGGGAAAGTACAATGGCAGAGAAAAAAGCAGGCTGCGTGCAACCGGTGAAAGGACCGATCGGCTTGCCCGAATCGGCGCCCTCCGCCGCTGCCGCCGCCGCCCCCAAGGAGGTGCGTATGACCGCGCGTGTTGGCGGACCCGCTCCCGATTTCGAAGCGACCGGACTCATCAACGGCAACTTCGGAACCGTCAAGCTGTCCGACTACAAAGGCAAGTGGATCGTCCTCTGTTTCTATCCGGGCGATTTCACATTTGTCTGACCGACCGAATTGACGGCGGTCGCCGTCAAGTATGCCGAACTCAAAAAGCTCGGCGTGGAAATTTTCGCCATGAGCACGGACAGCCGGTTCGTGCACAAAATCTGGCAAATCGAAGAACTCAAGAAAATGGTGGATGGCGGGGTGCCCTATCCGATGCTGTCCGATGCGGGCGGCAAGATCGGCTCCATCTACGGCGTCTATGATGAAGCCGGCGGCGTGGATATTCGCGGCCGCTTCATCATTGATCCCGACTTCAACATCCGTGCTATGGAAGTGCTCACTCCCGAAGTAGGCCGCAACGTCGCCGAACTGGTGCGGCAAGTGCAAGCCTTCCAGCATGTGGTTAAGACCGGCGAGGTCACGCCGTCGGGCTGGGTCCCCGGTAAAACCACACTCAAACCCGGTTTCGATCTGGCCGGTGAAGTGTGGAAGAAATGGAAACCCGCCGAAGCCTTTGCGTAAACGCTCAATAGATCATGCAAACGAAACGGGAGACCTTTCGGTCTCCCGCTTTTGTATGTTCTGCAGAACCGCGCGATTACTTCTGAAACGCCCGCAGCATCCACAAGGTTTTATATTCGGCATCGCGGAACGAATCCAGCATATTAACCGTGCCGGTATCGCCGTGCTCCTCGGCTTGCGCCCGCAATTTGCCCGCTTCGTGCAACAGGTGCTCGAGATCGTGCGAGATATTGGCCACCATGTCCTTGCCTGATGGAAACGATGTATCTTCCTTCAGCGTGGCATGTTCGAGAATTTGCTTCAAGGTCGGCAAGGCCTGCCCGCCGATGGTCAATGCACGTTCCGCCAAGTCGTCGATCACATCTGCCCAATGATCGTAAAGCTCTTCGAACTTGGCGTGCAGTACGAAGAACTGTGGTCCCTGCACGTGCCAGTGATAGTGACGGAGTTTCTGATAGAACACCGTGGCGTCGGCTTGCAGTAATTGCAAACTCTCGATAATGGTCTTGTCGCTCATGATATGCTCCTTATGATTTTGTTGAAAAGTTGAAATCGGTTATTCAGCTTGCGCTTAGGCAAGTCCGGCAAATGCCTCGCACTTCTACGTGCGGGCGATTGATCTCACCCAATTGGCGGACTTCGTTTGGAATCGTCATCTCATCGAAATCCGGCCAGTAAAAATCTTCGACTCTATGGCAGCGTGTGCAGACGAAATGATGATGGGAGTCGAGATTCATATCAAACCGTCCCAGATCATCCAGCACTTCCACCTTTGTAAGCACTCCCGCCTGTTGCAGCATCGCCAGCGTGCGATACACCGTATCCACCGACATGGTCGGCATGCGCTCGCTAATCCTCGCAAAAATCTCATCTACTGAGGGATGCCCGTCAAAAAAGACCAACTCCCGGAAGATCTCCAGCCGCTGCGGCGTGATTTTGAGCTTCTTTTCCCGGCAGGCATCTATTAATGCCTTAAGTCTAAGCTCTTGTAATTGTTGGTTTGCCTGATTCATGCATCCGTTTCCTATCTGCTATCTATTCTTACTTAGAACAACCCGTATAAGTTCCCGATCATTTTAATGAATATTTTTCCATCGAAGTCCTCTTTAAATGTGCAAGTGTAGCCGAATGGCATTGATAAATACCGAGAAATCATTGCATCTCGTTTGGAAATGTGCCATATTACAGTCCTAAAGAGCGGGCGCGTAAGCCCGCTCTTCTATTGAACATTTTGATATTGTGTGACTTATTCCGACTACGAATGGCAAGGATTGACGCGTGACCTTTGTGATTACCGAAAAATGTCTGGGTGAACGCTATGCCTCATGTATGCAGGTTTGCCCGGTCTATTGCATCTATCCCGGAGAATTGGACGGCCAGCCTTTCGCAGTGATTGATCCCAAGCTGTGTATTGACTGCGGAGCGTGCGTTCCCGAGTGTCCGGTGGAAGCAATTGTCGAGAGTCCGAAGGAAGATCCCGAGTATGCGGAGATCAATGCGCGGCTGGCGCCGCAGTGGAAAGGCAATCCCATGCCCGAAGTGCGCCCCGCCACCGATCCACCGCGCCGGGGGAACGTGTACTGATATGGATTTACGCCCGATTCACAATACATCCCTGCGTGTTTCTGAACTCTGCCTCGGCACCATGACCATGGGCTGGCAGAACGACGAACGCGAGTCCCATGCGATTCTCGATCGCGCCTATTACGCGGGAATCAACTTTTTCGATACGGCGGATATCTATAGTCGTTGGGCGGAAGGTAATCCGGGTGGCGTGTCCGAGCAGTATATCGGAACGTGGCTGAAAACTAAGCCGCGTCACGAAATCATTATTGCGACCAAGGCCTGGGGAAGGATGTGGGATGGCCCCGACGGTGAAGGCTTGTCCCGCGCGCATTTGCTGCGGGCCTGCGATGATTCTCTGCGCCGTTTGCAGGTAGATTACATTGATCTCTACCAATGCCACGCGCCCGATCCCAATACGCCCATCGAAGAGACTGTAGAAACGTTGGGCGAGTTGGTTCAATTGGGGAAAGTTCGCTATCTGGGAGTTTCCAATTTTTCGGCGGCGCTTACTCGCAAAGCCAACACCTACGCGAGAGAAAAAAATCTTTCGCCGTTCGTCACAACGCAGCCTAAATACAATTTAATCTGCCGTCATGTGTTCGAACGCGATCTGGAATCCTACTGCCGCGAAGAAATGATAGCGGTGATTCCCTATTCGCCTTTGGAAGGCGGATTGCTGACCGGAAAATACCGCCGGGGAACGGCGGGCCCCGCTGGCGCGCGCCACACGATTAATGAACGCGCTCCTGAAAAGCTGACGCCGCAGGTCGTGCGCGTGCTGGATGCGCTCAGCAATATCGCGAACAACCGCCGTGAATCCATGACGCAAACCGCGTTGATTTGGATGCTGTCCAAATCCGTAATCACCAGCCCGATTATCGGCGCCACGACCGTTGCGCAATTGGAAGATTCCCTCGGCGCCGCCGGACGACGCTTGACGGCCGCCGAAATGAAAATGCTGGATGACGTCAGCGCGGGATTATAATCGCTCGATTTTCGACAACAACAACATAAACCTATTTCGAACCACACACCATGCTGCATCACAAATCCGTGGGGAGTGGACCTCCCGTTCTGTTGCTCCCCGGCATGTTGGGCACCATCGAAACCGAGATGGATCGCCTGATGAAGCCCATCGCCGATCTGGGCTATACCGTTATCGGCGCCGATTTCCCCGGCCACGGCCAGTCGGAGATGACCAAGTCCCTGACCATGCGCGTCGTCGTTGAAGAGCTGGATCGTTTTCTGAACGGCATTCACGCCGAACCCGTTATTATTTTCGGCTACAGTCTGGGCGGCTACGCCGGATTGTCCTATGCGCTCAAGCATCCCAATCGCGTGGTCGGTCTGTGGATGCACGGCACCAAGTTTTATTGGTCCGGCGAAGAAGCGGACAATCTCGCCGTCGAATTGGATCTGGAATATCTGGCCGAGAACAAGCCGGAACGGTTGGACGAACTAAAAGCCTTGCACGGCGAAGAAAATCTCGAAGCGATGATGCCGTGGCTGAATAAAATGATCACCGGAATGCCCGATGCCGGTTTGACCGAGTTCGACCTCGAAGATCTCGAGACGCCCATCGTCGTTTCGGTCGGTGATCGCGATGAATTGGTTCCGGTCAACGAGGCCTACGATTTGCAACAAGCTCTGCGGCGCGGTCAATTGTGCGTCTTCCCCGATACGAATCACCCGCTGCAGGCGTTGCGCGATCATGTGTTCCTTCCTGCGTTCCGGGATTTCGTCAACCGGCTCGACTGAGTCTCGGCGCAAATCACTGTGTTGCGGCAAGTTAGACGCACATTAAACCTTGGGGCAGCGGTTCTTGTCCAACGGACAGAACAAACGGTTTAGCGTGTGAGGTTCATCATGAAGATCGGTAAATTTCCCCCGATTGCGCTGCTTCTTGTGGCGTTCGTTGTAACGGCAGCAGCCCAACCACCCCGCTACGTGGAACGTCATTCCACCGATCCCGGTCGGGATTTGGATCGGGTAAGCGTAATCGGAAAGATCGAGAAAATTGACGGTCAACGGGCGTTGCTGCGCACGAGCGACGGCGAAGAAATCACCGTCCATCTCGGACCGCAGCACTATTGGCACCAGAAGGGCTATCAACTGCGCACCGGAGTCATCGCCACCGTGGATGGATGGGGCGAACTCTACACGGAAGACGGCGGCTATATTTTCGCGGGATCCATTTACGGCGACGGCTTCCATTTCGATTTATCCGATAGCCGCGGCTATCCGCGTTGGGCGGATCGCGATGATTGGTCCGACGATTGGTGCCCGCGCATTGATTATTACGAAGTGTATTATCACGCTCCGCCGCCGTGGCAATTCCGTCCTTACTGGGGCTGGGGACCGCCGCCGCCGCATGGACGCTGGCAGCACCATCCCCGTTGGCATCATCGTCATGACCGGCCCGGTCCGCCGCCCCCTCCGCCGCGGCCCCATCATCCGCCGCGTCATCGCTATTAGTTAAATACCGATCTGCCGCCTTTAGCGGCACATAAACAGCGTGGTGTTGTATGCCTGAACGTGTAAACACCTGGCTTGGAATCACCCCCTTAAAAAGCCTGACTCGGCGGCTAGCCGCCGTCGGGCTTTTTTGTTGGTTCGTTGCGGCGGCGGGAGCAACCGTCCTCGAAAGTGAACCCAATAACAATCATTCCGAAGCCAATCCTCTGCGATGCGGAGATACCGTCTATTGCGCGTCGCTGACTCCCGCCTTTGATCTTGATTACTTTTTTTTCTACGTGATTGGCGGCGACTCGATCATTGTTGAAACGATTGCGTGCCGAAGCGACACCGTCAACACGTTTATTGCGCTCTTTGATGATCAGGACTCGATTCTGGCGTTTAACGACGATGACGGCTCGAATCGATTTTCTCATCTTCGTTACCTTGCCCCTGCTTCGGGAAACTACTTTATCAGCGTGCTCAATCTCCCCGGACCGGCGGTTGATTCGGCTTATACGCTCCTCCTGCAATGCCCGAATAATCCGCCCGAAGATTACGATCTTTGTGAAACACCGCGGATTATCGGGGCACTGCCTTACTATAATGAAGGGTCTACGCGGGGAGCAACGCACCAATGCGGTACGGCGTCGCCGGATGTTTTTTACGCGCTGCATCTCCCAGCCGCCGGCAACCTGTTCGTTACCGTATGCACCAATGCCTTCGATGCGCGGGTACAAATTCTGGGCCGATGCTGCGGGGAATGGATGGATGACGCCAGTGAAGGCTGTGGTACGGGTGCCGAATTGATCTCGTTCGGACTGCCGGCCGACGACTACTTCATCATCGTGGAAGGTACGTCCGCTTTGCAGTACGGCGATTTCTCGATTGAAGTCATGGCATCGCTGCCCGGTTGTCCCGCGCCTGAACCGGTGGTACTTACCGACCTCGGCGGCTATCCGCTGCTGGACTGGCCGCAATTGGTCGGTCCCGGTTATTATATCGTGTGGCAAGCGAACAATCTGGACGGCCCGTGGGAACATCTCGGCGTTACCTTTCAAACCTACTTCATTGATTCGGCGGGCTACGCGTCCCCCCGGCGGTTCTATAATGTAACCTCCGTCTGTCCGTGGTAACGATTTTCATTGCGTAATAATACACAAAAAGAGCGCGAGTGATCGCGCTCTTTTGCATAATGCTCTTAGCTTTTGCGGATATTAAGTCGTTGATCGATGTTCGCGGATGAACCGCTCAATCTCGCCGGGCTCGAATAAAATCGCCTTGCGGGAGAGCCGGACGCATCGCAGTTTGCCTTCTTTGACCCAGCGCATGATCGTCGTGCGATGTACGCGGCCTAATTGATAAGCCGCTTCCGTTAATGTCAACAACCGTTCGCTTTGTCCCTTGTCATCCGCACCGCCGCTGACCGCTTCGTCCGGCGCGGTCGGTTGGGGACGGCCCGTCGCTTTGCCGGGCTTGTGGGTGTCTCGCTTTTGGATCACGGGGCCACCTCGATTCGTTTCATCCACTGGGTAAAGAACTCCGGATTATGCACCGTCCGGCTGCGATCGCGGCGGAGGGCCGCCGCCAGTTCGGCATAGTCGCGGTACGGTTGGCTTTCGGAACTTAGATTTTTCATCTTTTGCTCAATCTGAATCAATAACGCGTCGCCGTTGGTTTGCCATGCCGTCAGTGTATCGGCGTACGCCGGTTCATGACAAGCCGCACACACTTCGCCGGTCGGATGTTGAACGCTGTTGTCCGCCAAATGACAATCGCTGCACGCAATCTCCGCCGCCGCCATCGCTGAAGCTTCCCCGCCGCCGGGTATCGCTAATTTCCCTTGATAGACGTCCGCTTGGAATCCGTGACACTTGCCGCATGACGTTTCCGCCGTCACGACTTGATGATGGCAGGCATTGCATTGCGCCGCGTTTAGTTTCAAGCGGCCATGATTCGGTTCTTCGACTTCGTGGCAGGTCAGACAGGCGACTCCGGCCCGGATATGCGTCCGGTGGCTGACCGCTTTGCCGTTCCAAACCGGTGCTAATTCCGCCGCTGCCGCGTGGCAGGTTCCGCAATGTCCCTCCGCGCGCTCCGCCGTGCCGCTGATTGCTTTGGTCAGCTCCGCCAGCAAGTCCGGATTATGGATCGGATTGCCCTTGCGGTACGTGTCCAAAGCCTTCAGCATACGCGTGCGTTTTTCTTCGGGCAACCGGCGCGCTACGCTTTCCAATTCGTTCAGCGAACGATTCAGCGGCGCGCCCCAAGTCGGCCATAACGCATCGTAATCGGCGGTGTGGCACGGCGTGCATTCCGGCTTGCCGTAGCCGCCGTCGCTGCGGTGAATCGGTTCGACATGACAGGAATTGCACGTCATCCCCACTTTCGCCATTGCCGACGGAACCGCAGATAGTCCCGCCACCGTCCCGTTCCACACCGCGAGAATCGGTCCGTCCATTCCTCCGTGACACGTCGCGCATTGCTCGTCGGGATGGGATTCCCTGGCCGCCTCCGCTCCGTGACGAATGGCGATATGGCATTGCAGACATTCGACTTTACTTTGAGTCACATGACGTTCATGCACAAAGTCGAGATCGTGGTAACGTTCAATATGCGCCGCCTGCGCGTGGCACATGTTGCAGCGTTCCGGCGGTACGAAGCCGTCCCCCGCCACCGCCGTGGCGTGACAACTCCGACAATCCACACCCCGCGCTAAAATCTCGCCGTGATCGAAGGGCTTGCCGATGGCCGTCTCGCCGTGGGGCGGATTATGGCAGTGCGTGCACCGTCCCAACTCCGTCACTTGACCGCTCGAATCGGGCTTGAAGTGACACAGGAAGCACGTGCCTTCTGTAACCGTTATGTGCTGGCCTTGTACGATCTGCCCATGGCATGACGTGCACCGCAAGCGGCGGTCGCGGCGCGGCTGCTCCAAATGCGGACGATGATCGAACTTCACGTTATGGAAATTTTCCACTCCCGATAAGACCCGCGTCTCGTGGCAGCCCTCCCGCAAACACGACGCATCGTCAATTTCCGCCCACGGTTTCGACCGCTTGTACAGTCCGGTGGCGTAGTTGACGACCATCGAAACCGCCATGAACTTATGCTTGATCGTGCCTTCCAGTCCCGGCGGCACGTGACACTTGATGCACTCCACATCGTGATGGGTGGATGTACGCCAACTGTCGAAGTATGGCTTCATATAGTGGCACGTGACGCAGAATCCCGGCTGCGATGTCGCCTCCACCATCACGGTCACGAACACGATGGTTACGATCACGGCTGCCACAAATAGCAGAATCAGCTTTTTGATCCCCAGCGCGAACAACCGGCGGAATCCTTGACCGATCAGCCAAAACGGCAACTTCACGACTTCCCAGCAGGCTGCCCAGAAATCGCGAAACAAGCCCCACAATGTATTCCACACCTTATTCGGCACAGGCCGACGCCTCGGTTAAGGATGAATCTTCCGCCAGGTTCTCAGAAAATCATGCTCTTGATAATGAATATCAGCAGCGTGATACCGATAATGAATCCGATCCAGCCGTAGAGTTTCAGTATCTGCTTCGACCAGCTGCGCATCGGCGGAACATAGTGGGCTTCCAGTGTGCCTTCCGCCGTTAGCAATTCCAACTCATTCGGCCGTTCGTGGGCCATTTCTTCGGTGGATTCCCGTCCGGTGAAGATGACGTCATCGAAGGGGAACTTGCCGGGTCGCAAGTGTCCGTTGAAGAAGTGAACCGTGAAAATGAATCCGGTCGCCAGCAGCGCTTCGTCGCTGTGAACGATATGCGCGAGATTGATGATCCACCCCGGCAGATTGCGCGTGAAAAATTCCGGGAACCACAACACGAAGCCCGTGGATCCGATCACCACCACGCCCCAGAATACCGCGAAGTAGTCGAACTTTTCCCAATAGGTCCAGCGTCCGAACTTCGGCCGTTCGCCCAGCCAGAAGAACCACCGGAAGTGTCCGACCATATCTTTAACGTCCTGCCAGCGCGGCATCAGCGAATGCGGTCCGCTCCACATCCCTTTCTTGCGCTGAACGATCCACAGCCACAGCAGCGTCAACACGTGCAGAACGAACGTGCCGATCATCACTCCCGCGCTGATGCGGTGAATGAGCGCCATCGTGTGCAGACCGAGAATGTGGCTGGCGATCCAATAGGAAATCACGCTGTGCGAAAACTTGAGCGGCAGTCCCGTCGCGGCTTGCAGCAGGAATGTCGAAAACAGCATAATATGCAGCGTGCGCTGCCACGGCGTAAATCGCCGAATCCATTTGCGCTGCGTTTCCGGCGAACGGGTGCGCGGATTCCTTGTATGATAGGCTTTCGACCGGACAAACCACAGCAGGGTGTGTACGCCGAAGAATCCGAATACCGCCAGCAGCAAGGTGTTCATAAACGATTCGACCGTGGAAACCTTGCGTTCCGGCGATAAAGCCCCCGCTTCACCGCCGTGCGGATCGTAATGCGACAGGAAGGATACGAAATTCTCGTTGGCGTCCTCATGGCAGCGGGCGCAGGTCTTGACGATATTCTGGCGGCTGATCATGGATTCGGGGTCGTCCGCCGAACGAATGTCATGATTGCCGTGGCAGTTGATGCACGTCGCGAAGTCCGCCCCCTGATAGCCCAGTGCGTACGCTTGCCCGTGGTAGGTTCGCTTATAGGATTTGACCACTTCGGAGTTGATCTGAAAGCGCAGTGCGATCTCCCGGTTGCCGTGACACTTGCTGCACAAATCAATCACCTGCTGCGGTGTCATCGCATCCGCAACCTTCTTGATATCCCGTTCCCCATGACAGGTGGTGCAGGTCGGCGGTTCCAAATGGCCTTTCTCCCGCGAAATGGCGTGCGCCGACCGCATATATTCCTGCGTCTCTTTCACGTGGCAATTCTGGCACTGCATCCGCAGCGATGCTTCGTGGGTGGCGCCGCCTTTTCGCCAGTGATAGACATGGCATTCGGTACAATTGGCTTCGCCCCCGCTCTCGTCCAGCAGCATGATGTCGCCGTGTGCGTACATCTCCTTTTTATGCCGCTCGTCCCCGTGGCAGCGGTTGCAGGTAGCGGGCAGCGTCTCCCGGAAGACCGCTCCCTCCGTGGTGCGATCCATCTGGGTACGGTGCCCCGTATGGCACGCCACGCAGGTCATCAGGCGCGGATCGGCTTCATCCTTGCGGTGCAGTGTCTGATCATAGCCGCGATGGCAGGTCGCGCACAAGTTGTCCAAACGCTCGGTCGACGTCGCCGCCGCCGGATTCTGGGGAGACAACACCGCATGATAATCGTGACAGGTAATGCACACCGGCGCGGAAGTGTCGCCCGCGGCGATGGTCGCATAATGCTTGCTCTCCTGATAATCGTGAGTCTCGCTCTTATGGCAGCGCATGCAGCCTTTGACCAGCATCATCTCCCAGTCGAGCGCCGACATCGTACTGCGGCGGGATTTGAAATGCGGCTCATGGCAGGAGGTGCATACCAACTGCTCGGCGCCCGCGCCTTCCGGACCGTGAATGCTGGCTTCCAGAGCTTTGAGTTCCGCGCGATGACAGATGCCGCAGACGCGGCGGGTGTCCGCCCGCTTCGACATCTGATGCATGCCGTGACAGTCGCTGCACGCCGGAATTCCGCGATACCCCATTTCGTTGAGCTTTTTGAAAAAGCCCTCCATGAAGGCCTTCATCGCGTCTTCATGGCAGGTGCCGCAGTCGACGTGGCGAACCGGTCCGTGCGGAAAATCCTCGGTCGCCGCCAGGTCCGCATGGCAATCCGTGCAGGCGAATCCTTCGTGGGGTGATCCCTTCAAACTGTCTTCGGTCACGCACAGCGAAATATTGCCGGTCAATCGTTCGGCCTTCAAATCGGGATCGCTGTGACAATCCAGACAGATGTCCTGCGGAGCGGAGAATGCCCGCAGCGCGAACAGGCTGAATAAGCCCAGCGCGAACAGCAATCCCCGCACTCGACGGCGGTAGGTCATACCGCGTTCCGTCATTGATCCAACTTCCTCTTTGTCGTTTCCGTCTGCCGTTCCGCTTCCGCTTCGATCAACGCTCGATACCAGCGCTTATGACGATGCTTGACGTGCTCCAGATTCATCTTGCCGGTCAGCCATGTCCAGCTCATGGGATACTCTTCCGGATGGAAAATCACAAAGAAGAAATGCCACACCACAATCGCCAGCGTCGCCAACCACGCCTCATACAAGTGAATCGTCTGGGATGCCGTCACCGCCCAGCCCGGTATAATCGGCCCCAACTCGGCGGGGAACCACAGCACGAAACCGGTGGCGATCATCGCTATTGTTCCCCAAATCAGCGCCCAATACTCGGCTTTTTGCGAATAATCGTAGCGGCCGTATTCGGGTGCGGTTTTGCTCAGATTGAGATGAAATTTCAGCGTGTCTCCCAAATCCTTCATATCCCGCAGATTCGGAGCCATCGCTTTCCATTCTTCACGTCCGCGGCGCGTCATGAATAAATAAATGACGTGATAAATCGAACAGGCGATCAGCAGCACCGCCATTACCCGGTGCAGAATGCGCCGGATTCCTTCGTCCATTCCCAAGGCGGCCAGCCCTCTCACCCACCATGCATCGGGATATTTCAAGGCAAAACCCGTCAGCGCCAGCAGAATGAACGATACCGACAGCGCCATGTGTTGGATCAGCGCGTGCGTGTCGAATCGCGTTACCTTGCGTCCCGCTTCCTGCCGTTTGCGCGCCTGCAGCATATGCCAGTTGAGAATGATGATATTATGCACCAACATGCCGCCGATAATCACGATTAACAGCACCCAATAAACCCGCGCGATCCAGTAATTGATGCCGCCGACCTTCTCCTGTAGTGCGGAGTGGGTATAGGATGCCGCAAATTTCGTATCGGCTTTGGGGTGGCACTGGCGGCAGGTTTCGGTGACGTTGCGTTCGTTTATCGTGGACAACGTATCCCGTGCCGTCCGGACCGCGTGCGCTTGATGGCAGTCGGCGCAGGTCGCGGCCACGTCGCTGCGCCCGCGGGTCGCTAATCCATGATAACTGTCGTTATAGGTCGTCACCACATCGGGTGATAACCCGTACTTGCGGATGATCGTCGGATTGTTATGGCAGCGGCCGCAAGTCTCGTGGGCTTGCCGGGCATGGTTGACGCGGCTCAGCGGATCGTCCGGCGAGAGCATGATATGCTCGCCGTGACAGCCCGTGCAGGTCGGACTGTCTTCGATGCCGAACTTCAGCGCGCGATAATGAATCGAAGTGCGGTACTGCTGCTCTTCATTCGCATGACAGCGGCCGCAGGTCTCGTCAATATTCTTGGGATTAATTGTTGATGTCGGATCGCTGCTCGCGCGGATCGCGTGCCCGCCGTGGCAGTCGATGCAGACCGGAACCTTCGTATTGCCCTGTTTCAGCAGCTTGCCATGTGTGCTTTCCTCGTAATTCTCGAACGAACGGGGCATGCGAATATCGGGATCGAGCGTGATGCCGATCTGGCTGTGGCACTTCGCGCAGGTTTCCACTTGATTCTGCCGGGCAATCGGCGATAGCGGATCGTTGACGCTCCGGATATTGTGCGCGCCGTGGCAGCTTTCGCACCGCGGAGCGCGCGGCGATCCCTCCGCCAGGGCGTAAGCGTGCAGACTTTGATTATAGCGCGCCACCGATTCCGCATGGCAGGAACCGCACGTCGCTTCGGCGGGAGTCTCGTTCAATACCCGCAGGGTCGTATCCGACGGCGCGCGGCTCCGGTGTTCCCCGTGGCATTCGTAGCAATGGGAATTGGCGCGGCCTTCGTTGATCGCCCCATGCACCGAAGTCTTGAATTGTGCGGCCACTTCGCCGTGGCACTGAATGCACTCCCCTTCCAGCTTGTCGGCCAGCTTATGCTCGCTGGTAATCGTGTGTGTTCCATGACATATTGTGCAGCTCGGGCCGCCCGCTTGACTGGCCACCGGATGTCGCCCATGCAAGCCTACGTCGTAGCTTTCGTACGTGGCGGTGCGGCCCCGCCGCGGCGCATGCAGCCGGTTATGACACTCGGCGCAGGTTTGATTGATCTTCGCGGAGGAAACCGACGATTTCGGATTTTTTGGACTTAAAACATCGTGCGATCCGTGGCAGCCCGCGCAATTGATCACCCCTTCGTGTCCGCCGACCGCCACCATCGCCGCCGCTTCCTTATGGCAGGACGCGCAGTTGACCGCCTTCAGTTTCTCCGCATGGGGAAAGTCCTCGAATCCCTTCAGATCGGCATGGCAGTCAACGCACTTGAGCGACGCATGCATTGAACCGCTCAACGAATCTGTAGTAATCGCCAGGGATTGCACGCTGCCGTTGTCCAGCGTGCGCGTCAATGACGCGTCGGCATGACACATCATGCAGTCGTCGTTGCTCTGGGCCCATAACGGCGAAACGAGGGCAAGCATCGTCATTCCCGCGAGAATGAGACGCGTGAAGACGGACAAACGGTTGGTCGAGTCAGGCGGCATCAGTTTCATATACGATTTCCTTAGCGCACACCGGGCTTGAAGGATCCGGGTACTTTGGCGGGATAAACGTACTCCTCATCGTGGCATTCCGCGCACGCCGGTCCGGCGGCAAAGTTGCGATCCTCGTGACAGCTTTCGCATTCGAATTCCCGATGGGTTTCATCCAGCACGAATCCCGTTCGGCCATGATCAAAGGTTGCCGGGTTCCAGCGCTTGTGGCAGTTATTGCATTCCGGACTCGGCTTGGTGAAATGGTAGGGATTGCCGTGACAGGCCCGGCATTGCAATTCACGATGATAGCGTTTCAGCGGCCATCCGGTTTGATCGTGCGTGAAGGCCACGGCTTCATGATCGAGGTGGCATTGATCGCAGCTCATCTCCGAGTGACAGGTGTTGCAGATTCCGTGCAGCGCGGCTTCGCTGTGAGTGATGTGCTGCGTGGTCTTGCCTTGTTCGTGGCAGCTCCCGCAGCCTTCGGCGTGATGGCAGGCCGCGCAGTCAATCCCGTATCGCTCGACGTGAGCTTTATGGTGCAGCGTGACGATCGTTCCGCCGCCATAGGTGGATTGCCAAACCTTTTTCTCCGGCGCTTCAATCGCCCGGAAAAACCGGCGGGCCGGATGCGGTTCCACCGGTGCATCTTCATTGCGTAATGCGGGCACGGCTTTTTTCATGTGGCACGTTTCGCAATTCGTGCTGCCGCTCCACGATTTATGACAGCTCATGCATTGCCGGTGATAAGCGCCCTGCAATCCGGGCTGCTCCAAATGATCTTCCGCACCCGTCAGGTGGCACTCTTTGCAGGCCACAATTCCTTCTTCGCTGTAATGATGGCACACCGAACACTCCGCACCCATCGCCGACATGGACGCGTGAATGCGGTGATTAAACACGACACCCTCATATTCGTATTCCAGCTCATTTAGAACGACAACTTCCGGAGTCGCGGCAATGTCTTTTTTCGTCGCCCGCGGCCGCGGACAGACGTCTAAGCACGGTTTATCCTTAGACGGCATCTTGCATTTATGGCAGCTCGAGCAAACGACGTTCTTGGACGGCATCGGCTCGTGTTGATGCTGCGCTCTAACGTTCAACGTTCCCCAGAGCAGCAGTCCGATAATTCCGCACAGCGGAATCCAGCGCTTTAGCTCGTCAGTGGCTTTCATGACACGCTCAAACAGGTTTGGTTTCATTTCGCATCCGCCGGTTCGGAGGATTTGCGGCGCGGATTGACGGCTCGCCATAAGGGAACGAACAGGAGTAACCCGATGATTCCCACCAGATATTCCCACGTCTGGGCATGAAGGCTGAACTCTTGCATACTGGTCATGGTCTGGTTCCTTCCTCCTTAATGGGCGTCCGCTGAATAGTCGGGATGGCGCATCAGAATCGGCATGCGGTTTACCATCCATTTGAAAATTAATACGCCCACCGTTACGATGGTCACGCTGATCCAGATTTCCGTCCAGCGCGGTACGTAGCGGTCGAGGCTGTTCCAGTTGAATGCGATCATGGACACGTTGAAGCGGTTCAGGATCACGCTCAATACGGTCAGCACTCCCGCAATCCGCACGATCCGCGCGCTGTTCCGCCGCACGCCCCAAATGAACAACAGGCAGGAGCCGCCGATAAAGCCCACCACCTCCACCAGCCACCATAAACCCATATTGGTGAACAGCAGGCTCCAGCGCATATCGTGCGCTACGCCGATCCAGCGCAGTATGAAGTTCATATACATGACCACCGCGCCCGCGCGCCCCAAACCGACGATCAACCGGTCCAGATCTTCCTTCGTGTGATCTTTAATCAAATGATGGAAGAAATGGTGGGACAACGACGATTCGGCGATAATCATCCCGATCCCTCCCGATACCGCCGACGCGAGAAACGTCACAGGCAGATAGATCGAATACCAGAGCGGATGCAGCTTGCCGGGCGTAATTAGGAACAGCGCGCCGAGGGACGATTGATGCAACGTCGAAAGCACCACCGCCATCACCGTTGCGCCGATGGTCAAACTCACCGCCCAGGCCCGCAGCCGCTTCCAGCCGATCCACTCGAAAATCGGCGGCAGGATTTCGATGAACTGACAAACCAAATACAAAGCCACGCACCAGCCGACCTCAAACAGCACCGATGTCGTGCCCAAACTTACGACCATCGGATACGGCAGCCGCCACGGACGACCCAAGTCATACAGCAGTCCGACTACGACCAGCGCATAGCCGAGAAATCCGGTCAGGATGGCGGGGCGCACCAATGCTTGATATTCTTTCATTCCGAACAGGTGCGTCGCCGAGCCGATGATGAATCCTCCTGCCGCCAGCGCCACACCGCACAGCACGTCGAAGCCGATCCACAACCCCCACGGATTGTTGTCGTTCAAATTGGTGACGGATTCGATGCCGTGCACAAAACGGTAATAAGTAATCGGCAGACCGACGGCTAAAATGATTGCCGCCAGAATATGGCCGGGGGTGATCAGGCTGCGGAAATATTCGCCGGGGGTTTTGCCCAGGAATATTTTGTGATGCAGCCAGGTGCCGGGTGATAGATGTTGATGCGCAGGAATTGCCATCACTCGCCCTCCTTTTTAGTCGGCGCGGGTTGGCCGTTCCGCTCTGCCAGTTTCTTCACTTCCTTCTCCATCAATTCCTCACGCCGGCGCGTAAATAGGTAGATCCCCCCGAAAAACACCGGCCACATCGCCAGTACCAACGGTGCCGCCGACAGATAATTCAGGGTATGATGCGGCAGCGGCGTTTCTCCCAAATCCGTCCGCATCCCCAATTTGTCGAACGGCTTGGGTGCCAATATCAACCAGCACGTTCCCCCGACTTCGTTTTCGCCGTACACATGATGTTCATAGCGGTTGGGATACATGGAAATTCGTTCGTACGCCAGCCGGACCAAGTCTTCGCGCTTGCCGAAGGTCATCACTTCATTCGGACAGGCTTGCACGCAGGCCGGACGTTCCCCTTTGCTGGTTTTCGTATCGTAGCACATCGTGCATTTCCGAACCCGCGGATGCAGCGCGCTGTGATACTCGTATGCCGGAACTTCAAACGGACACGCCACCATGCAGTAGCGGCACCCCACGCACACGCTGGCATCGTAAATCACCGGCCCTTCCGCGGTTTTGGTGAACGCTTTTACGAAGCACGCTGACGCGCAGGCCGGTTCGTCGCAGTGCATGCATTGCCGCTTAACGTAAATCGGAGCGCCATTCGGATTATCCGGATCGGGAAACCGGTTGACTACCGTAAATTGGTCGTGATGCATGCGCCGCACTTCGTCGAACACGGTCTCGTCTTCCGGCGGCTTCTTGATCGGTGGTAGATCATTTTCTTTGGCGCACGCGATCTCACAGCGGCGGCAGTTCAAACCGATACAAAGAGTCGTATCGGTCAACACTCCATACCGCTCCGGATTTGCCTCGATGTGCACTGAAGATGCTTCGGCCGCCATCGGCGTGGCCGCAATTCCCGCGGCGGCGGCCGATACACCGGCTCGCTTCAGGAAGTCTCGACGTGAAATGTCCATAAAGCTCTCCGCGAGATGTGGATAACCAGACCTCGCTTGTCCGATTTGATATTTTCTTCACAAGCCAGAGCATACTTCAGGCTTGTATCGCTCACCATTGTGCACGACTCTGCCGCACCATCCCGCACGAGCGGTATCAAGCGCCCGCGCCGGTAATCCGCAGATTATCACCAATCAGCAGTATCGCGCATCTTAACGATGCGCGATACTGCGATTCACAGCGCTTACTGACCGCCTTCGGCTGCCGGCAGCTTATGCGCGATCTTCGCCAGCATTTCTTCGTAGTTAAAGCCCTTGAAGGTCGGCGATTCTTCGTTATGGCACTTCTTGCAGGTCGCTTCGGTGGGAATCCACATGCCTGCCGCCACCGCCGCATCGCGATCTTTCATCACCTTCATCGCCTTGTATTCGCTGCCCGGTCCGTGGCAGGATTCGCAGCCCACCGCACCCAGTCCTTCGGGACTCGCCGCGGCTTCGTCCATTCCTTCATAACCGTAACCGGTCGCTTCGCCGTAGCCGGTGGTGTGACACTTCAGGCACTTCGGATCCTTGGTCTCGCCCTTCTCGGCGTTCAAGGAAGCCATGGACTTGGCATGTGTGGACTCCATCCAAATTTCCCACATTTTGCCTTTCTTTTCGCCCATATGGCAGGCTTTGCAGGATTTGCTTCCCACGAAGGCGGGAGTCTTGGCCGCTTCGGCGGCGGGAGCGTCTTCCGCGATCGCCAACGTCGCGCCCAAACTCAAAACCAACATCACCATCGTTGCGAGTGCGATCTTCATCCAAGTGCGGTTCATGTTTTTCCTCCTGAGAGAGTGTTCGGATCGTCTTGACCGGATTTTGTCAAGACACCGTCGTGGTTTCGTAATGCGATAATATCTGATCGAGTTGTCGTGCGTAGAGATGCACGGTTTTACGCGTTAGCCCGGTGAGTCTTGTTTCCGTTTGTCCGGCGGCGGGCCACTCTACATAGAGAATGCGGTGACTTACATAGAAGCACAAAATCAATCCCAGTGTTCCTAAGATGAATCCCAGCCACAGAATCCAGCCGCCGTGCGTTTTCTTGACCTCCCAAATCGTCATCAGTTCTTCGGATGCTCTTTCCCCCTGCAATCCGGCAATCCGGTAATTAAAATGTCCCGGCCCGACTTCCAATGATGGAAATTTTATGAATAGCCATTGATTCTTTTCGTAGCCGTTGGGACCGCGAAACGTCACTTGCACCGCCGGATTGATAAACTCCGCCGATTCGCTGTAGGCTCCTGTCTGTCCCAGTTTGAAATGCGGCAGCAGGCGTCCGGCGGTAACGGTAAGCGTATCGCCGGGAATCGTCACGGTTTCGCCCGGCTTCAACCGTAGCGTATCGAATACTCCGGCCGCTGAATCACTAATCGCCAGTCGCAGTGTGTCATAGTTCGCCGCGAAGCGCGGGCGTGTCGGATCGTAGGAACTCTGATAAAACCGGTATCCATTTTGCCGCAGTGGACTGTTGACAATGATTTCCGCTTTCCGCGCTTCTTTTCCCGCGTCATCCAATACCGTCACATAGCTGACATAGCGTTGAATGTTCGCGCGGTCCATTTCGCTGTTGAAGCGATTGCGGATATTTTCGACCGGTGCAATTTCGATTTCGCCCGCTTCATTATCGCGCGTCATCTTCCGTACCAGCCACGAACCGTCCGTTTGCGGCTTCTCCAACCGCCCGACCCATTCGTCATTCACCAGCACCCATTGACCCGGCTGCAGCGGATAGTAGTTCACCCGAAAGCTGTCAATCCGCACCGCGAAATCCGCTCCCGGAACCTGCACGATGTCTCCGGCAAATCCGCCCTCGCGCATACGAAATCCGCCGAACGATCCCACCAGCGCGCCGATGCCGATCAACAGCATTCCGATATGCGTAAGCAGCGGTCCCCACATTCCTACGCGGCCCCGTTCGCCGATCCACAGCGACTCGTTCTTCACCCGCCACGACCAGCCGGACAGCTTATGCTCCAAATCCCCCCGTGCCGCTCGCACCATGCGTACGATGCCGTGCCGGATATGCTTCAGCCAGTCCGCGCTCTGCGGCGGCTGCTTTGTCCATAGCCGCCAGATGATCGGCGTGCGCTCCAGCACGCAGGTGAATAGCGACAAGCATAAAACGCCCAACAATAGCCGGTACCACCACGACCGGAACGGATCGTCCATCTGGAACAGCATCATCAACGCGTTGCCGATTCCCTTCGCATTGCGCGCCGCTTCCGGATCGCGCAACTCCCCCACAAACATCGAGATCAGCGACAGCGCGCCCAATAAAATCAAAATCCAAATGGCAAACTTCATCGAAGACAGCGTGGCCCACAAACCCGTCTTCTTCGCCGGTTTGCCGCTGGAGTCTTGTTCGTTAAAGTAGTTTTCGTAGTTCATTTATGCTCTTTCCCCTGTTTCACAGGGGGAAACAAGAAGCCGTTTCATCCTTAATCCCGCATTCTTCATCCGTTTCCGCTTCTTATCCGTACGAGTGCAGTCCGCCAAAGAAGTAATTGCCGAAGAATGAAAGCATCATCATCGCGAATCCCACCAGCGATAGCACCGCCGTGCGCGTTCCCGACCAGCCGCGTTGATAGCGGGCGTGTAAAAATGCGCTGTAGAACAGCCAAATGATCAGCGCGCCGACTTCTTTGGGATCCCAACTCCAAAACGATCCCCACGCCTGCTCGGCCCAGATCGCGCCCGCGAATAATGCGCCCAGCGTATATAAAGGATAGCCCAGCGTCACCGCGCGATAGTTCACTTCGTCCAGCAGCTTGCCTTCCAGTTTCAGCCGCCACGGCAGTTGCCCGAAGCCCATCATCGCATGAATTAAAAACAGCGCGATCACTCCGGCTATAAACGTCATGCCGAAGAATTCGAAAATCCGCAGCGGACTGTCGGCGGTGATTCCCAGCACTTTGTTTTTCAGCAGTAGTCCGGTCACAATCGAGCCGACGAACAAACTGAGAAACGCCACTCCCGACCAATACCGATGCTCCGCCGTAACCGTCTTCTTAGCCAGCTTCGCCCACACGAATCCCGCCGCGGGCAGATATAGCCCCAGCAGAATCAGCGCGCTGCCCCAGCCGTGCGACTGCGTGCCGAACATATTTACTTCACTGAACCGATTGAACAATCCGGTGGCGCTGCCGATGATTACCAGAATCAGCGGAATAATCACCAGCGCTTGAAACGGTCCTTTCAACGACGGCGCGAAGGTCGCTCCCGCATCTTCCTTCTCTTTGGCCGCAAACAGGAATATCATGGACACCGCCGCCGCCACCGCGAACGCGCCCGCGCCGATGGACGCCAGCGATACGTGGATCATCAGCCAATAGCTTTGCAGCGCCGGCATTAATTGCATGGACGGCTCTTTCGGCAATAGCGATGCCGCCACCATCAGCATCACGACGATCGGCGAAATCAGCGCGCTGATCGTCCACTGCCGGTACCGCCACGTAATAATTCCGAATGTCAACACGGCCATCCAGCTCATCACCGCCAGATACTCGTACATGTTGGACATCGGGAAATGGTCCGTGATGATCCAACGGGCGATGAACGCCACCGTTTGCGGAATGAAGCCCAGTACGAAGAGTACGGAACCCAGCGTGGTCAGCCACGGTTTGCGCAGCGCCAGCCACGCCGTGAAACTCAGCCACCCGAAAAAGTAGCATCCGAATGCGACCCAAAACAACTGAACGTCGAAGGAAGTGCTCATACGTTTACTTCATGGATTGACAGGCAAACACTTGCCGGCTGCTGCCGTCGCGCAAACGAATGGGAGCTTCCATGATCGCGCGAATGCTGTCGGCGGTAATCACCTTCGGATCGAAAGTGAAAATTGCTCGATGTTCCGTGGCAAAGGTCGTGATTCCGGCAATCCCCGGTACATCCTTATAAAGGTTCGTAAAAAAGTTGGCGGTACCTTTGCACTTCAAACCGTCCACAATATAGGTGGCGTGTGCGCCGCCGCTCTCCGTAAAGGTAACTTCGGTGGTCGGCTGAGTAAGCGGCGTTCGCAAAAAGTAGCCGCTCACTAAAGCTGCCACAACCAGCAATGGTATAATAAAAGTCGCGATTTTCATAGGTCAGACTTTGGCCTTTAGTTCCAGCGCATCCTTAACCGGACAAGCGTCCACGCATTCGAGGCAGTTCGTGCAGTCCCGCGCCCGCACTGCCGGTACGTCCTGCGGTGCAATATCCACCGGACACGCTTTCTGGCACAATCCGCACATCGTGCAGGCATGCTCGTTGCGCACCACTTTCATGATCCCGATCCGGCTGAACGGATCCAGTGTCGCGCCCAGCGGGCAGAAATAACGGCAGAAGAACATCGGCACCACAAATGCGCCCACCACCAGCGCCCCCAACACGATCCAACTGACGGTTCCCAACGATCCGTGGCCGAATCCCGAGAAAATCAAAAAGAACGGATCATAGCCGCGCAGCACCAGCTCGCCGGTCTTGTAGGTGAAAACCAGCGCTAAGACCAGTGCCACATATCGTAACAGTTTCAGGTAATTGTTGACCTTCGGATTCACATCCGGGCGCTTCGGCCACATGATCTTGCTTAGCCGCCCGGCCAGTTCTCCCAAAAATCCGATCGGACACGCCCACCCGCAGAACGCCTTCTTCGCCACGATCGCCAGTACGACAATCGCAATCAGCATGGAAAGATTCAGCGGTCCGGTCGTGCAGCTGAATTGTCCGAAGGTGAACAATCCCCACAACGCTTCCATTCCGCCGAACGGGCACCACTCTTCAAAATTGCGCTGCCCGAATCCCAGTGCGGAATACGTGATCAATCCCAGAATAATCGTCAGCAGACCATAGCGCACAATGCGCGTTTTCGGTATTCGTCGTTTTTTTGCCATCAGCTCAAAAGATGTGTTGTTACAAAACGATCGCGCACTGCGCCGTCTTGAATGTACGTGTTGTCGTTTCGTCGTGCGGGGTCGCTGACCCCGCCGGAATCTACTCGCCGTTGTGGGCTTATAAGCCCGCAATGGAATAACTCTTCGCCGAGCGGAGCGTCCTCGCTCCGCCGGAATCCGGTGGCACCCGCCTCAGCTCAAGCCGCCGCCGACCCCGGCAACAACACCGGTGCGCCGCCGTCGTCCGTTGCCTGCGGTTGTTCGGCTATGTTCTCAAGTGCCCAGCCCCGCATAGGCCGGAAGCGGGCGCGTAAGGCGTTTCACGACGTAGATGAACACTCCGGTCAGCAGCAGGTTGAGTGCGAGACTGAGCATTGCGACCGTCACGATGGGGCCCCCGATTCCATAGCTTAGGGAGATGACCAGGACACCGGCGCCGACCTCGCCGCGGGGCCACATTCCGATGGCCACCGCCAACCGCTCTCGCCAGTGCGCCTCCCGCCGATAGCAAAACGCCGGGAACATCTTGCCGAGGTTCGAGATGATTGTGATGACCAGAACGTGAAATGCGAGTTCGAGCCAGCCCATCGGTGGTTGCGCCGCCGTAATACGTCCAATGCTCTCTGCCCGGCCAATCTCTTCCGCCGCCGCCGCCCCCGCCACTGCTTCGGCAGCGTGAAGGGTCGGTTTAACCTGCGCCGTCATCGCTCCGCCCTGCGCAAGATCGGTTCCCAGAATCTTCGGCATGGAAAGACCCACAAAGACCATAAAAGCCGCGGCGACCACGGTGGCGACGCGCCGTTCGGTCGGGGTCTCGATCTCGGCATGATGATCGTTCGACCCGGCCTTGCTACGGCGCGGGTAAGCCATGACCGATCCCAGCACGAAGGCCGGCAGCAACACCTCAATATGGATCGGCACGGACTCGTCAATGAGCTTGGTGCCGGTGTAGACGAACTCGCTAAATCCCACGATCACCACCGCATAACCGAGCACCCACGGCCATGTGACGGGGATACGTACTTTGTGGAGGAACGCAAAGGCGACGGTGAGCATCGCGACCATGAACAAGACCGTCAGGCCCAGTTGCCAAGCAAGGCCTACCATGAGCATTTTAAGCGGAATCATCAGCAACACGGTGTCCAAGTCGTCGAAGATGGCGAGGATCCGCGCCTTGCGGAACAGCCAAGTGCTCCCCAAGCCGGCGGCAGCAAGCATCGAGAACAGCACGCCCGCGGACGTTGGCGCTGCGAACCGCCCTGCCAGAAGCGTCTCCTTCCATGCCGCCAAGGTCACCCAGACGTCGGCCGGCAGCATTACGAAGACAAAGTAGATCGTTACAAAGATCCAGGGAAAACTTGCCGCCGTGAACGCGACGACGTAGTCCCAGCCGTACTGCCTGAGGTTCGACTTATCAATGTCAAACTCGTAACCGACGCGGATCATGATGAAGGAAAGCCCCAACATGGTCAGCATCCGGATTACATCATCGAGGGTCGCGTAGGTCGGACCGACGATGCCCGGTAGCCACTGGGATCCGAACAAACCCAAAAGCAGCAAAACCGAGAAGAGCAAGACTTTTAACATGAGATGCTCATGACCTACTTCGCTGCAAGATGAACTCCGACAGTTCCGATGGCGGCCCGATCCTCTTTGCCCCACATCGTGTGGGAAATCAAGGGGGTCGTCCCTAATGCGCCGTTGTGGGCTTACAAGCCCGCAATGGTATAACTCTTCGCCGCGCGGAGCGTCCCCGTTCCGCCGCAATCCTCATCTCCCCCGGCTTTAGCGGGGGGACACAAGGGGGGATTCCTTAGTCCACCACTCCGTTCACGTGCTTCGACTCATCGAGGAACACGATTCCATCATTCGTACTGTAATCCGAATTTGGATCCACGTCGGAGTGACAGTTGTGACAGGTACGTACCTGCGGATGCCCCGCGCGATCCGGCGGCATGCGATGACAGCCGCCGCAGCTCAAACCGCCGCCCACCCACTCGGGCATCAATACGGGTGCGCCGCCGCTGCCGTTGGAATGGCAATAGACCGTTGCGCACGATGCATTACCGCTATAGATATCGCCTTCATGCGTAGCGACCGGTGAAAAATCGTTGGCATTGGCAATCTGCGCGTTTGTGAACACCACGTCCGCCGGCAGTGCGCCCACGTGTCCTAAGCCCGTCACCGTAGCATGACATTCCGTGCAAGCAAATCTAAGATGCGCCAAGTGCGCGCCTGCCGAACCCGCCGCCATTCCCGTCAGCACGGTATTGTTGTCCACCGGCGGCATCCCGTGGCAGGTCCGGCAATCGGCCGGTCCCGCCGGGGCTGTATGGCAGGTCGTGCAGGCAAAGCCGCTCGCTGCGCCCCGGAAATCCTCCCCATGGCACAACTCGCACTTTTGGATATTCCAATTCTCCGCCACGATATACTGTACGTGCTCATTCGGATTCTGAATGCTCACGTCGTTGTGCAGAATCGTATGGCAGTCGTAGCACGACGATGATGTCGTACCACCCCGCCAATCCGCGCCGTGACAGGCTTGACAATCGGCTTCCTGCTGCAACGCGGGCAGCCCGTGAAAATTCTCGCTACTTGTATTATTCCATCCGGTGGGATGCGTCGTATAGTCCGCCGGATTCTTGTCCTCGCTGCACGATGCCAGCAGCACCGCCAAGGCGGCTATCGGTATCATCCAGCGAATCATTTTTGTTTTCTTCATGGATGACCTCACTTCGTGTGGCAGCGTGCGCAAACCGGTTGTTGTCCGGGCGTATCATGACAGGCCAGGCAGTTGTCCAAATCGAACCGCGCCTGATCCGCATGATCCCCGCCGCTCATCGTTGCCCAGCCGGGCTTGAAATGATCCGCCGGTAATACGTTCATCTGACGGTGACAACTGGTACAGAAGTCGCGCTCATCGTGGCACACCGAACAGGAAATGTCGGCCAGATGCGCGTCTTGTCCGTGGCGGGCGATGTAATTGCGCGGATGCGGCATAAATACCTGATCGCCGTTGTGGCACTTCTGACAATCGTCCGTCTTATGGCACATCGCGCATTCGCTCTCGGTCGTGGCCGCGATGCCGTGCGCGTTGATCCACTCCAGCTTATGATTCGCCGGAACCAAGTCTTCCTTCGCCGAATGGCACGTCAGACATTCATTCTTGACTCGCTCCGTCGTATGGCAATCCATGCACTCGGCCATCGCCGGCAGATGTCCCGTTTTGCCTTCCGTCAGCGGCGCATCGAGATTCGCATGGCATGCGGCGCACGTTTGCTTGCCTGCTTCAATATGCCGTTTGTGATCGAACTTCGGCGAGTAATCCGTCACGCGCGGGCTGAGGGTTGGGTTGGCGTCCAAGTGGCACATCGTACAACCCGCCGCTTCTTCCACGTCGTGGCAATCGCTGCATTGCGGATGCTTCGGCAGCAGGTCGTCCGTGCCGCTGGTGCTCGCCGCCGCACTATGGCACGCATCGCAGTCTAGGCCTTGCGACTCGTGCAGCGCGTGATTGAATGTCAAGCCGTGCATCTCCGCCGCGGTCTTCGCGGGACTCGTCGGAGCGGCCGCCGCCATCAGCAAACCGCCGATGATCAGCAGCAAGACCGCCGCGAGTAGATTTCTATGATGATGAGTGATCATATCTGTCACTCCTTATCGCAGGTTGGAAAAACGTGTGGAAATGCCGAACAGTCCGCGCCAGTCGTCGTCGTAATTGAGGCTTGTGACTTGCTCGACCCGCAGCGTTAATGTCAGCGCCGGAATCGGCGTCGCCGAACCGCCGAAATACGCCGCGTGGGATTCGGTTGCGGCGCGCAAATCGGGATCGGCATTGGAACCCGTCGAAAAATCGTAACCGCCGAACAGATCGTACTTTTCGTTCAAACGGTAGTTGGCTTGCGCGTAGAAACCGTCCATGACGCCCTTCGCTACCGACAGCCAGTGCGTGTAGCCGACTTCCAGATTCGGATGCCCCAGCGCGCCGCGTACCTTATAGAGCGGATCGGGATAGTCGGCGAACAATGTCATCCCCGTCGCTTTCACGTAGATCATCTTGTAGAAGGTCCACCGCACTGCGCCGCGCGCATAAGTCGTGTAGGCTTCCTTCAAGAAATCTATAAAGTACGAGTCTTCGTAAATGCGCGGTGTTTGTTCGCGGAATTCCGCCGTCACCTGCACGCGATCCTGCGGTGTCCAGTGCGCCAGCAGTTGCACCCGCTCCCAGTTGACCCACTCGTTGTCCACCACTTGCGCTTCCACTCGTCCGCGCAAGAGCAGGTCTTTCATCGGCTTGCCGCTGGCATCCACGCCCACGCCGTTGTATTGCAATTCCCAGCTCTTTGCGACTCCAAAGTAAGACACACCCAAATTGATTCCGTTGAATCGGGTGCGCAAGTTTGCGCCGCCGGCAGTGCCCTGCAAGTCGTTCTTGTACTGAACACTCAGCGATGGATCAAGCCGCATTCCGAAATAACCGCTCACCGAGGTGATGCGGTTCAAACGATACTTGACCCAAGCGCCTGTCACATTGCCGCGGCCCACACCTTCCGAAAGCCACTGTTGTCCCAGCCGCACTTGATACGGTTTTCCCTGCGGCTCATAGACAAACACCGCCCGCAGAATGCGCAGTTGCCGATCTTCCGACTTGTCATGTCGCAGATCGGTATAGCCGCGTAAGCTGCCTTCGAAGTGAAGATCGCGCCGCACGCAATCGCGCGCAACGAACGAAACCGTCGGAACCACTTGCACATGCTCCACGGAATCATCCCGCGCATATGCCCAAGCCGACGCAGTACCGGTAATCTTCGGACCGGCCATTGCCGTTGTCACGACCGCCAGCCCGACCAGTACGCCTATCCCGAGGCTAATCAGCCACTTCGGGAAAAATAGCTCAAGGTATCGGTCTTTCATTGTGGACCTCTGTGAATGAATTCACAGAAAAATATCGGCATTTGTCTAACAATTGTCAAGCATAAAAAACACTTATTGTTAACATTGGGTAGCAATCAGTTGCATAAGACCATACGCTAAAGACCTATTTGTCAAAATACAAGCCCGATTAAGTCTAATTATGACTTGTGAATAAATATACAATCTTATCCAGATGCCTCTGACCGTGGAATTTTTTGCAGACTCTTATCGCGCCGTTTCGCTGTCCCCCACAGCGTGGTTTGCTTGATCTTGTGAATAATCTTGCGTATCCTTAGGCACGCGCTTGTGACTTTGAACACGCCTTTCCATGGACCAGCACGACCTCGATATCGCCCGATCTTTAGAAGCCGATCCCGCCTTGCTTCCGTACCTGCCCTTCGTTCTTCAAGATCTGGAGGAATTGGGTGGCTTTACTCATCGTCTCGTATCGTTGCTTGAGGGCACATCCCTCGGACGGAATACCAACGTTTTGGATTTGGGTTGCGGTAAAGGCGTCGTCGCGTGCGCCTTGGCTAAGGAGTTCGGTTGGAATGTCACGGGGGTGGATCTCTTCGAGCCGTTTATCTCCGATGCCCGGCGGCGCGCCAAGCTGATGAAGGTGGACAAGCTTTGTCATTTCGTGAGTGCCGATGCCCGTGAATTCGTTCGCAAAACCGAACTCGTGGATGTCATTGTGATGTTTTCGGTGGATCGTTTTTTCGGTATGATTCGCGATACGGTCGGTGAAGTGCGCAAAGCCCTTAAACCTGGCGGCTTTCTGGCCATCGAGGAAATGGTACTCGCCCCCGGCGTCGCCGGACCCGTGAAAGTCTACGGCGAAACCATGGATAAGGAAACTACTTTGCGTGAATTGACCGCTCACGGCGATCGCCTTGTGAACGTGGTCGAATATGATCCTGCCGAAGTGTTCCAATGGAATAAGTGGGCTTTGGAACGCATCGAAATCCGCAGCCGCGAACTTTTAGAAGAACACCCCGAATTGCAGGCCGCGCTGCTGATTTATCAGGACGGTCAGCGTGAAGCCAACCGCGTATTGGAAACGCAAGTGATCATGGGATCGTATCTGCTAAAGCGAACCGACGGGGAGTGATATGGGTAAGCGGCTCGACGAATTCAATGAATTCCGCTCGCGCATGAACGAGCGCATTCTTGAGGAAGACCACGCCGCCATCAAGCGGTTTTTCGGGGTGGACACCCTCACCTATCGCGACGGCGCGCTGTCGGAACAGACCAAGGAAATGCTCGGCCTTTGTGCTTCGATGGTTCTCCGCTGCGACGACTGCATCAGCTATCACATCCAACAATGCTACAAGCTCGGCGTCACCCGTGCCGAGTTCTTCGATATTTTTTCCGTGGCCCTGACCGTCGGCGGCTCCATCGTCATCCCCCACCTCCGCCGCGCCGTGGCGTTTTTGGATGAACTCGAGGGGGAAAGCAGATCATAGCTGCGCACGCCAGTGCGAAATGAAGTACCCGATTCCCGTAGCCGCGCACGGCAGTGCGAAACGAAGTACCCAATTCCCGTAGCCGCGCACGGCAGTGCGAAACGAAGTACCCGATTCCCGTAGCCGCGCACGGCAGTGCGAAACGAAGTACCCAATTCCCGTAGCCGCGCACGGCAGTGCGAAATGATGAAGATATTGAATCGTCCAAAATTTCCTCGTTTACCTTCATATGATTATTCTTCCAGTGGAGGCTATTTCGTAACGCTATGCACATCTAATCGTGAATGCTCACTTGGTGTTGTTATTGATGATCATGTTGAGTTATCGGCTTGGGGAGTAATCGCCAAGCTAGAGTGGGAACGATCCGCCACAATTCGAAAAGAGATTTGTCTTGATGCATTTGTCATAATGCCGAATCATTTGCACGGTATCGTGTTCCTTGTTGATTCTTCTTCATCGCACTGCCGTGCGCGGCTACCACAGAATACGCATCAACGAAAACCACAATCTTTAGGATCGTTTATTGCTGGATTCAAAGCTTTTTCTACAAAACGAATTAACGAATTTCGTGGCACACCGCGACAACGTTTTTGGCAGCCTGACTATTACGAACATGTTATTCGTAATGACGAGGATTTACAGAAAATTCGTGAATACATAACTAACAATCCTCTTCAATGGGCTTCGGATAATGAGAATCCAGATAAGCAATGATGCTTTAAGCCAATCGTTGCCCCGCACGGCAGTGCGAACCATTTAAGGGAGGCTTTATTTATGGAATGGCCCATCGGTGCAATCATCATCGGACTGGTGGTCGGTATTGTCATTCGTTTTAATAGGAAACGATGCCCCCATTGCGGTAAGCTGTTCAAAAAACACTTGACAATTTGCCCGCGATGTAATCTTGTCGTGCAACAAAAAAATAATTAATCACTACCCATGCGCACTATTATCATTCTTCTCCTTAGCCACCTGATTCTGTTCATCCCGGCCATCGCCACGGCTCAGGATACTCCCGCCACCGAGCCCGCGGCGGTCACCCCGCCCCCGCCCGGTTCGACCTTCACCGACGGCTACCAAAACGGCGGCAATCTGGCGGTGAAATACAGCACCTACGACACTTGGTTCGGCGGCAGTTTGATCATGGGTTTAGCCGGTGGTTTTATCGGTGCGGGCTTGATGGCGGGCATGTGCCAGATCGGCACCGCCAAACCGCCCGCGGCTGAATTGGAAAAAATCCAGGATCAAAGCGAGCCTTTCCGCAACGGCTTTCGGCAGGGCTATGACGGCCGCATGAAGCGCATGGCCTTGCGCTCGATTTTCGTCGGCGGACTCATCGGCACCGCCGTCAGTGTCGGCCTCATGATTTCCAACAACAAGTAGTATCGAACAACCTTTCATCTACATAAACGGTTTAATCTCATGGAAGACTCCAAACGTAAAGACGCGCTCGCGCAGTTCTATCTCAAGTACGGCTTCGCCACCCGCTGTTTGCATGCCGGGGAAAAAATCGGCCAGCCGAAATCTAAGTCCCATACCAACGCGATTTTCCAAACCTCGACCTTCACCTTCGACAACGCCGAAGAAGGCGCCGATCTGTTCGCCTCCAAGCGCGAAGGTTTCGTGTATACCCGCATGGGCAATCCCACCGTGGTCGTAGCCGAAGCCAAACTGAATTCCCTCGAAGGCCGCGATGTCAAGCTGGCTGACCCGGAGAACGTGCGCGTTTCGTCGCTGCTATTCTCGTCGGGCATGGGCGCCACGTCAACGTTGTCGTATGCGCTGCTGCGGCCTGGCGACGTCCTGCTGCGCGGCCGTGTGCTCTATGGTTCCTCCGATGTGTTCTTCGAAAATGTCTTGACCGAGTTCGGCGTCAAGCAAGTGATCGTGGATACCGAAGACCTCCGCGAAACCGAAAAGGCGATGAAGAAATACCCGAAGGCCAAGCTACTGTTCTTCGAAACCCCGACCAATCCGCTGCTGGAGCTCACCGACATCGCCGAAACCTGCCGCATCGTCAAGGCCGCTAATCCCAATTGCGTGGTGTGTGTGGACAATACCTTTGCCACGCCCTATCTGCAGAATCCGCTTACGCTCGGCGCGGACGTCGTTATGCACAGCACCACCAAGTATCTTTCCGGCCACGGCACGATTGTCGGCGGCGCGTTGGTCACTCGCCACGATTGGATCAAGGATAAATTGTACACGATCGTGAAGAACCACGGCCCCTCGCCGTCGCCCTTCGATTGCTGGCTGCTCAATCTCGGCATGAAAACGCTGCCCATCCGTATGGAAAAGCATTGCCAGAATGCTCTGGAGGTGGCCAAATTCCTTGAAAAGCATCCCAAAGTCGAGCATGTATACTATCCCGGCTTGGAACATCATCCCCATCACGAACTCGCAAAAAAGCAGATGCGCGGCTTCGGCGGCATGATTTCCTTCGATATCAAGGGCGGTTACAAGTGTGCGCAAACCGTGATGAATCATTGCCACGTCTTCTCGCTGGCGGTCAGCCTCGGCTGCGTGGACTCCCTCATTCAGCATCCCGCGTCCATGACTCACTCCGGTATGACTCCCGAAGCGCGCGCCGCCGCAAACATCGGGGACGGCTTAATCCGCATCTCCGTCGGTATTGAGGACGCGAATGATATCATTCACGACCTCGACCAAGCCCTCAAAAAATGCTAATCTGATTCTCTCCCCTTGCTTCAGCGGGGGGATGAAAGGGGAACCTCTTCGCCGAGCGGAGCGTCCTCGCTCCGCCGGAATCCTTCTTGCTTCCGCCGAGCCGGGTCCCCAGACCCTGCCGGAATTGACTAAAGCGCGGCGGCAGGTGGTTTCACCTGCCCCGCTTCTTCGCCGAGCGGAGCGTCCTCGCTCCGCCGGAATCTTCCACAAACAAAAGCGGGCGAACCCTTCGGTTCGCCCGCTTATCGTCTACCTTTCTGCATTATCGTTGCTTCACGAACTCCGGCGCTTCGGGGCATTGCGGGAAATCCGCTTCATCGCCATCCATCCACCGGAACAACCACGATAGCCCGCGTTTCGATGCTCGCTCCGGTTGCAAGTACGCACGGTCCGCCAGCGCCGTTTCCAGTGTTACAAACCGGTAGCCCCGTCCCGCGATCCGCTCCGCCAGCATTCCCAAATAATCCGCATTCATGCGATTGGCATGCAACAGCAAAATCTGCGGAACTTCATAACCAAGCACGTCCACGGATAGCTCTTCGCAAAAGGCAAACACGCGATCCATATAATCCAAATACGCCGCCGCAATCGAATCCATCAGCGCGCGATCACCTCGTGATCGGGCCACGTCGTAGGCATACCCGAACAAGTATTCGTCGTTGTCGTGTGTCACTGGCGCAATTGTATAGCCCGCCGCCTCCAAAAATGCATTTAAGCTGTCACGGTACTCCACGGTCGGTCCGGTTCGCAAATACGGATGGCGGAAATAGCGCGGTGTAATCCCCAATTCGGCAAACACCGCCTCGCCGTCCCGCACGTCCTGCTCGTAGTCGGCAAGCTTCGTGCGATTGGGATCAACATGCGAGTACGTGTGATTACCCAGTTCCAATCCCGCATCCCGCCATTGCCGGAGCAAATTCATCCGCGCTTCATGTTCGCGCTCAACGTCCACCTTTTCGCCGATTACGAACCCCACCGCCGGGATTTTGTGTTCCCGAATGTGGGCCAGTAGGCCATCCGTGATCTCCTGCATCGCTTGCAAATCGCCGCGCTGTGCGGGCAGATCGTCAATCGTCACCGCCACCATCCGCACCGGCTCCGCGGCAACGCACAGAACATTGAGGAACGACACAATCAACCAGCTGAGCAGCAATGCATATCGCCTGACCGTCATATCCCCGCCACAATCATAAATTCGAACATCCACAACCCGCCGAACATTCCCAGCGTAAACAGTAGAAAGAGCCTGATCGGCTGCGGTGCCGACGACCACACCTTCGGTCCAATCAGCGCGCCCGCCGCAATAATCAAGAGCGGCATCAATGGATACCGGTAACGCGGCAAGCCGTAGGTCAAGAAGATCGCCACTGTCATTAGGAATATTTGCAGCAGCAAAATCCCCCGCGTCGGAAAATGCCGTACTAAATAAAATCCCGCAATCCCCAGCCACACGATCAGCATATACGGTACCGACATGATCAGCAGCAGCCACACCGGCATCGCGTGCAGCCGCAGCGCCACCGAGGGCGGTCCGTGCGGATCCCAAAAATAATGAATAAGCTGCGCCATATCCGTAGACCAGAAAAACGCGAACTTCTTCCCCCACAACTTCACCGTTTCCCGCGGGTGTTCCTTCATATAGGCAAACGCGAGCCTTGTTCCGGCTTTGTCCCGCGCCGCCTCCCCCGCACTGGGCGGCGGCAGCATTTCTTCCTGTTCATCATCGAATTTATACGAGCCGTTCGCTTGCTCGTTATTGCCGATCAAAAGATTGAGTCCGCTGTTGGTATTCAGCGCGAACCGATCCACCGCTACATAATTCCGGATCATCCACGGCAGCGTAACAACTAAACAAGCCGCCGTCATAATCGCCGCCGCGCTCCACCGCCGCTTGAGCGCCGTCTCAAAGCGAATCAGCCCGATATAAATCAAGTAAGACGCCAGCAGTACCGCTCCTACGCCGCGTGTCAGCATCGCCAGCCCGATTACGACTCCCAGCCCGACCGCATCTCGCCAGTGATAGTTCGTATCCTCTAAGCGGTCGTGCAGGACCAGCGACAGCGTCCACAAAAACACAAACAGCGTTTCGGTGAACAGCATGCTCGAAACGATAATCGCTCCCGGATACAACAGCCACACCACGCTCATGATCAACGCAGTGTTTTCCGAAAATCGCCGTTTCCCCAAATAAAAGAGCAGCAGTCCCGTGGCGCAACTTAATAACGCATTCACATACAGCATCGGCAGCGGCGTCGATCCGAATCCCAGCATCAACAGCGCCGTAAGGAGCGGCATGAACATGTCGCGATAGCCCGTGATCGCCCCGTGCATCATGAAGCCGTGGCCGTCGGCCAGATTCCGCGCCAGCATCAGATATTCGTCTTCATCGGGGGCCAGAGACAACGCGCCCTCCGGGCGGGCGTGAATCGCCGCGAGCCGGAGGGCAAAACCGATCAATAAAAATATCCACAAAAAGCGCGGGAGAGCTTTCACCGATGCGTCACTCCGCTATTTGTCCGCCGCTATTTCTTCTCTTCCACTTCGAAGTTCGCGAACTTATAGGTCAGTCCCAGCGTCAACGCTTCCTTGAAACGGCCGCCCAAATCAATTTCCTTATCGTACAACAACTGCCACGCCAGACTGACCTGCAAAATCGAAGTCACATTGGCCGAGAGCGTATTGTCCCAATTGAGATCGGTTGTTTGCCAATAGTCTTTGGTCGGATCGCTGTCTTCGTATTTTTTTGAGGTAAACAGCGCTTGAAAAACCGACAGTTTCGACACGAAACTGTACTTGGACTTTGCCGAACCCAGCGCCAGATCGGTCACCCATTCCAGACCGCCGTCATTGGTGGTCTCGACATTGTGCACCATCTTCTGCCGGAAACCCGCACCGAACCGCGTCGTCAGCACGCGTTTGTCGGGTACTTTAATCAAGTCGCGCGCCACCCCGGCGGTTTCCGTCAGATCCACCGGATTGAAATACAAGTGGCGGTCCGTGGACGCATCCAAAAATTGTGTTTCCACCGTCCCCGCGCCGTAGGGGTCCACCGCCCAGCCGTGCGTCAACCGCACGATGCCGTCATAACGGACTTTATCGGTGGACTTCTGCGGCTCCGCCCATTCCTTGGATTCCTTGTCTTGGCTGTGGGTTTGCCCGAACGCCAGTTTCAGTTCGTTGCCCCAAAACCAGATCGCGGACAGCTGCTTATCGGCTTTGCCGCGAAACACCGACGCCCAAATGATCGAACCCGCTTCGCCGCCCGTCCAGTTGTCCGAATATGCCGCCTGTGCAATCCCCAGTCCGGTCTCGATCTGCACTTTCCATTTATTTCCGGCGGGATTCTCCTCCGCCCGTGCGGTTCCCGCGGTCGTCCAACCGATCAGACCGACCACCGCGCCTAATACCATAATTTTCGTAACGAATCGCATCAATCTGCTCTCCTGATTGTTTCTACGTGTCAATGAATGGGTAATCACGCCTTCAATTCCGATGTGCAGTGCGCGCAGCGCGTCGCCTTCACCGGGACTACCGAATAGCAAAACGGGCATTCTTTAGAAGATGGCGGCGGCGGAGCCGCTTCTTCTTTCTTCTTCATCTGATTAATTCCGCGAATCAGCAGGAACACCGCGAACGCCACGATCAAGAAGCTGATGATCGTGTTGATGAACAGTCCCATATTCATTGTCACCGCTCCCGCCGCTTTCGCATCGGCCAGCGAGGCATACGGGCCGGGCGTCGCGCCCTGCTTTAGCATGACAAATAGATTCGTAAAATCCACCCGCCCCAGCAAGAGTCCGATGGGCGGCATAATCACGTCATCTACCAGTGACTTGACGATCGTCCCGAAGGACGCGCCGATAATGATACCCACGGCCATGTCCACCACATTGCCGCGCATGGCAAACGCCTTAAACTCCTTCAGCATGGCTGACTCCTATAGTTTCTTGGCTTCCCCATCGTTATCTTCGTCCATGCCGTCCGTGCCGTGATTGGGGATGTTTATTCTCAAGTGTTCGAAACATTGCTCGTGCCGATCACCCGCCGCGCAGCGCGTGACATGCGTAACGAACGCCGCGATGCGGTTCAGGGTATCCTGATCCAGGTTATGCTCCATGCTGCATGCTTCCCGCTCCGCCGCGCTTTCGTTCACGCCCAGCACTTCGACCAGGAACCGTCGCAGCAATTCGTAGCGGTCGCTTAGCGTCCGGCCTAAATCCCGCCCGCTGTCCGTCATCGTGATCAAGCCGTAGCTTTCCTGCGCCACCAAACCCACATCCCGCAAGTGATCCACCGCATGCCGCGCCGTCGGCAGCCGAACGCCTTGCATATGCGCCAGATCAGTCAGCCGCACTCCGCCGCCCGACCGCGCTAACTGATAAATCGCCCGCAGATAGTTCTCGCGGGACGGTGTCAGCGATGTACTCGGAGAATCGGCCAGATCGTGCATAACCTGAATCGTTTTTTGAAATCAAACACTATAATTTACGAATCTTACCCAAAAAGTCAAATCACCGGTTTTCGTTACCCAATGGAAAGCGGGCCAGCCACCGCTCGCCCGCTTCCGTTGTATTCTTTGCCGCACAATCCCGCCGAGCCGGGTTAAGTGTAACGCAACCCGGCCGGAACACACCGCTTTCACGCCGCGCGGGGTCGCTGACCCCGCCGGAATTTTATACAACTGTCATTCTGGACACTGCGTCAGTAGGCGTCCAGAATCGCTTCGCCGAGCGGAACGTCCTCGTTCCGCCTGAACCTCTTTCCCCCTGCTTTAGCGGGGGGACAAAGGGGTGAATATTCTGGTGTTCGCCGAGCCAGATCTCCTGATCTGCCCGGAGTTTTCGCTTCGCAGCGCGGCACAGCTTGCCGGGCTTCTTCTTTCAGCGTTTCAGCGTCTTCTGCATTTCCGCCTTTTCGGCTCTTCCTGCCGCCCGCGCTTCCGGTGGCACCATGTCGCTCGAGGCTGTCACCATATAGAAATACTTCCGTGCCGGAAGGCTCAAGCTGGATACGTCGTGATAGCTGGTATCCGCCGTCATATCCAGATAGTTCGCCGGTCCCGGCGTGAAGACTGCCACCGTATCACGATAGATTTTGTACGAGTTCGCCCCGTCCTCACCCGGCCACGCCAGCAAGATGTCCGAGAAACTGCCTTGAATGATCAAGGCCTGAATCGGACTCAGCGGAGAAATCGCGAACAACGGCGATAAATATCCCGCCGACAGCGTGAAGTTCTCGCTGCTTTGCACTCCCACCGGAGTCGGCTGTCCGAATGCGCTGTACAGCCCGAAATTCTCCGAACTGCTCGCCGCCCCGCCTGCATCGATCACCGATTTGGTAATCCGAAAGTTCTCGCTCTGCTGTTCCTGCGCAAATCCCGTAACGGCGCATAACAGGGCGATGATGAGCAATAACGTCATCCACTTCATATTATTTCTCCTCGCTGAGAGCTTTCTGATTCGCCGCCGCCAAGCTCTGCACTTGCGCGCGCAACTCGTTCAGCTCTTGTTTGAGTTGGTTGTTTTCCTTCTTCAATTCCTGAATTGCCGCCAGCGCGATACCGGAAGGATCAATCGTGGAAATCATCAGGCTGTCGTCTCCCACATGGAACTGTTTCCAGAAATCCTGCGCCATGGGACCGATGTGATGGATGTTCTCGTTTTGGGTTTTATAGCTCCATCTTTCGATCGGCAACGCTGCAACTTTGTCCAATATTTCTTTGGTATTCACCGGTCCATATCGCCGTTTCATAGTGCTGTCGGAGACGGCGTTCCAAGTCGAGGATCCATGCCAAAGAACGGCTCCGCTGGTCAAACTGGAATTGGTGTAAAACCATACACCACCTGTTGCGCGCACGGCGAAAGAATTGGCTGTCGTGTCTGCCACCAGCGCGCCGAAATTGGCGTCGGTGGCATCCGCCCAACGGAAACAGCCCATGAGTGGTGCATGTGCCCGCCGTCCGGCGGCAAACGAATAATCTCCGGATGCCGTATTTTGTCGCCCTCCGGGAATCATCGAGTATTGGCCGGACGCAAGATTGTAAGATCCGCCCGATACGGTTGCACAATTGGCGCTGGCGCTGTCATGGCGTCCTCCGGCAACCGTCGTATATTGACCGACGGCGCTGTTGTATGTGCCACCGCCAACCGTAGCATAAAGAGTCGTTGCCGTATTACGATATCCGCCACCTACGGTTGCCGAATTGCCGCTGGCGGTGTGATAATACCCTCCGGCAATGCAGGCGGCATCGCCGGTGGCGTAGTTATGATAGCCGCCGCCGATCACGGAGTAATTCCCGCTCGCGTTGTTGGAGTCGGCGCTTGTGGAGCCGCCGCCGCCGGCGATAACGGAATATAGGCCGCGTGCATAGTTGTAGCCGCCGCCGGAGACGGTGGCGTAGTAATTTGAGGCGAGATTGTGGTTTCCGCCGCCGACGGTTGCATCATCAAGGGAAGCGGTATTATATCTCCCGCCGCCAACCGTGCTGTAGATTCCGGATGCTGTATTGGAATATCCTCCCGTGACTGACGTCGCGGTATTTCTTGAAAGGTTACGGCAGCCACCGCCGACTACCGAATAATCTCCACTCGCGCTATTGGAATCGGCCAGCGTTTCGCCGCCGCCGCCCGCCACGACCGAAAAGAGCCCGCGCGTCCGGTTGCGATTTCCACCGGCGATTGTAGAGCCGTTGCCGATCGCGTGATTATAAGCGCCGCCGCCGACTACCGAATAGAAACCTTGCGCGATATCGCCCTGACCGCCGCCTACCACCGCACAAACGCCGATGGCCGAACAGGAATCGGCAAGGTTAATGCCGCCGCCGCCCGCGACTACGGAATTGAATCCGCGTGCGCGATTGTTGATGCCGCCACTAACAACCGAATATTGCCCAGTAGCAATATTGCCTGATCCGCCTGCGATGGTTGACCGATTTGCCTCCGCGGAGTTTTCTACGCCGCCACCCACCGCTGCGCCTTCCGATGATGCGACATTCGTGCTTCCGCCGGCGATGGTCGTATAGTCAGAAAGGGTTTCATTTCCCGATCCGCCGCTTATCGTATTATAGGATCCCATGGCCGTATTGCCACGGCCACTTACCGTGGAATACATGCCGGTCGCATTATTGCTCTCTCCGAAAACAAAGGCTTGCGTTCCCGGATTGGTGTTGGCGGATCCGATGTTAATCTTGCCGAGAACCGTTCCACCAGTCGCACCATCCACCGTCCCGACGCGGAATGCATAGGGATGGGTGGTAAACGGTGTCAGTGGAGTCATTTCGCTGTTGGTTCCGACTTGCACTCCCAGCCACATCGGTACAGTTGAAAAATATGCCTCGCCGAGTGGATCGGCCGCTCCCAGCAGGCACTCAAAATAACCATTGGATGTGGTTACCGTATGAATTTCATCCCACGTTGGTGTTCCGCCCCAGGAGTCTTCGTAGAGGCGAAATGTGATGTCCACCGTGGTATCCAACGGTGTTCCGTCGGTGGCCGACAAGTATCCTTGGTAGTTAACCCAGGATGGAACAGCCGCTGAAGTGATGTGCGCGATGGTCAGCAGTGAAAGCGTAAGAAGGACGATCATCTTGCGAATGATACTGTTTACATCCGTTTTCATTTGCTCTCCTTAACGCGAGCGTGTCTCTGTCTCCATGTGACTCTGAAATTGCGACCTCAACAATGATAATTCCGCTTCCAAATTCTCATTCTGTTTTTCCAAGGCCTCGTTTCGTTTCGCCAGTTCCTGAATTGCCGCCAGCGCGATTCCGTCCGGATCAATCGTCGAAATGCTCTTGTCGTCGTCGCCGTATCCGAAAATCGCGTGGAAGGTCTGCGCCATCGGACCGATGTGCGTATTGCTTGCATCCTGATGGGTATAATTCCACTCTTCCACCTGCAGTTGCATCAGCTTATCCAGAATCTCCGCCGTATTTGCCCCGCGGCGATTGGTCTTCTTCGTGCTGTCGGACAGCACTTCCCACGCTGTATCGCCGTTGTCCAATTTCACGCCCACGGTTCCGGCGGTGGTGGTGGCGATCCGCACACCGCCCGATGCCCGCAGGCTGAATTGATTGCTCGCCGTGGAAGCGAAATCCGCATAGGTACGATCCGCCCACACGAACGAGCCGATGTGATTGGCTTTCGCCCGGAATCCCAGCGCCGTCGCTGCGAACTCCGTCGCTTCGTTGCCGACCCCTCCCAGAATGGCCGATGAACTGCCGCTGGCGATATTTTGATAGCCGCCGGCCACGACCGCATCCTGGTTGCTGGCTCGGTTGTCGTATCCGCCGCCGATCACCGCCCGCAATCCCGACGCTTGATTGAGATGCCCCCCCGCAATGACGCTGTGATCGCCGGTTGCGCTGATGTTTTGTCCGCCGCCGATAAAGGCATTGGCTCCGCCGGAATGATTGCGCTGACCGCCCGTTACGACGCCATAGTCTCCCGTCACGCGATTGCTGTCGCCGCCGCCGATCACGCTGAACCAATTGCCGATATAGTGGTTCCGTCCGCCGCCGATAAACGCGCGATTGGACCAAACGGCATTATGCTCGCCGCCCACAATCGCGGAATAATCACCCGTGCCGGAAATGTAGTTGCTGGCAGTATTGGATTCGCCGCCGCCGCAGCCGATGAAGGATAACCGACCGTCGGTCCGATTGAATTGACCGCCGCCGATTACCGCATGGCTTCCTTGCGCATAGTTACTGTATCCGCCGCTGATAACCGAGCTGACTCCCGACGCGGTGTCCGATGTGCCGCCGCCCACGAACGAATACGCCCCCGTCGCGGCGTTGTTGTTTCCGCCGCCCACGTGCGTGTAATAGTCGTCAGCAGTATTCGCTAATCCGCCCGCGATCGAAGCGTATTCTCCGCTCGCCGTATTCAACGTTCCGCCGCCGACCACCGTCTTCTCGCCGGTCGCTTGGTTCTGCTGCCCGCCCGTCACCGTGGCACCTTGTCCCGTGGCTTGATTGAAAATACCGTTGCCGACAAAACTGTAGTCTCCCGTGGCCTGATTGCCCGCGCCGTTACCAACCATCGCATATGTCCCATCGGCGCGGTTATTATAGCCACTGCCGATAAAACTGCCGCTGCCGGTCACCTGATTGCCATAGCCGCTGCCGATAAAGCTTTGCGACGCGTTGATTTGATTGCGCTGCCCGCCGCCGATCGTGCTGTATTCGCCATTGGGAAATATCGCGTTGCCCAGCGTATCCGCATCGCCGCCGCCGCCCAAAATGGCGGAAAACGCCCCGCCGGCAACATTATGCGACCCTGCGCCGACGATGGCGCGCCGTGCCGTGACCTCATTATTTACGCCGGCCACAATGGCGCTGTATTCGTGACTCACTGTATTGTCTCCGCCGCCGACAATGGCTGCCGCGGAATTGGAGCCGAGAATCCGATTGCGAATACCGCCGCCGATCACCGACCAGGTGGCTTCGGCCTTGTTTTCATAACCTGCGCCCACGAAATTATACAGACCGTTTGCCTCGTTGTATAATCCGCCCGCGATGGCCGAATAGTCATAGCGTGCCTTGTTGCTTTCACCACCTCCCACAAAGCTGCCGTGGCCGCCGGCGAGGTTGCCACCTCCACCCGCCACCGTAGAATAATACGCGGTGGCTGAATCATTAATGCCGCCGCCCACGAAAGACCCGTCGCCTAACGCCCGGTTGTTCAAGCCGCCGCTGACCGCCGCAAAGTTACCGTTGGCCTGATTGGCGCTGCCGAACACGAAGGCATCGTATCCCGCATTCGTATTGCCTGAACCCGCATTCAAGGTTCCGCTGATGACGCCGCCCGTTGCGCCGTCCACCGTCGCCACCCGAAACGCGTGTGCCACGGTGACGATCTTCGTGCGCGGCGTCATCTCGCTGTCCGTTCCCACCTGCACTCCCATCCATGTGTTCCCGCTGAACAGCGTGTCTGATAGCGGATTGCTATTACCCAGAATCACGTGAAATAGTCCGTCGTTTACCGTCACCGGATTAATCGTTTCCGTCCACAATACCGTGCCGCCCGTCGAATGGCTGTACAGCGTGAAGACCATCGAGTAGTCGGCATCCAGCGGAGTGCCGTCGGTTGCCGTCAAATAACCCTGATAATTCATTTGCGTCGGCACCGCCGCCGCCGTGGCGACCATCGCGAGGACGGTCAAAAATGCAAAAAATCTCTTCATGTTTGTTCCTGTCGGTTATCTGTTCATCGTTCGTTGATTATATTCGCTGTCGTTTGAATCTTGTTATCCGAAGTCTTCGAAAGCTGTTTCTCGAGCTGTGCCACCCGTTGCTCCAACAGCTCGTTGCGCTTAATCAATTCCTGAATCGCTGCCAGCGCAATCCCGTCGGGATCTACCGTGGAGATTCCAAGGCTGTCGTCGCCGACGTGAAAGGCATTCCAGAAATCTTGCGCCATCGGGCCGATGTGCTCAATAGAGGGATCCTGAGCTTTATAGCTCCATTGTTTGATGGGAAGGAGTGCAACCTTATCGAGCACGGCCTTCGTATCCACGGGTCGGATGTTCTGTTTCTTCGTAGAATCGGAGTTGGATATCCATGTGCCCGATCCGGCCGACAAATGTGAGCCCGTGGTCATGCCGGCATTGGTGTAAAAATAGACGCCTCCAGATGCACGCGCGGCCCATTGATTATTTAAAACTGCAGACATGTCCGCATCGGTGGCGTCACCCCAAACGAAGCAGCCTTCCCAGAGGGCTTTGGCCCGTCGTCCCGCAGCGAAGGAGTAGTTGCCGCTTGCGACGTTGCCCTTTCCTCCGGGGACGGTTGCGCAAGTTCCGAGGGCGTAATTGGAGTCAGCGGCAACTAACCCTCCTCCACCGCTGACCGTGGAATGCGTGCCTCGTGCTCTGTTGAACCCGCCTCCTCCAACAATCGAGCCGTTGCCGCTCGCGATGTTGTTGTCACCGCCGCATATGGTTGCGCGGTCCCCGCTGGCGTCGTTATACTGGCCTCCACCCACGGTTGTGTTGTTCGCGCTTGCTGTGTTGTGAACGCCGCCACACACGGTCGCGTAGGTCCCGCTTGCGCTATTGTACTGGCCACCGCCGACAGTTGCCCAGTTAGCGCTCGCGGTATTATTGTCGCCGCCGCTCACTGTTGCACTACCGCCGCTGGCGGTGTTGACAGAGCCTCCGCTGACTGTTGATCCGCCTTGGCTGGCGTTGTTGTATTGGCCTCCGCTCACCGTTGCGGCGGAAAAGCCGGCAGTATTATGCAGCCCTGCGGCAACGAGAGAGTAATCGCCGCTTGCGAGATTTCCCCGCCCGCCGCCAATGGTGGAGCACAACCCGGTTGCCGAATTGGAATCGGCTTCCGATGTTCCGCCGCCGCCCGCGACAGTGGAGAAATAGGCTCTTGCCGAATTGTGAGAACCTCCGCCAACGGTTGAATAGGAGCCGTTGCAGACATTCCACTGACCTCCGCCGATAAACGCGTAGGACCCATCATTCAGAATCTCGTTCTGCCAGCCACCGCAGATCGTGGAATTATATTCGCCCGCGTTGTTATCGTAGCCGCCGGCAACCGTGCTCAGGTTTGCCATCGCCGTATTGTAGAGTCCGCCACCCACCGAACAGTATTCGTTGATCGCATGATTCGCGCATCCGCCGCTGACCGTTGACCAATTGCCGATAGCCGCGTTGGAATCTTCGACCATCCAGCTTCCTCCGCCGCCGACAACGGAGTAGTAGCCACGCGTGCGGTTATAGCGCCCGCCGCTGATTACCGAGTGTATTCCGGATGCGGCGTTGCTGCTTCCGCCGCTGATCGTCGAGCCGTCACCGACCGCGGAATTGGAGTCCGCATTCTCTGCCCCTCCTCCTCCCGAAATAACCGAGTAGGCGCCACGGGCGCTCCCGCGGCGACCTCCGCTCACGGTAGCGCCCTGCCCCGTAGCCTCGTTATAGTGGCCACCTGCAACCGTGGCGCCGTGGAAACCGCTGGCGGTATTGTCTGCTCCACCGCCCACCGTCGCGTAAAGATTGCTGGCGGTGTTGTTAAATCCGCCGCTCACAACACAGTGGTCTTCTCCTGCGACGTTGGACCGGCCGCCCCCGACGAACGAGTAGTAGCCTGCCGAATTGGTTTCCAAGAAGTGGGTTCCGCCTCCGCCGGATATAACGGAGTAGTTTCCGTCCGCGTGGTTATTCAAACCCGCGACCATCGCGTATGTTCCCGTGTTTGTGTTGCCGGTCCCCACGTTCAATTTGCCTTTGATCACGCCTCCGCTCGCGCTGTCCACTGTGCCCACTCGATAGGCATAGGGTACGGAAGCCAACTGCGTACGCGGCGTCATTTCGCTATTGTTGCCCACGGTCACACCCAAATAGTGTGTTTGAGACGAACCAAAATTATCGGGTATCGCCGTCACCGAACCCAGCTGAACATGGAACATCCCCGCCCGCACCGTACAGGCCGACTGAGTTTCGGTCCAATATGAAGCGGGGTTGGTTGGTGATGTATAAAGCCGGAACGCCATGGAGACCACGGTATCCAGCGGCGTCCCGTCAGACCGGGTAAGGAAACCCTGATAATTGATCAGTTGCGGCACGGCCCAGGATTGCATGGCTATGCCGAACAGTAAAAGAACGACAAGCCGCTTCATGGTTTATTTCTCCTTGTATAGATTGCCTTGCTGGTCCTTGGCCAGCAAGGTTTGGATCTGCGTATGTAAAACTCGATTCTCTTCCCGCAATTCGTTCACCTGCTTCGCCAATTCCTGAATCGCCGCCAGCGCAATCCCGTCCGGATCAATCGTCGATATTCCTAAACTATCTTCGCCCAAATGAAACGCATTCCAAAAATCTTGCGCCATCGGGCCCATATGACGAATGTGCGGATCCGCCTGCGCTTTGTAGCGCCACTCGCTGATCGGAAGCTGCGCAACCTTATCCAGCACCGCTTTCGTATCCACCCGCCGGATGTCCGTCTTCTTGGTGCTGTCGGAGATCGCCGTCCACGCCGTCGCATTCGCCGGCAGTTTTACGCCGATGGTAGCTGTCGAGTTGGTGTAGAACTTGAACCCCCCGGATGCGCGCGCGTTAAAGCTGTTGATGGAGTCCGCAGGAATCACGAAGAGATTGCTGGTGCCATCTGCCCATACGAACTGACCGGTTCCCATGGCGTAGGCTTGGCGTCCCGCCGCAAAGGAGTAGTTTCCTTCGGCGAAGCAGCTTTCACCGCCGGGAACCATGCTGGATCGCCCGTTCGCGTGATTGTCGAAGCCGCCGCTGACAGTGCTATAGTAACCATCCGCGCTGTTTTCGTCGCCACCGGAAACCACAGCGCATACGCCACTGACATAATTGCTGAAGCCGCCGCCGATCACCGCCTGCGTGGCATTGGCAAAGTTTCCGCTGCCGCCGCCTATGACCGATTCTTCTCCAACAGCCGTGTTTCTGTATCCACCGCTGATAGTCGAGTAAGCACCGAGAGCTGTATTGGAATCCGCGTCGGTTGGCCCGCCTCCCCCGCTGACCGTCGAGTACTCGCCGCGCGCACGATTGTAGCGGCCGCCGCCAACGAAACTGTAGGCTCCGCCGGCTTCATTATGATATCCACCGCCAATAGTTGAGGCGGTATCGGAGGCAACGTTCACGACTCCGCCGCCGACCGCGGCATAGTAAGCGGAAGCTTCATTCCATAAACCGCCACTCGCGATTGAATAGTAATTCGAGGCGCGATTGTGGAGACCTCCCACCACGGCGGAATAATTCCCACCAGCCGTATTCTGGGCGCCGCCGCCAACAAATGAATTCCGCCCAACGGCAGCATTTGAATCAATGCGAGAATCCCCGCCGCCGCCGCAGACAATCGAGTAATCTCCATATGCCCGATTATATTTGCCGCTCGTTATGCTGGTATGAGAGCCTGCTACCTCGTTATACGATCCGACCACGATAGAATTCGGGCGGGGAATCCAGTTTCCGACTCCGATATTGACACCATTCGGGACATTGAGAATATCATAGATCGTTCCTCCCAAAGCGCCATCTACCGACCTGACCCGATAGGCATAGGGCACCGAGACAAATCGAGTGCGCGGGGTCATTTCGCTGTTGCTGCCGATGGTTACGCCCAGCCAGCGGTTATCGCTGCCGAAACTATCCGGAAGCGAAACCACCGCGCCTAACCGAACATTGAAAAGCCCGGCGCGCACCGTACAGGCCGACTGAGTTTCGGTCCACAGTGCGGTTCCCCCGGTGGCCGTTCCATATAATCGAAACGTCATCGACACGGTCGTGTCCAAGGGCGTGCCGTCGATCGCGGTGAGATACCCCTGATAGTTCATCTGCGTCGGCACCGCCGCCGCTGCGGCAACCATCGCGAGGACGGTCAGCCAACCCCATAGGCTTCGTTTCATGCTACTTCTCCTTATGAGCATGTTTCATCTCCGCCATGAGACTCTGGACCTGGGTTCTCAGTATCGCAATCTCGTCTTCCAGTTTCTGGTTTCTGATTTCCAATCTCTCGTTGCGCTTGGCCAGTTCCTGAATCGCCGCCAGCGCGATTCCGTCCGGATCCACGCCGGAGAGCGTCGTATTGTTGTCACCCACATTAAACAGCGCATGGAAATCCTGCGCCATCGGTCCGATATGCTGAATCCCTTCGTCCTGACTCTTATAGCTCCAGCGTTCGATAGGAAGGCGGGCTACTTTGTCGAGAACCTCTTTCGTATCCACGCGGCCCATCCGGCGTTTCACTGTCGAGTCGGAGAGCGCGCCCCACGTGCCGCTGCCCGCTGGCAGCGATGCGCCGATATTGGTGGCCGAAGCGTTCGTGTACAGCCGGAATCCGCCCGGTGCGCGCGCCGTAAACGTGTTCGTTCCCCACGACGCTGTCGTATCGCCGCCGCTGCTCCACACGAAACTCCCCTGACTGGTGGCCCGGGCATACTGCCCCGCGGCAAAGGAAAAGTCCCCGCTCGCGTAGTTATAAATTCCTCCGGGTACCGTCGAATAGCCGCCCATGGCCATATTGCTCAAGCCGCCGCCCACGCACGATTGACTGCCCCCGGCTTCATTCAGTTGACCACCGAGAACACCGGAATACAATCCGCCGGCTTCGTTATCTACGCCGCCGCCGACCGCGGATGTGCTGCCGCTGGCGATATTTTCCAGTCCGCCGCCGATAAAGGAGTGGGATGCGGTTATGCGATTGCGCAGACCTCCGGCAATCACCGAGAAATCGTCTTCCACGTAGTTTTCGCGTCCCCCGCCGATCGCCGAAGCTGCGCCATGCGCCGCGTTGCTGTCGCTCGTTGATACTCCGCCGCCGCCGCCGATCACGGAATAATCGCCGCGTGCGAAATTGTATCGTCCGCCCCCCACGGTTGCACAATAACCGTTCACGAAATTTTCATAGCCGCCGCCCACAGTCGCGCAAGTATTCTCGGCATCGTTATAATATCCGCCGCTGATCACCGCCCCGGAGACCGTGGCCGTATTCTGGTAGCCGCCCCCGATGGTCGTCGCGGCGGCTCCGGCCGTATTGTCATACCCGCCGCCCACCGTCGCATGAATCCCGTCCGCCTGGTTGTGGCGGCCACCGCTGATTGTCGAATAATCTCCGGTGGCCGAATTCGAATCGGCGGCCGCTAATCCGCCGCCCCCGGCCACCACCGAATTTATGCCCCGCGCATGGTTATTGGCGCCGCCGCCGATAAACGCGAAGGCGCTATTGATCCTATTGTAATAGCCGCCGCCGATCGTCGTGTACGTATGCTGGGCGCGATTAAAATAGCCGCCGCCCACCGTCGCGCCGGTTGTGTCTGCCCGATTGCTTTGCCCGCCGCTCACCGTCGAATACTGACCGGCCGTGGTGTTATCCCAGCCGCCGCCGATGGTATTGGCATAGCTTTGCGTCCAGTTCGAGTACCCGCCGGAGACCGTTGCGTAGTCCGCACTGGCGCTGTTCGTTGCGCCGCCGCCGCAGGCCGCGCCCTCGCCGTTGGCTACGTTGCCGTGTCCGCCCGCCACAACCGAGTGCTCATAATAGGCGTAATTCGTGTCGCCGCCGGATATGACCGACCAGTTGCCTCCCGCCGTGTTGGCTTGTCCGCCGCCTACCACTGCGCCGCTGCCGATCGCCCAGTTCGCGAAGCCGCCGCCGATCGAGGCGTGCGGTTGCGTCGCCTGATTTCTTTTACCGCCCAAGATGCTGGAGAAATTGCCCGAAGCGCGATTGGAGTCGGCCGCAATGCCGCCGCCGCCGGCAATCGTGGAATAATCTCCGCTGGCGCGATTCCAGCCCCCGCCGCCGATCGTGCTGTAATTGCCCGATGCCGTGTTGTTTTCCCCTGCTACAAACGCCCGCGCGCCGGAATTGGTATTGCCGGAACCGATATTCGCTTTATCCAAAATCTGGACTTCGCTGCGAATCTGCCCCCCCATGGCATAGTCCACCGTGCCCACCCGATAGGCATGGGGTACTGCCAGGAATCGCTTGCGCGGAGTCATTTCGCTGTTCGATCCTACCGTGACTCCCAGCCACAGCGAATCGTCCCAGAAATTCATATAGGATAGTGTCGTGGTCTCGCCCAAGACAACATCAAACAGCCCGTTGGTGACCGGCACGTTGCTGTGGATTTCGCCCCACAAACTCGATCCGCCGGTGGACTGGGTATAGATATGGAATGTAAGACTAACCAATGTGTCCAGCGGTGTGCCGTCCGGCGTCGTCAAATAACCCTGATAGTTCATTTGACCGGGAACCACATCCGCCAGCGCCGTACTTGCGGCCAGAATTAAAATAATCCAGAACCTGCGCATCTTCATTCTCCTTTCCTGAGGGAACGATTCCCGCCACTCCCCATTATTTCACATTTATCGTCTGCTGCTGGTGAGCCATCAGCCCTTGCACCTGCGTCCTCAGCAGCGCAATTTCTTCTTCCAGTGTCTCGTTTCTAATTTCCAGTTTCTCGTTTCGCTTCGCCAGCTCCTGAATCGCCGCCAGTGCGATGCCTGCCGGATCTATCGTCGAGATCCCCAGGCTGTCTTCACCCAAATGAAACGCCGCCCAGAAATCCTGCGCCATCGGGCCCATATGACGAATACTCGGATCCGCCTGCGCTTTGTAGCGCCACTCGCTGATCGGAAGTTGCGCGACCTTATCCAGCACCGCTTTCGTATCCACCCGCCGGATATCCGTCTTCTTGGTCGAGTCGGAGATGGCAATCCATGCCGTTGCTCCCGACGGCAGGGCGGCGCCGCCGCCGGCCGACGTATACATCTTCACTCCGCCGAAGGCCCGCACGTTAAAACTATTTTCACCGTCGGAGTAATAGTCGCTCGCGCGGCTGTCGGCCCACACGAAGCTGCCGGTGTGGACGGCGCGGGCTCGCATCCCGGCGGCGAAGGAGTTCTGGGCGGTGGCGCTGCAAGACGAGCCGCCGGGCACGGTTGAACCCCCTCCTGTCGCCTGGTTGTTATAGCCGCCGCCAACGGTAGCCCAGTCTCCCCCGGCTATATTACTATCGCCACCACCGACGGTGGCTGCTTGCCCTGAAGCTGTGTTGGTGTAGCCGCCGCCAATCACGGCAAGTTGGCCCGAAGCCGTATTGTAAATGCCGCCGCTGACCGTAGCCGATTGGTTCGAGGCCGCGTTGTCCATGCCGCCGCCGACGGTGGAAAAGGAGTACGTGGCCGTGTTGTTCAAGCCGCCGCCGACCGTGGCGCCGGTCAAATTCGTATAATTCTGCTTGCCGCCGCCAATCGTACAATAAGGTCCGGTTGCGGAGTTGGAGTCGGATAAAGCATCCCCACCGCCGCCGGCAACCACCGAATAGACACCCCGCGCATAATTGCAGTGTCCGCCGCCGACCGTAGTATAAGCATTCACAGCATGGTTAAAATTGCCGCCGGCTACCGTGGCATAATCGGCCGACGCGCTGTTGCCGTAGCCGCCGCCAACCGTGGCACGACTGCCTAGGGCTGCGTTGGTGTGACCGCCGGCGACCGTGGCATAATCGCCGGAAGCCGTGTTGTCGCCGCCGCCGCCGACCGTGGGATAATTACCCAAAGCCTGGTTGTAATTTCCGCCGCCCACAAAGCCGGTGGAACTCACACTGTTGTTGGCGCCTTTCAAATATCCCATCGAACGTACCCACGTCCGCGTCGCGTCCCATGAATTGGTGTCGCCATATACCTGAGCAGCCGCCGCGTACCCCTGCGCCTGCACCCATGATCGTGTTGCATCCCACGAATTGGTATCCGCATAAGCTTGCGCGCTGGTCAGATAGCCGCGCCCCAATACCCAACTTCGCGTAGCATCGTAGCTATTGGTATCCGCGTATTGCTGTCCCGCACCCGCCGCCGTCGTTTGAAATGTCCCGTCGAAAAACTCGATGCCGCTGTCGGTGCGAATCGTGTCCGCGTTCAGATTGCCGGTAATGACTATATCCCCGTTGATTGTACCGCCGCTCGCGCCCGTCACCGTGCCCACCCGATAAGCCGACAGTACGGAGGCCAGCCGAGCGCGCGGCAGCAGCTGCTCAATCTCTTCTCCGACCTCAATTCCGATTCCCAACCACAAACTGTCCCGATAGGCCGCATCCGGAATCGACAGCAAGGCGCTGAACACTCCCGCTCGAACCGAGCAGGCCGATACCGCCTGCGTCCAATGCGGAACGCTACCCATGATCGGTGAATTGTACAGACTAAATGTGATCGTCATCGCCGTATCCAACGGTGTTCCGTCAGACCGGGTAAGGAAACCCTGATAATTGATCAGTTGCGGCACGGCCCAGGATTGCATGGCTATGCCGAACAGTAAAAGAACGACAAGCCGCTTCATGGTTTATTTCTCCTTGTATAGATTGCCTTGCTGGTCCTTGGCCAGCAAGGTTTGGATCTGCGTATGTAAAACTCGATTCTCTTCCCGCAATTCGTTCACCTGCTTTGCCAGCTCCTGAATCGCCGCCAGCGCGATCCCGTCCGGATCGAGGGTGCTGATCGTGGTGTCGTTCTCGCCGAGACTGAAAGCCGCATAGAAGTCCTGCGCTGTAGGACCGACGTGTTTGATGCTTGCATCCTGGGTCTTGTAGCTCCAGCGGTAAAGGGGCAGTTCGGTAACTTTCTGCAGGACTTCCGCCGTGTTCACACCTCCGTACAAATGCTTCTTTCGAACATCACACAGATTGTTCCAGGCTCCGCCGCCCGAACTCAGATATACCCCGGTTCCCGTTCCGATATGCGACGTGTAAATTCGTACTCCGCCGGGTGCACGAACCGTAAATGAATAATCGGCAAAGGATGAAGTGGAATCTGAGCTGTTAGTACTGCCCCAGACGAAGGATCCGTTGTGATTGGCGCAGGCGTAGAAGCCGCTGGCAAACGACGCAACGCCATTTGCGCGATTCCAGAATCCGCCCGGAACCGTTGCCCGCGTACCATTTGCGATATTGTTATCCCCGCCGCCGACTATCGAAGCCAGTCCACTTGCTGTGTTGCCATAGCCGCCGCCAACCGTCGACTCTAAGCCGCTGGCTTTGTTGCGGGTGCCGCCACTGACAACCGAGTAATTGCCAATCACGCTGTTGGAATCCGCGCTGCTGCTTCCCCCGCCGCCTGCCACTACGGAAAAATCTCCGCGGGCATAGTTATTCTGGCCGCCGCCCACCGTGCTTCGATCTCCGATAGCGCGGTTTCCGTACCCGCCGGAAACGGTCGTTGCGTAAGCCGATGCCGTATTATCGCGGCCGCCGCTAATGACGGAACGGTCGCCGCTGACCGTATTATTCCATCCGCCGCCCACTGTGCTGACGGCACCCGTTATCGTATTACCCCAGCCGCCTGCGATCGTTGCTTGATTGGAATTCGCCCGATTCGCATATCCCCCGCCCACGGAACTTTCTTGTCCGCCGGCGGCGTTGCGCCGTCCGCCTAAGACTGAAGCATTTGCACCCAATGCGGAATTGGAATCCACTTCGGCTGCGCCGCCGCCGCCCACGATAATCGAGTATATTCCCCGGGCGTTGTTGTTAGTGCCGCCGCCAACGAATGCGCCGGTGTCCGCAGCCGTATTCGACCGGCCGGCCGCGACCGCCGAGTAAAATCCCCCGGCAGTATTGTCAAGGCCGCCGCTGACGACGCAATAAGCGCCATTGGCCGAGTTGGTATGCCCTCCGCCCACCGTTGCATACATGTTTTGAGTCTCGTTGTGATATCCTCCGCCGACCGTTGAATAAGAAGCATTCGCCGTGTTTTCATATCCTCCGGCAACGGTTGCCTTGTGGTCCGCCGCATGATTGAATCCGCCGCCCCCCACCGTGCTGAATTCGCCAGTGGCCTCATTCGAAGTACCGCCGCCGACGGTGGCATAGTAATTTTCCGCCTTGTTCCAGCTGCCGCCGCCAATAAAGGATTCGTCACCCGAAGCGATATTATGCTTGCCGCCGACGATGACGGCGTTTTCGCCGCTCGCCGAGTTGGAATCCGCGGCTGCTCCCCCTCCACCGCCTGCCACCACCGAATAATCTCCGCTGGCATGATTGTGGTTTCCCGCAACCATCGCATACACTCCGGGGTTCGTATTATCTCCGCCGATATTGCTTTTACCGTTGACCGTAATATCGCTCCGGATTATCCCGCCTGTTGCACCGTCTACGGTGGCGGCACGATAGGCGTACGGCACCGCCCGCAACCGCACCCGCGGCGTCATCTCGCTGTTTGATCCTACCGTCACGCCCAACCACAGCGAATCACTGCCGAAATCCATTTCGGATAGCGTCGCGGTTTCACCCAGCGCAACATCAAACAGCCCGTGGGCAACCGACACGTTGTAGTGGGTTTCGTTCCACATACTCGTCCCGCCGACGGCTTGCGAATAGATGTTGAATGTAATATTCACCGTCGTGTCCAGCGGCGTGCTGTCCGGTGCGGTCAAATGACCCTGATAGCTCATTTGGCCCGGGACGACTCCGGCCAGCGCTGTCCCCGCCGCCAGAACCAAGCTGATCCACAATCTGCGCATTTTCATATTCCTTTCATGAAGGACCATTCTCACCGCCCCGTTCATTTCACATTCATGGTCTGCTGTCTATCCGCCATCAGTTCTTGCATCTGCGCCCGCAACAGCGCAATCTCTGCTTCTAATGTCTCGTTTCGCTTCGCCAGTTCCTGAATCGCCCCCAATGCAACTCCCGCCGGATCAATCGTTGAGATCCCTAAGCTGTCTTCGCCCAACTGAAATGCATTCCAGAAATCCTGCGCCATCGGGCCGATGTGCTCGATGGAGGGATCCTGCGACTTATAGCTCCATTGTCTGATCGGCAGGGCCCTCACCCTCTCCAGCACACTCTTTGTATCCACGGGGCGGATGTTGCGCTTCTTGGTGGAATCCGAAACGGACGTCCACGAGTTCCCGCCTGCTGCGATTTTGACACCGGAGCTGAGGGCGGTGTTCGTGAAGAACCAGACTCCGCCTGATGCTCGAACGGCAAACGAGTTCGCACTGTCAAATCCGGCGTCGAAAAAGTCGCCATTGTAGGAATCGGCCCAGCGAAAACAGCCAGCTTGGTAGGCCTTGGCCCGCCGTCCTGCCGCGAAGGAGTAGTTGCCAGCGGCTGTGTTGCCGCTTCCGCCGGAAATCGCCGATGCATAACCACTGGAGACATTGTCGCGGCCTCCGCCTGTGAACGCTCGATCCCCGCTCGCCTGGTTAGCCCAACCGCCACACACAGAAGAGTAGGAGCCAGTCGCCTGGTTGCTGATGCCGCCTGCAACTATTGAGTGCACACCCATGGCGTGATTCGCCTGACCCCCACCGACTGTGGAATAGTCCGCAAGGGCCTGATTGTCTCGGCCCCCGCCAATGGTAGCGCCAATCGAATCGGCCATGTTGTACTCTCCGCCTGAGATTGTTGTCGCTGGGCCGTTTGCAGTATTATGCCACCCACCAGTGACAGCTGCAAAACTGTCGCTGGCCACATTCTCATAGCCCCCTCCGACGGTTGCATAATATCCATTTGCCGTATTGTTGGATCCTCCTCCGACAGACGCCGAACCCGCACCGGCTGTGTTGGCCGTACCACCCGCGACCGTGGCCCAGGCACCATCGGCGATGTTATCTTGACCGCCGCTTACCACCGCACGGTATCCGGATGCCTGGTTGTTCACCCCTGACACCATCGCGAAATCGCCGGTGTTCGCATTCCCGCTCCCCATATTCAGCTTGCCGTTGATCGTGCCGCCTGACGCTCCATCTACCGTGCCCACGCGATAAGAATAGGCGACAGAAACCAATCGCGTTCGAGGTGTCATCTCCGCGTTGTTGCCTACGGTGACAGCCAACCACATTTCGGATGGACTGAAAACATCGGGAATCGCTGTCACCGATCCTAATCTCACCGCAAACAATCCCGCCCGAACCGTGCACGATGGCTGCGTCTCCGTCCACAGTTGTGTGCCACTCGCTTGGTCGTCATACAGCGTGAACGTCATCGCCACCGTCGTATCCAGCGGATTTCCCGCCGGATCGGTCAGGTAGCCTTGATAATTGACCAGTTGCGGAACTGCGCCCCGCGCAGTCGCAGACCATAGGGCCAGCACCATGATCAGAACATACCTCATGATCGTGTCTCCTCTGGTTTCCAGCGGTCAATAAGTTGCCCTTAGGGCGTCGCAGCGACCTCCGTTTTTTGTTGATGCGCCGTTATCGTTTGTATCTGTGTGCGTAATACGCGATTCTCTTCCCGCAGTTCGTTCACTTGCTTCGCCAGTTCCTGAATCGCCGCCAGCGCAATTCCGTCCGGATCAATCGTCGAGATCCCTAAGCTGTCTTCGCCCAACTGAAATGCATTCCAGAAATCCTGCGCCATAGGGCCGATGTGACGCGCGTCGGTCGGATCGGCTTTGTAGCTCCAGGTCTCAATCGGCAGCTGTGTGATCCGGTCTAATATCTCATGAGTGTTGACTCTCCCGAACCTGCTCTTTTTTGTCGAATCGCACATGTTAATCCACGCCCCGCCGTTGGGAGGAAGCTCCACGCCATGCGCCAGATCCGACGGGGAGGAGTAGATGTACATCCCGCCGTATGCGCGAAAAAGTACCTGGCCGGCTCTCCAGGTGGTGGCCAGGCTGTCATAATCGCGATCGCTTGCCCAGACAAATGTGCCGTTATGAATAGCACGGGCACCGCGTCCCGCGGCAAGAGACAAGTCGCCCGATGCCACGTTACGTTGCCCGCCCAAAATTACCGCATAGGCGCCCGTCGCCGAATTACTGTCGGGAGCGTCCTCATACATCGTTCCACCGCCGATAATCGCACTAAACCCGCCCCGGGCATTATTGTTGCTGCCGCCGCAAACGACCGCATAATCGCCGCTGACCTCGTTGTTTCCGCCGGCGGCAATCACTGAACTATTACCGCTCACCGTGTTCATGCTGCCGCCGCCGATCACCGATCCATAACCGGTGATCTGGTTCCACCAGCCGCCCGCAATGACATCGCTGTTCATGGAAATGTAGTTTCGACTGCCGCCGCTGATGACCGATCTCGACCCGGTAATGCCGGCAGCAATGGAATTGCTGTCAATTGCGTTGATGTAGCCGCCCCCGGCGATGACACTGTAATTCCCACGCGCGTGATTGTATTTCCCGCCCCCCACCGTGGCACCGACGCCCGCAGCATCGTTGTCATAGCCGCCTCCGATTACGGTATAGATGGAGTCGGCACAATTGCTTTGTCCGCCGCCAATCACTGCGTAATCTCCTCGCGCCGAATTGCTATCCGGCCACGTGCTTCCGCCGCCCCCGCTCACCACCGAGAAGGAACCGCGCGCCGCATTGTGGCCGCCCCCGCCCACGGTGCTGATGTAACCGGCGGCCTTGTTTAACCAGCCGCCGCTCACCGTTGCGCTGGTGGAATCGGCCAGATTTTCATATCCTCCGCTCACCGTCGCTTGGTTGCCGCTGGCGGTATTGCGCCGACCGCCGCTGACGGTCGAATAGGAATTGAGAGCCGAATTGCTGTCTGCCTGCGACGAACTGCCGCCGCCCGCAACGACACTCCCGTAACCTCGGGCGTGGTTATTCCGTCCGCCGCCCACATAAGCTCCGTAACCGCCGGCAATATTATTGCCGCCGCCGCCGACCGTAGAATACGAGGTATCGGCGTGATTCGTGTGGCCGCCGGCAACCGTCGCCGCCGTATTGTTCGCCACGTTAAAGTAGCCTCCGCCAATCGTCGTATACGAAGATCGGGCGGCGTTTGTCCGCCCGCCGCTAACCGTGGAATGCGCTCCGACGGCCGAATTGGAATCCGCTGGCGAGGCGCCGCCGCCGCCGCTCACAGCGCTATAGTCACCGCCCGCGTGATTGTTGCTCCCGGCTACTATCGCAGACAATCCGGGGTTGGTATTGTTTGCACCGACATTGCTTCTCCCGTTTACGATGAGATCACTCAAGATCGTCCCGCCTGTGGCATAATCCACCGTGCCCACCCGATACGCAAACGGCACCGCCGCGAATAGTATGCGCGGCGTCATCTCGCTGTTACTGCCCACCGTCACACCGAGCCATGATGTCTCGTCGTAAAAATGATCCGACGATAACGGTGTGTTCGCCCCCAACCGCACGTTGAACAATCCGTTCTCCACGATCACTGCCGGATGAACATCCGACCAGGTCGCACTGCCGCCCAACGAATCGTTATACATGCGGAACGTCATCGCCACAGTGGTATCCAGCGGCGAACCATCGGTCGCGGTGAGATAGCCTTGATAGTTGACCACCGGCGGCGCCATTCCCCATGCGGCTGAAACCATGACTATCAATGTCACACTTGCGATGTTCCACAAGCGAATCCGAATGTTATTGGTTCGGCGTTCCATCATCAGCCTCCTTGCGAACGTTTGTGTTCAGCGTTCATGAGGATCTGGCTATAGCGCGTGCAACGGTGTTTCAGTGTACCAGTTCTCGTGTATTTTTGATATGCTTTACTCGGTGTATTATAGGGCACAATTTATCAACATAATATAATTCTCTATACGAGCATGAGTCAATATTCAACTTTGGGTGCGAAAATTTGCTCGTGTAGGTCAACATCACAAATATCAATAACAAAACAAAGCGAGACTCGGGTACTGACCCAAGCCTCGCTTTTTGATGTTGTTATGCGGTTATCTATTTATTCACGAGCATTCCAGAGATGTTCGCGGGTTTCGGAGACGATGACGCGATTCAGAACGATCAGGGAGATCAGATTGGGAATGGCCATCAAGCCGTTGGTGATGTCGGCGAAACTCCAAACGATTTTGAGCGACACGACTGAACCGACCATCACCGCGATCACCCACAGATAACGATAGGGTTTGATGACGCCGCTGCCGAACAAATACTCGGCGGCTTTCTCGCCGTAGTAAGACCAACCCAAAATCGTCGAAAAGACAAACGTGAGCAGCGCGACGGATAACACAATCGGGCCGAGGCCGTGGAATTGTTCGAAGGCGGCTTTGGTGAGATGCGCGCCGTCGAGACCTTGCGTCCACAAGCCGGAGTTGACGATGACGATGCCGGTGATGGCGCAGACCACGACGGTATCCCAGAACGTGCCGGTGCTGGAGACCAACGCTTGACGCACGGCATTCTTGGTTTGCGCGGCGGCGGCGACGATGGGCGCGCTGCCTAAGCCGGACTCGTTGGAAAACAATCCGCGCGCGATACCGTAGCGGATCACATCGCGCATGCCCGCGCCGAGAAATCCGCCGACGGCGGCGTGGCCGGTGAACGCGCTATTGACGATGAGCATAATCGAATCGCCGATGGTGTCGTAGCGCGCGATCAATAGAATCGTGCAGCCGATGACGTAGAACGCGGCCATGAACGGCACGAGTCCTTCGCAGACTTTGGCGATGGAACGAATGCCGCCGATGATGACGACGCCGACCAAGACCGTCAGAATAATGCCGGTGATCCACGGGGCGAGACCGAAACTGCTGTGCACCATCGTGGAGATCGAATTGGCTTGCACCATGTTGCCGATGCCGAAGGCGGAAACGGCGGTGAAGAGCGCGAACACGACGGCGAGCCATTTCTGATGCATACCGCGCTCGATAACGTACATCGGGCCGCCCGCGAACTGTCCGCTCGGCGTAACGACGCGATACTTGACGGAGAGCACGGCTTCGGCATACTTGGTGGAAATGCCGAACACGCCGGTGAGCCACATCCATAACACAGCACCGGGTCCACCGGCGGCGATGGCGGTGGCGACGCCGACCATGTTGCCCGTGCCGATGGTGGCGGCGAGGGCGGTGGTGAGCGCGCCGAAATGACTGATGTCGCCTTCGCCTTCCTTATGGGTTTCCAGCGAGAGCTTGATGGCTTTGCCGATGAACCGTTGAATGAACCGCAAGCGGAAGGTCAGAAAGAGATGGGTTCCGACGAGCAGGATGAGCAGCGGCGGACCCCAGACCCAATCACTGATTTGACCGAAGAGTTGTTCGACGGCGGACACGGGAGTTCCTTGTGGATTGACGAATCTGTTAAGCGGAAATGTTTTTTGACCAAACGAACTGCGTTACTCTTTGGGATTAAAGCGGTTGAGGGACATGTCACCGCGCAAAAAGTAAAGGGAATGCAGCCGATTGTGCAAAATACGAAGTTGCCGATCAATTCGCCAGTCGTAGCGGGAAAAACGATCCAAATGCTGGATGATGGATTCGCGGACGAGGGGCGATTCGGCGCACTGGTTGGCCGCGACGTATTCCAAGCGATAGAGCCGGTAGAGGCGGAAGTGCTGAATGGCGATGCGATCCACGAGGAGTTTTTCGGGGTCGGTTTGGGGGTGGTAGGACTCGTGGAGGGAGGTGCGGAACTCTTCGAAGGTGCGGCGTTCGGCACGCTTGAGGTGGGCCATGAAGAGTTCATCGGTGGCGCGCAGGCCGTGCTTGAAGGCATTCATGCGCGAGCGGGCTTTGCCCTCGGGGGTGGTTGGCATAGCAAGAAACCTAAAATTAAAAACTTAAAACTTAAAAGCAGACGGGGGAACAAGATAAGATCAACCGGGGTTGTTGGGGATACTGAACAAATGTACAGCGGAAAAGGGCGAAAGTCAAGGGGGTGGGGGAAAACTTCAGACTTAAAATTAGAAACTTAAGAGAATGGCGAGGGATAAAGGAAGCTCGGAACGGCTGAAAGGCCGAAATGCTGAAAAAACAACGGCCACAAGGAATCGTGGCCGGATATATATAGGAATAGCAAGCGAGGTTCAGCAGGGGCACGGGATGCCGTGCCCGCGATTACGGCTTTGTGACCTTGCCAACTTTACCGTAACGTGCGGTCACGGTTCCATAATACCTTCTTTTATCAACAGGTTTGTTTTTCTGTTTTGCGGGCGTTGCCCAAACATGGCAACCAAAATCAGTTGCCTTGTTGCCATTTAATGCCGCCATCTTAATGATCAATTCCCAATCATCGGGAAGCTCGCTGAAGCCAACATAAACCGTGTTATTGTCAAACTCAACCCACGAGACTTCGGGAATATCATTCAGATATGAAAGTGCTTCTTTGAGGCGTTGCTCGTTCTCCGTTTTCGTAAGCGCAGAACTTTCTATTGGTAGGAAAAATAACAACAGAAGGATTGCAGAAAAAATCGAGTTAATCCTATTCATCATGACCTCCATACCTTTTCACTGGGTGGGGGTTTGGTAGGGGCACGGCATGCCGTGCCCGCGCCGTGGCGGGTGTGTCACCCGCGGAACGTTACCGATTGTAGGGGCGCACCCATGTGTGCGCCCACGCATTGTGTAGGGGCGGGTTGAACAACGTGGAACCCGCCCTTGTTCGATAGCGCCCAGCTCGATGGGCAGGTTCGGTAGGGGCACGGCATGTCGTGCCAGCCGATACGAGCGTGATCGCTAATCCCGCCGGAAATATCCTACACGACAACAGTAGTATTCGCTCCTGTTGTGCCAATCACCTGAGTGTTCGCTTGAATTACTCCATCTTTGCCTTGAATCAATAGACCAAGAATACAGCAGATTATTGCTACGATAAGAGCTTCGACGACTTGACTTTTACCTTCTGCATTGGAATATGAGTTAATAAGAGCTATTGGTGTTCCATCAACAGCAGGGACTGAATCAATGATAACCGAGATTCTTCCGGGGCTACCAAGCGCAGATGGTTTTTGGGATGTGGCAACCCTTGCATTTGCTAGAGTGCCAGCACGAATAACCGTAATCCCCTGAACAACAACGTCCTGCATAACAACAACCTTCACGGATTGGCCGGGAATAGCTTTCTTTGCAGAGACCTCTTCAGCAAACTGCAGTATGACTGGAAGACCTGCTGGAACAGCTACGCCAGATGTCTGAGTACTGGCAATCGAAATAACTGGGTTTTCAAATACAATGAGAAACGGCAAAGTGTATAACATCATTGTGCGAAGGAATCTCATGTCTTGCCTCCTGCTAGTTATTAAAATTGGAAATGTACTGGCTCAAGTAGTAATTGTTGAACCTCTCTGCCGACAGAATTGAACCATAGATACTACCTGAATACCAACCAAATGAAAGAACTCCACAAAGGGCACCAACACCAGGATTGCCTGCATCATAAGAATATGCCGTTGCTGAAACAAAAAGTCCTATTACTACTAACGCTGACACTGCTGTCTGATAATGCCCTGTATAAACGTAGCCAAGGCCGGGAAGCGTCGCAAATATACCAGCTGCAGTTTTACTTCGATGCCTCAGGCTGTCTTTTGGTTGTATCTTTTCTTTTAACCATTTTGCATATAGCTTTAGGGGTTCTGGTTCAATCACAAAATCGAATTCCTTTCTCGCCGTAATATGATCGAATACTAACGCATGGTTTAGTGCCCTCTCAAAGTAGAGTTGACTCCGTTGGTTGGCATTGGCTTCCCCTTCAGGCGGTTCGTCAAGTTTCTCGAGTGCCTCTGATAATCTGCCCGCCTTTCTTAAGAGTCGAGCAGAACGAATACGAAATTCATTCTTTCGTGTGTTTTCATTAGGGCATACCCGCTCTCCGTATTGCCACCACCTTAAAGCCACACCTACCTCGTTTGCTAATTCATAACTCTCTACTGCCTTCTCAAAACAATTCCACTGTGCTTCCGAATTTTCTTTATTGAAGTAGAAAAATGATCGCAGATATTCTGTAGCTGCGTTTAAGTACATACCGTTATTGAATAGGAATTCAGCATAAGCCGTGGTGCTGTCCATTTGACATTGAGTTGTTTGACCCATGCAATCACTAACGATCGTGGCAAGCACAAATATGCAGAGCCTAAGAGTTAAGGCATGTCTATGGCTTATCATAATATTTGATTGTATCATTTATTGCAATGGTTTTGTAAAATTGAAGATCATGACCACAGCGATGCAATCGATCAAACGTACGCAATGCACCACCAATTGCACCATAGCGCTTAAAAGATATTGCAGCGAATCCTGAACATGAGGGGTACATTTTACATCTATGATCATCAATTGGACTAACGATTTTACTGTGTACACCAAATAGAACTCGTGAAATTGCGCCAATTGGAGTTACTACCGGAGGATTACTATTTTTCACTCTAGCGGTGTCAGAGTTGGGTTTGTTTGGTATTGCAAGTGTATTCGTCAATAATAGTACTAATACAGTTGCAATCAATTTTGTCGTCATAACTCGTATTCGACTCTTCGTTATTCTTGCATTTGTGATTCGCAAACCGCCCCTACAGGATGTTGCGCATCGGTTGTTCCGGCGGGGTCTGGGGACCCTGCTCGGCGAGGACATGGGCACAGCACGCTGTGCCCCTACGGGAGAAGATTCCGGGCAGATCGGGGATCTGCCTCGGCGCGGGCGCACACGCGGGTGCGCCCCTACAGGATATTGCGTATCGGTTGTTCCGGCAGGGTCTGGGGACCCTGCTCGGCGAGGTCATGGGCACAGCGTGCTGTGCCCCTACGGAAGACGGGCGGGTTCCACTTTGTTCAACCCGCCCCTACCAGATTCCCCCCTGTCATCCCCCCGCTAAAGCGGGGGGAAAGATTTTTCGCAGAAGTGGGAAGGAATCTGCGCATAGAAAACGGTCAGCGGGGGAGCCGCTGACCGGAACGAATTTCAGATAATACGGTGCAGTATAAAGCGGTGAAATGCATAATGGTAAGATAGGAAGAGGTGGGGAAAAGTCAAGGGGAAACGCTGAAAGCGGAAATGCTGAAAGGCCGAAACAAGACCCCCCTTCCGTCCCCCCGTAAACGGGGGGAGACCCGCGACAAAGATTCCGGGCAGATCGGGGGATCTGCCTCGGCGAAGAAAGACGGGCGCGATGAACCAGCCCCTGCAGGATTCCCCCCTGTTGTCCCCCCGCTGAAGCAGGGGGAAAGAAAATGGGCACGGCATGCCGTGCCCCTACCAAGCGGTTATGTTCCGGCCGGGTTGCGCGGCGCTTAACCGCGGCTCGGCGAGGTTATTCATCCTTCATCCCTCATCCTTCATCCATTCTCCGTCATCCCTCATCCTTTACAGGCGGGGGTAGCGGGATTGGGCGGCGTCGAGCATCATGCGCAGGAAGTCGGCGTAGCTGTGGCCGTCGAACTCGGCCATCAAATACATTTTGCCGTCCCAACACCAGCCGGGATTGGGATTCACTTCGAGGAGCTTGATCTCGCCGTCGAAAGACGTGCGGAAATCGAAGCGCGCGTAATCGCGGCAGCCGAGCCGCTCGAAGAGCCGCAGCGAATAGTCCACCATCATGCGGTAGTCGTGATCGGGCACGCGGGCGCGATGATAACGGATGTCGGTCCAGTAAGGCGAGGCGGGATCCCACTTGCTTTCGTAGGACAAAATCGCGGGCAGCCCCGGCGGCAGCTTGCTGTAGTCCACTTCCAACGGCGGCAGCACGCTCCAGCCGCGCCCCGGATTGCCGATAATCCCCACCGAATATTCCATCCCCGATAAAAACTCCTGCACGAGGACCGAGCGACCGGGCAAGGTCTCGCGAATGAAGGTCAGATATTCCACGGCCTGATCGGGATTTTCCACCACCGCCTTTTGCGTAATACCGATGGACGCGTCGCCCTGCGCGGGCTTGATGAAGGCGGGAAAGACCGTGGGAATCGTACCCGCCAAGTCGTCGGCATCCACGTAGGTTTCGGCGGGGACGGGCACGTCCAGCGCGGTGGCGATGGAGCGAATCAAACTCTTATCGTAGCACAAGCCGAGACAGGCCGGTCCCGCTCCCGAATAAGGCACGCCGAGCATTTCGAGGAGCGCGGGCAGATGCAGTTCGAGAAAGGCGTCGTTGTTGTAGCCTTCGTCGCACAAGTTGAAGGCGAACTGCGGCGGATTCTGCCGGAGCGTGGGAATCAGCGTGCCGTGCTGATCGAGATAGGTGAACTTGAAATCGCCGAGTTCGGCGAGCGCTTCCTTCAAACGATTGATCGTCGTGTAGTCTTCGGCGTTGAACTGGCCGCCTAACTTAATGGAATCGGGCAAGCGGGGATCGCCGAGGAGGACGGTCACTTCGGGGAAACGCACCGCCGCGCGCTTGGGCCGAACGACGGCCTTCTGCGGAATGGCGGCAGTGATCAAAAGCCGCCGCGCCATCATGCCCAAATCCTGATTGCGGGCGGAATCGGTTTCATATTCGCCGTGAAAGCGGATGTTGCGATAGCCGGTGCGCTCGAGGAGTTCGTAAATGCCTTCGCGGGAGTAGAGCCGTTCGGCGTAGAACTGATCGGTGATGACGCCTTCCTGCGCGCTGACCACGACTTCGCGGCTGATGAGCCGCTGCTTGTCGCCGGAAAGCGAACGCTCGCGGCAGACGAAATAGTTTTCGTCAATCCATTCCCACGAGCGGGGCTCGAAGTGATCGCGCAGCCATTCGCCGTCGGCCAGATCGAGCAAGAGCGTGCCGCCGGAGCGGAGCACGTGCTTGACCGAGTTGAGCACGCGGGCGTCGTCATCGGCGCTCTCGAAATAGCCGAAGGAGTTGCCCATCATGATCACGCAGTCGAAGGAGCTTTCCGGCAGATGCACTTTGCGGGCGTCGCCCTCGCGGAAGATCACGTTCTGTTCGGACTTGCGGGCGCGGCGGCGGGCAAGGCGAATCAGAAAGCGGGAGCGATCCACGCCGGTCAGTCCCGAAAAGCCGCGGCGGGCGAGTTCAAGGGTGTGGCGGCCCTGCCCGCAGCAGAGGTCGAGGACGCGGTCGCCGGGTTCAATGCCGGTCATGGCAATGACGGCGTCCACCTCACGGCGGGTGAGCTGCTCGTCCTCCACGACGTCGCCGTCGGTCTTGAGGTAAACGGCGTTGAAGAGGGTGCTCCACCACTCGGGCGGGATGTGGCGTTCGAGATCGGAGACCGGGCCCAGCGTGCGCGGACCGATGGCGGGTTTGCGGGGGGCGCTCCCGTTTCGTCCCTTATAGCGGGCTTTTAGTTCATCCAAGGGGGAGCCGGGGTCGGGAGGCTCGGCGGTTTTTTTGCTCATGGTCGGGAAACTTGGTGAAGGGCGGCGACGGTCGCGCCGCGAGTTTGTCTTGATGGCGGCAATATAGAACCAAAACAAAAGAACCGCAAGTGCGGTTCCCGGAAATCTGCAAATTATTTTGCTGCAATTCGGACGGCAAACTCAGAACAACCGGGCGAGGGCGGCACGGCGGAAGGCGAAGATGTCGGCCAAGCGGCGGCGTACGGCGAGGGCGTGCACGAGCTGCCCCAGCGGCCCGCCGGGGAGCGCGTAGTGAACCAGATCTTCGATTTCGGTGCCGCCGGGAGTCTCGCGAAAAAAATGTTGATGGTGCCAGAAGCGATAGGGACCGAACCGCTGCTCGTCCACAAACAGACGGTCTTCGATGACGTGGGTGATTTCGGTGACCCAGCTTGACGCGATTCCCGCAAAGGGGCGGATGCGATAGGTGATCATCATTCCCGGATGAATGATGTGGGGCACATTGTTTTCAACCACCAAATGCAAATCCGGCGGCGTGATCTTTTCCAGATTATAGGGATCGGAAAAGAACGCCCACGCATCGGCGAGGGACAGGGGAATGGTCTGGATTTCGTGAATGCGGTAAAGATGCATGGCAGTTGAAATGACAGTCAGGCAATTGCAGGCTGGTAAGCCCACAACGGCGATGTAAATGTTCCGGGCACCCAGGGACAGGTGCCTCGGCAAGAGCGTTGCGGTTCCAGCCGGGTTGTGCTATGCTTAACCACGGCTCGGCGAAGAGCGGGGCACGTGAAACCACGTGCCGATGCGAAGAAGATTCCGGGCAGATCAGGAAATCTGCCTCGGCAAGAGCGCGGGCACGGCATGCCGTGCCCCTACCGAAAAATACACCGGGCACCTGCGGACGGGTGCCGCGGCGAGGATTATGTTTTTAGTTGTTTTTTCTTGGCGGCGGGGAAGAGCACGTTGTTGAGGATCAGGCGATAGCCGGGGGAGTTTTTGTGGAGATCGAGAATGGTCGGCGGATCGCCAACCTGATGGCGGTAATCTTCGGGATCGTGGCCGCCGTAGTAGGTCCAAAAGCCTTTGCCGAAATTGCTGTAAACGTATTTCACTTCATCGGTGCCTTCATTCTGGGCGAGAATGGTAACCGACGGCTTGATGAACCGCTTATGGAACAAGGTGGTCTGGCCCATGAAGCCCTTGACCACGCTGGTGTGACACTGGGTGAGCATTGAGGGCACCGGATCGTACTTGGCGGAGAAGTCGAAGAGCGTGAAGTAGTCTCCGGCATCGCCGCGCGGCATCATGCCGGTGCGCGGCGAGACGTCAATTTCGGAAAATTCGTAGACCATGGGATCGGTGATGAGCGAGTAGTTCTGAAAGGCGAAACCCAAATCGAAGCGCATCGCGGTGGGGTATGACGGATCAATGGCATCACCGTCAAAGACGGGCGCGCAGATGTCGGTTTCCGAAGCGGACAGCGCGATATCGTAGCTGTCGGTGGCGCTGCACATGGCAAACAGAAAGCCGCCCTGCCCCACGTAAGCGCGCAGCGTGCGGGCGACGGCGAGCTTGAGCTGCGAGACTTTATTGAAACCCAGTTGCGTCGCGCGGGCTTCTTCGGTCTGCACTTGCTTGATATACCAATCGGCGTTGCGGTACATGCCGTAGAACTTGCCGTACTGCCCGGTGAAATCTTCGTGATGGAGGTGAACCCAATCGTACTTGGCGAGCTTGCCGGCCAGAATATCCTCATCGTAGATGAGATCGAAGGGAATCTCGGCATAAGTCAGCGCAAGATTGACGGCATCATCCCACGGGCCGTCGTCGGATTCCGGAGGGGCATAGATGGCAATCTTGGTGGCCTTTTCCAGAAGCACAACTTCCATGTTGGACTGCTCGATTTCGGCATAGATCGGACCGGGATCTACACCCACCGCGCACAACACGCCGCGCAAGCGACATTCGCTCGCGATTTCGGGAGTCTCATCCATCAGAAAACTCCCGCCGCGATAATTGAGCAGCCAATCCACGTGCAAACCGCGATTGAGCGCATCCCACGCGATGCCGTAGGCCTTGAGATGATCGGTCTGGGCCAGATCCATGGGAATGAGCAGCTTCTGCCCGAAAACGGGAAGGGCGAGGAAAAGGTAAACGATGAAAGAAGAAATTCGTTTCATGGTAATGTGATAGAAAGACCGAACGGGCGGAGCCCGTTATTTTCCCTTGCGTTGTCAACTGTTTTCGCCGAGGCGGGTCCTTAGACCCGCCCGGAATCTTTTCACACCAAACTCACAGTAATAATTCCCTGTCTCGATCCATAATAATCATGAATGCTCGACCACCGATACTCACTGGGCTCGTTTACCAGCCCTCGTCGAATCGGGTTAAAGTGCATGTATTCAATCTTCGTTCTTGCGGCATCCGAGCCGGGCACCGGAACATCATCATAGCCTCGCGCCCATAATGTTCGCGCATCCGAAATCCGTTCGCGATAGCGACGGCTGGTCCATTTCTTGAACGCATTCATAAATAGCGGAACACTCTCACCGTCATTGTCTTGCACAAGCAAAGCGTGGAGATGATCGGGCATTAACACATAGCCGTAGCATGATAAATGATATTGCTGGCGCAGTTTTTCAAACAGTGTCAGAATATGAATGCAGGTGATTTCATCCGTGAACCAGCTTCCGCGCTTAGAGGTCACGGTCGTAATAAAGTGTATGCTACCGGAAAAGGATAAGTTCTGATGTCTACGTCGCATATCTGAAGATTCCGGGCGGGTCTAAGGACCCGCCTCGGCGAATCAAATTTACGAAACGCGTGCCTGCAAAATGCGGGCGCGGCGGCGGGCGGGTTCGAGATAAATCGAACGGGGATGATCAATCAAAAATTGCTGCAGCTCGGCCAAGGCGAGTTTATCTTCGTGCAAATCATCCATGAGAATTACCGCACGCATATACTTGGCGCGGTCGAGGTCCACCGACTCGCGATAGTTCACGATGAACGAATCCAGCGCGGCCACCGCCGCCTGCGGCTGCTGCGACTCGCGCAAGGCAATCGCTTGCGAATAGCGCGCCCACTCCGCCATCTTGCCCGCTTTCAGCAAATCGGCGGACTCCGCAAACCGCACTGCGGCCAATGAATCCTCATTGCGGAAACTCGCATAATCCGCCTCGGCAAAGGCCCGCTGGGCGCGATAGACTCCGCCTTCGCCGAGCAAGGCACTATACAGCACCGCATCGTTGAAAGCCGTATTCAGCGGATTAGCCTCGGTGATTTTGTCCAGCGCATCGAGGGCGGCATCGGTGGAATCCCGCCACAGGTTCGCCCGCGCCACGCGCAACATCGCGAGGGTGCCTTCCTCGCCCAAGCCGCGATCCAAGTTCACGACATTATTCCATGCTTCAATGGCCGCATCATACTCGCCCATCCACGCGTGACAATCGCCGATGGCGCGACCAACTTCAGTTTTGGAAACACCCTGCGGCCGTGCCCATAAGCCGCGCAGGATCGTCAAGGCTGCGGCGGGATTGTCCTCATGGCGAAGCAGAATGTCGGCGGTGCGAAACTTGGCTTGATCCACCTGCTGGAAATTGGGGTGGCGATCCACAAAATCGAGATAGGCTTGCTTGGCCTCATTCCATTCGCCGAGGGCTTCCAGACATTGACCGAGACCAATCTCGGCTTCCGCCGCGACATCATCAGCGGGTTTGAAAGCCAGGGTTTTACGGAAACCGCGCCGCGCCAGTTCGATCTCATCTTCGCGCAACAATTGCTGCGAGGCCCGCAGCACATCCAAGCCGCCGCCGTTGCCGAGGGAATCGCCCGCAATGGTGGCATTGAGATAGGTTTCCAGATCGGCCACTTTGTGCGACCATCCGGCCAGCAGTTTCCACAACTGAGCATTCTTGCGGTCGCGCTGCACAGCCCGCTGTAGAACCGCGCTGACTTTTTCGATAACCACCGGATCTTCGGGATAGCGGCGCATATAACTGGCCGCAAGCTGCCAGCCGGAGGGTGAGCTTTCGGAATAAAGCAGCAGTTCTTCGGTGGCGGCGGCGAAGTTCATCTGCCCCTGCAGACTGCTGGCGAGTTCCAAGGACATGAAAGCCGGTTGATTACCCGACTTGCGGAATTCGCGAATCAGGCGTTCGCTGTCTTCCCACAAACGGTTCTGCTGCAGTACATTGACCAAAGCGTTGACGGTTTCGGGAGTACGGCCGGCTTCGCTCAGCGCACGATTCCAAATCTCCCACGCGCGGTCTTTATTCTCCCGCGCCAGTTCCACTTGCCCCAGTTGAAGGGTTAGCGAATACTTGCTGGTGAGATCACCGGGCGGTACGGGCTGCGGGCGAAAATCGTTTTTGGCGATCCACTCGTTCAGGAATTTTTCGGCTTGATCATATTCCTTAAGGATCAACAGCGAGCGGTTGATGCCTTGCAGAGCTTGGCCGTTCCACGGATCGCGGGCGAGCATTTCCTGATAGATCGGCAAAGCCCGTTCGAGATCGCCGCGTACTTCCGCTGCGCGCGCGCGTTCGCTCATGATTTGCAGTTCGTCCAACGGGCGGCGCGCCCGCTGTTTGGAAGGCGTGGTCTTGATTTCGATGGGAATCTGAGTTTGCTGCGCGAAGGCAGACAGAGCCAAGGCAGCAAACAAGATCGAAGCCGTGATAATTCGCAAGAAAGACATAGGTTTATTTCAGAAGAACGAGTTTGTGAGTGGTGGAAAACGAGCCGGCGGAAAGCCGAGCGAAATAAATTCCGCTGGGCAAGTCAGCCGCCGACCAATAGAAGGAATGATTCCCCGCCGGTTGCTGTCCGATATTCCAGGCGGCGGCTTGACGGCCGGTGATGTCGTAGATGTTCACATTAACACGCGCTGCAATCGGTAGCGCGTATTCAAAACGCGTGGCGGCATTGAACGGATTCGGATAAGCCGCGAGGGCAAGGTTTTGGGGTGTTGCCGGTGCGAGTCGTTCGTCCGCAGCGAAGATATCCGAGACCGGGAAACCCGTGAAATACATGCCACGCAACGTATTGTCGTTCGAAGACTGTGTCGTATAAGCCACGTAGACTTGCAGATCGGTTGAATACATGTCAAGGCCAGTGACCATTTGCAGGGAATCAAGCGCTAATGTTTTCATTAAGGGTATGTAGGGATAGCCGAAGCGTACAGCGAGAAATCGAAGCTCGGACAATTCATTAACACGAATCACATTGAATCCTATTGCGACGTTGTAGATTCCGCCCGGCAAGGGAATTATTGTGAATCTCGAAAAATACGCACGCTCGGGCGGAGAACCGAAACCAATCGCGGGAACTCTAACAACATCACCATCCTGAAAAAATGCAAGTCGCACACGATAATCCGTCGGATACTGAATCGCATGGGCTTCAACAACCGCCGCTATGAGTCTATCATTCGAGGCGTTGAACGCTACTCCGGAGAATATATCATATTGGCCGATCGTATCCGTGAGCAGTGTATCACACGACTGCAATACCCCGGCTGAATCATAAGTATAAGCGGACATTACATCCCAGCGAAACGTGTCTTCGATGGTCGAGACATATTGAACCAGCACGACATTTTCCTCGACCGGATAGGCAAAATGGATATTGAACAGATCGTTGTAGTGCTCGCGCATTTCGCCCGTTTCACTGATCCACACCAGTTCCTGCTGGGCCCGCTCGGTGCTGAAGAACGTCAGGAAAAGACCGTCTCCGCTGCGCATCAGCAAGGGCGAATACGCAAAATACCATTCCAGCGAATCCAGCATCTGCCCCTCCGGGGAGATGAACTGGAGGATTACCAATTGTTGTCAGGTATGATTGAGCAGCCGCGCTTCGCCGCCCCCCGCGAGCGAAACCACCGACAAGGCCGGCGCGCAGGTGAACTGGCCGGGCGGCTGATCTTCGTACACGATGCGCGGACCGATTGGGGTGCCGTCCCAAGCTGTCATTTGCCCAAAGGCCGATAAGCGATTCTCAGTATACGATGCCCAGGTACAGCGTAGTTGAATTTCTCCGACTGGCTCTACGTCCGGGTAGGAAAAATTCACGGACAAGCTATCATCGAGCCGAATGGGGCCGAAGGTAATCTGCGCCTGAACCGTCAGCGGCAGCAGCGCAAACAGAAGTATCCAGAGCATAGATTGCCCTCCCTACCAGTTGAATGACAATTCCGCACCGTGCGTTGTCGGTGATATGGATAATGATCTCGTCGTATTAGACCGTTGACGATGATAACGAACCACGCCCCAACCGACCACCGTACCGATGACGGCTCCGGTCATCGTATCCGAAAACCAGTGGCGGTCGCGATGCAGCCGCTGAAACATCGTGGCGGCGGACAGCGAATAGAGCAAAAAGCCCACCGGCAGCGAGCGCGATTCCGCCGTCAGTACGGATGCGAGCGAGAAGGCTGTTTCAGTATCGCCGGAAGGAAAGGATTGAAAGCGATCTTCGGTGGTCGGTCCGGCAAAGCGATAGGGACCGTGATCGAGAAACGGACGATGCCGACCCAGCGAATATTTTAATAACTGCGTACCGATTCCGGCTAATAAAAACGATTCACCGATCTCCAGCCCGATCCGCCGCAGGCCGGAATCGTTAGCAAGCAAACCCAATCCATAAAATCCGGCGGTCGCAATCGCCGTCGGTTTCGGACTGCCCCACGCATGACCGATATCGTCCACGGCATCCACCCATGAGCCGCTCGCATCCAGCGCGGGGGATCGCAGCGAACGATCCAATAGCGAAATTGCCGCCAAGCTTAGAATCACACGTCCGGCATTGTGATAATCATTGGCCGTTCCGTGAAACGGTGCGCGTATAGTTGCCCATGAGGTGGCAACCACATCCCGCCCGTCATCCCGCACTAAGCGGAGAACATCCGCCGCCGGAATTTCGCCGACTATCGACAGCAACACCGCAACCATAACGGCGCGGCGCACTACTTCCATTTAGACAGCGCTTCGAAATATGCGCGAATGAGCTGCTCGTAATCGGGAGTGTATTTCGCATCGAGAGCGCGCAATAAATCCTGCCGAAGCTGATCCTGTCCGGGATTTTCGGGCAGCGGCGCGGGACTCGACCGCACCATATCAATGCCGGGTGACGATTGCCGACGGGGCGAGAACTCGCGCTCGCGATTAGCGCGCTGGAAATCCAAAAGCCGCGATTCGATGTGCTCCTGTTTTTCCATCGTGCGCTGGGTGACGTTGCGATTCTCCAGATCCTTGGCCACTTCTTCCATTTCCTTGGCGACATCTTCCAAACGACCCAAGCTCTGCTGATTGGCGGCCGCTTCCTGCGCGAGTTGCTTGGCGGTTTTGGCTAATGACTGCTGTTCGACGGCGAGCCGCTGCATGGCGGCTTGTTCACCCGTGGTCAGCGAGCCGGGATTCTGGCATTGTCCCATCATATCCTGCGTGCGCTGATTCAGGTTCTGCTGCTGCTGCGCCATTTGTCCGGCTTTATTGCAGGAAGAATTGGGATTGGGTTTGTTGCATTGGCTCTTGCAATTGGAACAGGCTTGCTGACTTTGTTTGAGCGCCGAATTGAGCGCGCCCAAGGCTTGCTTGCGGTAATGCGAAGCGGTGCGCGGGTCGCGTTCCTGACCGGCGGCGGCGGCCTGCTGCATTTGCGCAAGGGTGTTGTAAATTCCCGCCACCAATTGCGGCGTGACGAACATCGTCTGCCGCGCCAGTTCGCGCAAGTCTTCGTTGACGCGGCTGACCGCCTGCCGCAAATTCTCCTGTTCTTCGGAGGTTTGCGCCATGAGCGGACTGCCCGCTTCCAGACCTTCCGACTCCCGCCAGAGCTTTTCCTGCCGCTGGGACAGATCCAGCAATTGATCGCGAATGCGGTCGAGCTTCTCCTGCACTTCGGCCATCTGATCCTGCTGCATGGACTGCTTGACGTTTTGCAGCATGTTGGCCATCTCGGCCATTTTACGGCGCGCCTGCCGCCCCTTCTTTTTGGCCGATTGGTTCTGGCACATGCTCATGGACTGAGAATTCTCCTGCATTTGCTGGGAGAGATTCTCTTCCTGCATTTTCTGCTGCGCCTGCTGCATTTCGTTCTGGCCGGGGGTTTGCTGCTTTTTCATTTCCTCGGCGAGCTTGCGCGCTTCTTCCTCGATCTTCTTCATTTCTTCGGCGAGCTTCTTTTGCTCGTCGGCGTTCTTTTGCGAGTTCTCCGGAGTATTTTGATCCATCTTCTCGTTGAGCTGTTCCTGCTGGCGGCCCAGCTCGTCGAGGCGGCGCGTCAGTTCGTCGAGTTTCTTTTCCATCTTAAGCTGCTGGAGCATGTTGAGCGTTTGATCGAGGGCGCGCTCAAACATCTCCTGCGTCATCTTGAAGTTTTCCAGCGCCTGCCGCATTTCCTCTTCGGTGGGCTGCTGCATGGCTTGCGCCATCTTTTCGAGGGCGGCGCGCATTTCGGGAGTGATGACTTCCTGCACGAGTTTCTGAATCTCGCGCATTTTGTCCATCACTTCGGGCGAGAACATGGAACGCTGCTCCATCTGCTGCGAGGCTTTTTCCATCGCATCGGAAATCTGATTGAGCATGTCGTTCATCGCCTGCTGCTTTTCCATGAGCTGTTCGATTTCCTTTTTGCGTTCCCAGCTCAGGTCAGGATTGGATTTATATTCCTCGATGGCTTTTTCGACTTTATCGCGGACTTCCGCCGATTCCTTAAGCAGATCGGACAGCGAGATCTCTCGCGTCTGCGCCATTTCTTCCTGCTTTTCGAAAATCTCCGACATGGACGGGAAGCGCAGGGTGCGGGTTTCGGAGCGGGCACGCTTAGGTCCGCTGACCGCGTCGTTGTCCCACACTTCCACAAAGTAAACGACCTGATCTTCGGGCAGCAGATCGAGGGGCGCCATATCCCACGCCATTTCGCTGACGGCTTTGCCGGGTTCGAGCAAGCGCAGATCGAGGGGCTGTTTCTCGTATTGACTTTCGTTGTCGCGATCTTCGGCGGATTCGTAAGCCGAGGTGCGATGATAGCGCAATTGCATGCGCGAGAAGCCGAAGTCGTCCAGCGCTTCGGTGACCAGCGGCACTTTGGCTCCGGCGGCGATTTCCAAATCGTTGGGCGGCTGCAGAATGTTCACGACGGGATATTCATCGGGCCGGGCGGTAATGCGATAGAGAATCGGATCGCGGTCGGTGAGGCCATCGGTATCAGCCAAGCGCAAGCGATAGTAGCCGCTCTTGTTCACGGTGAACTCGCCGGTGGCGCGAGTGCCGTCCAAGTCGAGCGCGCGCATTTCGCGAATCGTTTCCTGCGCGGTTCCGGCATTTTCCGGTTCGAGGAATTCGAGACGAGCTTCCTTTAAGCTCTTAGTGGCGGCCAATTGCAGTTTGACTTTAGTGCCGACCACGGCAGCGACGTCGCCGACATTCTCTTCCAGAACTTGTTCTTCGATGCCGGTATAGGACGGCGGCGTAAGCCGCAGCGAGAGAAAACGCACAGCGGGAAGCTCCTGCACGGACACATCATAGACTTCGCTGCGCACGCGGCCTTCGTGCGCCCAATAGCTGAAGGGCGCACTGATACCGCGATAGGTGTAGCGATAGATTCCCGTTTGACTTTTCAGCGTGACCGGCTCACCGGCGGTCTTGCCGCGTTCCAAACGTTCCAGAATAATCGAAGCGGGGGCCGCACCGGCGGCGCGGACTTCCACCAGCAGCGAATCGCCGCGCACGAGTTCGACATCGCCTGGAGAAACCGCGAGCGTGAACGGGGCGGGCGGTTCAAATTCCTGATTGGGTTTCAGCACGCGATCGGCGGCGCGGAGCAACGGCCCGCCTGCGAGCAGCAACAGCACGACGGCAAAGCCGACGGTGACCAACGCGGCGCGACCGAAACGGCGCGCCGAACGCGGATCGGGCAGCGCGCCGGGGTCAATGGGCTGCAAATCTTCAGCGACTTCGCGGCCTGCCTCCAAAATCAGATCGGGAGAATAGCCTTCGCGGTTCGCGCCTTCAGCACGCTCCAGCAGTTGCAGCGCATTGAGCACGCGGTCACGCACATTGGGAATGCGCTGCGCGAAATCGCCCGCCAGCTTTTTATCATCGGGAGCGAACAGCGTATAGCGCAGCACCGGCCACACGATGCCGAGTCCCAATGCAATCAGTGCAGCAAAAATCCACAGCGCGAGCAGCACGGCACGCACCGTGCCCGAAAAGTTGCCAAGTGCTTCGACGACCATCAATAATAGAGTGATCGCGACCAAACCTGCGGCGGCAGCCAGCGCTCCGGTCTTAAGCCGGTTGGCCATTACCGCGCGGCGCAGTCGCGCCATCCATCCGTGGATCGTCAGTAGTACTTCACGCGCTCCCATGCAGTATCTCCGAAAAGGCTAATAGCAAATGAATGAAAACAGATTCCGGGCACCCGGGGACGGGCGCCTCGGCGAAGGAAATTCCGGCCGGGTTGCGCTACGCTTAACCCGGCTCGGCAAGATCGTTGCATTCCGGCGGGGTCAGCGACCCCGCTCGGCGAAAAATTAATTCTTCTCGTCTTCAAAGCCGCAGGTGCGGTGGGTGCCGTCGCAGAACGGTTTGGTCTTGGATTGCCCGCAGCGGCAGAGGGACATGTTATCTTTAGTGGCAATATGCTCGCCCTTGCTGTTGGTCAGCTCGTACACGCCGCTGATTAAGTAAGGACCGTTCTTTTTGATGGTGATGGTGGGTGTTGTATCGGCCATGGTATACTCCCTCGTTATCTCCTGAGTTAGGAAAATGCGAAGATGGGCACAGCACGCTGTGCCCCTACAGCGATATTCTTTCCTCTGCCCGCTCTTCTTTACCGCGGGCAGACGCGGGGTGAAGCGGACTCCGCTTCAGCTTGCGCCGCGGGAGAGGGCGTACAGAATCACGTTCGTGCCCATTTCGAGCGCGGCCTCACGCTTGGCGGGGGGATCGCCGTGAACGGATTCATCCTCCCAGCCGTCGCAGAGGTCGGCCTGATAATTGTAATAGCAGACCATGACTCCGTTCAGAAACACGCCGAAGCCCTGCGCGGGCAGCTTATCGTGCTCGTGGATCTTGGGTGTGCCGTTGGGAAAATCGTACTGCGCGTGATAGATGGGATGGTTGAACGGCAGTTCGATGAACTCCGATTCGGGCAAGACCTTTTTCATTTCGCGGCGGAAGCTCGCGTCCATGCCGTAGTCGTCGTTGGCGAACAGGAACCCGCCCGCCGCGAAGTAGGCGCGGAGAGAGCGCGCGTCATCCTCGCTGAACGACACGTTGCCGTGGCCGTTGATGAAGATGATCGGATGGGAGAACAGTTCCAGCGAGGACGGTTCCACGGCCACCGGTTCGGGGGCGAGACGGACATTGGTGTGGTCGTGCATGAAGGCGATCAGGTTGTGCAAGGCCCGCGCCGCGCTGTACCAATCGCCGCCGCCCTTGTATTTGAGCAGGCCGATTTCGGTCTGACTGCCGGGGGCGGAGGCTTGTCCGTAGGCCGCACTATATATAAGGATAGCGAGGGCGCACGCCGCCCATCGCAGCCATCTTGTCAAATGCTGTGTTTTCAATGGATTATTCGTTTTGTCCGGGTTTCTGCCCAATTAACTATTGAACTCGTTAGGGTTACGATGGGTTGCGGGCAATAGTACAAGGATGACAGATGAAGGAAGAAAACCTAACCTTTTCGCGCTACGCGCACTTTGAGGGATTCTTCAGACGGCTGACGCCGCCTTCAGAATGACACGTGTTAAGGAGTTGCTTGTTCCGGCGGGGTAGCAAACCCCGCTCGGCGAAGACGGGCGCACACGCGGGTGCGCCCCTACGGTCTCCCTCCGTTCACGGGGGGACGGAAGGGGGGCGGGCGGGTTCCACTTCGTTCAACCCGCCCCTACTATGCGTTGCAATTATTCCTTGCGTTCGATGTAGGTGTCGCCCGAGAGTTCCTTGATCCACGCTTGGAATTCTTCGTCCTGTTTTTTCGCCAGCGCCATGCGCTTGATGCGCTCGAAGTCTTCCTTGATGGTGATGGGCCGCGCGAACATGCGGTCGGTGACCATAATGATATGCACGCCGAAGCGGGTGCGAATGGGCGGAGCGAGCTCGTCCCTTTTCAGATTCGCCAGCGGGCCGCGGAATTCTTCGGGCAACTCTTCGGGCGCAAACCAACCGAGATCGCCGCCCTTACTCGCGGTCTTGACATCCCGCGAATAGAGCCGGGCCAACGAATCGAAACTGGCGCCGTGGCGAATGTCCTGAATCAGCGTATCGGCAAACGCTTCGGTCTTGGCCAAATCGGTAGCGGTGGGCACGATCTTGAACAAGATATGGCTGGTGTTGACTTTTTCGCCGATGCGCTCGTTGAGCTTGATGATGTGCACGCCGAATACCGATACCACCGGTTCGGAAATCTGCCCCGGCTCCAGCATGTAGGCCGACGCTTCGTATTCGGGAACGAGATCGCCGCGATTGGTGGTGCCCAATGTTCCGCCCTTCGCGGTCGTACCGGGATCTTCCGAATACAGCGAAGCCGCCGTTTCGAAACCCAGTTGTCCGGACACGACCAAATTGCGCACCGAATCGGCTTTGGCTATCGCGGCATCCACCGAACTTTGGGACAGCGAATCGTTGATCAGAATATGCGAGATGCGCAGCGCATCCTTGAGCGGCGGAATGGAATCCTGATACGCTTCCCAAAACCGCTGAACTTCGCTGGGCGTGACCTGCACGTCGCGCATTTTCTCGCCCTTGACCTTTTCGATGAGCATGCCTTCCTCGACCATCTGCCGGAATTGCCGCTTGAGTTTGCTCAAGGGCATGCCGTAATAATCTTCCAGCCGCTCCTGTCCGCCCGCCTGATCAATGAGGATTTTTACCCGCGAATCCAGTTCCCGATCCACGGCGGTCTGATCCACCACCAGTGTATCCAAGCGGGCTTTGGCGAGCAAGACCTTTTGATTGATCAGTTCATCGAGGATCGCATTGCGCAGACTGTCCTGCGTGGCCGGCGACATGGCATCCAGCGCCGACTGCGAACCGGCGGCGAATTGCAGATACTGCTGCAATTCCGACGCGAGAATGATATCGTTGTCCACCACCGCGACGATGCGGTCAATGTATTGATCCTCCGCCGCCGCGCCGAGGGCTATGGTCAGCAAGGCCAGCCACAAGGCGGCGCGAAAAATTCGTTTCATATCGTCCTCTTAAAATGGCGCATTGTTTTGATTCATGCGCTTATAATGAATCCGCCAAAAAAATTGTGACCGGATACTTCTGCCGCAAGTAATTATCGAGGGAGTCCATCCGCTGGCGGCTCTGCTCGATGACCAGCCGCGCGGCGATTTCATCGCGCACCGCCGGCAGATCGAGCACGGTGCCCGCCGGAAACGATTCCAACAGCCGCGCCGCGCGGAAACCGTCTTCGTAGGGACGCGGAAACGTGACTTCGCCGGGTTTGAGGCTGGCGAGTTCCGCTTCAAACTCCGCTTCGAGTTCGCCGCTTTCCGCCAGCCATTTGCCTTCCGCGGCGACGCGGCCTTCGGTGAGCAAAGTAGTGTCACCCTGAACCAGCTGCCGCCGGAAGTCCGCCATGGCACCACGATCTTCGCTCCAATAGAGCTCGATCAAATAGGCGTCGTGATGCCGCAGAAACTCGTCGCGGTGCAGATCGTAATAACTGGCAATCAGTTCATCGTCGGGCGGCGGCGCCGGAATCTTCGCCAGCAATTTGGCGCGATACAGCTCCGCCCGCAGCGCTTGCAGCTTTTCTTGAATGTCGGAATCTTTGTCGAAGCCCTGCTCTTCACCCTCCTGCTCCACCAGCGCGCGCTCCACCCACGCGGCAGCGAGCCGCCACTGATCGGGGGGCGACAGCGAATCCAGCGATATGCCGGTGAGTGCTTCGAACTCCGCTTGCGACAGATCCTGCGATCCCGCGCGCGCCACGATTTCGCCCTTCGATGGCCGCCCGTGGCAACCGAACCATACCGTGGTCAGCAGCACGCACAACGTAAAGCAGATTAGACGCACCGGTCGGGAGGCGCTGTTCATGAGATGTCCTTTGGCTTACGGTTCACGAGCGAGCTTGTCCTTGGCGGGTTCGTCTTTGATGGGCCAGACGGCCGCCAAAGCGGCGGAGTTGATATCCAGTTTGTAGCGTTCGAGCACCATCTCGTCCAAAGCGGCCTGCGCTTTTTCAGTCATGGATTGACGGCACATGCGCTTGGCTTCGGCTTTCGATTCTTCCCACGTTTTCGTGCGCGAGGGGAAGATTTCGAGGAGCTGCACGATCGAGAAATTCTTGCCGATGGGCACGATATCGGACACCTCGCCGACATTCTTCAATACGAACGCGGTCTTACCGATCAAGCCGAACCGCTTTTCTTCGAAGGGACCGATGCGGCCGGTGTCGGTTTTGGTGGATTCTTTTTCATTGAAGCGCAGCGCGAGCTTGCGGAAATCTTCGCCTTTCCGTGCCCGATCAAGCACCCGCACGGCTTTGCTGGAATCTTCCTTGATGAAGATTTCGCGAATGGTGCGCGTTTCCGGCTGAATGAACTTATCGAGATTGTTTTCGTAGAACGCCTTTTCGTCGGCTTCGGTGGGATTGATCTTGTCGGTGATCTCTTCCTTTTCCAGCAGGCGAATCACCGCTTGCCGTTTTTCCGCCTGCACGTCGGGATCGTTCATGGCTTTACGATAGTAGCCCTGATCTTCGGCATCCTTTTCGAGGAACTTCGGCTCCACAATGGCATTGACTAAATCGATGATGGTTTGCGGTTCGTTCCAATCCACCCGCGCGGCATTGGGACCGATTTTTTCAATCAGATCGGCCACGGTGGCTTGACCGCCCGCATAGGAGGCCACGACCAGCGCTTTTTGTTCATCGGTGAAATTCGGTCCCAGTTCCGAAGTTTTGCTGACGGTAGGATCGAGCACGCGGTTGCGGAAGACGGTAATATTCTCGTCGTTCAATTTCAGTTTGTTCTTTTCGCGCAGGTCTTCCACGTATTTGCGCGCGACGTCCATCATCTTGCCGCTCTCGACTTGACGAAGCTGCTGCTTGATCTGGTCCTTGCTTTCTTCGAAGGACGTGCGGCCCTGAATCGGGCGCTTGTCCTCCACATTAATCAAATGATAGCCGTAACTGGTGCGCACGGGAGCGGTGACTTCGCCGGGCGAAGCTTTCCACGCGGCTTGCTGGAACTCCTCCACCATCCGTCCCCACTTGAACCAGCCGAGATCTCCGGAATCGGCGGCGGAGGTCGCATCCTGGCTGAATTGAATGGCGGCGGTCTTGAAATCCAGACCTTGCTTGAGCGCCTTCGCGATGGAATCAATGCGCGCTTTGACGGTCACGCTGTCCATGGTGGAATCGGTATCCGAGGTGCGCAGCAGAATGTGGCGGGCTTTGACTTCCATGCCCGACTTATCGTAGAAATCTTTGGCGGCGGCATCGGTGATGACGGCATTCACAACTTTTTCTTCGTAGAGCAGATCCAGCGATTTGCGGCGGGCGATCTTTTCGATCTGTTCCTGAACTTCGGGCCGGCGATCAATGCCGCGGGATTCGGCTTCCTGATATTTGGCCAGCGACACTGCCAGTTCGCGCACGGCGCGCTCGCGATCCTGATACGACCGCCGAGCCGCGTTTTCTTCGCCGCGGAACTTGGCCACGAAGTTGTTCTTGAAATCGTCCACGGTGATGTACTCGCTGCCGACTTTAGCCACGGTATCTTTGCGAGTTCCGCAACCGACCGCGGCTACGACTAAAATGATCAGACCCCAAATGAGATGTCGGGTTTTCACGAATCTCTCCTTGTGTTGCGCCGCCTTACGCGGCAGGTTCATTTATGTTCGTTGTGTTATTTACGTGTTGTTCAGCTTTTCGCCAGTTCCGCCCCCACCGACTCCCCGATCAGGCGCAGATACTTGAGCGTGTAGTTCAGCTTGTCCCGCCAGTCCTTGACCATGCCCAACGGCAGGCGGATGGTGAGGGGGCCGGAAACCGAGAACTCCATCGGGTAGCCCTCGCTACGGGCGGCGATTTCCAGAACCTGCTCGCGGGGCAACCCATCTATAGGAAACTCGATGACACACAGACTTCGTTCCAGCGATATTTTCTCCACCCCCAATTTCTCGCCCAGGATGCGCACCCGCACCATATCGAAGAGGTTCCGGGCCGCATCGGGCAGCCGTCCGAACCGATCCTGCACTTCCTGCTCGGTTTCGGCGACGACGGCCAGTTCCTTAGTGCGGGACAGATCGCGGTAGTAGTTTAGCCGCATCGCGCCTTCGGGCATGTAGTCTTCGGGGAAGAAGGCGTCGGCTTCCAGCTTGAGCTTGAGTTCGACGGGCGGCTGATCCTTGCCGTTACCGTTGACCGCTTCGAGCTTGACCTCGCGCACCGCTTCTTCGATCAGCCGCTGGTACATCTCGAAGCCCACCGCATTGATATAGCCCGACTGTTCGCGTCCTAACAGATTGCCCGCTCCGCGAATCTCCAGATCGCGCATCGCCACCTGGAAACCCGCTCCCAATGACGAGAAGTTGGTCAGCGCGGCCAGCCGCTGCCGGGCCACGCGGGAAATCTCAAACTTGGGCGGGACCAGAAGATACGCATAAGCCTTACGCGACGACCGCCCGATCCGCCCGCGCAATTGATGGAGCTGAGCGACGCCGAAGCGATCTGCCCGGTTCACGATCATGGTGTTGACGTTGGGTAAGTCGAGTCCGGACTCGATAATCATGGTGGAGATCAAGACATCGTAGCGGCCTTCGATGAAGTCCACCATCACCCGCGACAGCCGGTCTTCATCCATCTTGCCGTGCGCCACCGCAAAGCGGACATTGGGCAGCACGCGCTGGAGCATCCGCCGCACCGCATCAATGGACTCGATGCGGTTATGCACGAAGAACACCTGCCCGCCCCGCTGGCGTTCGTAGCTGATGGCATCCTTAATGACCTTTTCCGAGAACTGCACGACGTCGGTTTCGATGGGCAGTCGTCCCGGCGGGGGGGTATTAATCTGGGACAAGTCTCGCGCCCCCATTAAAGCCATGTGCAGTGTGCGGGGGATGGGCGTCGCGCTCATGGAGAGCACGTCAATATTGGCCCGGATGGACTTGATCCGCTCCTTCTGCACGACCCCGAAGCGATGCTCTTCATCTATTATAAGCAATCCTAAATCAAAAAACTCGACATCCTTGGACAGCAGGCGGTGCGTGCCGATGAGCACGTCCACTTTGCCCTCGGACAGCCGCTTCAAGGTCTGCCGCTGCTCGCGGGGAGCTTGAAAGCGGGAGATGACTTCGACCTTGATCGGCCAGTTCTTCATGCGCTCGCGGAAGGTACGATAATGCTGCTGGGCCAGAATGGTGGTGGGCACCAGCACCGCCACCTGCTTGCCGTCGGTCACGGCCTTGAAGGCGGCGCGCATGGCAATCTCGGTCTTGCCGTAGCCCACGTCACCGCAGATCAGCCGGTCCATGGGCGTGCCCCGCTCCATATCGCGCTTAACGTCCTCGGCGGCGCGGGTCTGGTCGGGCGTGTCCTCGTAGGGAAAGCTCGCTTCCATTTCTCTCTGCCACGGCGTGTCCTCGGAGTACGACATGCCGTGCGCGCTCTTGCGCTGGGCATAGAGCTTGATCAGATCTTCGGCAATAGAAACGAGGGATTTCTTGGTGCGCTTTTTGAGATCGCGCCAATCGCGCCCGCCGATTTTCGAGAGCGGCGGTTGGAAGCCGTCGCGCCCCGAATATTTCTGAACCTGCGCGAGGTTTTCGAGCTTGACGAACAGCGTCACGCCGTCGCGATACTCGATCTTCAGCACTTCGCGCTGCGTATCTTTGACGACGATCTTAGTCAAGCCCATGTAGCGGCCGATGCCGTAGTCCACGTGGACCACGAAATCGCCGGGCTTGAGCGCATCAATATCGTGCAGCGGAACGACGTTTTTGAACTTGAGAAAGCGGCGGCGGCGGCGCATGCGACCGAAGATATCGTGATCCACCAACACCGCGATCTTCGCGCGGGCGAGCGTAAAGCCGTGGTGGAGTCCGCCTTCGCGAATCTCGAAGGCGTGCTCCGGACAGCCGCGCTCGATGAGAATCTGCGCGAGCCGTTCGCCCGCCATCTCGGTATCGGAGAGCAGCACCGCGCGCACGCCCTGGTCGTGATACTCTTTCAGCCGATCCGCCACGAGCGGCAGATTAGCCGCGAACCGTTCCTGCGGCTGACCCTGCATGTCAAGCGTTGCGTCGCAATCCCACGGCGCGTTTTCCAAGAAGATTTGCACGAATCCGCGCGCGGCCTTGCGCAGATCGTCCGGCGCGATCAACGTGCCGTTGGTCTTATGCTCCTCGGGTGCGAGTTCTTCATCTTCGTAGGCTTCGTCATCGTCATCGGCCCACAGCTCTCCCAAATCCTCCGCCGAGCGGAGCGTCCCCGCTCCGCCGGAATCTTCGTCATCGTCATCATCACCGGCGGCAAAGCGGGTGTCCACCAAGTTCTGCAAACGGCCGTTGAGTTTGGCGGCTTGTTTGTCGTCGTAGAATTTTTTGAGTGCATTCCACACCGCGCGACCGCCCGCCCATAGGATGATCGTTTCGGCGGGCAAGTGTTCCAGCAAGTGCGACATCGCCACCTGCGGCAGCTCCGCCGCCACCAGCGTAACGTCGGTGACGAAGCCGGTGGATTTTTGCGAGGACGGATCGAAGGTACGCAGGCTCTCGACTTCCTCGCCGAAGAACTCCAGCCGCACGGGCTGGGCCGCGCCGAAGGGATAGATATCCATCACCGCGCCGCGCACCGCAAACTGGCCCACCGCTTCCACGAACATTTCGCGTTTGTAGCCCGCGTCCACCAGATATTCCAGCAGCGATTCGCGGGGCAGCGATTCGCCTTGCGTGATCGTGTAGAGATTTTCCGAGACCGCGCCGGGAGCGGGCAGCGGATCGAGCAGCGCCGCGGCGGTCGTGACCACCACCGGTTTCTGCCCGCGCGTAAGCGCCAGCAACACTTCCGCCCGCTCCGATTGCTCAACGGGCGTGAGGTCGCGGTCGAAGTGCGGCCGCTCGGGCAGCAGACACGGCCCGCTCGCTCCCGCCCGTTCACGGGGGGGCGCGGGGGGGGCATCCAGCAAAACCGTCAGATCGTCCGCCGCTTCTTCGGCGTCTTCCATGGTTTCGGCCACGAACAGCACGGGCCGTCCGCCGCGTTCGTTCAGATAGTCCGCGATGAGCATCGGCAGCGAGCCGGGCACATTCTTGATGAGCACCCGTGCCGCCGCGCCGATACTGACATTCAGTTCGCCGAATTCTTCGCTATCGAATATATGTTGTTTCAGCCAGTCCATTGTTTTCAGTGATTCTCACAGATGCAAATCAAGACATGATTATGTTTCGTAGCCGCGCACGGCAGTGCGATGTTTTTTTACTAGTGGCGGTCTCTGACCGTCTGCTTCCGGCAGGATCCGGAGATCCTGCTCGGCAATGAAATCGCTACAACCGGTATTGCAATTGAAACCCGAATGTCTGCACGAAAAATATGCTATTGAACCGACTCGAATTGAAGAAGTTCAACTGCTGATCGCTGGTTTTCATATAATGTCCATAGAGTTGCGCGAGTAGTAGTGCTTCAATGCGATGTCCCAAGCTTATGGAAGCGCCGACCTCCAGAACTCCACCATAGCGCAAGGTCGAGGAAAAACTTTCCTGGTTAGCATATGAACTTATTACTTCCTGTTCGATTAGCATACCGAGCGAATCAACGATATTGCGAACGGTGCTCGAGTATCCGTTATACCTCCAGCGGGTTATGCCGAAGCCTATGCCACCGCCGATGACCGGATTCACCATTGCGTTTTTCGCGCGGGGATGATAGCGGTAGCCGACCTCCAGCCAGCGTTCAATCCATGACTCGCTATCGCGACCGTGCTGTGAAATATATGTGGAATCATTGAGTCGAAAGTATGTTCCGCCCGTATGGGTCACGTGATCCGGCGTGTGAACGGTGGAGATTGCCGCATACCATTCGCGACTACCTTTATATAGTCCCAACTCATAATGCGGTCCGGTGCAGCTATTGACCGGGGACCATTGTAATTTGTGTGAAACCGAGTAATTGGTGGCTGAGATCGTTCCCATCATCCCGCCGACTCCCACGTACGGCCGCCACTCGTCGGCATTAGCAATGGTCGTGAATACGATCAAACAAAAGATCAACGTAAAGTGCTTCATAGGTACTCCAATAAAAGTTGCGTTTCACCGATCACAAAGCGGGCGCGATGAATCCCCCCTTCCGTCCCCCCGCTGAAGCAGGGGGAAACCTGCGGGCGCACACGCGGGTGCGCCCCACCATTATATACATTATCCCTGCGCGCTCTGCTTGACCGCGCGCAACAGTCCAGTCAAACCGTTCGGGTTTGTGCGCGCTCTTCTTGACTGCGCGCAGCCTTGCGGAAGAACCGTCAGGGTTCGCTATTTCTTCTTGACCACATCCTGCCGGCGGAGCCACGGGAAGAGATCCATCAAACCGAATGGTTTGGATTTGGGCGGATTACTCACGTGGCGCACGTCTTCCACGGTATAGAAGCAGTCGGGATCGAGTTCGCAGATCAACTTGATCAGATCCGGGATATTCTCGCGGCCATCCACCACAAAGATCACATCCACCGGGCCGGACGGGCCGACGCTCTCGACTTCCGTTGCCTGATAGCCATGCTCCCAGAGCTTTTGGGCCAGATCCGATTCGCGCCGCGCGATCACCCGCAGCAGTTGATTGCCCAGCGCGAGCCGGTTCTCCACCCACATCCCCACCGCCTGCCCGGCGGCAAAACCCGCCGCATAGCCCACGGTCAGATACCAGGTATGGAGATTCTGAATCACTTGGCCGATGACATTGATCCAAATGAACACTTCCAGAAATCCCATGAGCACCGCCAGCACGGGATAGCCGCGCACCACGCTGATGGTGCGCAGCGTGCCGATGCTCTGATCCACGATCCGCAGCAGAAAAATGCCGATCATCATGATCCATGGATGCGCGACAAAATATTCGATCATATCCGCCTCAAGAAAATTCGATGAAATGTTGTCGCGGCGGCACGTGCTCCACGTGCCCCGCAAACCGCGCACTGCCGTGCGCCCCTACATTATATACATTCCCTCTGCGCGCTCTGCTTCACCGCGCGCAGCAACGCGGTCGAACCGTCAGGGTTCGCAGGTTATAAAGATCCTACGGCAACCGATTTCTGCCGGATACGGCTCGCGAGTGCGGCGGTCGGTCACGGTAAAACCGCCGCGCGTAAGATAATCACCGAGTTCACTCTCGCGAAACCACGAAAAGTAAACGGACAGTTCCGATCCCAACGGATCTTTAATTATGCCTTCGCCGTCACCCTCTTTGGCGGCGATGAGCAATTTGCCGCCGGGTTTCAATACGCGGTGGAATTCGCAGAGCAGCGCGGGCAGGGCGGATTTGGGAGTATAGATGATGGAGTAGTAGGCGATAATGCCGTCCAAGCTCGCATCAGGAAACGCCAACTGCGCGATATCCATGATGGCATGATGCGCTGCGGGATCATCGCTGCGCGCCAGCTTCAAACACTCGCGCGAAACATCCACGCCAATAACCCGCACACCGTGCGCGGAAAGCAGGCGACTCACATGCCCGCACGGTCCGCAGCCCGCATCGCATACGATCGATCCCGCGCCCAACGACACGGCAAACTCACGAATCCAATCGCGGTCGAACGGTTTGCCATCCAATTCATCTCGAAACAACCGTTGATACTTGCCACCGATACGGTCGTAATACTCGGCGATTGCGTGCGGAGATGAGTTTTTCATAATTGTTCGATCGGTCGTGGTGACTCGGGAGAGTCACCACGGGGACACAATTCTATATCGCACTGCCGTGCGCGGCTACGGATTCAAATGACTTCTGCTTCATCCCTCATCCGTCATCCTTCATCCTTCGCGCGAATCGCGTTGCGCACGATGCCATTGCTCTCGGCGAGGAGCTCGCGAGCGCGATCGGCGGCGACGCCGCGAAAGTGCATGACCAGCGCGGTCTTGAGTTCGCCGCCCGCTTGCTTGAGCACTTCATCGGCCCATTCGTAATCGCTGTCCGTGAGTTCCATGAAAATCCGCCGCGAACGAGCGCGCAGTTTTTCCGATCCGGCCCGCAAATCCACCATTAGATTTTCATAGCATTTGCCCAGCCGTACCATCGTAGCCGTGGTGAGCATGTTCAGCACCAGCTTAGTGGCCGTGCCCGCTTTCATCCGGGTGGATCCGGTAAGCAGTTCCGGCCCCACCGGAACCGAGATCACAACGTCTGCTATATCATTCATGCTATTGTCTATGCTGTTGCATATAACAAACAATCGCTTTGCGCCGCGTTCCTTGGCATAATTCAAAGCTCCGATAACATAAGGAGTTCGACGGGACGCTGTAATTCCACAAACCACATCATTACTATTTATACAACATACATTCAAATCACGGGCGGGCTGATCGGCATCGTCTTCTGCGCCTTCCACGGCTTTAAACACCGCTCCCGGTCCTCCCGCGATAAAGCCCTGCACCAGCCACGGATCGCTGCCGAAAGTCGGCGGACACTCGGCGGCATCCAGCACTCCCAGTCTCCCCGAGGTTCCAGCTCCAACATAAATCAAGCGGCCACCGCTCTGAATCGCGGCAACTATGATCTCCACCGCGCGCTCGATCTGGGGAATGGCCGTCGCCACCAGATCGGCCACTTTGCGGTCTTCGCGGTTCATGGCTTCGAGGATTTCCCGCACCGACATGGTATCGAGTCCCATCGTATCGGGATTGCGGGCTTCGGTGGTCAGATTTTTCAGCTCTTCGAATACGGATTTGCTCAAGGTGACTCCTTACGCGGCGGGTTTCACGCCATTTTCCAGCCGAACCAACACCAACAGCCGTCCGCCATCGGACAACAGCCGCTCTTCAATCAATTCCACTCCCAATTCCGCCAAATTGCCCTCGGATGGCCAGCTTTGGCCCTTCCATAATAGAAACCGGCCGCCGTCGGCCAAGAACCGGCGGGTCCAACCCAGTAGAATTGGCAGTTCGGCCACGGCCCGGGCGGTCACGATTTCGTAGGCTTGATCGTGCTCGTGGCCTAAGTTTTCCACTCGTTCACCGACCACCCGTGTGTTGACAAGTCCTGTTTCACGTGAAACACGGGTCAAAAATGATGATTTTCTTTGATTTGACTCAATCAGCGTGATTTGCAGGTCGGGTCGAGCTATGGCTATAGGCAGGGCAGGAAAGCCCCCCCCCGATCCGATATCCAACACCCTTGCCTGCGGGGGGATCAGGTCTAAACCTTCGAGACTCGGCTGCAAATGCCGTTCAATCAGGCGGTCGCGGTCGGCCGTAGAAACCAGCGACAGTCCGGCAGTGCGGACACGCTCACTATAATTATGAAGGGCGGTCCAGCGGGGATCATCGGGCGGCCACGCCAGAAAGGACAGCTGCTCGCGCAGGTTATCCACCGATTGTCCACCGGAGGATGTTTCACGTGAAACTTTGCGGGCCTTCATCGCAGGAGTCCCGACTTTTTCATATAAATGAGCAGGGCCGAACAGTCGGCGGGGCTGACTCCGTCAATTCGGCCCGCTTGACCAAGGGTCTGCGGGCGGAGCTTGGCCAGTTTTTCCCGACCTTCGTAGGATATCGAGTGAATATCCTTATAGTTCAGATCCTGTGGCAGGCGGAGGTTTTCTAGAGATTTGAGTTGTTCCGCTCGTTGCTTCTCTCTCTGAATGTAACCCGCATATTTTACATCCATTTCCACGGCGGCCACCAAGTCTTCATCCTGAACCATCGCCTGCAACGCCGAGAGTTCGGGGCGGGTAGCCACCAGTTCGGTCAGGGAGACTTCAGGCCGCTTGAGAAGGGCGGCGAAGCGCATACCCTTGAGGCCGGGCTCGGCCAGAACTCCGCTGTCGGCCAGTTCCTCCAGCCGCGCTTCGGCCAGATAGCCTTCGATATCCTGCAGAAGGTGGGCTTTCTTCAGGTAGAGTTCGTATTGCTGATCGTCAACCAATCCCAGACTTCGACCCAGTTCAGTCAAACGCAGGTCGGCATTGTCCTGCCGCAACAGCAGACGATATTCAGCCCGCGAGGTGAACATGCGATAGGGTTCAATGGGCGTTTTTCGAATCAGATCATCAATTAAAACACCAACATAGGCTTGGTCGCGGCGGAGGATGAGGGGATCTTCGCCGCGCAGTTTCAACACGGCATTAACCCCCGCAATCAGCCCCTGCGCGGCGGCTTCCTCGTAGCCCGTCGTGCCGTTAATCTGTCCGGCGAAGTACAAGCCTTCAATGGGTTTAGTCTCAAGAGTATAGTGGATTTGATGGGAGGGGAAAAAGTCATATTCCACGGCATAACCGGGGCGCATCATTTCCACATTTTCCAGACCGTTTATAGTCCTAAGTGCTTCATATTGAATATCTTCAGGAAGACTCGATGAGAAACCATTAATATAAACCTCGTGCGTATCCCAGCCCTCGGGCTCAAGGAAGAGCTGATGCCGCTCCTTTTCGGCAAAGCGGAAAATCTTATCCTCAATGGACGGGCAGTAGCGCGGGCCTTGGCCGGTGATCCGCCCGCTGAACAGGGGCGAGCGATCCAGCCCCCGCTTGAGCATCTCGTGGGTGCGCTCGTTAGTATAGGTTAAATGGCAAGCAAGTTGTTTATTATATTCTATTTGTGTGCGCTTGGAAAATGGAATAATGCGGCCATCGCCGGGCTGGATTTCACACCGGGAGTAGTCAATGGTGCGGCCATCGAGGCGCGGCGGGGTGCCGGTTTTCAGCCGCCGGAGTTCGAAATCCTGGCGGACCAGATTTTCGGAAAGTTGGGTCGCGGGGGCTTCGCCGACCCGTCCGGCGGGCTGGGAAAACTCGCCCGTGAAGATCACGCCATTGAGGAAGGTTCCGGCGCAGAGAATCGCTGCGCGGCACTCGAAGCGCTGCCCAGTCACGCACACCACCTCGGTCAGCCGCCCACCCTTGGTCTCGAAGTCTATGACCATATTTTGTTTAAGGTCAAGGTTCGGCTGGGCTTCGAGGATCTGGCGCATAGATCTACCGTACAGACCGCGATCGCACTGGGCGCGGGGCGACCACACGGCGGGACCTTTAGAGCGGTTGAGCATGCGGAATTGCAGCACTGCCAGATCGGTCACGCGGCCCATTTCGCCGCCAAGGGCATCAATCTCCTTGACCAATTGCCCCTTGGCCAGCCCGCCAATTGCCGGATTACACGACATTTGCGCGATGCTGGGCAGGTTCATGGTGACCAAACACGTGCGCATGCCCATCCGCGCCGCGGCCAGCGCCGCTTCACATCCGGCATGTCCCCCGCCGATCACAACGATGTCATAGTGGTGGGTCATATCTCTTCTTCGAAGTAGTCCGAGTCAATCCGCTTCACGGCATAGTTGGCCACCGTACTGACGCCGAGATCGTGATCAATCATGAGTTCCGCCAACTCGCGGCCATCAATCAAGACGATTTTCTTTTCAATGTGTTTGACATATTCGCGTGCATCATTGGTGAAGGTTGATGTCGTGATCATCACGCCTTTCTTCGCGCGTTGTCCTTCCAAGCTTCCGGCGAAGCTTTGCACGATCGGTCGGCCAACTGTACCTTCCCAACGTTTTGCCTGAATGTAAATCACATCCAAGCCGAGTTTGTCTTCTTTAATGATTCCATCGATTCCGCCATCGCCGGTGCGGCCAATCGCCTGACCGGCATCTTTCAATGTGCCACCATAGCCCATTTTCAATAGAAGATCAACGACGAGTTGTTCGAAGAATTTAGGTGCACATATTTTTGATAGCTGGAGAATTTCGTGTGCCAATGCCGCACGAAGCTTCTGGTAGCCTGATTCTATTAACTCCTCGGGTGTTCCTTCCTCAACCGATATTGGTTCTTCATCTTTGGAATTTGTCCGTTTCATGGACTGCATCCATTCAACGAATTCCGGCGTTTGCTCAAGAAGCTTCTTATCAACTTTCCCGTTTGTTTTCTTAAGAAAACTGATCCCGCGTTTGCTTATTTGGACATATCCGCGTTTGGGTCTCTCGATTAAACCTGCTTTGTGCAAAAAAATATTTGCCCAGTGAACGTGCGTTTCATGTTTTGTATACTTCCCAGAGGCTGTCGTTTCGTTCTTCTGCTCTTCATTGAGGTTCCATAAGTCTGCAATCTTACTGACCATGTCCATTCTGTGATAAACCTTTCCATCAGCAACTATATTCAGAAATGCACAGAGACATTCATCAAAGCTTGGAATCGCCATGACATACCTCTCATTAATTTTGTTCCGGGCGCACACATGGGTGCGCCCCTACGGGAATTATTCGCTTTCGTTACGCGGGCGGTTCTCGAACCGCCCCTACGGGTTGTCAGGATTCTCCTTATCCAATGCCCACTTCAGGGGATTTTCCTGAATGTATTTACGGGTGTTGTACAAATCATCGTCGCTGCGGATGACGTGCTCGTAGTAGTTGCGCTGCCAAAGGCGGCCATGAAACTCCGGCCAGTTGTTTGTCTTCACCTGCCGGATGTATTCGTTGGTGGTCATGGTCTTAAACCAACGAATGATTTGCTGTAGGGGCGCACCCAAGTGTGCGCCCGTGCCTTCTTCAATCTCTTGAACAAATACAATTCCATGAATATGATTGGGCATGACTATGTATTCATCAATATCTATCGAATAACGAGATGACAACCGCCGCCAATAATCCTCAATCATAATTCCGATCTTATTCTTTTCCATTACACCATCATGAATAATACCAAAATGGTTGACGCGTTCTCGGGCGCATATTGTAATGAAATACGCCGCGCCCGATGCGTAATCAAAATTCGGCAAGCGGATCGTTTTGCGATTTGGTCGTGATAATTGCTTATCCATCGTTTATGGCGGGCGCACACATGGGTGCGCCCCTACGGAATGCGATTCACACGCGTTTCACGGGCGGACACATGGGTCCGCCCCTACAGGACGTTTATTTTGTCTTTTTCTTTTTATTCTTCCCGGCGCGTTCGGCGGCGGCGAAGGAGAGCTTAGCCCAGCGGGTGAGCTCGTCGCGGTCTTCGAGGACTTCGGCGGGGACTTCGTGATACGGCATGGTCATGGGTTTGTCCTCGAACGGCTGAAACTTGGTCATGCCCGCGTGCTCGTAAACGGCGCGGTTGGAATCATCGGTTTTCAAATACAGCACATCCTGCGAGACCAAACCGAACATCAGCCCGCGCAGATACAATCCAGCCCCGCCGAACATCTTGCGCGCCGAGACCGGTCCCATGCCGCGCAGTTGATCGAGGAGGTAAGTGAGGTATTCGTCGGAAACGGACATCGTTTTTCGTTTTGATGCGGGGCAGGTGAAACCACCTGCCGCCGCGAGAAATGCCGAAAGGCTGAAACGCTGAATTGAGTTAATTTGTATGCTGGTTCCGGCGGGGTCAGCGATCCCGCTCGGCGAAGGCGCGGGCACAGCACGCTGTGCCCCTACAATTATCCCCCCTTGCATCCCCCCGCTAAAGCAGGGGGAATGCGTTCCGGGCACCCGTGGACGGGTGCCTCGGCGAGCAAGCCCAGCAAGCTGGGCGCTACAAGCGAACGTTCCGGCGGGATCAGCGATCCCGCGCGGCGATCAGTTCGTCCAATTGAAATGCATGACGCAGGGGATGTACGACGGCGTGTTCGAGCATCGCATCGATGCAATAATGCACGCCCCAGCGGCTGGCGTAGGTCTTATCACCAAAGCGTTCCTCCGGAACTTCCGCGAGGGGCGTTCGCCATTTGTTCAGCAGATATTCCGCATACAATTCGGCTTCGACATCCACGGTGGCGGGTGACGGCGGCGGATCAATCTGCGGATCGGGCAAACCCAATTGCTCGCACATCCATGTCATATAGCCGCGGGCGGCGCGCAAAATGTGGAACAGCAGATGATCGAGGGACTCATAGTCGGGATCATCGGTAACGGGCAGCGGAATATTTGCTGTCTTCGCCTTCCGCCAAACCTCGATCAGATGGTGCAGCTCACGCTCGTGCAGAAGTACCAGCGCTCGCGCACCGCGATAGGTGTAATTTGGTAATGCGCCGCTCATACAGTCCTCTCAGAAATTGTAGCCGAAGCGGAAGTGAACCAGAAAGCCTTCCAGCGTGCCGCCGTGGAAGGTAAGTTGCGCGGGGCCGGCCACGGTGATAACGCCAATCGTTAAGCCGCCGCCCCGTTCGTAGACCGTCCAATCCATGCGATCATTCCAATGATCGAACACATTGCCGACATTACCGTGCAAGCGAACGAAGCGGTTATTGAACGGCTCCCATTGCAGGCTGATCCAACCGACCTGCTTGTGGCTGCCGCTGCGCGATTGCAATTCCGCCCCCATGAAATCGTCCACACCGCCGAGCGCAAAGTAGTTGTCGGGGGATTGCTTGGCGCCCTCGGCCAAACCGACTGTGCCGCCGATGCCCGCCGCGATGCGATTCTTGAACGGCAAAAAGAAGCGCACGCTGCCGTCAATGCGGGTGAAATCGTAATTGGAGCCGATGTCTTCGCCGGTATAAATCCCCCGGCCGTAGAGTTCCACACCCCGCGAGGGAAAGGTCAGACGATCAAGGGTTTCGATCCACACCAAACCAAACAGCGAGTGATAGTCTACAATCACGCGGCGCTGCTCATTTCCGGCGGCATCGCGCGGGATGTAGCGGGTATAAACTTTTTCCGCGCCCGCGGCAAACATCGCTGACTTGGCGAAGATGCTGCCCAGCAGAATCGAACCGCGCGTATCGCGTACTCGCGTGCCATAATTCAGATCGCCCGCCCGCGCGGAGTTCACATCCACCCGCTGATGCTGGAGCTCGATGCGCGTACCGATGCGCGGCTGAAAACCGGTGTAAATAAATTGCGAACCGGTAAAGGAAGTGCGGTCGCCTAAGCGCACGTCCAGCGTGGTCATGGAACCGCGCGACAGCAGATTGCGAAAAGTCGTATTAACCAATGCCGCTACGCGTTCATCGGTATCGTAGCGGAAGCCGAACCGCAAAAAATCCGTATCGCGTTCGACGACCTGAATGCGCAAGGCCGAGCCGTCCACCGCCGGATCCACCTGATAGCTCACACGCTCGTAGTATTGCGAACTATAGATGCGGCGCATCGCGCGTTCCAGTTGATCGCGGGTGGTCCGCTGAGGGAGCCGGAATCCCAAGTGCGACGTGACCACGCGCGATGACGAGCGGTTTACGCCCGACACCTTCACGAGCTGCACGACAATCGAATCGCTGACCGCCGGAAGTTCGCGGGCGGGCGGCGGCGAACAATGTTTCAAGGAATCGGCCAGCTCGCGGAGTTCGGGCAACCGTTCCCGCGCGGCGGCTTCGCCGACGGCAATCAGTTCGCGCGCCTTGGCAAAATCCATAATCGAGAACTGATCGATCGCGGGTCGAATCAGGATATCGCACAATTGGCGCTGACCTTCGGCGCTGACCAGTTCCTGAAAGTTCATGGTCTGGTTCAGGATCGCGATCAGGTTGTCGAGCTTGTCCGCCTCACGCAGTGCCGACGAAACATCCACGCCTATCACAAAATCGGCGCGCAGGCTTTCGCGAACGTCCTGCGCGGGCAAGTTCCGCACAACTCCACCATCCACCAACATCCGGCCATCCATAAAGACGGGTGTAAAAACGCTGGGAATGGCAAAACTGGCGCGCACGGCCTCGGGCAGGTTGCCGCGCTCTAAGACCACCGCTTCGCCGGTTTCCAGGTCGGTGGCTACACAGACGAACGGTCGGGGCAGCTTTTTGAAATCGCGCACTTCACGAACCGGCCACATCAGCCATTCCAGCAGCAGCGAAACATTCTGACCGGGAATCAATCCGGTGGGCAAGCCCAAACTGTGCCGCCGAATGGGGATCGAAAGCTGGTAGCGCTCATCGTACAGCTTCTGTTCCATGGCCAAGCCGCGGCGGCCGGGCGTGTCGTCGAACAGATCACCCCACTGCTCGTGAACGACCAACGACTCAATGAAAGCCGTGGAATAGCCGATGGAATAGAGCGAGCCAATGATCGCGCCCATGCTGGTTCCGGCCACCACATCTACATCTATTCCTTCTTCTTCCAAGACCTTAATCACACCGATATGCGCCAAGCCCTTCGCTCCGCCGCCGGACAGCGCAAGGCCGATGACGGGGCGATGGCCGGGTTCGTCCGCCAAAGCCGGATGCATATTAATAAGGATAAGGAATACAAGGACGGCAATGCGCCGTAGGAGTGTCCCGATAACCATATTATTTTCCGATGCAGAATTTTGAGAAGATGCGATCCAGGACATCTTCGCTGACGGTCTCGCCGGTGATCTCGCCCAGCGCATCCACGGCATCGCGCAGGTCGGCGGCCATGAGCGTCAGCTCGGTAAGTTGGGCCAGAGCACGGCGAAGGCTTTCTTCGGCTTTTAGAAGAGCCTCGTGATGACGCGCTTCAGCAACAACAATTTCTTCATTACCAATATCTTCACCGATGACCAGCGCAACCAAGTCATGCCGCAATTCGGGGATGCCTTGGCCGGTTAAGGCCGACACCGCCCGGAAAGATACAGGAGTAATCTGCCCAGGAGCGGCCAATTCGGCAGGCTCAGTATGAGTACAAAGGTCTATCTTATTTTGAACCAGTATAATAGATCGCTTGATTAATAAGGATAATGTATCTGCTTCAGGCCAGTGTGGACTTGTCTCGTCTACGACAAGCAGAATAATATCAGCATTTTCTATTGACCTGCGGGTGCGGGCGATGCCTTCGCTCTCAATGACTCCCGTGGCGACGCGGACTCCGGCGGTATCTTGCAGGATGACCTCGATGCCATCCAGTTCAATGTGAGCTTCAACCACATCGCGGGTGGTGCCGGGTTCGGGACTGACAATCGCGCGCTCCTCGCCGATGAGCGCATTTAATAAGGTAGACTTGCCCGCGTTGGGTGCGCCCACCAATGAAACCCGGATTCCTTCCCGCACCAACCGACCCTGCCGGAAGGTGGCGGACAGCGCTTTCAGTTCGGCCTGCAACTCGCGAACGGTACTTAACCGCTCGGTACGGGCTTGGAATTCGACGTCTTCTTCTGAAAAATCCAGTTCCAGTTCCAAGAGCGAGAGTAAATCCAGCAGCCGCGAGCGCATGGTTTTGACTTTTTCGGAAAGCCCCCCGGCCAATTGGCGGGCGGCGGCGATTCCGGCGCGGGCGGTGCGGGCATGAATGAGCGAGGCGACCGCTTCGGCCTGCGCCAAATCCAGCTTGCCGTTCAGAAATGCGCGCTCGGTGAACTCGCCGGGGCGGGCGGGGCGAGCGCCGTGTTCGAACACGAGTTCGAGAATACGGGTAGCGGCATAACGCCCGCCGTGACAGGAGATTTCGGCCACATCCTCACCCGTATAGGAGTGCGGACCTTTATAGAGCGTGACCACCACCTCATCCACCAGTTCGCCATCCTTTATTATGCGGGCGAAGCGAGCGGAGTTAGCAAGATCCCTCCCCTCCGCTTCAGCGGGGGGGCTGGGGAGGGTTGTGTACGCACGATTAGATATACCCCCCTGTTGTCCCCCCACTAAAGTAGGGGGACGGGAAAGGGCGTGCGCGATCGTCCAGGCGGCGGGTCCGGATACGCGCAAAACGGCCATCCCGCCCAATCCCGGAGGAGTTGCGAGGGCCGCAATAGTGTCATTCAATGTGATGGACATGTCCGATGCCGAGCGAAGATAGCTCGCCGCGGCGATATTATTCCGGCGGGGTCAGCGATCCCGCGCGGCGAAAAAAATTCGATTACGTTCCGGCCGGGTTGCGCTTCGCTTAACCACGGCTCGGCGAGAGTGTGTCATCCTGAGCGCAGTGAAGGATCCCTTACGATGTCAGGGATTCTTCAGACGGCTAATGCCGTCTTCAGAATGACAATCATTAAGCGATATCGGTTATTTTTTCTTGCTTTTTTTCTCGTCCACGACTTCGGCGGAGGGGGTGAAGTCGGGGAGCTTGATCAGCCGCTGCTCGACCATCGCCAGCACATTGAAGAGCGTGTAATAGAGCGTGAGACCGGACGGGAATTGATTGAAGATCAGCGTCATGAAGACCGGCATGATGTAGATCATCATTTTCTGATTGGGATCGGTGGCCGTCGCCCGCGACATAAAGAACTGCGTCACGCCCATCACCAGCGGCAGAATCGCCACGCCCGCTCCATATAAAGGTATGGAGAAGGGCAGATGGAAAACGATATCGGGCAAGCTGAGATCGGTAATCCACAGCATGAACGGCGCTTGCCGGAACTCGATGGTGGTGCTGAACACGATGAACAGCGCATAGAGAATCGGCATCTGAAAGAGGATCGGAATGCAGCCCGAAGCCGGGTTCACGCCGCGATCCTTATAGAGCTTCATCATCGCGGCATTCATGGCTTGCGGATTATTCTTATGCAGTTCGCGCAGTTCCTTGATTTCCGGCTGCAGGGCGGCCATCTTCTTCATGGACACCTGCGACTTGCGCGTGAGCGGCCACAGAATAATTTTGACCAAGATACTGAAGATGACGATCACCCAACCGTAATTGGGAATGTAAGTGCGGAGCGCGGTGAGCGACCACAGCACTCCCTTCGAGAACGGTTTGATGATCTGCCAGCCCCAGTTCATGGTCTCATCGAGACCGACACCGAACGCTTTCAGGTTTTCGTATTTGATCGGTCCCCAGTAAACCGCCCAGCGGCCATTGGCGGCCGGACCCCACATTTCGCGCAAGGACAACTCGTAGTATTGCGGAGAGTCCTTGACTTTGGGGGTGGGATTGCGGCCCACGATATCAATGCCTGCCGCCGGATCCTGCGGAATGACTGCAGCCATGAAATACTTGGAACGCGTCGCCATAAAGAACGTCTGGCCGGTAGCTTGGAAAGTTTTTTCCGGATCGGCGCCCACGTGGACCTTTTCCAGCTCGCTGCCGATTTGAGCATACGCTCCCGAATACTGCAAATCGCTGATGGGATTCGGTTCGGTAACGGGCACACCGCCAATCCACTTGATCTGGTACTCACCGGTTTCGGGAATGCTCAAGCCACCGGTCGAAAGCGCGACCTGAAAGCCATAGCTTCCCGATTGGAAAACATAGGTTAGCGAAATAAACTGGGTAGTGGGATCACCGGCGGTTAAGACCACCGAATCCGCGCCGGAACCAGACAGGAAAATCCGCGCTTTTGAGGCTTGGAAGCGCAGGTCTTTCAGGGTCTTCGGATTGGTACTGCCGAAATTGAAGTCTACCGCACCCACCATTTCCTTGCCTGCCGTGCGCGCCACATGAAGTGCCACCGGATCGCCCGCCTTGGCCTGATACTCCTTTAGCTCATAGCCGCTGACCAAGCCGTTGGAAGCAATAGTCATATGGTAGAGTGGTGTTTCAATATCCACAAAATCATTCACCAACTTCGCGGTATCGGCGACCAATGGGGTTTGTGGCGTGGTGGAAGTGGGCGTAGCCGCTGGCGGTGCTGATTCGGTCACCTGGGGCGTGGTGACCGGAGGGGAATCGGTCGGGGTGGTAACGCTGTCGGGAGCAACCACCTCGGTCGCGGGCGGAGCCTTGGGCGTGATTAGCTGATAGTACTTGGGCAGAAGGAGGAGGATAAGTCCTACGACCACCAAAGCCAGAATGGTTCTTCGATCAAACATGCTACTGTGATGTGCTTATTTTTTGATCAATTGTTCGAAAATGGGTACAGCAAAGGGCGGAAAATCCGCAAGCGGACTCCGCAAAATGGTCATGATGGGGTCACTAAACCGCAGAAGGCGGAACCGGATCAAAACCGCCTTCATGCCACGGGCCGCACTTGATCAGGCGGCGAACTGCCAACCCTGAACCCTTGATGGGGCCGTGATTTACGATGGCTTCGCGGGCATAGTGCGAACAGGACGGAGTAAACCGGCAACGACCCCCAAGGTGTGGACCGAAGGTCACCGCATAAGCATCAATCAGTTTGGTCAGAATCCAAACGAGAGCGCGGCGGGATATTCGATAGAAGCTGGCGAAGACGATTTTCAAATTCCGGCCAGTTTATAATCGGCTGTCGAGCGAGAAAGAAATAGTGGATTTCGTTTACAAACAGATTTTTATTAAGACGATAGAACTCGCGAAGTTTTCGGACATGACGATGGCGCACTACGGCCGTGCCGGTCTTGCGGGTGGCGGCAAAACCGACCTTACATTCGGGCTGGCCGGATAAAAAAAAAGAGCCAGCTCGGGGAGGACCCGCCGCTGGCCTTTTTTCTTGACCGTATCCAGCTCGGTGCGGCCCCTCAGCCGCTCGGAGCGGGGAAATTTAGTGTCGCTCATCCGAGACGGTGAGTTTTTTACGACCTTTGGCGCGCCGACGTCGGAGCACATCGCGGCCAGCCTTCGTGGCCATGCGGGTTCGGAAACCATGTGCATTAGCCCGTTTACGGCGGGAAGGTTGGTACGTCCGTTTCATGCTTGTTGCTGTCTCTTATCTTAATTTCACTATTCTTGATGATCAGTCCCGTGCGCATTGCCGGGAAAAGCTAAATATAGCAAAATGAGTCACGAGGCGCAACTCCTTTTTGTCTATTATGGTGCTGACACCATTGTAAACCTGGGGCTTGGCAAGTCGTATTTATTTGTTTATATTTATCCGATTGTGGAACCATCCGGTTGAGCACGGCTGCCTCCGATGCCTGGGCAGATCTCGGCAACGGATATTCATTCGGTTGTCCGTTCGTCCGGAAATCCTCTTGTCTTCTGGAACCGAACACCGTGTATTGATGTTAGCATCCGTCTATGAGTACGAGCGGTGCCACATTTCAAGATTCGTCAACTATCCATTTACCGCGAAGTTTTTTTCGCGCTTCGGGATTACATTGCGCTCTCTGGACAAGTGGGTCATGGAGATCGCTCGGCATTCAAGGAGTCGCGTTTGTGAATTCACGGTGCGTGCTCAATTTTTGAGAACATGGTACGGATTTCAATGCCTCGCCTCTCGTTCAAACAACTATGCCAACGGTCAGAGCTAAAAATTACAATTGAGTAACGGTTGTAAGTAATCTTCAAATGAGAACTTAATGAGTTGACAATGGGGGAGAACGTGTTATATTGTAGTCCCTGCCGTTAGAGCATCCGAGCCGCGGCATTGCCTCGCCCGCGAGTAAATGTTAAGCTCAGAATTTCCGCGCTTTCGCATCTCGGCAGCCCGCCTTGCGGCGAGAATATTTCCGCACCATCATACGCACGCGTATGATGGTGTAACCTCACTAATGTTTCGCCGCATTTTCTCTATCCTCAGTGCGGCTGTTCCATGCAACTTTTCATGCCAGACGGGGGTTTGGCAAGAGACGTTATCCTCCATTTATGGCACAAATCGAAGTTTCCGAAGCGAACGAACTCTGGCAGGCTCTGCTGCAGGTCTTTAAGGATCAGATTCCCGAGCAGAGTTTTACGACGTGGCTGAAGCCGCTCGTCCCGCAACGGCTCGACAATAATTCACTCACGTTAGCGGTTCCCAGTCAATTCCACCGGGAATGGATTGAGAGCCACTATTCCACCAATATCGAATCGCTGCTCCACGAGCTGTACGGAGATCGCGTTACTCTAAGTTTTCAAGTCGTGGCCACGCCGGCGGCGGCCTCCGATCTCCCGCCATCGTCGCGGCCGAAAACGAATAATACGCACAGCTCCGAGTCCGAATCCGAGTTCGATTCCCATCTGAATCAACGCTACCAGTTCGAGAATTTCATCGAAGGCGACTCCAACTCGTTTGCCCGCGCCGCCTGCATGGCGGTGGCGGACATTGCGCGGCGTTGCCCGTGGAATCCTCTGCTCATTTACGGCGGGACAGGTCTCGGAAAAACGCATTTGTTACAAGCGATTGGCAACCGGGTCGCGGCACGTTATCCGAAATTCCGGGTGCTCTACGCGTCCTCGGAGCGCTTCACGCAGGACTTCATTCACTCGCTGCAAACGCGCCATACCACCGATTTTTCCCACCGCTACCGCAATATTGATCTGCTGCTGGTGGATGATATCCAGTTTTTCGCCTCGAAAGAACGCACGCAGATCGAATTCTTTCACGCGTTTAACACGCTCTATCAAAACGGCAAGCGGATCGTTTTGACTTCGGACCGCCCGGTGGCGGAACTGGCCAATTTCGATAAGCGTTTGATTTCGCGGTTCGATTCGGGCTTGGTGACGAATATTGATCCGCCGGATTACGAAACGCGGGTGGCGATCCTGATGAACCGCGCGCAATTGGATCATTTTCCGTTGTCGCGCGACGTGGCCGATTTTCTGGCCAGCACAATCACTTCCAATGTCCGTGAACTGGAAGGGGCTTACGTGACCTTAACGGCGCGCTGTCAATTGATGCGCGTGCCGCCGACGCTGTCTCTGGCACAAGAAGTTTTGCGATCGCGCAACGGCCACAACGGTTTCCGCCCGCCGGCGGAACGGATTATCTCCGTGGTAGCCGAGTATTTTGATACCACTCCGGAAGCGCTGCGTTGCAAGTCCCGCAAAAAAGAATTGGTTTTCGTGAGAATGATCGCGATGACGCTAATGACTGAATTAACATCGCTGTCCTTAAAAGCCATCGGCGATGAATTCGGCGGCCGCGATCATTCCACGGTGATTCATGCGCGCGATACGATTCAAAAACGCCGCGCCACCGGAGATCCTGAAGTGACAAACTCGCTTCGCGAGTTGCAGCAGAAACTCACTCTATCCACTCTGCCGAGTGAATTAGAGTGAATTTTCGTGGACGAATGTTATTACCGTCCACTCTCATACACTCCTTTTTTTACGACCGACCTATTATAAAACAACTTCGAGTGAGTAATTGAGGATATCCCAAGCTATCTTAACGAAACGTTCACACGATATCACTCGAACAGACATAATAGAAAAAGCAGTTTAGCAGACACTATCCACAAATACACGGTCCTTATAACTACTACGAGTTTTTCTCTTCTCTCTTAAATAACATTCATGAGGCTTTCATGAAGTTTTCCGCCTCTCAAAGCAGCTTACTCGGAGCCTTTCTGCCGTTGGCTTCCGTGGTGCCCACCAAGAGTCCGATGCCGGTTTTAACGCATTTTCTCGTGCAGCTTTCGGGAAATCGTTTAACGATTACGGCCACCGATCTGGAAATTTCGATGGAAACCCAGCTTGACGTCAAAGGTGAAAAAGACGGTCGAGCGTTGCTTCCGGCGCGAAAGTATTTGGATCTGCTGCGCGATTTTCCGGATATCGTGATCGGTGTGGAAGCGTTGGACAGCGGACGCATTAAATTGACGGCGGATGACAAGAAATACGATCTTTCCGGCGAAAGCGTGCAGAACTATCCGAAGGTTCCATCGCTGGAAAAAGTGCAGGCATTTACGATGGATCAGGCAAAGTTGCGGCGGATGATCGGAAAAACAATTTTTGCCGTATCGCGGGATGAACTACGGCCGCAATTGACCGGTGTTTATACGAAGATCGGCGGGGATGAGTTACGGATGGTGACGACTGACGGTCACCGGCTGGTGAAAATGTCGCTGCATCATGACGGATTTAAAGGTGATGTCAATGAATGCATTATCCCGGCTAAAGCCATGCAGACGGCGGCGCGGTTGTGTGAACGGGAAGGGAATGTAGATATTTTCTTTACCGATAAACAAACAGCGTTTCGAGTCGGTGCCACCACGATGATCACCAAACTCATCGAAGGCCGCTATCCCAATTACGAAGCGGTGATTCCCGGCGAAAATAAGAATAAATTGATTTTGGACTTGGATCAGTTCCAAGCCTCAGTTCGACGCGCTTCGATCGTATCCAACGAAATTTCCCGGCAGATTCGCTTGAAACTGCAAAAAGAACAACTGGAAATCCTGGTAGAGGATATTGAGCAGGGCAATGAAGGCCGTGAAGTGGTGCCGTGCAGCTACGACGGCGAACCGATGGATATCGGCTATAACGCGGGTTACGTGCTGGATATCCTGAAGCAGATTGACACCTCGGAAGTGGTATTCGAGCTGGGAACGCCGACCTCAGCGGGCATCGTGAAGCCGACCGAGCAGGAAGAAAACGAAGATTTACTGATGTTGATCATGCCTGTTCGCTTGAACTGATGAGGGCAGGGACCTCTTCGGGAGAGTGACAGGATACCAAGAGCGGGCGTGCGGCGCCCGCTTTTTTTATGGCGTAAACTCAACAAAAGTGAACGCCTTTTATGGAACCCTAAAAGCAGCACTTAATCCATATAATAAACAAAGAGATAAAATGGCTCATTGAATGACTAAAAATTTGTGATTCTCGTGGAAAATCAGTATATTACTCTGTTGAACTGGAATTCCGCAATGCGTGCAGGCAAACCCACTTCCATCGGTCGGTTGTTAGACCGGCTCCTTGAGCAAAAAAAGTGGCGGCAAGGGATCAAGGCCGCCCAGCTTCGGCTCGAGTGGGCGGAAATCGTTGGACCGCACATCGCCGAGCACGCCAAGCCGGGCACACTGCACGGCAAGCGGCTGATCGTGGAATGCGATCACGACGTGTGGCGAACCGAGCTGGCTTATCTGAAGCCGGAGCTGCTGAAGCGCATTGCTGAAGCGATGGGGGAAGACGTGGTGAAGGAGATCTGGCTGAAGTAGGAACAAAAAAGGAATAGTATATAGAACTATTTATTTGAAAAGCTGCCAAAGAACGTGGTTGGGGGGTAGCTCACAAACCAAGGGAGGGTGTGGCTATGAAGACGTGGATGCTGATTGGCACGTGCGTGCTGTTGCTGGCAACGGCAGCGCAGGGGGTGATTGTTAACGGCCGGGTATGGCTGGCCGGCAGAGTGAATTCGGCGGGAACAAAGATTTCGTTTATTGCGCAAGCGCCGCCGGCGGTAACGGATTCCACGACGGCGGATTCAACGATGAGTTATGTGATTGCTTTGGTGGGAGGGATTTATGATATCGTTTATTCGTATCCCGGCTATGCCGAGGTGATGCTGGAACAGCAGGACTTGACGGCAAATCGCGAGCTGGATTCACTAACGCTCATGCCGCCGCTATCGGGGGAATTGTCGGGGATAATCGGACCGGGGGATTTCGATGTGGTATACAACCTTAGTATTGGTTCCGGCGAACAGGTAACGATTGCTCCGGGAACCCGGTTATTTTTCAGGGATCGTCAGGTACTGGACGTTCACGGAACACTCGATGCAATCGGAACCGAGCAGGATTCCATCGTGTTCACCCGGAGATTTTCCACGGACACCCTCGGCTGGTTCGGGATTCAACTGGTGAGTGCGGCGAATCTCGGTCAAATGGATTATTGCGTCGTGGAATATGCTTGCCGATGCTTAGTCCGAGATTCACGATTGGCGTTTGTGCACTCGATATTTCGCAATCATTGGCGGGGCGGAGCTTGCAGTGCGGCCATTTTGGTAGAAGATGCTGCCTCCCTACTGCTCGATCATAGCGTGATCGAAAACAATGAACAAGACGGCATCGCAGTCCACAACCATTCGCACGCACAAATTTATAATTCGAGGATTTCCAATAACGACCGAATAGCGGCTGTGGTAGAATACTCGGTGCTTGAAACGGTAAACTCGGATATTGTGGGCAACCATCAGGGGGGAATAGTCGGCAATCTATCAAATGTATGTGCAACCGATTGCCGATTCGAGAACAACGGATGCTATAATGGCGGTGGCGGGATAGATGGGTATAATTCGATAGTTGAACTTGAGCGGTGTATCTTTCGGGAAAATCATGGTGCTGCCGGAGGGGGGATTTACGGTGTAACGTCCAGCATAAACGCACGCGAATGCTTATTTGAAGATAACTTCTCTGACTATGCGGGTGGCGGGGCAGCTTTCGATGGGGGATTTCCGGTTATGGAGCAGTGCTCGTTCATTAACAACACCTCAAGCCGCTGGAGCTACTTTGAGAAATCAACGATTGCTATTGGTTATGAAACCATAACAAGAATCAGTAGCTGCGTGATTATGAATTTCGACACAACAGCGGGATTTTTATTCACTCAAAGCCCGAATTCAATAATCACATACTGTGATGTATTCGGTCCTGGATCTGCCTTCGCAGTCTTTGATGGCACGCCCGCAGATATGCCGCCAGGAATCGGACAATTGGCGATGACCAATAGCAACGGCGATTCCTGCGATGTGTATCACAATATTTTTCTCGATCCGCAGTTTGCGGACACGGCGGCAGGGGATTATCATTTGACGGCGGGTTCGCCGTGTATTGATGCGGGCGATCCGGCACTGGAACATGATCCGGACGGAACGGTGGCGGATATGGGGGCATTTTATTATCCGCACACGGTTGATGCTGCGGATGAAATCGGCGCAACGGTGCGGGACTACCGGCTCGAACAGAACTATCCTAATCCGTTTAACGCACAGACACGGATTTCATTTGAAGTGCCGCAGTCGGGGAATGCCACGCTGCAAGTGTTCGATCTGACGGGGCGGCTGGTGCAAACGCTAACTGACGGAATGATTGCCGCGGGAACGCACGAGGTGAATGTTGATGCGTCGGCACTGCCGAGCGGGATGTATATCTATCGTCTGCAAGCGGGGGACGTGAACGAAGCGAAGAAAATGCTGCTGCTGAAGTAGCGAGCGAAGGCAAAGCGAGATTCCGGACGCCCGCCGGCGCGGTGTCCAGAATGACAAGCCCCCCTTGTATCCCCCCGCTGAAGCAGGGGGAAAGAAGATTCCGGCCGGGTTGCGCTGCGCTTAACCACGGCTCGGCGGTGTGTAGAGTCCCGGCGGGGTAAGGACACCCCGCTCGGCGATAGAGAATATTCAGGAGGCGGTGATGCGCGACTACCTGATGTTCATGATTCCGATGGGGGTGATTACGCTGCTGTTTGTGGGGTTATATATCCTGCGGGGGGGATTCCGGCAGCCCAATGCGCTTAGCCAACTGATGATACAGCAGTATGGTCCGCAGAAGGGGCGGACGATGAGTCTGTTGCTGACCGCGCTGATTCTATTAGGAATTCTGGCAATGATCGGCGGCTGGCGGAGCTGCATGGTCGATACCGCGCTACGGATGAAGTGATGGACTCCGAACCGTATATAAGCATGCTCGCCAAGAGTTGGAAGTTTTGGACACTGATCGGATTGATTGCGGTCGGGTATGTTGTCTGGATTTTCAAGATGTCCGCGTGGGCTGATTTCTTTGATCGGATTCGGGGACGGTTTCCGCGGGTGATCGGACTATTAATCGGCCTGGCGATCTTGCTGATCATGGAAGTGGTGGGCGTGCCGATTATGCCGCGGCCGCGATGAAGTAATTTTCCGGGAGGAACCGGATGTCGGCGCTGCTGCTCATTCTGATTCTGCTGGGAATCCCCGCGCTGCTGATTTTGGGATTCGCCTCCGGCGCGTTTCCGATGTTATGGTGGGTGCAGGATCTTTTCGATTTCTTCACCTCCGACCGCCATTCACGGATCACGCTGATGGTCGGGGCGGTGGTGGTGCTGTTCGCGCTGGTGTTCGTGATTGCGGTGGCGGTGTTGGCGAGGTAAGGGTGTCCCCCGTGTATGCGATGCTGATCGGCGGCTGTTTAAGCCTGTTGCGGTACGGATCGCATCACGGGTGGTGAGGGAGAAAAAGCGAATAGGTGAAAAAACAACCCCCCTTCATCCCCCCGCGAACAGGGGGAAACGAAGATTCCGGGCAGATCGGGGATCTGCCTCGGCGAAGAGAAACAATTTTTTTGGAACCATAGATGACCGACCAATTGGACAACGACAAGCAAAAGCAGACGGGCTATCAAGCCTCTTCGATTACGGTATTGAAGGGTCTCGAAGCGGTGCGCAAGCGGCCCGCCATGTACATCGGCGATACCGGCACGCGCGGCCTGCACCACCTCGTGTATGAAGTGATTGACAACGCGGTGGACGAGGCCATGGCCGGGTATTGCACGGAAATCCACATGACCATCAACGAGGACGGCAGCGTGACCGTCACCGACAACGGCCGCGGCATTCCCACCGATATTCATCCGGTGGAAAAACGCAGCGCGCTGGAAGTGGTGATGACCGTGCTCCACGCGGGCGGCAAGTTTTCGCGGGACAGCTACAAAGTCTCGGGCGGCTTGCACGGCGTGGGCGTGTCGGTGGTCAACGCGCTCTCCGAATGGCTGACCGTGGACGTCAAGCGCGACGGCAAGAAGTGGCGGCAGTCCTACACGCGCGGTTTGCCCGACAAGCCGGTGGAAGAAGTGGGCAACTCGCGGGGCAGCGGCACCATCGTGACCTTCTTTCCCGACGGCCAGATTTTCAAGAGCACCGAGTTCAGCTACGCGACGTTGACTGAGCGCTTGCGCGAACTGGCCTATCTCAACAGCGGGCTGCTGATCGTCGCCGAAGACAAGCGGGACGGCGCGAAGGAAGAATACAAGTTCGACGGCGGGCTGTCGGAGTTCGTGAAATATCTCGACGAAAACCGCACGCCGGTGCATAAAGGCGTGATCGCGTTTGCGCAGGAGCGCGACGGCGTGCCGGTGGAACTGGCGCTGCAGTACAACGACGGCTACAGCGAGAACATCTTCACCTACGTCAACAACATCAACACCGTCGAGGGCGGCACGCACTTGGTGGGGTTCAAGTCGGCCTTAACCCGCACCCTCAACAGCTATGCCGAAAAGAACAAGCTGTTCAAGAAAGAGACCTTCCAGCTTTCCGGTGACGACGTGCGCGAAGGCTTGACGGCGGTGCTGTCGGTGAAAGTGTCCGAGCCGCAGTTCGAAGGCCAGACCAAGACCAAGCTCGGCAACGGCGAAGTGAAGGGCATCGTCGAGCAGATCGTCAACGATAAATTAGGACAATATCTCGAAGAGCATCCCCATGCGGCCAAGGCGATCATCGAAAAATCGGTGAACGCGGCGCGGGCGCGGGAAGCGGCGCGCAAGGCGCGCGATCTGACGCGGCGCAAGAGCGCACTGGAATCGGGTAATCTGCCGGGGAAACTCGCCGACTGCACGACCAAGAACATTGACATCAGCGAACTATTCATCGTCGAGGGCGATTCGGCGGGCGGCTCGGCCAAGCAGGGACGGAACCGCGAGTTTCAAGCGATTCTGCCGCTCAAGGGCAAGATCATCAACGTCGAAAAAGCGCGCATCAACAAGATTCTCGATAACGACGAACTGCGCACGCTGATTCAAGCCATCGGCGGGATGGCGGGGATCGTGGAAAGCGGGAACGGCAACGGGAATGGCAATGGAAACGGCAACGGCGATACCGGCGACGGCGCGGACGAAGACGAACTACTGAAGAAGGTTCGCTACGGCAAGGTGATCATTATGACCGATGCCGACGTGGACGGCGCGCACATTCGCACGCTGCTGCTGACCTTCCTGTTCCGTTACATGCGGCCGCTCATCGAAAAGGAGCGGGTGTATATCGCGCAGCCGCCGCTGTTCCGCGTGCAAAAGGGCAAGAAGGTGCACTACGCGCAGACGGAGGAAGAGCGCGACAAGTACATTACCGAACTGGGCAACACGGGCGTGCAGGTGCAGCGCTACAAAGGTTTGGGCGAGATGAATCCCGATCAGCTCTGGGAAACCACGATGGATCCGGAAACGCGAACCATGTGGCAGGTCACGCTGGAAGACGCCGCCGCCGCGGACAAGATTTTCAGCGTGCTCATGGGCGATGCCGTGGAACCGCGCCGCCAGTTCATCGAAGCCAATGCGAAGTACGTGACGAACTTGGATGTGTAAGGATGAAGGATGGGGGATGAAGCCAAGGGAAACGTAGCCGCGCACGGCAGTGCGATATGAAAGCGAAAACGGCGTTTGTGTCGGTAGGGGCACGGCATGCCGTGCCCGGAATACGTCCCCCCTTCCGTCCCCCCGCTAAAGCAGGGGGAGACCCGCCATCGCCGAGCCGTGGTTAAGCGCAGCGCAACCCGGCCGGAATGAAACGCGCGATGATACATGCTATTATTGCGGGGTGCCGATGGACGTGGTATATAAAATCTTATGGCTGGTGGTGCTGCCGGCGGCGCTGATCTTGCTGCTGCTGCGTTTGCCCAAGCGGATCAGCCGAACCGGGCCGCAATTGTTTTCGGCAATCACGGCTCTGCAAACCCAATACAGCCGCCGCACCGCCTCCTGGATTTCAGCGGTGATCATGGTGGTAGGGATCGGGTTGTGGATACTGTTGTGGGGATCAATGGCGGGGTGGATAAAGTAGAGAAAAAGGGCACAGCGCGCTGTGCCCCTACGAGTTGGAGACCGGCGTGATAAATCGCCTCTACAGAAAACGTTTCGGGTACCCGAGGACGGGTGCCTCGGCGGAGAATAAATTATGCATTCCTTTGAATTGAAAACCGTGATTGCGGCGAAGCCGTCGCGGGTGTTTGCGGTGATTACCGATCCGCAGTTCGTGACGCAGTGGGATTACTGCGCATGGGTGCAGAACGACCGGCGCACGGGCGGGAAGGTTCGCAAGCGCGATGCCGAAGGCCGTTTGTTCGAAAGCGAGATCGTGGCCTATGAGTCTCCGTACCGCTACGGCGTGCTCCAGCCGGTGCTGGTGGATACCGAGGACGAAGATGAAGGCCGCTTTTCGGTGCGCTTCGAATATGCGATTGATTCCCACGAAAACCAGTCGGTGCTCACCCTCACCGCCGCCGGATTCCCCAGCGAAGAACTGGCCGCGCGGGAGAAAAATTCGTGGGGCGGCTACTTTCTGGAGAAACTTAAGAAAGTGGCGGAGAAGGAATAACAATCAGAAGATGAATTTCTCCGTTGCGTTAATTCCGTAATTTCGCGCGACGGATTTTGTGGCAGTATCGGCAGTTTTTGGAAAAGAGACGAAACCCATTCATGGAACACGAAAGCGAACGAAAAAAGCCCTCGATGTTGAATCGCCGCCGTCCGCTGGGGGCAAGACGGCCCATTAATCATGACGCGGCTCATGCGCCGACTGCACGCCCGCGCGACATTCTCTATTTTCAGATTCACTATCAACCGCGACCGGGGGCGCGCAAGCTGCACTTATCCGCCGTCCAACACAAGCTCACCGAACGCCTGCAGGATATGGTGCGGCGCGGTCAACTGCTGCTGTCGGGCGGATATCCGACCTCCATCGGCGGTATGTGGCTGCTGCGGGTGCGCAGCCGCGCCGAAGCCGAACGGCTGGTGCTGGATAATCCGGCGGTGAGCTGCCATCTGGTGACCTACCGGATCGTGGAACTACAAGAGCCGATGGGTGTGCTGGTGCAGCAGGAACGCGAACATCTCATGGCGGTGGAAGCCGCGGAGAAGGCACCGGCGGCGGAGTAGGGGCGGCGGTCAAGCGTTCGATTGGTAGAATCCCCCCTTTATCCCCCCGCTGAAGTAGGGGGAATGGAAAACCTTTGGCGTAATACTCGCACTTTCAAATGAAAAACCCGGAGATATTGATTCTCGGCGCGGGGCTGATGGGCCGCGTGGCCGCGTATTTTTTCGTGAACCATCCTGACGGTCCGCTGCCCGTGCGGCTGGCCGACAGCGATGAAGCACAACTCAAGGAAGCGACCGATTGGCTGGCCAGCGATCTGGTGGAGCCGCGCAAGACCGATGCGGCCAGCGAGTTCGATCTCGGCGGCGCGCTGCTGGGCACGAAAGTCTGCGTGTCGTGCGTGCCGTATTTTCTGAATCCGAAAGTCGCGCGGGCGGCGCTGCGGGCGCGGGTTTCAATGGTTGACCTCGGCGGCAATCCCGAAGTGACCGATGTGATTCTTGGCATGGATGCCGATGCGCGCCGTAAGGAACTCGTATTCATTCCCGATACCGGACTCGCTCCCGGCTTGGCCAGTATTTTAGGCTGGGAACTGGCGCATCGCTTCAAGAAATGCGATGAAGTGCATTTGCGAGTAGGCGGGTTGCCGCAGCAGCCTACCGGACCGCTCAAGTACGCGCAGTTTTTTTCGATTCACGGACTCTTGAACGAGTATCTGGAAGAGGCGCGGGAGATTCGGAACGGCAAGGAAGTGCTGGTGCCGTCGCCGTCGGATTTGGAGACGATGGACTTCGGCGAGTTGGGCACGTTTGAAGCGTTTGTAACCTCGGGCGGAACCTCCACCCTGCCGCGCACGCTGCTGGGTAAAGTGCAGCGGCTGGATTATAAAACGATTCGCTATCCCGGTCACTACGACGCGCTGTTATTGCTGCGGGATCTGGGATTGACTTCCACCAAGCCGTGCCGGTTCGACAGCGGCGAACTCTCGCCGCGGCGGATGCTGACGCGGGTGCTGGAAGACAATCTGCCCAAGAACGCACCGGATATTATTTTAATTCGAGTCACAGCCACGGGCGACGGCGGCCGCGAAGAAAAAATCGAATTGGCGGTACGGCAAGACGATGCGCGCGGAATCTCGGCCATGGGCCAGATGACGGCCTTCCCCGCCGCCGCCATCGCGCTGGCGATTCACGCGGGCCAAGTCCCCCCCGGTGCGCATACGCAAGAGACGGTGATCTCCTTCGACTGGATGAAAGAGCAGTTAGGGAAGTTCGGAATACAATTAGGATAGCATACGGACCATCAGGAGTTTTCATTGACTGACGACCACGGACGCGACCTTTTTCCCAAAGCGTACTACAACAAAGATTTTTTGTACGGACCGAATGCGCGGACGATTCGGATTCTGTCCGAGTATCTCGAACCACAAGCGCGACTGCGGCAGCATAAGATTCGCGGGACGATCGTGATGTTCGGCTCGGCGCGCGCGCTGCCGTCGGAAGCCCTACCCGCCGAATTCGAGAAGATCAAAGCCAAGCTGGAAACCGCTCCCGCCGAGGAAGCCAAACGGCTGCGCGAGCGGATGAACCAGATGGAGCAACTGACGCAATACTATACCGAAGCCGCCGAGCTTTCTCGTTTACTAACGAAGCATTATCAAGAATTTCCTAATGCCAAAAACCGATATGTGGTGGCTTCGGGGGGCGGTCCGGGAATGATGGAAGCGGCTAACCGGGGGGCGCGGGAAGCGGGCGGAAAAACCATCGGATTCGGGATCAGCCTGCCCTTCGAGCAGGGCATTAATCAATACATCGAGCGCGATCTGGCCTTTGAGTTCCACTATTTTTTCATGCGCAAGTATTGGTTCATGTATCTGGCTAAAGCGCTGGTGGTTTTCCCCGGAGGATTCGGAACGATGGACGAGATGTTCGAGATCCTGACCCTCGTTCAGACTCGTAAAGTCACGAAAAACTTGCCTATCGTGCTGTACGGCGCACGGTTTTGGGAAGAGGCAGTACGGTTCGATGTGCTGATCAAGTGGGGCGTAATTTCGCCCGAAGATATCGGACTATTCAAGATTTGCAACACTCCGCAGGAAGCCTTCGACTATCTGGTCAAAGAGATCAATCATCAGGGTCTGTCGGAAACCGAGCCGCCCTCGGTCGAGTAGAATTAGAGCAATCGCGAACATGACAATCAACCGCAGGGTGGTCAGATGGCGTTGACAAAGCAGTTCTTGGTGATGACGGCAGTGGCGGTGCTATTGGGACTCGGAGCGCGGGTCGTGCAGAAGAGCCCGGTTCCCTTTTGGGGCTATCCCAAATCAGTGGAACTTATTCCAACTCCGCCGGTAGCCATTGCCAAGCCCGATGCGGTCTCGCCGGACAGTATGTTCGTGCCGGCCGACCGTCCCTACGACGTGGATCTGGCCACGGCCATCGGCTTGTACATGAAGCGCAAGCGATCGAACATTCATTTTGTAGATGCGCGCGCACCGGAGCTATATAAGGATGGACACGTTCCGGGGGCGTGGAATATTCCGACGGCGAAATGGGAGCAATTAAAAGATTCGGTCAAAGTTATTCCCAAAAATGAGCTGATTGTGGCCTACTGCGAAGGAGTGGAGTGCCACGATTCCCACGATTTAGCGGAGCAAATGATTTCCTGCGGTTGGAAGCGGATCGCGGTCTTTTCCGGCGGGTGGGCGGAGTGGTCCGAGGAAACCGATTTTATCGAGAAATCCGAATAAATCCCCGCTATGAGGTCGAATTCACAAGCGCTTACGGGTGCGAGATTTTCGCACCCGTTTTTTGCGGCCTGAAACCGCCCTTGTCAAGGGTCGGATTTTATACCCTTTTGCCACCGTAACTTGCTGAAAATGCCTACATTTTCGCTTGACTTTGTGAAATAAAATGGGTATTATTTTACGAATGAATAGGAAGACAAAAAATATCCTTTGGACGGCTCTGGAATGGCTCTGTCGGATCATTCTGGTGGCGGTCTTTTTGATGGCGGCAGTGCCGAAGTTGCTCGACCCGGCCTTGTTTGCCAAGGACATTCTCAACTACCGGGTCTCGTTCCCCGTTATCGGACAGAACTATATCTATCCGGTGGCGATGTTCATGCCGGCATTGGAACTCGTGGCCGCGCTGGCGCTGCTGTTTCCGCGCTGGAAGCGGATCGGCAGTTTGCTGTCCGGCGGATTGCTGGCAGTGTTTACGATTCTGATCTTTCAGGCGGTGGCCCGCGGATTGAATATTGACTGCGGCTGCTTCGGCCGGTCCGGAGTTGCCATGGCGCTGGCGCAGAAAGTCGGGTGGACGAAGATTCTGGAAAACGTGCTGTGGATCGGCATGGCCGCGTTCGTGTTTTGGCGGTCGCAACCCCGCCGCGTGGAAGAGCACGCGCTGTGGGAGGGAGACTGAGGCGAAAACTCAAAACTTGAAACTTCAAGCTTAAAAGAAGAAGTGAAATTAAAAGATGGTATTGCCGGAGTGGTTCAGTAGTAAAAACGGTGTAAGAAAAATCAACCAGAATTCTCTTGGAGTGCATTGTGAAAGTCAACCTTGAAGCGATCATGAAGTTTATCGGCGAGGTGAAGAAGGATCCGAGCCTCGCGCTGAAAACCAAAACCGTTTCCGGCGACTGCAATTTCAAAGACGGCGAGCCGCACTATGCGGCAACGGTCGTTTTTCCCAAGGGCGAAGCCGTTCTGAGTTCGGATCAACTGCCGTTCATGGGCGGGACGGGGATGGCGCCCGATCCGATTCTCTACTGCCTCTACGGAACCGCTTCGTGCTTTGCCGGAACCATGATGATGATCGTTGCGCAGCGCAATCTCAAGGTGGACTCGCTGAAGGTGACCGTGCAGAATAAGCTGAACCTCAATAAGCCGCTGGGCCTGGGCGAGGCGCGGCTGGTGGAAGGCGTGTGGATCACGCTGGAATATACCGGCACGGCCACTCAGGCGGAAATGGATTCGGCGGTGCTGGAAGCCGAAGAAACCTGTCCCGGCGCATACTGCGTACGCAACCCGATTCCCCTGACCACCACCGTCAAGAAGGTGTAAGCGATTGCGTCAACGGCCAAGGAGCGAACCACTCATGCCGCGACGAACTTATTTGCTACTTGCGATCGCGCTGCTGGGTTTAATGGTCTGGCCGGCGGCGGCGCGCACTATCGGCAAGGGCGAATATATCTCCCGCGACTGGCCGCCGGAACGATTACCGTCGCTGCCATCGTTTCACGTGCCGCAGCCGGGCAGTTTGGATGAGCCGTGGCAGTTCATGCAGGTGTTGTACGATGCCGACACGACGCGATCCGGCTATCAGAATTATCTGAACGCGGCTCCGGTGGCAATGGAATTTTCCCACCAGGGGCGGGGCTATCTGGCGACGCTGCATACGGTTTTCTACACGACCAACGGCGGCGTGTCATGGCGGAACCTCGATCCATTGCCGCCGCCCAATACGGCAACATCGCCCTACGCTACACTGCGCTCGCCGGTCTATCTCAGCGGTCTCTCGATACGTCCGGTAGAACGCACCGCCGCCACTTTCGATACCTTGTTCCTATCGGCTTATAATGTCAATGCGAGCACCGGCTTTCTCAGAGTAATCTACTATTTGCAGGGACCGCAGTTATGGACGGCTCCGCAACTGAACGTGGATTACTGGCTGTACGGGGCGGCGATTATAGATTCCAACCGAGCGTTTGCGGTAGCCGGATTGGACGGACGGCTGTATTATAACGATTCGCTGTTCTTTCCCAACTCGTGGGAAGAATTGAATCCCAATAAAGTTTTGATCCGGTCGGGGCGTGACGACAGCTTGAATTTCTCGGAAACGTGGATCGGCTCTATCACTCATAAACAGAACGTCATTGCGGCGGTGGGATCGCATCAATGGATCAGCCGCGACGGCGGGCGGTGGTGGCGGATTACCGCTTCAGCGGATACCGTGTTCGATAATCAAATCAGTTTTGCCGACTCGCTGCACGCAATCGTATGCGGCGGAATGGTTTCTCCGGAATCACGCGGATGGGTACATTATACCACCAATGGCGGCCGCAATTGGTCGGGCCGCACGTTGTCATCCTGGCTGCCGATGCGCGCAGTGCATATGGTCACGCCGCAAATCGGCTTTGCCGCGGGCGGGAATTACCGGACCGGATCGGGCGAAATCTGGCGAACCACCGACGGCGGAGCCAGTTGGTTGTTTGAAATGCAGGTGAATGCGGAAATCACCACGATGGCTTCCGCGCGTGTCAGCTCCGCCTATGTGTACGTCACGGCGGCGGGATTCTTTCCCGATTTGCGCGGCGGTGTGTGGCAGAAGCGGCTTTATATGCCGGATACCACCGGCGCGCTGCTGATCGCCGATCCCGACACGCTGGATTTCGGCTGGCAAGCGCCGGGAGTGTACGATACGCTGACAGCGATTGTCCACAATTACGGTGCAACCGCCGATACGGTTATCGGCACTTCCGTGCAAGGCGGGAGCAACCGGTTTGTCTCGCTGTGGAATATGGGTTTGGTGATCGTGGAACCGGATGCGGAGATTGCGATACCGGTGGTGTTTTATTCATCCACGGAGGGTGAGTATTCCGCCACGGTGTTGGTCAACAACCAGCAAACCGGCCGGGTGGACATCGTGTGCCGCGCCACTTGCGGAATCAACGCGGTGGAACCGACGGCGAAGCTACTGCCGGATGCGCCCGCGCTGACGGTGTGGCCGAACCCGGCCAATGCGGTATTTCAAATTCGCTATGATGTTCCCGTGACCGGTAAAGTTATGCTGCGCATTTACGATTTAAGCGGCCGCCTGGTGGACACCGTTGTTGATGGCGTGCGCGGGGCGGGACAACATACTCTGTCATGGGATGCATCACATATGGCCAGCGGTATTTATTTTGTTCAGTTCGGTGTCGGTGAATATCTGCCGCAAACGCAGAAGATTTTACTGCTGAAGTAGCTCATGAAATTGCGCGGTCAATTAGTCATCGAGTCGTTTCACAGCCGCTGCTTGGAGGGCAATCCGCTGGGTGATCCGGCGGACCGCGAGATTCCCGTTTATTTGCCGGAAGGCTACACGACCGACCGCGAGTGGCCGCTGATCGCGCTCTTGGCAGGCTTCACCGGATCGAGCCGCAGTCATTTGAACTGGCACCCGTGGACGGAAAATATTCCGGAGCGCATCGATCGCTTGATAGCCGAGCGGCGGTTGCCGCCGTGCGTGGTGATGTTTCCCGATCCGTTCACGCGCTTAGGGGGCTGTCAGTACTTGAACAGCAGCGCGGTGGGGGATTACGAAGATCACGTGACGGGCGAACTGCTGCCATGGGTGCGGGACAAGTATCGCGCGGGGCTGGTTCCCGAAGCGACCGCGATTACCGGACGCTCATCGGGCGGTTATGGCGCGTTCGTGTTGTCGGCGCGGCATCCCGATTTGTTCGGCTATCTGCTCATGCACAGCGCGGACTGCTATTTCGAATACGGCTATCTGACCGCGTTTCCCGAAGCGCTGCTGGAAATCCGCAAGCACGGCGGACCGCTGGAATTTTTAAAAACACTGGACGACCCGCGACCGAAGAGCAAGTATTGGTTTACGGCGATGGATAAAACCGCGATGGCCGCTTGCTATTCACCCAACGCGGCCAGTCCGTGGGGGTTCGATTATCCGTTCGATTTGGAAACCGGCGAGATTCGCGGCGACGTGTGGGCGCGGTGGCTGGCGCACGATCCGGTGCGGATGGCCGAGCGGGCGGACGTGATCGCCAACCTGAAGCAATTGCAGGGAATCTATATCGAGTGCGGCACAACCGACGAATTCAATCTGCAGTGGGGGGCGCGGATCCTGCTCAAACGCTTGCGGGCGGCGGGTTTGGATGTGGAATACCGCGAGTTCGAAGGCGGACACTTCAACGGCAACTACCGCTACGACGAGAGTCTCAGTTGGCTGGGCGAGCGATGGTAGGAGTTTGCCGGTCGTGACGCTTGCCGACTTCGAGTCAAGGCTCATCCGTCACTGGCGCCGCTGGTTGGTGGTAATTGCGGTCTTGGGCGCTGCGCTGCGCATTATCTATGTGGCGATGACGCCCCCCGTTCTGGAAAACGACGCGGTTGGCTATGACCGGTTGGCCAAGCGGCTGCTATCGGGGGAAGGAATGGCGTTTTACGCGCAGCCCTCCGCCGAACGCACGCCCGGTTATCCGTTATTCATCGCGGCGATTTATTCCCTCGGCGGTAACCCGCAGACGGTTCGACTGGCGCAAGCGGCACTGGAAGGCGCAACGATTTTTTTAATGGGAGCATTGGGGATTTTGATCGGAGTCGCGCCGGGTGGGATTCTGGCGGCGGCGCTGCTGACGGCGATCTTTCCGCCGCTGATTCAACAGCCGGCGGAACTCTACAGCGAGACTCTGTATCAGTTCCTTCTCATTTTGGCATTCGTGCTGGCGCTGGATGCCGCTTCCTTCAAGCGCGGCTTGCTGGCGGGGATCGCGTGGGGGATGGCCGTGCTGATTCGACCGGCGGCGGTGTATTGGATACCAATCCTCGCGGTGATCATCGCATTGCGGAGCGGGCGCAATTATCGCGCGGCGGGGGCGGCGTTATTGCTGGCGGCGGTTATTACGATTTCACCGTGGCTGATTCGCAATGCACGGGTGGTCGGCGCGCCGGTTATGTCCACGCTGGGCTATCAGAATATTTACGTGTATAATGCGCGGCTGGATTCCGACGATTGGCAGGTAGTGCAGCAAGCATTTGGCGCTACGCTGCGCGAGTTGGGCGAGCGGATCGGCTGGGGAGAAGATATCCAGCGTACGCGCCGCGACGTACAGATTGATTCGCTGTGTCGCGCGGAAGCGCAGCGGTTGATCCGCGAGCATCCGGGGCGGTTTGCGGCGCTGAGTTTGAAAAAGGTTGCCTGCTTGTGGGGCAATGTCGGCTATGGCGTTCCCGCTTCCCGCAAGAGCGTGGCAGTGGCGCTGTTCATTGCCGCATTGATGGCGTTGGTTCTGGTGCAGTTCGTGCGTCGCCGGGCATGGCGGGAGTTTGCAGTTCTCACGATTGTGCTATTCTTCGTCTACCATACGGCGCTGCATGCGGTCTCGATTGCCTTCTTCCGTCACAACACGCCGATCTTGCCGATCTTCTTTCTGCTGGCAGCGTGGGCGCTATGGAAAAGAAATAAATCAGCGACACTTGAACAAGGATAATGGTATGACCGATCCGCGCTACCCCATCGGACAATTTTCATGGAAGGGATCGCTCACGCCGGATGAACGCCGGACGATGATCCGCGCGATTGCCGGAACTCCGGCCAAGCTGCGGGCGGCCGTGGTGGGTTTGAGCGAAGCGCAGCTGGACACATCCTATCGCGATGGCGGCTGGACGGCTCGGCAGGTGGTGCATCATGTGGCGGACAGTCACTTGAATGCTTACGTGCGTCTGCGGCTGACGCTCACCGAACAAGAACCCATCGTGAAAACATGGGACGAAGCGGCGTGGGCGGAATTGATCGATGCGCGCACGGCTCCTGTCGAAATATCGCTGCGGCTGATCGAAGCCTTGCATGAGCGCTGGACGCTGCTCTGGGAGAGCTTGAACGACGGCGATTTTGCGCGCACCTTCAAACATCCCGAATACGGCGTGAGGTCGCTGGATTGGCTGCTGGCAATCTACGCGTGGCACGGACCGCATCATGCGGCGCACATCGAACTGATCAGCCAGAAGAAATGACAAACCCTATGGTTCGACCGCGTAGCGTCGCGCGGGAAAGAAGAGTACACAAGGGAAGACGTCGAAATTATTTGCCGACAATCTAATCTTTTCCGGCAGGGTCTGGGGACCCTGCTCGGCGGAAATCTCTTTTAATGACAGATCAGTTTCTCGCATGAACCATTTTCATTTTTGGTGTACGCTCAAGAGCGGTGTGGACGGGCGGGAGTTTTGCGAGCGGGTGCGGGAATTCTTAAGCTATCTGTACGAACGGGAACGAATCGAAGGATTCAACCTCGCGCGGCGGCAGTTCGGGATTGATCCGCCCGGTCTCGGCGAGTATCATATTCAGGTGGACTTCCGCGATTCCACCCAAATGAGCCGCACGTTCGACGAGGTGGGAGCGCGCAGCGGCGAAACCGAAGAGTTCCATAAAACCGTGACCGAGTGCGTAAAGGAGATGACCGTGTCGCTGTACCGCGACTGGCCGGACTCGGTCAAGCGCAAACGCACGGCCGCCGCACCGGTACCGCCGCCTCCGTCACCAACCGAGGATCCAGTAAAAATCCCACCGTTTTTAGGGGGCGAGTGGCGGACCGATTCGCAATAACGCCGCGAACCATCGGGAATCCATAGCAGTTCACGGCTCGTTGATCCATAATATGTATCAGTGGAGGAGATGAATCATGTACCGTGTGTTCCTATTATTGGCGACGCTGGTCGTGGTCAGCACTTCTTCGATGGCGCAGGATCAAGCAACGACCCCGGCGATGACGCAAGAGCAACTGGATGAGGCGAAATTAGCGGAGTTCGACGAGCGTGGTGATGTGTTAAATGCGAAAGCGGACAGCCTGAAAGCGGCGCTGCGCGATCACAATCAGAAGATTGACGAGCTGCAGCGGCAGATCAAAGAGCATCAACTGGACATCAGCCGCATCAAAACCGAACAGAAAAACGTGACTCTGAAAGTCAAAGCCCTGAAGGCCGAGGAAAAGGCTTACAAGGCGGAAATGAAAGCGCGGAAGAAAGCCGCGAAAGGAAAATAGAGGATCGCAGCGGATGAACATGAAAATCAAACCCGGCTGGCAGCCCGTGGAAGACGTCAACTGGGATGCCTATATCGAAGCGATTGAAAAATCCAAGAACAAACAGCAGATTCTCGCGCACCTGCGCAATCTGCTCGAAAACAAGGGCTACGCCAATATGATCCGCGCGGCGGAAGTTGCCTTCAATCGCTTGGTGGAAGTGCTGCCCGGCGAGAAGGGTTCCATCGGCGTGCACGCCTATGTGGACGGCAAGGAAATCTATACCAACTTCCGCTTCACCCCCGCGGGCGGCAAGCAGGGCAAGGACGAGTTCAATTATTAAGGATGAAGGATAAGGGATGAAGGATGAAGTAATAGGCTCATATTTTCTGTCTTATGCGCAGCACGTGCTGCAAAAACATTATCTGCCCAAGATCAAAGAGGCGGTGCTGCTGCTCGCGGATGCGGAGATTTGGGCGCGGGAAGGCGACACGTCTAACAGCATCGGCAATTTGCTGCTGCATCTGGCGGGAAACATCCGGCAGCATATCATCTCCGGCGCGGGTGGCGTGGCCGACGTGCGCAATCGTCCGCTGGAGTTCGCGGCGCGGGGCGGCATTCCGAAAGAGAATCTGCTGAGCCAGCTTGAACAAACCGTGAACGAAGCGGTGGATGTGCTGAAAAACCTGAAACCCGAACTGCTCGGCGAACGGCGAGTCATTCAGGATAAAGACGTGCTGCTGCTGGATGATATCTTTCACGTGGTCGAGCACTTCGCTTATCACGCGGGGCAAATCATTTACGTGGCCAAGGCGGTCAAGCAGCACGATTTCGGATGGTATAAGGATCTCGATCCGAAATAGTATGAATTATTAATCAACGGAAGGCAATCGCAAATGCCGGACGGCAAAACCACCGCACGAGGACACGGCTTCGGAACGGCTCCGGTCTTTCTGGCGGCGATCAGCACGATCCTCGGCGCGATTCTCTTTCTGCGATTCGGGTATGCGGTGGGAAATGTCGGGCTGGGCGGCGCGCTGATGCTCATCTTGCTCGGCCACATGATTACGATTCCCACCGGGCTGGCGGTATCGGAAATCGCCACCAACCTAAAGGTGGAGGGGGGCGGCGAGTACTATATCATCAGCCGTTCGTTCGGCGCGACGGTGGGCGGCGCCATCGGCGTTTCACTCTATCTGTCGCAGGCCATATCGGTGGCCTTCTACCTGATAGCCTTTGCCGAAGCCTTTCGACCGCTCTTCGGCAGCGTGCAGCAATGGTTCGGTTTCATGCCGGACCCGCGCATGATTTCACTGCCGGCGGCGTTCCTGCTGCTGGGTATCATGTATTTTAAAGGGGCGAAAATCGGCGTGGGGGCGCTGTGGGTCGTGGCCGGGATTCTGTTCGCAGCGATTGCCGCGTTTCTGTTGGGGAGTCCGATTTCGGCGGCGCCGATGGAAGTGCCGCTGTTCGGACGGGTGGATGATCCCGATGCCTTCTTCCGCGTGTTTGCGATTGTCTTTCCGGCGTTCACGGGAATGACGGCGGGGGTGGGACTATCGGGCGATTTGCGCAATCCGCGGCGTTCGATTCCGCTGGGAACGTTATCGGCCACGATTATCGGCATGATCGTGTATGTGCTGGTAGTGGTGAAACTGGCATCCAGCGCGTCGCCGGAAGACTTGGCGGGCGATCAGTTCATCATGAGCCGCATTGCGTTGTGGGGCCCGATTATTCCCATCGGACTGGCGGCGGCGACGATTTCTTCGGCGGTTGGTTCACTGCTGGTGGCGCCGCGCACACTGCAGGCATTGGCGGGCGACCGCATTCTTCCGCTCATGCCGTGGAATCGCTTCCTTAGAAAAGGGCGCGGCGAGGTCAACGAGCCGGCCAATGCAACGCTGGTTACAGGTTTGATCGTTATCGGCGTGGTGGCGTTGGGGAACGTCAACTTCGTGGCCGAACTGATCAGTATGTTCTTTCTGATTACCTACGGCGCGTTGTGCCTGATTAGTTTTCTTGAACATTTTGCGGGGAATCCGTCCTATCGGCCGTCGTTCCGCACCGCGTGGTATTTGTCGGCGTTGGGCGCGGCGGCGGCGTTTATCGTGATGTTCCAGGTGCAGCCGCTCTATGCCGCGCTGGCGGTGGTGGCGATGGGATTAATCTATATCGCGCTGCTGCGCACACGGAAACAGGAGCGCGACCTGGCGGCGATGATCTCCGGCGTGCTGTTTCAGGCGGTGCGGCGGCTGCAGATTCTGATCCAGAAGCAAACGCCCCATCCCGACATCATGAGCTGGCGGCCGTCGTTCGTGGCGGTAACGCGCTATTCACTGTCGCGGCTGGCAACGTTCGATCTACTGCGATGGATTTCCCATCACTATGGCTTCGGAACGTATATTCATTTTATCGAAGGCGACGTCAATCTGCAGAAGCTCGGCGAGTCCAAAGACGTGCTGGGCAAGCTGATCGGTCAAACGCAGATGAGCCGCGCCGACGTGTATGTGGATACCGTGATTTCGCCGTCGTTCCGCACCGCCGTCGGGCAGATCGTGCAGCTTCCGGGTTTGGCGGGCATGGAGAATAACAGCATTCTGTTCGAGTTCTCCAAAGAGAATCCGGAGGACTTGGACGATATTATCGAGAGTATGCGCATCGCGGCGTTTGCCGGATTGAACGTCTGCATCTTGCGGTCGTCGGAACATCACTTCGGCTACCATCGCACAATTCACATTTGGGTAACGGGGGGCGATCTGCGCAACGCCGGATTGATGATCATTCTGGCCTATATCATTGCCGGGCATCGCGACTGGCGGCGGTGCGAGATCAGACTCTATGTGGCGATGTCCACGGAACACGCCACCGGCGAAAGCGAACAGGTCAACCAATTGATTTCACAGGGACGGATTCCGATTTCGCCGAAGAATGTGCAGCGCGTGATGATGGATGCGGACGAATCGTTCGATGCGCTGGTCTGCCGCCACTCGGAAGGTGCGGATCTGGTGATCACCGGGCTCTCGCTGAAAAAGATGCTGCATGATCGCGGCGAGTTTCTGCAAGGATTCAAGACGGTGCAGGATATCCTATTCGTGCGCGCCGGACAAGACGTGCTGATTGCGCGGCCGGAGGATGAAGCGGGCGCGATGACCGCGACGGAACCGCCATCTGTGACCGAAGAATAAAACCCGCCGGTCGGGTCACGAGCCCGCCGTGACGAAAGAAATTGACAAATAAGTTTTCGGGCGGGATGTCCGCTCGGATGGGAATAAAACCGACCAACCATGTCTAAGCCAACTGACGACACCCTCGATCTTCCGTTGAACGGCAACGGCGGCGAACGCGTGCTGCCGATCAACGTCGAAGACGAGATGAAAACTTCGTACATCAACTATTCCATGTCGGTCATCGTGTCGCGCGCATTGCCCGACGTTCGCGACGGCCTTAAGCCGGTGCACCGCCGCATTCTGTTCGGCATGCAGGATCTCGGCTTGGGCGCGGGGCGCTCCTACAAAAAATGCGCGCGCATCGTCGGCGACGTCATGGGAAAGTACCATCCCCACGGCGACGCGGCGATCTACGATACGCTGGTGCGCATGGCGCAGGATTTCTCGATGCGCTATCCGCTGGTGGACGGCCAAGGCAACTTCGGCTCGGTGGACGGCGACGGCGCGGCGGCGATGCGCTATACCGAAGCGCGCATGAACCGGCTGGCCGAAGAAATGCTGGCCGATATTGACAAGGATACGGTGAACTTCGTTCCGAATTACGACGAAACGCTGCAAGTTCCTGACGTCCTCCCTGCCAAACTGCCCAACCTGCTGGTGAACGGTTCGGACGGTATCGCCGTCGGTATGGCGACGCGCATTCCGCCGCATAACATTCGCGAAGTGCTAAGTGCGGCCATCGCGATGATCGATAAACCGGAGATCGCACTTGACGAGTTGATGCGATTGGTCACGGCCCCCGACTTCCCAACGGGAGGCATTATTTTCGGGCGGCAAGGCATCTACGACGCCTACACCACCGGACGCGGCCGCATCACCGTGCGCGCTAAAGCCAATACCGAAGAGCCGAGCAAGGCGGGCGCACGGACGAAGATCGTCGTGACCGAAATTCCTTATCAGGTCAACAAGTCGCGGCTCATCGAAACCATCGTTTCGCAGGTCAACGACAAGAAGATCGAAGGCATTGCCGATATTCGCGATGAATCCGACCGCGACGGCATGCGGCTGGTGCTGGAACTGAAGCGCGAAGCGGTGCCCGACGTGGTGCTGTCGCAGCTCTTCAAGCACACGCCAATGCAGGAAACGTTCGGCGTGATCATGCTGGCGCTGGTCAAGGGCGTGCCGCGCGTGCTCACGCTGCGCGAGATGATCGAGTATTATCTGGAGCATCGTCACGAAGTCATTCTGCGCCGCGCCGAGTTCGAGCTGAAGCAGGCGCAAGACCGCATGCATATCCTCGAAGGATTGCAGATTGCGGTGGACAACATTGATGAAATAATCGAGATCATCCGCAACGCCTCCTCCACCGAGGTTGCCAACGCGGAACTGCGCGCCGCCTTCAAACTCAGCGAAGTGCAGGCGAAGGCGATTCTCGATATGCGCCTCGCGCGGCTGACCGGATTGGAACGGCAGAAACTGGCCGATGAAATCCGCGAGTTGAAGGCGAAAATCGAAGAATTGATGATTCTGGTGGGATCGAAGGAACAGCGGATGCGGGTGGTGCGCGCCGAACTGGAAGAGCTGCGCGACAAGTACGGCGACGAGCGGCGCACCGAAGTGGTGGATGATACCGCCGAAGTGTCGCTGGAAGATCTGATCGCGCCGGAAGACATGGTGGTGACGATTTCCCACACCGGCTATATCAAGCGGTTCCCGGTGTCCGGTTTCCGCAAGCAGGGCCGGGGCGGACGCGGCAGTCAGGGCGCGAGCACGCGCGAGGAAGACTGGATCGAACACTTGTTTGTCGCGTCCACGCACGACTATATTTTGTTCTTTACTGACAAGGGCCGCTGCTACTGGCTGAAGGTCTATCAGATTCCGCAGTTGGGACGCGGCACGCGCGGCAAAGCGCTGGTCAATCTCATCGAACGCAGCGCGGAAGAAAAGGTGCGCGCGTTCGTGACGGTTAAGGAATTCCGCGACGACCGGTTCGTGCTGATGTGCACCAAGAACGGCACGGTCAAGAAAACCGCGCTGTCGGACTTTTCCAATCCGCGCTCGTCGGGCATTATCGCGTTGAGCATCGCCGAGGGCGACGAGCTGATGGAAGCGGCGCTCACCGACGGTACTAACGAAGTGATTATCGGCACCACCGAAGGCAAGGCGGTACGCTTCACCGAAAGCGACGTGCGTCCCATGGGCCGCACCGCCACCGGCGTGCGCGGCGTGATGCTGAAAGCCGGTGCCCGCGCGGTGGGAATGATCGTCGTCCACGAAAACTCTTCGATTCTGACCGTCACCGAAAACGGCTACGGCAAACGGTCGGCGGTGGAGGACTTCCGTCTCACCAAGCGCGGCGCAGGCGGCGTGCTGGCGCTGAAGACCACCCCCAAGACCGGGCCGATGGTGGCGATGAAGGAAGTCAGCGAGAACGACGACCTGATCATCATCACTAACAGCGGCGTCGTTATTCGGCAGAGCGTAGCGGACATTCGCGAAATGGGCCGCGTCACACAGGGCGTGCGATTGATCCGTTTGGACAGCGGCGACCGCGTCGGCGACATCGCCAAGATCGTCACTGAAGAAACCGAGGAGATGGAACTTGGCGAGGGCGCGGAAGGGTAACGACCTATAAACGACGGCTTGCTGTGATTTTGAATACAAGCATGACGAACACATCAACGAAAAAGACCAACGGTGTCCGCCGGAGCAGCGAACGATCCATGACCGTGTCGTTCTGGCTGCCGCTGATCGCGACGTTGTTCGACGTGGCGGCGGTGACGGCGGCAGCGGTGCTGTCCTATTATCTGCGCTTCTATTGGCCGTTGGGCGATCTCTACCCGCCGCTGTGGCAGCCGAAAGTCATCAACTATTTCTTGTTCGGGGCGCTGCTGGGCGTGGTGTATGTGATGGTCTCCTGGACTTATCGCGGCTATGCCACACGGCTGCGGGTGCCGCTGGAACAAGAAGTCGGGCGCATCCTGCGCGGCTCACTGCTGGCGATGGGTGTGGTGATGGCGCTGATCTTCTTCTACCGCGAATTTCAATACTCGCGGCTGGTGTTCTTGATGACGCTCGTATTGATGATCCCGGCGCTGATCATTTCACGCGCGCTGTACCAGCGGCTGCAAATCGCTCTATTTAAAAAGGGAGTGGGTGTGCAGCGGGTGGCGTTGTGGGGAGCGGGCGACGTCGCGGCAAAGTTGTGGCAGGACTTTCAGCAGGGTCGCACGCAAGGATTCGAGCTGGTGGGAGCCATCGGCAAACCGCCGGTGCCCGGCGCGCCGTCCTTGGGCGACGTCGCGTTATTGAAAACGCTGGTGTTCGAACACGATCTGGATTTGCTGGTGATGGCGCCGCCGCCCGATGAAGAAGAGTTAATGAATGACGTGATGCGCGCCGCCGAAGGCGTCGCCATCGAATTGTTGTATTGTCCGGCGGCAGTGGAGATCACAAAGTCACGCATTAAAGTGACCGACGTGGGCGGACGGCCGATTCTGCGAATGAAAACGATTCCCATGGCGGGTTGGCGCTACGCCGTCAAGCGCTCCATGGACTTTGCCTTTTCCGCACTGTTTCTGTTGTGTTTTTCGTGGTTATACGGTCTGCTGGCTTTGGCGGTCTGGCTTGACAGCGGCAAGCCGATCTTCTATAGACAACGGCGCATCGGAATGGACGGCCGCGAGTTCGATATGATCAAGTTCCGCACAATGCGCACCGATGCCGAAACCGCCTCCGGTCCGGTGTGGGCGAAGCGCGGCGATCCGCGTGCCACCCGCGTCGGAAGATTTCTGCGCCGCTGGTCCCTGGATGAACTGCCGCAGTTTTGGAGCATCATGCGCGGCGATATGTCGCTGGTCGGGCCGCGCCCCGAACGGCCGCATTTTGTGGAAGAGTTTTCCAAACACATTCCGCAGTATTTGGATCGCCATCGCGTCAAGTCCGGCCTGACCGGATGGGCGCAGGTGTGCGGACTGCGGGGCAGCGACAGCACTATCGAAGAACGCACCGAATTTGACCTCTTTTACATAGAAAATTGGAGTCTGTGGTTTGACCTTCGCATCTTGTTCAAGACCGTGGCTGAAGTCATCCGCGGTCGCGGCGCGATGTGATCATCGAATCGCAGTCGTACGTTTCATATAAAGACAGGAGACTGTCCTTATGCCACGTCATGCATCACTGTCCCGATCCGACGGTCCGAAGATTTCCGATGCGACCGTCAAGCGTCTGTCCAAGTACTACCGCACGCTGCAGAACGCGATTCTTCAGGAGAAATCCACCATCTCCTCAGAAGACATCGCCCGCCTCAATGGTCTGACGGCGGCGCAGGTACGCAAGGATCTATCCTTCTTCGGCGCGTTCGGCCGCCGCGGACTGGGCTACAACGTGGTGGATCTGCACCGCAACATCAGCCAGATTCTCGGACTGCACAAAACGTGGAATGTTTGTTTGGTGGGCGCGGGTAACATCGGCACCGCGCTGGTTCACTTCAAGCAATTCCAAGATCAGGGATTTATTTTCAAACTGATTCTCGACAGCGATCCCGCCAAGTTCGGACAAAAGATCGGCGACTTGGTGATTCACGATCTTGAGCAGTGCGATGATCTGATCAAGCAAGAGCGAATCAAAATCGCGGTGGTGGCGGTGCCCGGTCCGGCCGCGCAGCGCGTGGTGGACAAGCTGGTGGCCGCGGGAGTCAAAGCGATCTTGAATTTTGCGCCGGTGACGATTCTGGTTCCACACGGTATTTCGGTACGCAACGAGAACATGGTGATCGAAATCGAAGCGCTGTCTTACGCACTGACCAGCAAAGGCCACAAGCCGCGCAGTTCAACGGCGACAGCCGCCGACTGATTGTCCGACGATGGAGTAAACCACGGACTTCACGCCGGGGTTTTGACGGAAAAGAAACGTCGAGTTATTAGATTCGAATATGCGACGTATTGCATATTACATTAGCGCATTTTTTCTGCTGCTGACGGCAGCGCGGGCATTGGCCGACGGCGGGCTGAAGAACGTGATTCTCATGATCGCCGACGGCTGGAGTTATAATCAGATTTTATTCCATGATTATTATCAGGGCATAACCGCACCGTATGCATCGTTTCCGGTTCGGCTGGGGATGACCACCTATTCCTATGACGGGTGGGACTACGACGGCGAACGGGCGTGGGCGGACTTCACTTACTTAATGCAGCGTACCACCGATTCGGCCTCCGCCGCCACGGCCATGTCCACCGGCGTGAAGAATCACGACGGGCAATTGAACGTGGATCCGGTATCGGGTGAACCGTTGGTTACAACGCTGCAGCGCGCCAAACAATTAGGCAAAGCGGTGGGAGTCGTTACCAGCGTGGAGTGGAGTCACGCGACTCCCGCCGGTTGGGTCGCGCATAATCCCTCCCGCAATAATTACGTGCAGATTGCTCAAGAGATGCTGGCCGCCGATGTGAACGTGATTATGGGCTGCGGCCATCCGTGGTACGACGACAATGGCCGCGAACGAGTACCGCGCCCCGCGGCCGGCTCGGATTATGATTATGTGGGCGACTCCCTCCACTGGGCGAATCTTATGGGCGGTCTATTTCATTGGACTTTAATTCAAGACAGCAGCGAGTTTGTCCAGTTAGCAGCCGACTCTGATCCGCCGCGAAAGGTCTGCGGGACGGCGAAGTGCCGTTCCAGTTTGCAGCAATCCCGTTCACCGGGCGAAGAAGGTAATTCATTCACTCCGCCCTATGCGGTGCCGTTGAATTTGGGTGTGCCGACGCTCTCGGACATGACGCGCGCCGCATTGAACGTGCTGCGCCATGCGAGCGAAGCCGGATTGTTTTTAATGATCGAAGGTGGAGCGATAGATTGGGCGAATCATTCCAATCAAGCGGGACGGCTCATCGAAGAAATGACCGACTTCAACTATGCTGTGGAAGCGGTGATCGCGTGGGTCGAAGCCAACAGCAATTGGGATGAGACTTTGTTGATCGTTACCGGAGATCACGAGACGGGTTACTTATGGGGACCGGAGTCGGGAGAACCCGCGACCTGGAAGCCGATCGTGGATAACGGAGCGGGCAATATGCCGGGAGCCTACTATTATTCGGGAGTGCATACGAATAGCCTGGTTCCGTTTTTTGCCAAAGGCTTCGGCAGCGAACGTTTCACCGAGCGAGCGGTGAAGACCGATCCGCACTATGGCCTTTATATGGACAATACGGACATCGCGCGCGTGACCTTTGATTACTACAACCAAACGGCGCCCGCGACTAAACCATCGTATCGCTAATTGTGTTTTGGATAATAATGAGAACGGGACGACTTCATAGTCGTCCCGTTTTGCATTTTCGAATTAGGTACTGCTTAAGGATTGTTTTTCGCCGCGATCGCCGGGCGCACCAAGGGCTGACATTCCAGCAGGTATAGATCGCAGCCGTCGGAGGCAAACTCCACTTCGACCGGCGACCGATAGGCCTGGTGAAGTAATTCCAAGACCGCAGTAACCCGCTGAACCAGCGGTGTGTTGTGCAATAAACCGTCGAAAGTAACGGCCATCCGCCCTTGATTATAGTCGAATCCCACCGGTTGGAATTCGCATAAGCCGTCGTTTTCCACGGCGGATAAAATGTTTTCCATGCCGACAATTTTCCGGCCATAGGACTTCATGAATTCGCGGAAATCAATCGCTTCCACTTCCGATGAGTGGCGGTTGATCGCTTCAACGGCACCGGGCGATTTTGTGAGGTTCTCCTCGGAGGCGGTCAGCCGCTGCAGATTTTTAAGGGCGAACATACAGCCGCAGTGGTTCTCGGGACAGTCAGTGCAGCGGGCATCCAGCCCGAACACGATGCGCATGGTTCCGCCGCCGGTGTAAGCGGGATGCTTCACGCCGTTGGAATCACGCGCCGCTCCCGCAAAGGCCGGAAGATAGTACTTGTCAACATGCATCCCCACCACTTCCTGAATCAGAATTCCTACATCCTCTTCGAAATCAATTAATCCGCGCTCGGCGCGATACGCCATCGGTTCGGGAGCCAGCACCGAGGCATAGCTTTCGGCGACGGCATAGAGCAAGGCCTGCAAGCGATCCTTTTTGCGGCCGATATTGCCGACGAAACGAGTCGGATAAACGCTGCTGAATTCCGCGCCGAGATGATCCTCCAGCATGCTCGACACCCGCACCGCCAGCGGAACGTCGCCGAAATCATCAAGGGCCATGTCCAGCCCGCGCACGACTTCGGGCGGAAACTGAGCAGCGCGGAAAAACTGGACCACTAATGGATATTCTTTGCGAATTTGATCGAGACTCTTATACTTCTGGTTAATGACATGTTCCATGTCATTATTGCACATGAACGGGAAGAGGCTGCCGGTGGCCAGATACCACGTCTTCGGCATTTTGATCTTCTGAAGATCTTCGCTGTTCGCGCTTTCCTTGCGCAAAATGCGGGTGGTCAAGAAAAAGCGTGCTCCCTTTCCGCCTAATTTCCCGTGGCTGCCGGGGAGAAAAATCATGCGCTGGATCAGCTCGCAAAAATCGTCTTTGGTGAGATAGGCTTTGGCGATTTTCATGAAATCGAGCTGCTCCGAAAGAAAGCGGCGGATCAAATGCACTTGCACGCCGCCCAGCGTGGTCGGCGAAAGCTCCGCCCCCTGCTGCTCGCAGCGATCGAAGAAACGAATCGCGTCAATCGTCTCGCGCAGCGTGCTGTCGGGATTGGCGATGGTGCGAACAAATGTGCTGTTGCGATTCTCCGATACCCATTGCCGCAAACAACGCGAGATTTCATCAGCCGACAAATGGTTTTCGGCAATGCGGAAAATCTCGTCGCTGAAGGCCAGAATGTCATCGCGCCGGGTCCGGCTGTCTGCCGCATCTTCGGGAGAATCATCTGCCGCGGGAGTGGATGACCGCAAGCCGCGCTTTTGCATGACCGCATCGGCCTGCGCAATACCCTTCAGGCCGAGGTAGATCATCATCTTGTTGGAAAGCTGCAGTAGCAGTGCGAGATTGGTGCCCGAATAAACCTGCAGCAGTGCCCGCCAATTGTCGGCTTCGGTGCGGGCGGGTTCCACCCAGCGCGGCGCAGGAACCGTTTCGGCGAGCGCGCGCTGATGGAGAAAATGTCCCAGCCGCTGCGCCACCGTTTCAATAAAGTGAACTTCTTCCAGCAGGAACGGTCCTTGTTCGGCGGGCGGCATTTCGCGGATGTAGTAGACCGCCACCGATCCGCGGGTCTCCTGCTCAATGATGATATCCGCCGCGCAGAACCACGGCGTGGTTTTAAAATCCGCCGGTTCAAAAACGCGGTGGTCGAAGACAATCCGCGCCGCCCCATGTTCGGAGTGCTGCATCCCTTTCGGCAGCAATTCCGCCATGGCGCGGAAGACCGACTCCATTTCCGACTCGGTACAGCACAAAAGCTCCCAGATATCCAATAGGCACTGCAGCCGCTTGGAATAGGCTTGGAGTTCCGAATCGGATTTGGAAGATGAGTCCGAGCGCTTCGGCATAATCACCTAAATGGATTCACGTCAACAGAACCGAGAAAATAACCGGGGAGCTGAACTTCCGGTTCCGCGTACTACACTGTCGCGACCATCGAGTCACAGCTCCCCGAAAGTAGTATCGGATCAGCGGTAAGCTTAGAAGCTCAGGATTTTATCGCACTCCTTCTGATCCACGTCCATGATATATTGAATGCCGCTGATGGCTTCCGCTTCGTGGGTTAGGGCGGCGATGTCGTCGCGGGTGACGTGATTCAGCGTAAACTTGCGATTTCCGGCCATCAGTTGCCGTAAGCCTTGGGCGAGGCGTTCGTAATAGGTATACAAGCCCAGTGCGCCGGTGGGAACACGCTCAAATTCTTCATCGCCCAGCTCGCGGCGAAGTTCGGCGGAGGTGACGAAAATCTCGTTCTTGGAATTTCCGAATCGCTCGATATACACGGGCACTTGGTTTTCGTCAATGGTGCGACCGATGGTCTTGCCGACCATTGCCGCCGCAATGGGACCGCGCGCCATGCCGACCAGCTTTACGAACGGTGCGCCTAAGGCCAGGCCCTTGTAGATTTGATCTTCGAAGGTGAAGCCGCCCGCCACCGCCATGGCCGGGAGATACTTACCCTTGTCGGCGAGCCGCTGGGCATATTGATAAAGCAGCGAGTGCAGTTCAACGGGCGGCACGCCCCACTCGTTCATCATCCGCCACGGGCTCATGCCGGTGCCGCCGCCCGCGCCGTCCACCGTGAGCAGGTCAATTTTATATTTGGAGGCATACGCTACCGCCCGCGCCAGGTCCGCCGGACGATAGGCGCCGGTTTTCAGGAAGACGTACTTCGCGCCCGCTTTGCGTAATTCTTCCACTCGTTGGGCGAAGGATTCTTCCGAGACCATGCCGACCCGCGAGTGCCGCTCGAATTCCTTGAACGCGCCGTGTTCGAAGGCCTTAATCACATTGGGATCGGTGGGGTTGGGCAGCACGACATAGCCGCGCTCGTAGAGCAGCTGCGCCTTTTTGAGGTCGGTGATTTTTACCTCGCCGCCGATATCCTTCGCGCCCTGTCCCCACTTGAGTTCAACGATTTCCACGCCGAGTTTTTCGATGGCGTATTCCTGAACCCCCAGCCGCGTATCCTCGACGTTGGCTTGCACAATAATCGCGCCGTAGCCGCCGCGCTGGAAATCCTTGAATAGCTTGACGCGCCGCTTCAAATCGTAGGTATCGGTAACCCGGCCTTTACTGATGACGGACTGCGGATCCATCCCCACGACGTTTTCACCGATGGTCAATCCCGTTCCGGCCAACGCCGATCCGATGGCCAGACCTTCCCAATTATTCTTGGCGATGTTCGTGGAGCCGATGCCGGGAATGATCCACGGATAGCGGAACTTGATCTGGCTATCGTGGCCAAAGACCACTTCCAGATTTACCGACGGGAAGATCGCTTTGTCGCTGTCGGCTTCGATGCCATGCGCTCCGACGGCGGTTCCCATGATGTTGAAATGCGAATAGTCCACCGGATAAGTCTTTTCTCCGGCGGTGGTGATAACGCCGAACGGCTGAGGATAAATAACCTCGTGGCCGCGAAATGCGGACTTGCCGATTTCGCACATTCCGATGCAGCCGTCCACACAAGTGACACACATTCCGGACGCGGGGACGACCGAACCGTCGGTCCGATTCTTAGTCAGCGTCGCCGCAGAGGAGTTGATCCTCGAGAGCGTCAGAGGCATGAGTCTCTCCTTCTTCCTTCAGTATTTTAATGAATCAGTTTCGTTTGATCTCGCAAGCCACACAGGGTTCCATAAAGCACATCATGTCCTCGAAGGGATCCTTCATCAGACACGGCGGGCTGAGATTGGCGCAGCCGCCGCAGATCGCTTTTTCCGGTTCGGTATAGGTACAGCGCAGTTGGCACGCCGGACAAACGTAAATACATCCGCCGCACAACCGGCAGACTTCCGAACGAATATCGAAAGGCGTACCGATGGCGCGCCGCTCGCCGCGATTCTGAAAGCCGATGGCGTGAGCCATCATCTGCTCTTCGCACATCCGCACGCACAACCCGCACAGAATGCAGTCTTCATATTCCTGACGGAAACGTTGATGGCGGATTTCATGAGCCGATGCCAAGTCTTGAATGACTTTCGATTGCGGACAGGAAGCAAGCAGCAGTTCCAAAACCATCTTCCGCGCTTTGACGACCCGCGCCGAGGCGGTGCGAACTTTCAAGCCCTCTTCGGCGGGATAGGTGCAGGATGAAACCAGCTTGGCGCGCGGTCCTTCGCCGATTTCCACCACGCACAAGCGGCATGCACCGTACGGCGTTAATCCTTCCATATGACACAGTGTGGGAATCGGAAAGCCGAGAAAACGGGCCGCTTCCAGCAATGTCGTCCCACGTTCCACCGACACCGCCAGACCATTGATAGTCAGGTTAATCATTGGACTGTTTTCTCCCTTTGCATGGTCATCGGTTCCTCAACGCGGGGCCGGGTGAATTCCAGATCGCAGCGGAGGCAGCGCTTGGCTTCGCGCATGGCGTCTTCCTTGGACAGCGTTTTTTCCACTTCGTCGAAACTTCGCTGCCGCTGGTCCACCGTCAACGTCGGCGGCCGCGACCGCGCGGTTTCGGTCATTTCCGTCTCGCTGAGCATTTCCGGTTCGACGTAGACCTTGGGCATCCGCCGTTCGGAGACCGGCCCCATCGTTTCGCCGCGCAGATAGCGGTCAATCGCGCGCGCCGCGCGCTTTCCGGCGGCGATAGCTTCGACCACCGTATTGGGTCCGGTCACGACGTCGCCACCCGCGAAGACGCCGGGCTTGGTCGTGGCCAGAGTGTCAGGATCAGCCACCAGCGTGCCGCCTTCGCTGACCATAATTCCCATATCGGACACGTAATCAATATCCGGCACATCGCCGATGGTGACGATTAACGTATCCAGTTCGATTTTAAATTCTGTGCCGGGCATGCTCACCGGATGACGACGACCGCGCGCGTCCAATTCGCCCAGCTTATTCTTAATACACTCGATACCCGCTAAGCGACCTTGCAGAGAGAGAATGCGCGTCGGCGAAGTCAGTGGCTCGAGTTTGATTCCTTCGTGAATCGCCGCTTCCACTTCTTCGCTGAGTGCCGGCATTTCGTTGCGTGTGCGGCGGTAATAAATGGTGACACTCTCAACTCCCGGTTGGCGCAGCGCGACGCGCGCCGCATCCACCGCCGAGTCACCGCCGCCGATCACGCCGACTTTGCCCTTCGCAATCTTTTTCCCTTCCAAATTGAAAGCTTTCAGGAATTGAATGGCCGGGTACACGCCTTCCAGGTCCTCGCCTTCGACGTTTAAGCGACGGCTCTTGTGAGCGCCCATACCCAGGAATACCGCCTTAAAGCCATCCTTAAATAAGCCTTCGACGGTGATGTCCTGACCAAGCCGCGTATTACACTTGACCGTGATGTTCTCGTCCAGCAAACATTCGATTTCCTTTTTCAAGGTCTCGCGCGGCAGGCGGTAGGACGGAATACCGCTGATTAGCATGCCGCCGGGGCGGTCATCCGCCTCGAAGACCGTGACTTTATAACCCTGCAGCGAGAGATAATGCGCGGCGGTTAAACCAGCCGGACCCGAACCGATCACCGCCACGCGCGGAATGTCCTTGCCGGGGCGGGTTTGCCGTTTGGGTTGATAGACCGACGGATCAATCTGATCCGTGATAAACCGCTTCAGCGCGCGGATGGCGATGGGATCGCCGCCCAGTGTTCCGCTCTTGCAGCGGCTCTCGCAGGGATGACTGCATACGCGCGCGCACACCGACGGGAACGGATTGGCTTCGCGAATCACCGTATAGGCTTTTTCGTATTCGCCTTTGGCGATATGCGCGATATAGCGCCACGCTTCAGTGCCGATGGGGCAAGCGGTGGCGCAGGGCGCGCCCACCAGGTCCTTGCACACGAAAGCATCACATTTCTGTTGAACCACGTGCCGCTTATATTCTTCGCGGAAGTAGCGCAGCGTGCTGAGTACGGGATTGGGGGCCGATTGTCCGAGTGCGCACATGCTGGTATCGCGGACGACTTCCGCCAACTCCTGAAGCAGATCCAGATGCGCCAGCGTGCCGCGACCTTCGGAAATATCTTCCAAGATTTCGTACATTCGCTGCGTGCCCTTGCGGCAGGTAAAACACTTGCCGCAGGATTCATCCTTCAGGAATTTCATGAAATACTTGGCGACGTCCACCATACAGGTGTTTTCGTCCATGACAATCATGCCGCCCGACCCCATGATCGAACCGGCTTGGGCCAGACTGTCATAATCCACCGGCAAGTTGAAGCGGTGGGCGGGAATGCAGCCGCCGCTGGGACCTCCGGTTTGCACAGCCTTGATCGGCGCATGACCCGACGGTCCGCCGCCGATATCGTTGACGATTTTTTCGAGCGTGATTCCCATCGGCACTTCGACCAACCCGGTATTCTTGATCTTGCCGACCAAGCTGAAGATCTTCGTTCCGGTATTATTGGGAGTGCCGGTCTTGGCATATTCGGAACCGCTGCGGGCGATAATGATCGGAACGTTCGCCCACGTTTCCACATTATTGATGGCGGTCGGCTTGCCGAAGATGCCTTTGGCGATGGGATACGGCGGACGCTGACGCGGTTCGCCCATATTTCCTTCGACGGAGCGAATGAGCGCGGTTTCCTCGCCGCACACGAATGCGCCCGCGCCCTTTACCATTTGAATATCGAAAGAAAATCCCGTCCCCAAGATATTGGTGCCCAGCAGACCCAACTCGCGGGCTTGCTTGAGCGCGATCAGCAAATGTTTGATCGCCAGCGGATATTCCATGCGCACATAAATAATGCCCTGGGATGCGCCGGTGGCGAATGCGCCGATCAGCATGCCTTCGATGACGCTGTGCGGGTTGCCTTCCAGCACGCTGCGATCCATGTACGCGCCGGGATCGCCTTCGTCGGCATTACAGACTAAATATTTTCCGGTGCCGTCCGGCTGGTGCGCCAGTAATGCCCACTTTGCGCCGGTGGGGAAGCCCGCCCCGCCCCGACCGCGCAATCCCGATGCTTTCATATCTTCGATTACAGCTTCCGGTTTGCCGCTGGAAAGGACTTTCGTCAGTGCGCCGTAACCGTCATGTTCGATGTATTGATTGATGCGAATCGGGTCCACACCTTCATTGCGCGCCAGAATATCGCGCCGCTGACTGCGGAAGAACGGAATCTCGTTTTGAGTTTCGTAGACCTGACCGGAAGCCGGATCCTTGGTCAGTAAATCCTTGAGCACGTCGCCGCGCGCCACCGCTTCCACGATGCGCGCCATACCCTCCATGGTGACTTTGGGATAGAACGTGCCTTTCGGTTCAATCAGCACCGACGGTTCCAATTCGCAGAATCCGTGGCAGCCCGTGATCCGCAGTTTCACCCGCTGCGAGAGTCCCCGTTCGAGAATCTCGCGTTTGGCGACGCGAATCAGATCGTTAGCGCCACTTGCCTGCCCGCAGGTTCCCGCCGGAATGACAATGGTGGGAAGGTCGGGCTTGCTTTGGCTTTTCAAGCGCTTCTGCAGCATCAGAAGAGCGTCTATTGACGGAAGTTTCTCCATATCGAAATCCGCTCCTTTGCTCCTCAAGGTATCAACATGACTCGGATGCGGCGGTGGGTTCCGCTACTCCTCGCCTTCGGATAATTCCAACATATGATAGTGGCAACCCCGCCGCGAACAAATCTGCGCGATGCCGCCGCCGCGCACGATCATCGGTATGAGCGGCGCTTCGCATATCGGGCAATTGCCCGCGCCCAACAATTCGGCATGGCAGTGTGGACAGAAAAATGCGGTGACGGAATGTTCGGGCGGCTCGTGTTCGGACTCGACGACATAACTGCCGTACAAACTGGACAACCGCAGCCAGCCGTGATGGCCGTTGAAGGCGACCGTGACTTTAATCGCCGGTCGGCCGTCAATCTTGTGATCGGGGTCCATCAGCACGTGATTGCAGCGCGGGCAGCTGACTTCCAGCGGGAAGATACGCTCGTCGCCTTCGACTTTTACTTTGTCCAATCCGGCGCGCACTTGATCCAGAATGCCTTTGACTTTGGGCGGCGTTACATTGGAGAAATAGTGGCCGTCCACCACGACAATCGGACCTAATGCGCAAGCGCCGAGACAATTGACGGTTTCGAAGGAAAATTCGCGGTCGGCGGTAGTTTCGCCGGGTAAAACATGTAGCTGCCGCTCCAATTCCGCCGCGACACTGGGTCCGCCTCGCACATGACAGGCTGTACCCAAACACACCGAAACCAAGTGTTTGCCGCGCGGTTTCAGGCTGAACGCGCGATAGAACGTAGCCACCCCGTAGACATCCACCAGCGGTCGGCCGGTTTTATCGGCTACCACTCGCAACGCATCTTCCGGCAGATAGCTGTAGCGCGCCTGAATATCTTCCAAAATAGAGATCAGCCCGCCTTGGTCGGTCGCATGTCGTTCCACAATGCTGACGATATCGTCGGTTTTCATAAGTCCGGTTCCTTAACGTATTCCAAGGAGGAAAAAATCAGTGATGGATTCGATTAAAGGTATTCTTCACAATGCCATACGCCGCCAACGCGTTTGGCGTGAGCGCAGTAATCGCGGCGCTCACAATTCACGCATAAGCCCATCAGGCGGTCGGGGAGATCGGATTCATCGGCATGTACTGCGGCCTGCGGACTGTGCGCGGCTGCGACATCGGCTATACCGCCGCATTCCTCGCAGTACCACATGACTATTCCATCCCGGTACCGTTTGGTGCAAGTCTTGACGTTCTTGCAGACCGAACACAGACCGGGAATCCGGGGGCTATCCTGCATAACCGCCTGCATAGTAATACCTGCTGTTATGACATCCGGTATAACAACATGCAGTAATAGTGCCAACCTTCACAATCTATACTACCAGCAAGTATTCAAAATTACTGATATAATTGGATATGCAAGTTGATTTTCGTAAGTAACGAAAGTTTAAAGGATAGCGAAAACACACAGAAAACTTGACGAAACAGGGAGATAAGTATAGACAAGAGTATTGGAAGAAAGGAAGGCGGGGGAAAATGAACCGGCGGGGAGAAATACCCCGCCGGATAAAAGGAGAATCTGAACAAAATCAACAGCCAACAAACTGACTTAACGGGCTACTCCACCGGAATATTGTACTGCTTCAACTTTTCGCGAAGAGTTTTTCGGTCAATGCCGAGAATCTTGGCGGCGGTGGTTTTGTTGCCGTGGTTGCTGGCCACCACTCGGCGGATATGTTCGGCTTCCACATCGGCCAAGCTGCGGTCCAAGCTGTAGCCGCGCGCCGCGGAAAACCGCATCAGCGAGGGCAGGTCGGCGATGTCCACAGTGTCGCCGTCACTCATCACAACCACGCGCTGAATGATGTTTTCCAGTTCACGCACGTTGCCGGGCCAATCGTAGCTTTTCAAAGCCTGCATGGCCGGTTCGGTGAAATGCGGCACGGGCTTTTCGAATTCTTCGGCGAATTTCGCGGCGAAGTGATGTGCCAGCACCAGAATATCATCGCCCCGTTCGCGTAGCGGCGGAACCGATATATTAATGATGTTCAGCCGGAAGAATAAATCTTCGCGAAACGTTCCCTTCTGCACCAGCGCGCCCAAATCCTTGTTAGTTGCCGCGAGAATTTTCACGTCCACCCGCCCCGGCCGGTTCGCCCCCACCATGCACACTTCTTTATCCTGCAGTACGCGCAGCAGTTTGACTTGCAGCGCGAGACTGAGTTCGCTGATCTCATCGAGAAAAATCGAGCCGCCTTCTGCCGTCTGAAAGAATCCCGCCCGCGATTCCACCGCTCCGGTAAACGCTCCTTTAACGTGACCGAACAGTTCGCTTTCCAATAGACCTTCGGGAATGCTGCCGCAATTGATGGGTACAAAGGGGCCGGATGCGCGCGCGCTGCAATAGTGAATGGCGCGCGCCACGAGTTCTTTACCGGTTCCGCATTCACCGGTAATCAATACCGTGCTGTTGGTGGAGGCCGCTTTCTTTAGCGTGCGAATCACTTGCAGCATCGCTTCCGAAGTGCCGATCAATCCGTGCGGGGCGGCGGGGGTGGATTCGGCGATATGACGATTGGATCGCCGCGTATACAGTTTGCGCAGTGCGCGATCCACCGCGGCAAACAGCTCTTCTTCGGTAAACGATTTCGGCAGATATTCTTCGGCGCCGATCTTCACCGCCTCCACCGCATTTTCGATGGACGCATAACCGGTCACCATCACCACTTCGGTATCCTTGAAGTTTTCGCGCACATGGCGAATCAATTCCAAGCCGCTGGTGCCCGGCATTTTATAATCAGTAATGACCAAATCAACGGGAGTTGCGTTCAGAATATCGAGCGCCGCGGCGGCGCTGTCCGCCGTGAACACGCGAAAGCCGCGCATTGACAAATGACGATCGAGTACTTCAATCGCATCGGGCGCGTCGTCGACCACCAGAATCGCTTCGCGGCCGCCGGATTCGGACATCTTATACTTCTCCTTGCGGTGGTTCGGAAATAATCGGTAAACGCACATCAAAGCGCGTGCCCTGCCCGAGCGTGCTGGCAACACTGATTGTTCCGCCGTGAGCATGGACGATGCCCTGCACCACCGATAATCCCAGCCCGGTTCCCTGCCCGGTTTGCTTGGTGGTGAAGAACGGATCGAAAATCTGTTGCCGGATTTCTTCGCTCATTCCATCTCCGGTGTCTTCCACGGTCAGGCACAGATTACGTCCGTCGCAGGAGGTAGTTACGGAGAGCGTGCCGCCGTCCTTCATGGCTTGTACGGCATTGACGATGAGGTTCATCAGCACTTGGCGCATCTCCACCGGATCCGCCAGCACCCCCGGCAGATCTTCCGGCAGCCACCGCACGATGGTGATCTTCGCTTTAGCGCAGCGGGTTTCGAAAAACGCGAGCACTTCTTCGGCGATTCTTGAAAGGCAGACTTCGGCACGTTCCGCTTTCGACGGACGTGAATAGGATAACAGCTTTTGAACGATATCCCGTGCATGCATAACGGTGTTGATGATCTTATCGAGATCGCGCTCGGCTTGCCGCGCGTCATGCAGGCTTTTTTTTGCCAACTGCGCGAAGCCCAGCACACCGCCCAACGGCTCATTCAGTTCATGGGCAACGCCCGCCGCCAGCTGGCCGATCGTAGCCAGACAATCGGCGCGGCGCACCTGCAGTTCCAGAGTACTTTTTTGCAATTCAGCTTCTTCGCGTTCGATCAGTCGCGCAATTTGGCGGGCAACTTCATTGATCAGGCGGATTTCTTCAGGCAGGAACGGACCTTCTACGTGTTCCAATTTGCCTTCCAAATAAACCACTTCCAACGTACCGCGCTTGCTGTTGCGGATGATGATATCCGCCTGCCGCCGATAGCGCCCGGCGCGATAACCGGACGTAAGAATCGTGGATTCGTCTAAATCAATGCGGACGGCGGCGATATCGGGATGCTGCATGGCGGGCGGGAGTAAATCGGCGATGTGCTGCAATTTCTCGGCGCGATTCAATTCGGGACGATCGGAGATACGGGCAATACCGTACAGACACGTGAATTCCTTCATGCGCTCGCGCAGCGCCCATTGCGCGTGGCGGTCGGCTTGCGCCAGCCCCAAGGTCTGCGCCACGCCTTCGTAGTGTCCGATCTCGTGCGGCAAAAACAGATCGGGTTCCGCACTCATTAAAATCAGAATTCCGCGATTGGATGTGCTGTAAAAAAACGGGACAATCGCCAGCGAGCGACAATCCCGTCTGGGTTTTCCGATTTGGGGCAACGTGGAATTGCGAACCGTCAGCGATTTGGGAAGGCGAGTTGCATCGTTCGTCCAAAAGCTGCCGCCGGGAGTGAGCCGTTCGGCCTCGTCGCGCAAGGATGGGTTCAGCACCATCCGGCAGAGTTTTTCGAGGGTTGTGCGTTCGGGCAGGCACAGTTCGGTGCGGGGATTCGATTCGTTCAGCAGGCGGAATCCGAACGCGATGCGCGGCTGCCACACCGCCCGCCAGCGATAACGCAACGGGCCGTCACGGTGCCGCAACTCCAGCACATCGGCTCCCGAAAACCGCAGCAACAAGCCGGAGGTTTCGGACAAAAACGCGGCGCGGGTCGGGCCTTCACCGGCGGAGTTCAGAATCGTCCGCGACAAATCCAAGAATCGTTCGACATCTTGGAGATTGCCGGCGGATAGGCTGGCCGGATCCGGTAGGTGCTTAAGCTGAGGGATCTCAGCAGGTTTGCCCTGACGAGGTATCATCGTCCATCCTTATGCTGTGCAAGTCGGTGGAAACGGGAAGAGTGGGTCTTCCGAAGCCCCGGATCAACCACCGCGATGCTAACCTTGAGAATATACAGTATATCCCCGCCGAGTGCAACAGAACTCCCCAGCGGGGAAATATTCTCCATTGGGAACGGATAATTGAAGATATAGAAAAACAATGAAATAGGAAGTGTTCGACAATAGTGTGCTGATTTTTCTAACTCGCTGATTATTGTGAATAAAAAGGCTGACTCAAATATCTGCTGCAGAGAAAATTACCACAACCATATTTACAGATGTATTAATTATAAACACATATAGTGAATTCGAGGATTAATTTGGATACCGTTAGATGAAGCGTAAAATCCCCAGTACCTCCATTGATTCAAAATTCACCGATTGCGGGTAATGAGGGGGCGAGCACTGAACACTGATCGCCGATTACAATTGAAAAAAACACGGGAAGAATACCCTCTTCCCGTGTGAATTGTAATGGAAAGCTTAGGATAGCTTTGCATCTCAGCGGAGCAAGATCATCTTTTTGATATTCTGAAAACTCGTCGTTTCAAGCCGGTACAAGTATATTCCGCTGCTTAGATCATTTCCCATTGCATCACGGCCATTCCACTGAACACGGTGTTGCCCGGCACTTTGAATCGCGTCCGATAACACTGCTACCTCTTGGCCTACTATATTGAAAATAGACAAACGGACATATTCCGCCTGCGGTATGGAGTATAGAATCTCCGAAGTTGCATTGAAGGGATTCGGATAGTTTTGAGCGAGCGAATATCCGGTCGGACGGAACGGGTCCGGTGTTGAATTGGGCTGACTGGGCGCAAAGCGAACCACGAATGCGTCCATGCCGGAAAGCGTTTGAGTGATAGTCCCTGCAACAATACATCCCCCCTCCCGAACTGCCCTAACCGCATTGCCACAGTCTCTGCCAAAATCGCTGTAATGCCATACCCACTGCTGTGTGCCTATAGTATCCAGTTCGGCAACCCACAGATCACAATCATTACCGGGGATATAGGAGCAGCCGCCGGTTACAAAGAAGTGTCCGTTTCCAGCTTGAACCAAACTCAGGGGATACTCATTCGAAGTCCCAAATCCGGCTTGAATCCATTGCATCTGCACATTCGAATCCAGCTTGGCGACAAAACCGCCGTAATATGGAGGTGGGGCTTGTCCAAATCCGCCCATGGTGAAGCCGTTGTCCATGGTGGTACAAAGCGACGTAGCTTGGGCAAGGGTTCCATTATTAATAACATATCGCGACCATAGACTGTCACCTTGGGCGCTAAACTTGATGGCGGTGGAAGCATTACCATCTATCCGGAAGCAGGCGATCAGAAAGCCACCATCGGCGGCCTTCGTAAATCCATTGGGGGTGACATCCCCATAAAAAAACCAGCTCGGCCATAAGAGCTGTCCGTCGCTGTTATAGCGAAGAATCACTGCTAAACGGTCAGTGCCTTCGGTATCCGATAGCACCGCACACCCGCCGTCCTCGCATAGACAGATGAACCGAAAGTAGATACTCCGGGTTCCTTGGAAAGATTCCATCCAGACCGGTTCACCGTCTTCGTCCAGCTTCACTGTTACCGTGCCTGCTAAGATGTCGAGTCCGATATAAATACAACCGTTGTCGGGAGTAGCAACCATGCGATAGGTAATGATATCGTACCCGGAGTGCCGAGTAATATGCTCCCAAACCACCTGACCGGTGGAGGTAAGTTTCACGACCCGGCCCGGATTACTATCGGAATCCCCCCTGATCAATACCAGGAATCCGCCATCGGTGGCTTGTTGGACATCCATTCCATTATCATTACGTTCTAAGGATCCTAATCGTTGGGTCCAAAGTGTATCCGGCGTAGTTGGTTGGGCTGAAACGCACGATGCGAGTAGAACCAGCATCCCGATCACGAAAGCTTTGCACATCATGGTCTTTCCTTGCGTTAGACTGAAAACAAAAAACGCCGCTCCAATAACCTTGGCACGGCGGTAAATGCTTATAAATGGATGCAAATAGAACGTAATGGTCAGACATGGATGACTCGGGCAATGATGCAAGCGGTACCGCTACGTTAAGTTACAATATACTCAAGGAAACCAGCGATTACAAGCAAAATCGCACAATAAGGAATATTCCCGGTTTGCATATGACGAGCCACTCTTATAACTTAGGCTAATACTCAGCCGCATCGTCTTGGAGTGGTCATGAATGTGATTAGAATTTTTCTGTTTGGTCTGTCTATCGTTACGACGTTAAGTGTGGTATATGCCGATCCCGGTGATACGACCACCATCACGACTTTCACTCAAGAGTTCGTGAATTGGGCCGATCCCCATGTAGCCAGTTTCTATTTTCCCGCCGGTCGGGAATACTCGCAGATCACGCTGCATTTGACGCTCGGTTGTCCGGGATCGCCGGGCGATTGCGATCCGTGGGATCGTCTCGGTCAGCTCTTCATTCTGGTGCCGCTGACTGACAGCACCGATGAGCGCTACGAAATCGCGCGGTTCATTACCCCCTACGACATCACCGGCGGCGGCGGACCGGGAAGCTGCAGTTGGGATTATGATGTTACTGATTATCAAACTCTGCTCCACGACAGCGTCACATTCAGCTTGTATATCACTACCTGGATCGGCGGCAATCGCGGTTGGCTGATCACCGCTACTTTCGAGTGTATTGAAGGTCAGCCCGATCTTGAGCCGTATCGGGTGATCAATTTGTGGGATTTCGGCTATCTGGTATACGGCGATCCGGATAATCCGCCCGAAGACCATATTCTCTCCATTCCCGTCGCAACCGACCCCCTTACCGATCAGATCAAGGTCCGAGTCACCTGTACCGGACACGGACAGGGGAACACCCACAATGCCGCGGAATTCTCCAACAAGTGGCACCGGGTGTGGGCGGGGATAGATTTCTTCGAACACAATCTGTGGCGGGGGGATTGCAGCACGAATCCGTGCAGTCCGCAGGGCGGAACGTGGGAATATCCTCGTGCGGGGTGGTGTCCGGGCGCGAGCGTACCGCCGTGGGATAATTACTTGGAGAACTTTTCGCCCGGTGAAACGGTGGATTTCTACTATGAAATCCAGCCCTACGAGAACCTCTGCCGTCCCACCAATCCCAATTGCGTGAGTGGTCAAACCTGTGCTGATTGTAACTATAACTACACCGGACATACCGAACCGAATTACTGCTTGACCGCGCAGGCCTTCTTCTATCGCGCGCCGACGGCGGTGGACGATGAACGCCAAGGATTGCTGCCCGAATCGCCGCGCCTTGCCCAAAACTATCCTAATCCGTTCAATCCGATCACGACCATCGGCTTTTCGCTGCCCAATCCGGGATTGGCACGGTTGACGGTCTATAATGTGGCGGGGGAGATTGTCGCGCAGCCGATGCACGAGGTTTTGTCCGCCGGATCGTATGAGCTATCCTTCGACGGCAGCACTCTGGCCAGCGGACTTTATTTCTACACGCTGGATTTTCACGGCCGGCGATTGACGCACAAGATGCTGCTGCTCAAGTGAAATTCGACGGATTCACACATGAAGCGGGCGGCTCATAGGCCGCCCGCTTGCAAATAGTACGGATTCCTGATTCCACAGGTTCGAAACGTATTCAATGGTTAACCGTTTAAAATTGGGTACGATCTTGTTGATGCCTTGAAAATCTGAATCAGGTGTATTATTTTATGATCAAGATAAAGTGACAAATACAGAGAACGCCAAACCAATAAAAGAGGTATTGATCATGTTAAAACGACTCTCGATCATATTTGGGTTTTTTTTGCTGGCAACAATGGGTTTGGCGCAATACGGGAATCCTGAATATCGTGCCAAAGGCTATCTGCACACGAATCGTGTTCGAACGGTCTTTTATAATTACGGGCTGATGGGAAACCTTGGAGAATTGTCCTTGGAGTGGCCCATCGGGACCGGCAATGAATACGCCGGCGATATTTCGCCGTTATTGGCGGTGGAGTTTATTCATCCTTCAGGGGACACGCTGCATTCGGTGATCACCAGCGATGGTCCTCGAGGCAATTCGGATGGGCCTCCCGGCGGAGGGGTATTTTGGGGATTTGAACCCGTTCCCGGTTACGCCAAATGGCCGCCGCCGGGACCACAACCGGTGGTGGCGACCAGCGACCGCCCCGAGACATGGCCCAATGAATGGAACGGTCAATGGTACGGTGCCGATGGGATGGGCACGATCTGGGGAGATATCGAGGCATACTATCAAGTGGATGACCACTGTGACACGGAATGGCGTTCGCGCGGCGATTCTACGCTGCATCCATTTCCCGAAGATACGGTACGCGGCGGGGTCGGTTTGCGCATGGAGGTCCGCCTACTGGAGTTTGATAGACTGGAGCTTCGAGATGCGATCATAGTGATGTACATTATCCATAATGATGGAACCGTCATGATTAATCGCGCCCGCTTTGGATTTGTAGCAGGAACCTTGGCGGGGGGGCGAATGGATTCAGGAGATGATATAAGCCTCTGCGATACCACGCTCGAGATGGCGTATACGTACGATGGGGACGATAACGGTTCGCCGGGATGGGTTCCGGTTAATGCGGATCACAATGTCGGATACTTCGGGACGGTATTGGTTAAAACACCGGACGACAAAGGGCTGACGGCCTTTGGCGTTTTTTCGCCGCCCGGTGCCGTTCGTTTGAATTACGATGAGGGCTTATGGGACAGAATGACGCCGGGACTCTTCAGCGAGTTGCCGATTCCGTCCGACTGCGATTATATCATGTCCACGGGCGATTTCACCTTGCTTCCCGGTACATCCGATACGATTGTTGCGGCCTTTGTATTCGGGGCTGATCATGATGACCTGAACCTAAACGCGACGACTTTAATTCAGCAGTACAATTCCGGGGAAATGATGTCCGCTGACGAAAGATGGCCGGTTTCGACTCCCGCGAGTTGGGTATTATATCCGGCCGCGCCCAATCCCTTCAATTCGATGACGATGCTCAGCTTTCAGTTATCCAAAGCGGTTTCCACGCGGATAGATGTCTTTGACATCGCGGGCAGAAGTGTGATGAGTACGGATTATGGCATTTTGAACAGCGGAACCCACCGGATGATCTTTGACGGACGGGAGTTGTCATCCGGTATCTATCTATATCGGGTTACCGCCGGAGAGTCGGCGCGCAGCGGCAAGTTGATTCTGCTGAAGTAATCCCTGAGTGCCAAGTGATTACTTGCAAGCGGGCGGTCATGATGACCGCCCGCTTGCATAGATCTGCGAACCAGACTTTCTAATCGCTATTGGTCACACCCACTTTGGGACAGTCGGCGGCGAGGGGGCATTCGCTGCACTTGGGTTTGCGGGCATTGCAGATTTGCCGCCCGTGCCAGATCATCGCATGGCCGAAGGCAATCCAGTCTTCCTGCGGCAGCAACTCCATTAAATCCTGCTCGATCTTCACCGGATCTTCTTCGGCGGTGAGTCCCATCCGCTGTGAGAGTCTTCCCACGTGCGTATCTACGACCACACCGGTGGCCATACCGAACGCCGTGCCGAGAATCACGTTAGCGGTTTTGCGGCCGATGCCCGGCAGCTTCACCAGAATATCCAAGTCACGCGGCACTTCCCCGCCGAATTGTTCGACAATCGCTTTGGAAAAACCGATTATCGAGCGCGCTTTATTGCGATAGAATCCGGTGGAGCGGATATCTATTTCCAATTCGGCTTGATCCGCTTCCGCGAACGCCTGCGGAGTGCGGTATTTCTTGAACAGATCGCGGGTAACGATATTCACCCGCTCGTCCGTGCATTGCGCGGAAAGAATCGTGGCCACCGCCAATTGAAACGCGCCCTTGTGGTTCAGCGCGCAGATGGCGCCGGGATAAGTTTCGAAGAGGACTTTCGCGAACTGGGGTGCAAGTTTTTTTGAAGATGATTTGGGCATTATCCGTTGAAAGTTGGTTGCGATTGTGCGGATATCCTTAACGAGCGAATTTTGGGGAACACTTGATGAGTAGCACATCAAAAGGAATCATGCAGACATCGCCTTCAGGGAACGGGAGATCATGCCATTGCGAAGTATCTTGACTAATCCGATCGGCAACCGCCAGTCCGCCATCGCGGGTTTTGCAAATCTGCATTCCTCGATGATACTTTCGGCTCGAATCCTGCGGCCAACCATAGGGTTCGATTTCCGGCGGGAAATCAATGGAACCACGACCGCATAATAAACAAGAGTCGCGAATCTTTCCCGAGAAATCAATTATTCCTGTCCAACAACCCGCGCCGGACGCGCCGCAATCGCCCGAGCCGGAGGCCGCTAACCGTCTATCATCCAATTCAATCATATAAGACAGATCGGAGTTTTCAAAAAGGTGACATTCCAGCGAGTCACCATTGCGATCAATGCGCATGAGGGATGGAACCGGCAAATCCGTTTGATTCCAGACATGTCCCAGCCACAGGAAATCACGACCTTTAGTCTCGCAGGCGCTGGCGATGCTTGCCCAGCTTGAGAAGGTCTTTTGCCAGATGACAACTCCAGTATATCCATCGGCATAAACTACGCAGGCGGGAGTCGTTCCCGGTTTGCAGCCGAGGAGAAGAAAATTGCCCGATTGGGTGACCATTAATTCGTTCAGCGCCAAGCTGAACGAATCGCGATAAGTGCTGCCCCATTGCGGAGTTCCGGCGGAATCGTAGGTTATGATATTCATCGTACCGGGAGACGCAACGCGATCCACATAGGCCGTCAACCCGACCACAAAGCCGCCATGGGGTAATTCGCGAATCCGTCGGGCAAAATTATAATGATGAGCGCGGTACATGCGCGTCCACAGCGTATCGCCCTCGGTATTCAACCGCAAAATCCAGACTTGCGTCAGTCCCGGGGTGAGCGATTCCATCGTCCCGACCAGTAAATAGCCGCCGTCACGGGCGGGCTGCAGATCGGCCGCCCAACTGCTCCGACCGCGGCGATAGAACTTCGTCCATTGCGGTTCACCCGCTTCATCTGTTTTATAGACAACAATAGTTTTGGTAGTATCGCTGTTGCGGGTGAATGTCGCTGCCATCACCACGCCGCCGTCGGGACTGGCACATAGCGCTTCCGGAGTTAGGCATGAAAGCGTATCAATCGCGCCAAGGCTCGATTGTTCAGTTAGTGGCATCCCATCCCAGGCCTGCACAGCGCGGGCGATGGCAGCATGATCAACAAACCGCGTCCACAACGTATCCGGCTTGGATTTAGCCAGCCCCAGCGTGGGCAGAAGTAACAGCAACAGGAAGATATTTTTCATAGTGGAATGGAAGCGGGGCAACAAACGTGCCGCCCCGCTTTTTAGTGGTCATGGAAATTGGGAAGGATGACGGCTACTTCATCAACACTATTTTGCACGTCCGAACGGTGCGATCCGTTTCCAGACGGGCAAAATAAAGTCCCGAAGGCAACCGCGCCCCATCGAAAGTCAGTCGATAGTCCCCGGCTGTATAGAATTGATCGGTCAGCGTTTTGGTAATCCGGCCCGTGACATCATACACCGCCAGCTTCACCGCCTCCGGTTGCGGGACGGAAAAAGTGATGGTTGCGGAGGCGTTGAACGGATTGGGATAAACCGCCGTAAAGCCGATATCGCGAGGCATTGGCACAACCGGATTATCCGCACTTAACGTATCACCGAGGACGATGTCCAGTTGCCAGGCGGTGATCGTTCCTACATCACCGGCGTAATTATCGGTAACGCGGAAAATCCAGGTGCCCTGCGTCGAAAGGCCGTCGAACTCAATCAAGTGCTGATCCGGTTCGAAGCGACCGGTATAGGGCGGATCGCCATCACAAATGAACACAGCAGCCGTATCGTCAAAACAGGTTGCCGTGTAGTTGTTACCGTCGTGTCCGCAGCGATTGGCCAGCCGCCGCACCGTTTCGTCAGGCCCTTCCAAGTATAATCGCAAGTCGCCCACAAACGGATGGGTGATCCAGACCGTGATGTTGAGATCGAGAATCTCGCGGTTTTCGGTAATCGTCAAAAACGACTGGGCAATTCCGCTGGGTCCGTCGGGAATCGCCACTGGCACATCCGTGGAGACAAACGTCTCCGCCCGTACCCACGCCGTACCAGCTAAAACCAGCAAGCAAACAATCCAGCCGCGCAACACCTTCATGTTCTTACCCCCACAGGTAATGTTCGGATAACCGCCTATTTCAACAGCATCAGTTTATAAGTTCGCTGGGCAGACCCGGTTTCCAGACGGGCAAAGTAAATTCCCGTGGGCAAAGCCGCGCCGTCGAAGTGTATTGTGTACTGTCCGGCGGTTTGATAGCCGCGAGCCAACTCGCTGACCACGCGACCGGTGACATCGAACACCCGCAACGAAACCTCGCCCGCTTGAGGCAGATGGTATTGAATCGTAGCCGTCGGATTGAACGGATTGGGATAGGCAGTAAGCGCAAACGATGACGGCGTCAGCGCCGGCGGATCTTCCGCCGCTTCAATCATGATGAAGAACACACCCGTTCCGTTGCTGGCATTGATGGTATTGAATCCGTCAGTGGCGTGTACTGTCCAGCGGAACTCCGTCGGCTCATCTAAGACGGGCAGCGGAATTTCGACCAATGCCGATGTATCTTGCGTGGCGAGATTATATTCCCATGGCGGAGGATCGTCGGGAATATACACATGCAGTTGATACGAAATGACAGCCCCCTCGGGATCAGAGGATGAATTCCACACAAATCGAACATACGGTAATTGCCACCACGGATCAATACTGCTGTCCGCCGGTAACGCCCGGGCAAACGGCGTCGGATCAAGATTGATTGCGCCGCTGCCGTAGAGCGGTATAGAGGTAATATCCGCGGGATCGTTGGAATAGATATCGCACGAGCCTTCATAATCCAGCGCTTGCGTGGGGGCGAAGGTTACTGTGATATACAACGCTTGTGCCGGTTCAATGATTGCCGGATAGGTCGTGAATTCGGTGAAAAAACCATGCGAGCAAATGATCGTATCTACCACTAAAGGAGCCTGTCCTTCGTTGGAGATGCCCAGAATACGCGTGGAATCCAATCCGACGCGAACCTGTCCGTACCGCAGCGTATCGGGCGCGACTACGGCATGCGGCAACAGTGCCAACGGATTTTGGCTGCATAAATGGCGGATCGAATAATTGCCGGTGGTTCCGCCCGTGTTGCACATGACATGGCCGTAGGCATTGGGGGAGATTACCAGAAACGGATTATAATAGTCGGTGCCGACGAGGACATTCGTTGCCCACATCCAATTCGGCTGTATTTCGGAATAGAGAATGTTGCCGGTGAGAAGGTTGCCGCTGCGTTCCATGCTGAGGATATGCGGACCGCCGGAGGGATCAACGGCGATGGTTCCGCCGACGGCGTTGTAAGTGCCCGATACCAATTCCGGCTGCGACCACACACCGCGCGCCGGTTTGTAGAAATAGTACAGATGCGCGGGCATTCCCCAGCCGTCATCGCCGCAGACCACCGCGTGCAAATCCAAATCATCCGCAATGATTTGTGATGTGAGATCTTCCTGATTGGAGGTGAATAGCGGTACTTCGGACCACTCGGTGCTGTTCAGTCCGGTGTTGCAGGTATGGACGATATGATAGTCTTCGTAATCGCCGTTGCGATAGGTGATATGGGCCGCGCCGTTGGGAGTCGCGGTAAGGCTGGGCGCCGCGCCTAATCCGAACACGCCTAAACCGGTGTGGATAAGCAGTTGGGTAACCACGCTATCGGTCACGGTGGCATAGCCGATATGGAATTCCTCGACAAAATCGGCTTCGCCGATCCAGGCTAAGTGAACAACACCCGAATCGTCCACATCAATCGTCGGGCAGCACAAATAGAGCGGAGCAGTGGCAATCGGAAGTCGAAACCAGCCGGGTAGCAGGTGATACGCCAGAAACAGCGTATCATTGGCTTCGTAAGCAATATAAGCCCAATGATTCACCGGCGAAACGGCAATCACAGGATTGAAGGCAACTTGATCGGCCGTATTGACCGTATCCGGCGCTCCCCAGCTACCGCCATAGTGATTATCCGTAGTAAGAATCCAATGGCCGCCGGGCGGAAGCGGTCGGGATTCGGTCCAGACGACGTTCAGAAATCCGGCCGTACTAACGGCGATGGAATGGGGACCAACCTCCTTTTGAACTCCGGCCGTTACCCCGGATAGCGTTTCCACCGTCGGCGCACCCCACTGGGCAACGGCGGATCCGGCAAGAAAAAGAAGTGCGATGAGACTCCAGCACGGGTGCAGCGTTCTCGCGCGAAAGATGCAGCCAAACATGTGACACCTCCAGTGAATCAGAGTTAATCGTTTACAGCGCAGCTCCTGTCTATTTGCACGGATTTTCGACATACCAAGCTTAAGAAAACCGAGGCGGGTACACACTCGCCTCAGAAACATTACTTAATCAACACCGCCTTCATCATCCGCGTTTGACCGTAGGCTTCGAGGCGGATGAAGTATAATCCGCTGGGCAACTCGCTGCCGTCGAAGGTCAGCGTATGACGTCCCGCTTCCAGCAGCCCGTTGTTCAAGGTTGCCGCCTCTTGTCCCAGTCGGTTATAGACTCGCGCCGTTACCCGAGTGCGAGACGGCAACTCCAGCGTGACTTGCGTGCTGGGATTGAACGGATTGGGATGCGGTTCGGTTAATACGAAATCAGTCGGCATTGCCGTTGTTTCGTCCGTTGCCAGCGTCGTGATCGAGAAATCCGCCACGCTTTCTACGTAGGTTTGCGGATCGAAAATGGTCAACAGACGAATGCGGCAGTGATCGGAAGCGGGACCGGTCGGCGTCCACGCCTGCTCGCCATCGTTAGTGGTGGTAGCGGAAAGAATCTGCCACTCGCCATCGGGATAATCGCGATTCAAGCGAATCTGCACGCGTTCGGTATGCTCGGTGGCCGACCACTGAATGGTGGTAGCTACATCGGCGGGCAGCGCTTCGCCGCCATTAGGAGACACGATGGACATCACCGGAGCGCGGAGGATGAAATCACTTTCCGAAACCACCGAGATTTCCGGTCGGTCAACGGAAGTCAACCGCATTCGCGCATGATCGCCGGCCGGCAGCCGCACCGTCCACGTAACGGCCGAATCTTCGTACACGTTATCGGACAGCAGTTCCCATTCCCCCGCGGGATAGTCGCGGTTCAATTCCAAACGCAAGTTCTCGGTGACCAGCGTGCGGGTAAACCGGACGTTCGTGCGCACGCCCGACAACACGGTTTCGCCGCCGTTCGGCCACACAATATCCAGTGACGGCTGCACGATCCGCGAATCACTGTTGGACGTATCGGATTCTTCGGTGACGGTATCATGGGCAATGCGGAAGCGAACGTGATCCGAGGGTGTACCGTTGACCGTCCACGTTGCGCTGCCGTCATTGGCGGTGTTGGCAAATAAAGTTTCCCAGGCGCCGCCCGGATAGTTGCGATTGACACCGAGCGTTACCGTGCCGCCGAAGGATGTGCCGCTCCAGCGGAGGTCAATGGCGGTGCCGATTTGCAGGTTTTCGCCGCCGTTGGGATAGAGCATGGAAATGGTGGCGCTGCCGGTGGGAATCTCCCACATGCCGCGGCCGTGAGTGGCGATTCGCAGTACTCCGGTAATGGCCTGCATATCCATATCATCTACGCGCACGGCGGGCAAGCCTTCGCCGAAAATCTGCCATGTTTGACCGCCGTTCTCCGAAACATAAACACCGATATCACCGCCGGCATATAAGGTGGAAGGCTCGCGGCGATCTACGACGATATCCTGGAACGGGACATTGGGCAAGTTACCGGAAATATCCTGCCACGCGCCGCCTGCTTGTGTGGATTTCCAGATATGACCGCCGCCGAATCCTGAAACGGTCACATAAACCGTATTGGGAGCGAACGGATCGGGCACCACCCGCGTGATGTAATCGCCCGGCAGATTGGCGGTGATGTCAACCCACGTATCGGCACTGGTATCATAGCGATAAACCGAATTGCCCGTCCCGACGTAGAGCCGTCCCTGTACCGTTGCGGATGCTTCCAGCACCTGCATACTGCCGCCGAGGGTTTGCCCGACGGTTTGCCAATTGTTATTCCGGCCTTGATTGGGCGATTTCCAAACTTTGCCGTTCGTGGTTGTGGTATAGATGGTCAGATGATCAAAGGGGTCGAGCACCATCGGCGTAACCCACGCCCCGTTGCCGTCTATGCCGCCGTTAATGTCATGAAAAGTCTGACCGCCGTTGTCGCTGCGGCTGCGGTTGCCGTTTTGGTATTCCACATAGATCGTGTTGTTGTCGGTATAGTCCACCACGCAGTAACCGCCGTCGCCGCCGTAAATGGCTTCATGATCGGAGCTGCCGCCATAGCGGAATGTGCCGTTGTCCTGCGTGCCGCCGTAGGCCAAGGCGGTGTCGAGGGTGGCATTGCCCATCGCGTAGTATTGGAAGGTGATGAACCCGTTGCTCATTTCCGTCCACGATGTTCCCAGGTTCGTCGAACGGAAGATGCCGCCGTCGGTCACGTCCCATAGTTCACCGCTGTTGGTGGGATGGAACACCAGTTCGTGTTGATCGGCATGAACATAATCGGGACGGCCGAAGTCCTGCCACCAACGAGTAAGCTGCGTAAAAATTCCGCCGGAATTGATCGAGCGGTAGCAATCCAATCCGGCCGAGAAAATCATATTGCCGTCTTCGGGATTGACCGCCAGGGCCATATCATACCAGCCCTGCGACGCGTAATGATTGGTTCCATTCTGGGACATCTGCGTCCAGGTCAAGCCGTTATCCAGCGAGCGATAAATGCCGATCATCTGCGAGCCGTTATAGCTGAAGGAACCGCAGATTCCGGCATACACCAGTTGCGGATTGGCCGGATAAAACGCGATGACCACCCGCCCGATATTGTTCGAGCTCGGCAAGCCGGTGGTAATATGGGTCCAGGTTTGGCCGTTGTTTATAGAACGATAGATCCCGTTATCAGCCGCGCCCCACGGATAGCCCGCTCCGGCCAGCAGCACGTCGGGATTTAGCGGATCGCGCTTCAGTTCGTTGAAGTTGCCGCTCCGCACATTGCTGAAGGTTTGTCCGCTATTGGTGGAACGGTAGATTCCCTGTTGCGTGGAGGCCAGCACGTATTGTCCGTTGCGCGGATCAATGGCAATGCGGAATACCGATTGTCCGGCGTTGTACTGCCAGTTCAATCCGGTCGGCTCCCACGTCGCTCCGGCATTGACGGTTTTCAACAGACCGATTCCGCTCACGGCGTCAGCATTATAATAGCCTTCACCTGTTCCCAGATACATGACTTGAGGATTCGTCGGATCGATCTCAAAACAGCCCACCGCCAAGTTGGAAAGCTGATCGGTAAACGGCAACCAGCTTAATCCGGCATCGGTGGACTTCCACAGTCCGCCGCTCACCGCGCCCGCAAACATGATCTGCGGATTGTCGGGATGAAAACGAATAACGCGGGTGCGTCCGCCGTGATTGGCGGGGCCAAGGTTGGTCCACGGTTCGTCGAGCGTCACGCGGTCCATCCGGCTGCGTTGTTCGAGAGCGGTCCAGTAAGCTCCGGCGGGTACGGTGCCGTCGCGGAAGCTGCGTTGATACAGATCCCACTCGAACCGCTTGAACGGCTTATAGCCGTGGCTGCGCGGCCATTCGGCTTGCGAGTTGTAATAGGCTCGCCACGGAGCTAATGGTTCGTTGACATTCACGGTCAGTTGCGGTGGCGGAGTTTGCGCGAGGCTGATCGCCGCCAGCGTCAGTACCAAAACGATTAAAACAAATGCACGGTTCATAGTTGCGTTATCCAAAAAGAGAACTTGTTTTCAATTTGTCGGGGCCGATTCATCGCGCCCGTTTCTTGTAGGGGCGGGTAAAGCCACTGTACCCGCCCGGTATTTCGTAGGGGCACAGCGTGCTGTGCCCGCTTCGCTGTGAGTAATGGACCAATCTCGCCGCGGCAGGCTCTCAGCCTGCCCGGCTAACCGCTTTGTCGAGGAGGATTCCCAGACCCTCCGCAACCTTCCGTCGAGCGGGGTCGCTGACCCCGCCGGAATCATTTCAACAGCACCATCTTCTGCGTTTGAGTAAATCCCGGCATGGTCAAGCGGGCGAAGTATAGCCCGGCAGGAAGCTCCGAGCCGTCAAACGGGACTTGATAGATGCCGGGCTGATAGGTTTTTCTGACAATCTCCTTCACCACCCGGCCTTGGATATCGAAGATATTGATCTCCACTTCTTCCCTTCGCGAGTGCGAGAACTTGATGGTCGTAGATGGGTTAAAAGGATTGGGATAGGCTGTGAGAGAATAGTTCAACGGATTACCTATAGCATCGGCAGGATGATTGTCTATTTCTATATAAACGGATAGTTCGGAATGTCGGATAATCCTGCCGATTGAATCAATAGATGAAGGTGTGTAAATATACGCCCCATCAACCACATTATCATCAATAGCACGATATCGGTGAGCACTATAACTGCTTCCGATAGAATTGAAGCGAACAACCGTTAGTTCGTAGGACGATGCCGTGTCTCTCCGATTGATCAGAAAACCAGAGTTCGCGAATTCAAAACTTGATTCCAGCTCGATAACGACATCGGTTGAGTTATATACGGAAAAACTCGAAATCACGGTGGTCGTTCGATCAACACTGGCCGTCAATTCGGGAAGTTCGTACCTTCGACCAGAGGTTGTCAAAAACGAAATACAGTAAGTCCACGGTCCGCCCGCACCGAAATCCTGAAAACAGTACGGCCAATACGAACCGCTTGTTTGTGAGGCGATGACACTGCCGGCAAGTTGGAAGGGATAATGGGGACTTCTTCTCTTGAATATCTCGTATGTGGAAACGCCCACTTGATAGTCAACATCAAATACAATATTTATCCCGCTATCGCTTGGGATTGCTTCAAGATGAGACACCTCAGCCCATGCCGACACGGCGTCCACACTGGTTCTTATTAAATAGGGAGATCCATCTATTGTCCCGGCCAGAACAAGTTCTCCATCGTGTGTATTCTCAATATCCGATACGGTTATATCCGATCCGGTATGTCCAAAATCAAACATCCAATTCCGGTCTCCATCAGCATCAAGATGAGTGGCAAAAATCCGTCTGCCCACGGAATGTTCACTCAGGTTTCCGGTCACGATCCAGTCACCATTAGGCATGCTCAACACATCCGTTGGAATGCCGCGAATATCGTTACATTGCCTTGACCATAACGTGCCTCCATTGCTCGCTACGGACAAAAGATATAACGACGAGTCCGGTAACCAAGAGGCTAATAATGAACCGCCATCTGCAGAAACGGCCAGACGAACCGGCGCTTCAACACCGGCAAACGTCATCCGGTACGGATGAGCGGCTGTCACCAGTGCCAAACCCTGTCCATGTGTCCACGCAGCCCAGCCCCATTGTCCGTGATTGGCAGAGAGATCTCCATTGTACCAACCGTAGTCTCCACTACCGAGGCCGCTTTCCGTACAGAACTCATCACTCACGCCAAGAGTAGTTCCTGCTCGACCTCCATTATGTTCTACGAATATATAGAATCGCCTCACCCACAAGGCGGTGTTGGTATTAAAGGGCATTATTAAATCAATCCAAGTATCATAGAAGGAGAAGCCCGAATTCCAAAATAAGTGTGTTGGGGTGCAATGGGTTCTCTGCATTTGAATGTTTGCGGTGTCGACACAAAT